>CANJPU010000035.1 GCA_947476285.1 Comamonadaceae bacterium | reverse complement strand
GTTGCCAGTCGCTGGCCTTCATGTCCTTGCTGGCGATCTCGGCGAGCAGGTCTTTCTCTATCTGTTCAAACAAATCAGCCATTGCGCCAGGCTGCAAATGCGTGAGCCGGCCAGGACAACTGCGCACCAGATCGTGCCGCATGTTGGCCAGCAGCAGCCCCAGCGCGCAGAACAGGCCCGGCATCAGCGGCACATACACGGTCTTGATGCCGATGCTGCTGGCCAGATTG
This sequence comes from Comamonadaceae bacterium, assembly GCA_947476285.1. Lineage (GTDB taxonomy): Bacteria > Pseudomonadota > Gammaproteobacteria > Burkholderiales > Burkholderiaceae_C > Ramlibacter. The sequence goes on along the minus strand of CANJPU010000035.1, from coordinate 50,597 downwards.
GCCGCGTGCATGCTGCCGGCGCCGCCGAAGGCGATCATCACGCACTCGCGCGGGTCGCGGCCGCGCTCGCTGGTCACCGCCCGGATCGCGCGGGCCATGGTGGCATTGGCGATCTCGTGAATGCCCTGCGCCACTTGCAGCAAGGGCATGCCGGTTGCGCCAGACAGTGGCTCCAGTGACTTGCGCGCCGCGGCAATGTCCAGCGCCACAGAGCCGCCCGCGATCGCGGTGGCATTCATGTAGCCCAGCACCAAATTAGCATCGGTGATGGTGGGCAAGGTGCCGCCCCGCGCATAAGCCGCAGGGCCAGGCACCGCACCCGCGCTTTGCGGCCCCACGCGCAAGGCACCACCTTCGTCCAGCCAGGCGATGCTGCCGCCACCCGCGCCCACTTCGGCGATATCGAAGGCGGACACCGACAAGGCGTAGCCCGCGCCTTTGGTGAGGCCACCCGCATTGATGCCCGCTCCGACTTCGTAGTCGGCCGACTCCATCGCATGGCCATTTTCGATCAGGCAGGCCTTGGCCGTGGTACCGCCCATGTCGAAGGCGACCACGCGCTCCAGGCCCAGCTCTTGCGCGAACTTGGCCGCTGCCAATGCGCCAGCGGCAGGGCCGGACTCAATCATGTGAATCGGACGCAAACGCGCCAGCTCACCACTCATGAGGCCGCCGTTGGACTGCATGACCAATGGACGATCATGAAAGCGCCGCAGATCGCCCTCGAGTCGGTCAAGGTAGCGGTCAACCACGGGCATCAAATAGGCATTGAGCGCGGTGGTGGAGGCGCGCTCGTATTCGCGCACCTCGGGCAGCACCTCGTGCGATGCGCAGACCCGGGCTGTCGGCAGTTGCTCGCGAAGGATCTGCAAGGCCCGCTTTTCATGCACGGGGTTGGTGAAGGAATGCATGAAGCAGATGGCGATCGACTCCACCTGCATCGCGCGAAACTGCTGCGCCGCAGACACGACCTCAGCCTCATCGAGTGCTTGATCGACCTCGCCGGTGACGAAGAGTCGCTCTGTCACTTCCAGTCGCCTTCTGCGAGGGATCAGGGGCGGCGTGCGGGTCCACTCCACGTCGTAGACACCGGGGCGACCAAGCCGACGGATTTCAAGCTCGTCGCGGAATCCGCGCGTGGCCAACAGCCCGGTGACGGCACCCTTGCCTTCGAGCACAGCGTTCGAGCACACGGTGGTGCCATGCACGATGCCATTGACTGAAGCAGACTTGAAGTGCTCAATGGCCTGCACCACGCACTGGGCAACGCCCTGCCCTATGGACTCGGGCAGCGTGAGAATTTTGTACTTGAGAACCTGCCCATCGCTGGCAGACACCAGAACGTCGGTAAAGGTGCCGCCCACATCGAATGCCACGCGCAGGCTGACTGCATCGGGCTTGCTCGAAATTGCCATACGACTGAGTGTCTCCTGTAGCGATCTGCGGCGCGATGTCCTCAGAAGAGAAGACTGGCCGAGTCGCACTTAGTTCAATTAGACGGATGTTGGTTCATACTGGCGGACTTGTCAATTGCTGAAATCGATGAGTCCCAACCAAGCGCAAGCTGCGCTAAGCTCAAATCTTCAACTCCATCTGCGCAGTGACCAAGCCATCCGCCAAAACCAAGCCCGCCACCAAGACCGCCGCATCCGCGCCGGCCAAAGTCGGCGCGCGCAAGGCACCACAATCAGATGCCAAGAGCGCCGCCCGCGCGCTGGAGCTGCTGGGGCTTTTCGCGGCTTCGCGGCGGGCGCTGTCACTCACTGAAATCACCGAACGACTCAACGCGCCCAAGTCAAGCTGCTACCAACTTGTGCGCACACTGCAATACGCCGGCTACCTCTATGCACTGGGATCGCGCCGCGGCTTCTATCCCACCAAGCTCATCGTCTATCAGGCCCAGACCATTGCGCAGCATGATCCGATCCGGCAGTTGATAGAGCCTCAGTTGCTTCAGGTGCGCGACCGCACCAATGAGTCGGTGGTGGTGTCCTCGCTGCATGAGGGCCTGGCCCTGATCATCGATCTGCTGGAATCACCCCAGGGCATTCGGTTCGGCGCGCGTATCGGCGAGCGGCGGCCGCTGCATTCCAGCAGCATCGGGCGCGCCTTGCTGGGTGCGATGTCACCCGACAAGCGCGATGAGCTGATTCGAAAGCAGGAGCTCGATTACCCGGACGCCAGGCCAGTTGACCGCAAGACGCTTGAGAAGGAGCTGGCTCTGAGCGCCAAGAGGGGCTGGTACGTGTCCAGGGATGAGCCACTGGAAGGCGTTACCGCCGTGGCGATTCCTCTGACCGTGGCTGGCAGCAAACTCGCCGTGGCCGTCGCAGGCCCAACTGCGCGCATGCAGCCTCGCATCGCCAGACATGCGGCCGCTCTGATCGAGTGCTTCGCGTCGCTGCCACGGGAAACCTGAGCCGGGCCCCTCATGAATCTTCCCTGGCTTGAACCCGGCGATGCGTTTCCCGACGCTTCGCAGGCGTGGGATGCGGCGCAGACCGCGCCGGGCTTGCTCGCAGCGGGCGGCGCGCTGGATGTGGACAGTCTGCATCGCGCATACAGCGCTGGCATCTTTCCATGGTTCAGCCAGGGCCAACCGATTTTGTGGTGGAGCACAGACCCGCGCATGGTGCTGATGCCCGCTGAGTTCAAACTGCATCGGTCCTTGCGCAAGACGCTCGCGCGGCTGCTGGTACAGCCGCACTTCGAGCTGCGCATCGACAGCGCATTCAATGAGGTGATCAAGGCGTGCTCGCAAAGCGAGCGGCCGGGGCAAAGCGGCACCTGGATCGTGCCGCAGATGGTCGACGCCTATCGGGCGCTTCACCGCGCAGGCTTCGCCCATAGCGTGGAGACCTGGATCGATGGAAAGCTGGCCGGTGGCCTTTACTGCGTCGCCATCGGGCGGGCGGTGTTTGGTGAGTCGATGTTCACCCGTGTGCCCGATGCATCCAAGGTGGCACTGGCCGCGCTGGTGGCCTTGTGCCTGCGCCATCAGGTGAACATGATCGACTGCCAGCAGAACACCAAACACTTGGCCGCGCTGGGCGCGCGCGAAATCACACGCTCCGATTTTGTGGCGCAAGTGGCACAGGCCACGAGGAAACCAGCACTGCCCTGGCGATTCGAGCCCGTATACTGGAGCGAACTTCTGCCGCACCGGCCCTGCGCGTGACACACCTCAAGGATCTGCCGCTCCAAACTTTGCAGTTCTATGCAACGGCGCCATATCCGTGCAGCTATCTGCCGGGCCGGCAGGCCCGATCGCAAGTGGCCACGCCCAGCCACCTGATTCACAACGACGCCTACACCGAGCTTGTCTCCACTGGCTTTCGCCGCAGCGGCATGTTCACCTACCGGCCTTATTGCGACGGCTGCCGCGCCTGCGTGCCACTGCGGGTCTTGTGCGATCAGTTCCAGCCCGATCGAAGCCAGCGCCGGGCCTGGGCACGCCATGGCAATCTGCAGGCGCGGGTGCTCAAGCTGTGCTTCGTGCCCGAACATTACCAACTCTATCTGCGCTACCAAACCGGCCGGCATGCCGGCGGCGGAATGGATCACGACAGCATCGACCAATACACGCAGTTTCTGCTGCAAAGCCGGGTCAACTCGCGCCTGGTGGAGTTTCGCGAACCAGGTGAAGAAGGCTCGCCTGGCAAGCTTCGCATGGTTTCCATTCTGGACGTTCTGGGCGATGGCATCTCGGCCGTCTACACCTTCTATGAGCCCGAGGCCAGCGCAAGCTACGGCACCTACAGCGTGCTTTGGCAGATTGATCAAGCCCGGCGCTTGCGCCTGCCGCACGTGTACCTGGGCTACTGGATTGGGCAGAGCCCGAAAATGAATTACAAGTCCAGGTTCCTTCCCAATGAGGTGCTGATCGACGGCGTGTGGGGGCGCGATCCGGCTGGTTCCTGATGAATTTGTTTTTCACATGATAAAATCAGCCGCTGTTCCTTTAGCGACTGCTCATGAGAAAAACTGACCCCGGCGTCCACGTGACGCCCACGATACAGGTGATCGAGCGCATGTTCGCCTTGATCGATGTGCTGGCATCACGGGAAGAGGCGGTGTCCCTCAAAGAGATCAGCGAGAAGACGGGCCTGCATCCGTCCACCACACACCGAATCCTCAACGACCTGGCCACCGGGCGCTTCGTTGATCGGCCGGTGGCTGGAAGCTATCGGCTGGGCATGCGCCTGCTGGAGTTGGGCAATCTGGTCAAGGGCCGGCTCAATGTGCGCGATGCGGCCCTGGCGCCCATGCGCGAGTTGCACAGGCATATACAGCAGCCGGTGAATCTGAGCATGCGCCAAGGCGACGAGATTGTGTATGTCGAGCGCGCCTTCAGTGAGCGCTCGGGCATGCAGGTGGTGCGAGCCATTGGCGGACACGCACCGCTGCATCTCACTTCCACCGGCAAGCTGTTCCTTGCGGCGGACGATCCACAGCGGGTGCGCGCCTACGCCACCCGCACCGGACTGGCGGGGCACACCAAGAACAGCATCACTCAGTTGCCTGTGCTGGAGCGCGAGCTGGCCAAGGCACGGCAGTACGGCATTGCCAGAGACAACGAAGAGCTGGAGTTGGGTGTGCGCTGCATGGCCGCCGGCATCTACGACGACCAGGGCCGCCTGATCGCCGGGCTTTCCATCTCGGCTCCGGCCGATCGGCTCGATGAAGGCTGGCTGAGCAAGCTGCAAGCCACCGCCAAGGAAATTTCCTCAGCGCTGGGACACAAGAATTTGTAAGCCGGACTGGGCCGCTAGGGCTCAGCCGCTGATCTGCCGAACGACGGTGTTGACCGAAGGAATGGAATGATTGGCTTCCATCCAGCGACGCACACGCTCGGCATCGGCGATGCGGCTGAGCTTGCCGGCTGAATCCAGGAAGACCATGATGAGTTTGCGGCCAGCGACTTTGGCCTGCATCACAAGGCATTGACCGGCCTCAGAGATGTAGCCAGTCTTTTGCAGGCCGATCTCCCACAACGGATTCTTCACCAGGCGATTGGTGTTGTTGTACTGCAAGGTGCGGTTGCCAACTGCAACCTGATGGCCATGCGAGGTACTGAACTCACGCATCAGTGGGTCGTTGTAGGCGATGCTGACCAGATTGGCGAGGTCATGTGCGCTGGACTGATTGTTCTTGGACAGCCCTGTGGGCTCCACATAGCGCGTGTCTTTCATGCCCAGCAGCTTGGCCTTGACGTTCATGAGCGCGACGAAGGCGTCCAGCCCGCCAGGATAGGTGCGGCCTAAAGCATGTGCAGCGCGGTTTTCGCTGGACATCAGCGCAAGATGAAGCAGCTCACCGCGGCTCAGCGTGGCGCCCACCCGCAGGCGCGAGCTGCTGCCCTTTTCAGTGTCGACATCGTCCTGGGTGATGGTGATCATCTCGTCCATCGGCAGCTTGGCTTCGCTGACGAGCAAGCCGGTCATGAGCTTGGTGAGGGAGGCGATGGGCAGAACCGCTGAATCGTTCTTGCTGAAGAGCACCTCGCGGGTGTCCTGGTCGATGACCAGGGCAACGCTGGATTTCAGATCAAGGCCGTCATGCACTGAGTGCAGCCCGGCAAGCTGGCCGTAGGAGGCACGCGCTGCGACTTGCTGGATGCGCACCACCGGCTTGCGCTTGGCGACAGCCTGGGCGCGGCCGGCGCGCTTGGCTGCGACCTCGGCCTTCTTCTTGGCAACCGCCTCCTTGGACACGGCGGCTTGTGCGGCGCTGGAAAAAAGCCCGACGACAAGCGCGGCAATTGCGAACGAGGAAGCAGTGTGCTTGAATGTCCGGCCGATCGCTGTCAAGACTTTTCTCTGCATCAATGGACTCCTGTATTCACAACAAACGCGGTCTGATCATAACCAACACAAAAAAGTTACGCAAGATCAATGACTTATGCGGCTTTCTTGATTTAAGTCTGGATTATACGTAAAGCATTCTCCTAGTTTATTTTCGTTCTCTAATATATCCGCGCTAACCCTGGGCCGCAACCCGATCGGCCTTGCTTTGCAGCTTGTTCAACGCGCTGAGATAGGCTTTGGCCGACGCGACGATGATGTCCGGGTCGGCCCCAACGCCATTGACCACCCGGCCGGAGTTTTGCAGGCGCACGGTGACCTCGCCCTGGCTTTCGGTCGAGCCACTAATGGCATTGACCGAGTACAGCACCATCTCCGCCCCGCTCTTGACGTGTGATTCGATGGCCTTGAGAGACGCATCGACCGGGCCGTTGCCATCGGACTGGGCGCGCACTTCCTTGCCCGCGACAGTGAACACGATGGACGCGTGCGGGCGCTCGCCGGTCTCACTGTGTTGCGACAGTGAGACGAAACCGTACTGCTCGTGCTCATGCGTGACGCTCTCGTCGCTGACCAGGGCCAGGATATCCTCGTCGAAAATGTCGCTCTTGCGATCGGCCAGCTCCTTGAAGCGGGCGAACGCGGTGTTGACGTCGGCTTCGCTTTCAAGCTGCACACCCAGGTCCGACAGGCGCTGCTTGAAGGCGTTGCGGCCCGAGAGCTTGCCCAGCACGATCTTGTTGGTGCTCCAGCCCACGTCTTCGGCACGCATGATCTCGTAGGTGTCGCGCGCCTTGAGCACGCCATCCTGGTGGATGCCGCTGGCATGGGCGAAGGCGTTGGCGCCCACCACCGCCTTGTTGGGCTGCACCACAAAGCCAGTGGTCTGGCTGACCATGCGGCTGGCCGCAACGATGTGCTTGATGTCGATGCCTACGTCCAGCCCGAAATAATCACGGCGGGTCTTGAGCGCCATCACGACTTCTTCCAGCGAGCAATTGCCAGCGCGCTCGCCCAGGCCGTTGATGGTGCATTCGATCTGACGGGCCCCGCCGATGGTGACGCCGGCCAGCGAGTTGGCCACGGCCATGCCCAGGTCGTTGTGGCAATGGACCGACCAGACGGCCTTGTCGGAGTTGGGCACGCGCTCGCGCAGGGTCTTGATGAAATTGCCATACAGCTCGGGGATGGCGTAGCCCACGGTGTCGGGTACGTTGATGGTGGTGGCGCCTTCGTTGATGACGGCCTCGATCACGCGGCAGAGGAAGTCCTCATCGCTGCGGTAGCCGTCCTCGGCGGAGTACTCGACGTCGCCGCACAGATTGCGCGCAAAGCGCACTGCCAGCTTGGACTGCTCGAACACCTGATCGGGCGTCATGCGCAGCTTTTTCTCCATGTGCAGCGGCGAGGTTGCGATGAAGGTGTGAATGCGGGCGCGCTCGGCGCCGGCCAGAGCCTCGGCGGCACGGGCGATGTCCTTGTCGTTGGTGCGGCACAGCGAAGCGATGGTGCAGTCCTTGATGGCGTTGGCGATTGCCTTGACGCATTCAAAGTCACCATTGGAGCTAGCCGCGAAGCCCGCTTCGATCACGTCGACCTTCAGGCGTTCAAGCTGGCGCGCAATGCGCAGTTTCTCGTCCTTGGTCATCGAGGCGCCGGGCGATTGCTCGCCGTCGCGCAGCGTGGTGTCGAAAATAATCAGTTTGTCTGCCATGAAATCTCCTTGCGTGTGCCTGCTTGGGCGCGCTGAAGGCCTGAGACGATGGCCTTGAGCGATGCCGATACGATGTTGGAATCCTTGCCCACACCGAACAGCGTACGTTCGCCGATGCGCAGTTCGAGGTAGGCCACTGCTTGGGCGTTGGCGCCCGCGCCGATGGAGTGCTCATGGTAATCGAGCACGCGGATATTTTCGCCGCTGGCCGCAGCCAGCGCCTGAACAAAAGCATCGATGGGCCCATTGCCCGAGCCCTGAATGCTCAGTTTGCGATCAAACACTTGCACCTGCGCCTGCAGCTTGGCGAGTTTGCCGTCCGCGCCCTGCGTTTCCTCCAGTACCTGGTGCTGCGGCGCGGGAATGCTATGCAGGCCATACTCGCGCTCGAACAGATCAAACAGGTCGTGCGCCGTGAGTTCCTTGCCGGTGGCGTCCATCACTGTCTGCACCACTTGGCTGAATTCGATCTGCAGCCTGCGCGGCAGCTCCAGGCCGTACTCGCTCTCCAGCAGATACGAGATGCCGCCCTTGCCAGATTGGCTGTTGACACGGATCACGGCCTCATACGTGCGCCCCAGGTCCTTGGGGTCCAGCGGCAGGTAGGGCATGTCCCAGATATCAGTTTCCTTGCGGGCATCCAGGGCCTTCTTGATGGCGTCCTGGTGCGAGCCCGAGAATGAGGTGTAGACCAGATCGCCCGCATAAGGGTGGCGCGGATGCACGGGCAACTGATTGCAGTGCTCCACCGTGCGGCGGATCTCGTCTATATCGGAAAAATCAAGGCCAGGGTTCACGCCTTGCGAATACAGGTTGAGCGCCACATTGACCAAGTCGAGATTGCCAGTGCGCTCGCCATTGCCGAACAGGCACCCCTCCAGCCGGTCCGCGCCGGCCATCACGGCAAACTCGCCTGCGGCTGTGCCGGTGCCCCGGTCGTTGTGCGGATGCACTGATAACACCATGCAATCGCGCCTGGCCACATGGCGGTGCATCCACTCGATCATGTCGGCAAAGATGTTGGGCGTGGAATGCTCCACAGTGGACGGCAGGTTGATGATGCACTTGCGCGCCTGTGTGGGCTGCCAGACATCGGTGACGGCGTCGACGACGCGTTTGGCGAAGGGCAACTCAGTGCCGGAGAACATCTCGGGTGAATACTGGAAAGTCCAGTGCGTGTTGGGCTGGCGCGCCGACAACTGCGAGAACAGGCGGGCATGACTGGTTGCCAACTCAACGATGCCGTCCTCATCAAGACCCAGCACCACCTTGCGCATGACCGGGGCGGTGGCGTTGTACAGGTGCACGATCACCCGCTTGGCGCCCAGCAGCGATTCAAAGGTGCGGACAATGAGGGGCTCGCGCGCCTGTGTCAGCACCTGGATGGTGACGTCGTCGGGAACCAGGTCTTCGTCGATCAGCTTGCGCACGAAGTCGTATTCGGTCTGCGATGCCGAAGGAAAACCGATTTCGATTTCCTTGAACCCAATGGCCACCAGGGCATTGAACATGCGCAGCTTGCGCGCGATGTCCATGGGCTCAATCAGGGCCTGGTTGCCATCGCGCAGATCGACGCTGCACCAAGTGGGGGGGCGGGTGATCACCGCATCGGGCCAGGTGCGGTCTGTCAGGCGCACCGGTGCGAAGGGTCGGTATTTGCTAGCGGGATTTTTCAACATGGTCATCTCTCGAGTACTTCAGGTGAACCAGCAGCCCCAAAACAAAACGGCCCGCTGCTGGTGCAAACGGGCCGTTGTCAGGTGAACGCGTGCGCTACCGTCTCCGCCCGTCGGGGGATAGCAGTAGGGCCAGCGAAATTCGGTTCATGGGCGTCAATGTAGCACAAGCTGACGCCGGGCAGTAAAACCGGGCGCAACTCTCACTTGTGCAAGCCGCGCTCATCGGGCTCCTCGGTGGAGGTGCTGATGACGCTGGTGGGCTGACCCTTGGCGCGGCGCCATGCGTAGATGATGTAGCCGCTCAGGCCATAGATCACGAACATGCCGAACATCACAATGGGAGGGTGGACATTGATGACGGCTATGCCCAGGGCGATCATCACGATTACCACGAAGGGCACGCTCTTTTTCATGTGAACGTCCTTGAAGCTATAGAAGGGCACGTTGGTCACCATGGTCAGGCCCGCATAGAGCGCCAAGCCGAACATGACCCATTGCAGATCACTGCCCCTGTAGCCCAGGTCATTCATGACCCAGATCAGGCCAGCGACCAGTGCCGCCGCCGCTGGCGAAGGCAAACCTTGGAAGTAACGTTTGTCCACCACACTGGTGTTCACGTTGAAACGTGCCAGCCGCAGCGCGGCACACGCGCAATACACAAAGGCGGCGAACCAGCCCCAGCGGCCCAGGTCCTTGAGCGCCCACTCGTAGGCAATGAGCGCGGGCGCCGCCCCGAAAGACACCATGTCAGACAGCGAATCCATCTGCTCGCCGAATGCGCTCTGGGTGTTGGTCATGCGAGCGACGCGACCGTCCAGACTGTCGAGCACCATCGCGCAAAAGACGCCCACCGCTGCCTGATCGAAGCGGCCGTTCATGGCCATGACGATCGCATAGAAGCCGCCGAACAGCGCCGCCAGCGTGAACAAGTTGGGCAGAATGTAGATGCCCTTGCGGCGCTTGCGCACCACGACGCCCTCGGGGACATTGGCGTCGGAGTCGGAGTCGGAACCGTCGTGCATGGGCGAAGTGTAAGAGGAAAACAGAACAGGCAGAAAACAAAGGCCGCCCGAAGGCGGCCCTGCGTGAGCGCGTGGAGCGGATCAGTTGCGGGTTTGATCGACCAGCTTGTTCTTCTTGATCCAGGGCATCATTGCGCGCAGTGTCTCGCCCACGGTCTCGATCTGGTGCTCGGCCGTCAGGCGGCGGCGGCTCAGCAGTGTGGGCGCGCCGGCGCGGTTTTCCAGGATGAAGCTCTTGGCGTATTCGCCGCTCTGGATGTCTTTCAACACCTGCTTCATGACCTTCTTGGTTTCATCGGTCACGATGCGCGGGCCGGTGACGTACTCACCGTACTCGGCGTTGTTGGAGATGGAGTAGTTCATGTTGGCGATGCCGCCCTCATAGATCATGTCCACGATCAGCTTGAGCTCGTGCAGGCATTCGAAGTAAGCCATCTCGGGCGCATAGCCTGCCTCAACCAGAGTCTCAAAGCCTGCTTTGATCAGCTCCACGGTGCCACCGCACAGCACGGCCTGCTCGCCGAACAGATCGGTTTCGGTCTCTTCGCGGAAGCTGGTTTCGATGATGCCGGCCTTGCCGCCGCCATTGGCCATGGCATAGGACAAGGCCAGGTCGCGCGCGCGGCCGCTCTTGTCTTGATGCACGGCCACCAGGTGGGGCACGCCGCCGCCCTGGGTGTAGGTGCCGCGCACGGTGTGACCCGGCGCCTTGGGCGCGACCATCCAGACGTCCAGATCAGCGCGGGGCGTGACGAAGCCGTAGTGGATGTTGAAACCATGCGCGAAGACCAGCGAGGCGCCCTGCTTGATGTTGGGCTCGACTTCGCTGCTGTAAACGGCGGCGATTTGCTCGTCGGGCAGGAGCATCATGACGACGTCGGCCGAGCGCACGGCCTCGGCAACTTCAGCGACTTTCAGACCGGCCTTTTCGACCTTGGACCACGATGCCCCGCCCTTGCGCAGACCGACCACCACCTTGACGCCGCTGTCATTGAGGTTCTGGGCGTGGGCGTGGCCTTGCGAGCCGTAGCCGATGATGGCAACCGTCTTGCCCTTGATCAGGCTCAGGTCACAGTCTTTGTCGTAATAAACCTTCATGGTTTCTCCTGTTGAAATTCAGTGGGTAAAAAAATTGAGGTGCGAAATTATCCGCTGGGCGGCCGCAAGGGAACAAACGCTGCCCAACATTGCATCAGACGCGCAAAATGCGCTCGCCTCGGCCAATGCCGCTGGCACCGGTGCGCACTGTCTCCAGAATGGCACTGCGGTCTATGGCTTCCAGGAAGGCGTCGTTCTTACTTTGGTCGCCGGTGAGCTCGATGGTGTAGCTCTTCTCGGTGACGTCGATGATGCGGCCGCGGAAGATGTCGGCCATGCGCTTCATCTCCTCGCGCTCCTTGCCGACCGCGCGCACCTTGACCATCATCAGCTCGCGCTCGGTGTAGGCGCCTTCGGTGAGGTCAACCACCTTGACGACTTCGATCAGCCGGTTCAGGTGCTTGGTGATCTGCTCGATCACGTCGTCCGAGCCAGTGGTCTGGATGGTCATGCGCGAGAGCGAAGGGTCTTCGGTGGGGGCTACTGTGAGTGATTCGATGTTGTAGCCGCGGGCCGAGAAAAGGCCCACAACGCGAGAGAGAGCACCGGGCTCGTTTTCCAGCAAGACAGCAATGACGTGTTTCATGATTTGCGATTCCTCTTTTCGGTGCCCTCCCCGCCCGGCGGTAACCAGACGGCTTGGCAGCCAATAGATTCTTCAGGGTTGCCGTGCCGCAGGTGGCGCGGCACGACAGCATGGTTTGGTTTTACAGGTCTTCTGACCCCAGCAGCATCTCGGTGATGCCTTTGCCTGCCTGCACCATCGGGAAGACGTTTTCGGTCGGATCGGTTCGAAAGTCCATGAACACCGTGCGGTCCTTGAGCTTGCGCGCCTCGCGCAGGGCTGGCTCGACGTCGCGCGGGTTTTCGATCAGCATGCCCACATGGCCGTAGGCCTCTGCCAGCTTGACGAAGTTGGGCAGCGCGTCCATGTAGCTGTGGCTGTAGCGGCCCTCGTAGTCGAGCTCTTGCCACTGACGCACCATGCCCAGGTAGCGGTTGTTCAGCGCGACGATCTTGATCGGTGTGTTGTATTGCAGGCAGGTGGAGAGCTCTTGAATGCACATCTGCACCGAGCCCTCGCCCGTGATGCAGAAAACTTCGCTCTCTGGCTTGGCCAGCTTGATGCCCATCGCGTAGGGAATGCCCACGCCCATGGTGCCCAGGCCACCAGAGTTGATCCAGCGATTGGGCTGATCGAAACGGTAGTACTGGGCCGCCCACATCTGGTGCTGGCCGACGTCGGAGGTGATGTAGGCGTCGGCGTCTTTGGTCATGTTCCACAGCGTCTCCACCACGTGCTGGGGCTTGGTGACGTCGCCGTTGCCTCGGTCGTACTTGAGGCAATCGCGTTTGCGCCAGTCTTCGATGGTGTTCCACCAGGCGCCCAGGGCTGGCGCGTCGGGTTTGAGGCCGGATTCGCGGATCATCGCGATCAACTCGGTGAGCACGTCCTTGACATCGCCAACGATGGGAATGTCAACCCGAACCCGCTTTGAAATACTGGAGGGATCGATGTCGATGTGGATGATCTTGCGCTCGTTCTGCGCGAAGTGCTTTGGGTTGCCAATCACGCGGTCATCGAAGCGCGCGCCCACCGCCAGCAGCACGTCGCAGTTCTGCATGGCGTTGTTGGCCTCGATGGTGCCGTGCATGCCCAGCATGCCCAGGAATTTGCGGTCGCTGGCCGGGTAGGCGCCCAGGCCCATCAAGGTGTTGGTGCAGGGGTAGCCCAGCATGTCCACCAGGGTGCGCAACTCGGCCGACGCATTGCTCAGGATGACGCCGCCACCGGTGTAGATGTAAGGCCGCTTGGCCGCCATCAGCAACTGCAGGGCCTTGCGGATCTGGCCGCCGTGGCCTTTGCGCACCGGGTTGTAGGAGCGCATCTCGACTTTGTCGGGCAGGCCCACATACGCCGTCTTGTTGAAGGACACGTCCTTGGGAATGTCCACCACCACCGGGCCGGGCCGGCCAGTACGTGCGATGTGAAAGGCCTTTTTCATGACCAGGGCCAGGTCGCGCACGTCCTTGACCAGGAAGTTGTGCTTGACCACCGGTCGGGTGATGCCAACGGTGTCGCATTCCTGGAAGGCATCCAGCCCGATGGCATGGGTGGGTACCTGCCCGGTGATGATGACCATGGGAATGCTGTCCATGTAGGCCGTGGCGATGCCGGTGACGGCATTGGTCACGCCAGGACCGGAGGTGACCAGGGCCACGCCCACGTCACCCGTGGCGCGGGCATAGCCGTCAGCGGCATGGACGGCGGCCTGCTCATGGCGCACCAGCACATGCTGGATGGTGTCTTGCTTGTAGAAGGCGTCGTAGATGTGCAGCACGGCGCCGCCGGGGTAACCCCAGACGTACTTGACGTTCTCGGCCTGCAGGGCCTTGACGAGAATTTCCGCGCCGCGGAGTTCTTGAACAGATGAAGTGGTGGCCGAAGCGGCCGCCGCCGAAGTGATTTCGGCTTTGCTGATTTCCATGATGAACCTTTGCGAATTTCTCTAACGAAAAACCTAGGGTGCCCCTTCGCACGCTCTTGTGAAGCTGTGTCGGGACTTAGAACCCAAAACCATGAACAGGCCTATCGCGCTGTCGGATCAGGGCTCGTTTGCCTTTTGACTTGCTGGCATATTATCGCACTGCAACACGGCCAAGAAAGGGCGCGCCCCCGCCGCGATGCGATAATTTCCGTCTAGCCGTCCCAAAAACAGCATCCGGCGCATCGCAAAAGAGACAAACGCAGGCCTCGCAGGCTTAGATTCTTTGGCTACCGAACGAGAACTTTCAGATTTCCTCAAAAGCGTGGAGAAACGGGCCTTCAAGCGGTCGATCTACCACGTTCGTGACGAGGAAGCCGCGCTGGACATCGTGCAAGACAGCATGATGAAACTGGCCGAGCACTATGGCGACAAGCCGGCAGATGAGTTGCCCATGCTGTTTCAGCGCATCCTGTCGAACTGCACCCTGGACTGGTTTCGCCGGCAAAAGACCCGCAATGCCCTGTTTTCGAACATGAGCGACTTCGAAAGCAGCAGCGAGGACGGGGATTTCGATCTGCTGGAAACTTTCTCGCCCGGCGAAGGCTCTCAACAGGCTGAGAGCGCAGAAGACAACTTGCGGCGGGCCCAGATCTTGCGTGAGATCGAAAAGGAAATCCTTCAATTGCCGGCTCGTCAACGCGAAGCCTTCCTGATGCGTTACTGGGAGGAAATGGATGTAGCCGAGACGGCGGCCGCTATGGGCTGTTCAGAAGGCAGTGTGAAAACGCACTGCTCACGAGCGGTCCAGGCCCTCAGTGTGGCGCTGAAGGCAAAGGGAATAAAACTATGACGAATTTGCAACCTACTCCTGCACAAATGGCAGATCGCTTCGGCCAGATGGTCTGCGCCCGCCTGGGCGCTGGCATGGTCGAGTTGCCCTACAGCGTCACCGAGCGCCTGCGTGCCGCCCGGGTTCAAGCCGTTGCCCAGCGCAAGCAAACCAAACTTCGCACAGCGCCCAGCGTCAACAGCTCTGGTGGCGCTGCCACCCTCACCTTCGGGGACGAGCATCTCAGCCTGTGGAGCCGCATTGCCTCTGCCTTGCCCTTGATTGCCCTGGTCGCCGGCCTGTTCCTGATCAACATCGTTGAAAACGACCGTCGGGCACACGAAGTGGCCGAGGTCGACGCTGCCTTGCTGACCGACGACCTGCCACCCTCGGCTTACGCCGACCCCGGTTTCCTCCAATTCCTCAAATCGGGACACGATTAGCCCGGCAGAACCGAATTGATCCAGCCACAAAAGCTTGCCGCCGCCGCAGCTGCCCGGTGCCGCGCTGGCTCGGGCTGCCTGATGCTTGCGCTGACGCTTGCGTTTACATGGCAACTTGCTTGCGGCCAGACCGCTCCCGCAGCCATTGAAGCGCAAGCCCCGCCGCCAAGCGCCGCCGCACCCGCCATCCATGCCTCGGCTCCAACTGCTCGCGCGAGCAGCGCACGGGCTGCTACATCTCGGTCCAGCGCCGCATCGCGGCAAGTCACCAAACCTCTGTGGACCGAGCTATCCCCCGGTCAGCAACAGGCTTTGGCACCTTTGGCAGCCAAATGGAACACCCTGAGCGAGGCCCAAAAGCGCAAGTGGCTGGCCATGTCGCAAAACTATCCGCGTCTGGCCCCCGCAGAGCAGACCAAACTGCAAAGCCGCATGACCGAATGGGTGGCACTCAGCCCGCAGCAACGAACCTTCGCTCGCCTGAACTTCGGTGAGGCCCAGCAAATGACCACCGACGACAAGCGAGCCAAGTGGGAAGCCTACAAGTCTCTGACCACCGAGGAAAAAGCGAAACTCGCGGCCAGTGCGTCCAAGCCACCTACCACGGCCGCCGCAATCAAGCCGGTGCAGCCAGAAAAGCTCACCACCGTACCCCAGACCGCCCAGAACACGCGCACACCGCGCATCAACGTGGCGCCCGATCAGGTGCAACTGCACACCCTCTTGCCGCAGCAGGCGCCCGCACCGGACGCGGCGCGCACAAACTGAAGCTCTCCGGCCGATGACGGCGCGCCAGCAGCAAACATGGCCCAATGATCCGGCCACGGTAAACCTCACAACCCCCGGTCTGCCACGGCGCATGGCGTGCTGGCTGTACGAGGGCATGCTTCTCTTTGCAGTGGTGTTCATGGCCGGCTGGCTTTTCAGCACCATGGGCCAGATGCGAAATGCCATGGACGCACGCCGCCCGCTGCTGCAGGCCTTCCTGGTGGTGGTCTTCGGAATCTACTTTGCATGGTTCTGGGCAAAGGGCCAAACCCTGGCCATGAAGACCTGGCGCATTCGCGTGGTGGACCGCGCTGGCCGATCCATCACGCAGACGCGCGCCCTGCTGCGTTACGCGCTGTGCTGGCTGTGGTTTCTTCCCCCATTGGCCCTGCTCGCAGCCTTGCCTCATCACAAGACAAGCGTGGCTGATACGGCGCTTCTCATGATCGGCTGGATTGCAATCTGGGCGGTGCTCAGCCGGTTTCATCCACTGGGACAGTTCTGGCACGACGCGCTGGCCGGCACGCGGCTGATTGACGCACCTGCGCCAGCCGCGAAAGCCACCAAAGACTGACCCCAGCGCAAGAAAGCGCGCGCCGTCAGCGACAATTGCCGCATGACCCCCCCACAAGGCGCCAACCCAGCCCAAGAGCAGAAGCTGCGCACGGGCTTGAACCGTATCTACCACGCGGCCCGGTTTTCAATAGCAGGCCTCAAGGCCGGCTGGAGTGAAACCGCCTTTCGGCAAGAGGCCCTGGCTGCCTGCGTGCTGATCCCGCTGGCGTTCTGGTTGGGCCGAAGCTGGGTGGAAATCGCCCTGCTCAGCGGCTCGGTGCTGCTGGTGCTGATTGTGGAGCTACTCAACACCTGCATCGAAGCGGCCATCGACCGCATCGGCCCCGAGTGGCATGAGCTGTCCAAGCGCGCCAAGGACATGGGCAGCGCGGCCGTGCTGCTGAGCCTGCTGTGGTGCGCCGGCATCTGGCTGGCCGCGCTGTACCAGCGGTTTCTTACATGAACCCCACATTTTCCCTTTGCGTTTACTGCGGCTCACGTCGTGGCGTACAGCCACGCTTTGCAGAAGTGGCCAAGGAAGTGGGGCAGTGGATAGGGCGCCACGGCGGCCAACTGGTTTATGGCGGCGGTAACAACGGGCTGATGGGTGTGCTGGCCGATGCCACTCTGGCTGCTGGCGGCCGGGTGGTCGGTGTGATTCCCCAGGCCTTGGTGGAAAAAGAATGGGCAAAACTTGACTGCACCGAATTGCATGTGGTGGACAACATGCATCAGCGCAAACGCATGATGGCCGAGCGGGCCGACGCCTTTCTTGCACTGCCGGGCGGCATAGGCACCTTGGAAGAATTCTTTGAAGTGTGGACTTGGCGCCAACTGGGCTACCACGACAAGCCGGTCGGCCTGCTGGATGCTGACGGCTATTACGCGTCGCTACTCACCTTCCTGCGCTCAACCGTCGCCCAGGGCTTCATGAGCGAGTGGCAGATGGATTTGATCCGAGTGGAAAGCGAAGTGACCAAGCTGCTGCCTGAGCTGGTGCAAGGCGGCGGGGTGGCCGCTGCGCCGGATCTCTCGCAGATCTAAGGCAGACCCGCCCTCGCCCTACACCGCCGATTCGTCCGTCTCGCCAGTGCGGATGCGAATGACGCGCTCAACGCTGGTGATAAAGATCTTGCCGTCGCCGATTTTGCCGGTGCGCGCGGCTTTGACGATCGCATCGACGCAGCGGTCCGCGTCGTCGTCTTTGACCACCACCTCGACCTTGACCTTGGGCAGGAAATCAACCACGTACTCGGCCCCCCGATACAACTCGGTGTGCCCTTTCTGGCGCCCGAAGCCCTTGACTTCGGTGACGGTCAGGCCGGTCACCCCGCATTCTGCGAGCGCCTCGCGCACTTCTTCGAGTTTGAACGGTTTGACAACGGCTGTGATCTGCTTCATGGGTGCCCCTCGTTTTTACGCACGGAATTTACCAGTAATAGGATAGCGCCAATCCTTGCCGAAGCTGCGGTGGGTTACACGTATCCCTACGGGAGACTGGCGGCGCTTGTATTCGTTCAGGCGGATCAGGCGCGCCACCCGCTCAACGACCGCGCGCTCGAAGCCGGCCGCAACGATCTCTTCCACACCCTGGTCGTTCTCCATGTAGCGCTCCAGGATGGCATCGAGAATGTCGTAGGGAGGCAGGCTGTCCTGGTCGGTCTGGTCTGGCCGCAGCTCGGCGCTGGGCGGGCGGGTGATGATGCGCTCTGGAATGGGGTTGGCGCAGGTGCCGTAGGGGTCGTTCGCGTTGCGCCAGCGCGCCAGCCGAAACACCGTGGTCTTGTGCAGGTCTTTGATCACCGCGAAGCCACCGGCCATGTCGCCGTACAGAGTGCAGTAGCCGGTGGCCATTTCGCTCTTGTTGCCGGTGGTCAGCACGATGCTGCCGAATTTGTTGGAAAGCGCCATGAGAAACACGCCGCGGATGCGCGCCTGGATGTTCTCTTCGGTCGCATCCTGGGCAAGGCCCTCGAACTCACCCGCCAGAGAGGCCCGGAACGCCTCGAACTGCGGCACGATGGAGATCTCGTCGTAGCGCACACCCAGCCTGGCTGCCATCTCACGGGCGTCAATCCAGGAGATGTCGGCTGTGTAGGGCGAGGGCATCATCACCGCGCGCACCTTGTCGCGGCCCAGCGCATCCACGGCAATGGCCAGAACCAGCGCCGAATCCACCCCGCCCGACAAACCCAGCAGCACACCGGGGAATCCATTCTTGCCGATGTAATCGCGCACCCCCAGTACCAGGGCATCCCACAACTGTGCTTCCATGCCCTGCTCAGGCTGCGTGCTCGCGCTGAGCCTGAGCCCGGCGGCTTGGCGCTGCACCTGCACGGTGAAGAGGTCTTCCTGGAAACCGGGTGCGCGTCCGGCCAGCGCGCCATCTGCCTGCACCGCAAACGATGCGCCATCAAACACCACCTCATCTTGGCCGCCCACCAGATGCGCATACACCAGCGGCAAGCCCAGTGCGCGCGAGCGCTCGGCCATGCGGCTGATGCGCTCACCGCCCTTGCCCAGGTGATAGGGTGAGGCATTGATCACTGCCAGCAGCTCTGCCCCGGCCTCCTTGGCCAAGAGGCCCGGCTCGTCGAACCAGGCGTCCTCGCAGATCAGCAGGCCCACATTGACGCCCTCTACCTGAAACACGCAAGTGCCCTGCCCTGGCGTGAAATAACGGCGCTCATCGAACACCTGGTAATTGGGAAGCTCACGCTTGGCATAGGTTTCCAGCAGCCTGCCTTCGCAGATCACGCTGGCCGCATTGAAGCGGCGCGACACCGCCACAGACTTGCTGCGGATGTCCCCGCCGGTGGGATGACCCAGCACCACATGCAGGCCTTTTAACCCGGCCAATTCGCGGGCCACCGTTTTCACGGCATCATCACAGGCAGCGATGAAGGCGGGGCGCAAGAACAAATCTTCGGCGGCATAGCCGCAGATGGCCAACTCGGGCGTGAGCAAGAGTCTTGCGCCCTGGCCATAGGCTGTGCGGGCGGCGGCGATAATTTTCTGCGCGTTGCCGCCCATGTCGCCCACAATGAAGTTGAGCTGGGCAATACAGATTTTGAGAGACATAGCTGAGTGAAAAACGACTCGACGGATTATGTCATCCGGGTGCTGAACTCGGTTGGGCAGATCGATAGCGCGCAGTGGGACAGCATGCTGGCCCGGCAAGATGCACCCACGCCCTTCATGCGCCACGCGTACCTGCTGGCCATGGAGCAAAGCGCAAGCGCCACGCCAGCCACAGGCTGGACGCCCCGTTTTGTGAGCGTGTGGCAGGGCAAGCACTTGGCTGGCGCCTGCGCGCTTTATCTGAAGGATCACTCCTACGGCGAGTACGTGTTCGACTGGGCCTGGGCCAATGCGTATGAGCAGCATGGCCTTGCCTACTACCCCAAGGCCGTGATTGCCACCCCCTTCACGCCAGTGCCCGGCTCGCGCCTGCTGGCGCAAGACGATGCGGCGCGCAAGGCGCTGGTGGACGCGGTGATTGCCTGGTGCCGACAGCAAAAGCTGTCATCCGTGCACTTGTTGTTTGCCAGTGAGCAGGACATGCGGGCCTGCCAGGCGGCCGGCCTGATGCTGCGCCACACGGTGCAGTTCCACTGGTCCAACCAGGGCTGGGCCGGCTTCGATGATTTTCTAGCGAGCCTGTCGCAAGAGAAGCGTAAAAAGATTCGCCAGGAAAGACGCAAGGTGGCGCAAGCCGGCGTGAGCTGGCGCTGGGCCCGCGGCGCGCAGATTGGGCCGGCCAACTGGGATTTGTTCTACCGCTGCTATGAGCGCACCTACCTGGAACACGGCAACTCGCCCTACCTCACGCGCGAGTTCTTTGAAATGACTGCCATGCACATGCCAGATAGCTGGCTGATGTTCATCGCCGAGCGCGAAGGCCGAGCTATCGCCTGCAGCCTGATCGCCCTGGGCGAACAAGGCCAAGAGAAAGTAGCGTATGGCCGCTATTGGGGCGCGCTGGAGCGGGTGGACTGTCTACACTTTGAAGCTTGCTATTACCAACCGCTGCAGTGGTGCATAGATCATGGCTGGCACCGCTTCGAAGGCGGTGCGCAAGGCGAGCACAAGATGGCGCGCGCCCTGATGCCGGTCAAGACCAGCAGCGCCCACTGGCTTGCGCAGCCGGCATTTGCCGATGCAGTGGAACGCTTTCTGGCAAGAGAAGGCCAGGGCATTGCCGGCTACATGGAACAACTGGAAAACCGCAGTCCGTTTCGGCAGGGGGCGCGGTAGGTCAGGGTGCCGCGAACAGGCGTCGAGGCGAGCTTGGAGGCGAACTTTGGGAAGAAACCCGGGGAATACTTGACTGAGGGCTTGGGGACCGCCGCTCAGTTGAAGCAACCCTTAGGAAACTGGATGCACTCGATCCAGGTCGGCTACCGGATGGACCTACAGAGCCCGCAGGACCAGCCGCTGCGGACGATGCTGCCGATGGAATGCAACCCGCACCGTCTGCGCCCTCAGCGGGGCATCCAGCGGCGCCCGCCGCTCTCCTCGGCTCAGGATGTTCACCAAGAAGCTTGAATTCAAGCAACCCCGGATCGATCAAGACATACCTTCGCTGTCCGCTTGGATCGACAACAACGATGATGTTGTCCGCTTTGATGTCAATCTTCAGTGGTTGATCGGCTTGCGCGTTGTAGGCGTCGACTAATTGTTGAAAACGGGCCAAACATGAGTCCCCAGGGACCGGATGTGTTCCTTCAATATACGGAACTAGCTGCAGGCTCAAATGGTGTAGACCATTCGTGCGCTCTAAATATTCAACCTTTGGAATCACAAGATCGCTAAAATCCGCATTTTCTCTGTTCCGCTCCAAAAACTCGATTAGCAGAGGTAGATGCTCCATTTGGAATTGCACGGCGCCTTGGTATTTCCCCACCGTAAACCGGAACGCCTTCTCTGATGGAAGCTTAATCACCCCTGCAGGGCCGAAACGGTGTACTTCGTGAAAGTCACCCTTCCCTACAAATTCTCCGCTGTTCAAAGCGACCATAAATGAGTTGAATTTGAATTCATTTTCAGCTTCGAACCTTTGCCTTGTCGACTGCTTCTGGCACGTGGCCCCATTTGGCATCCCAGGCCCTCGCGGAGGTGTCTCCTGAGGCGCGCCTATGGGTTCTCCCGCAGGTGTTGCTGGACGTGCTCCTTCAGGAACTCCTGCAGCAGCTCCTTCAGAAACAGCACTTATGGGTGGAGACTCGGGGCGTACATTTTCCCGCCCCGGAAAGCCCGGTCTCGCACCAAACGGAACTTGAGAGTTGCCACCCAGAAGGCCGAGAGGGCGACGAACCCCGCCGGCCCCGCACTGGGCTTTGGGTGGACTGGCAGGGGAACCCGAACGGGACAGAGAACGAGCAGACTTGCGGGTACCCGGCATAGCGATTCTTTAACTTCCGTGAACAACATTTCCCCAAAAGAAGTTTCGGAGAGGTCGTCATCGTGCCCACTCAGCCCGCGGTCCGTTTGCAAATGGAACCAAACGCCCACTACGATGGATCCAAATTTACTCTTTGGTCACTTTTGGCATCTCAGAAAGTATGTATAACGCGTCCGGGCATGACCAGCAGCGCCCACGGGCGCGCGAAGGTCAGGGCATCGCCGGCTACATGGCGCAACTGGAAAGCCGAGGCCCATTTCGGCAAGGGCCGCCGTAGACCAGGGCTACGGCCCTGGGGCAGAGGCTACGGAACGAGTTCGACTGCTGGAAGTGCTGGGGGAAGGCCTGCCGGATCGCGGTTCCAACCGGAGGGGTCTCCCGACCGGTGCTGCAGCCCCGAGCTGGGGCCCCGGCAACAATGCCTCAAGAAGCTGTCGGCCAGTCGCGCGCTGCGGCTGATGCGAGTTCCTTGTTTCGGCGGTTTCGGCTTGCCGCAGCGTCATGTAGCGGTCAATGGGTAGCGGCAGGAGCGGATAGTCAGTGACACCTGGCCTGCCCTCCGCAGTGACTGCCAACGCAGGTTCTATGCCGTGATAGGAGCCGCTGCGCAGACTCCACTTCTCAAGCACACCTGTACGGAAGATCAATGTGCCGCCGCAACGGATAACGTGATGGGGCGTGTCCGTTCGTACCGCTGCCCTGAGAGCAACCGCCCCGTGCTCCGTATGCGCGCCCATGACGGGGCGGAAGATCATGCGCTGCAAGTGCGGCGCGGGAGCGCCCTCCTCTGGCCCTGGCAATCTGTGTTCGATCACCACATAGGCGTATAGCCCGTCGAGCGTCTCCTTAGGGATTCTCACGGACTGCCGGCGCTGACCGCAGTGCATGAACACGGCTGCGGCTGCACTCCATGGCAGAAGCGTCTGGAAGAATTGAAAGGACCGATCAAGCTCCGCAGCAGGGTCAACTTCAGTTGGACTGGCCGGAAAGGGTGGCGCGCCTGCCTCAGCAGCCCACACCGGCGATACGATCGCAGGCGCGTCGGGCGCAGGCATAGGCCCAACCCGGGCAAACATCGGCGGTACGACGGGCACCAAGCGCTCAGGAGCAACCGGTACTTGCGGCCCAGCGCGCCCGATTGCGCGAAAACGGCGCAGTAAGTCTTCTATGCACCTCCACATGAGATCACCTCAAGAAAGCACCTTGGCCCACGGTTCTTTGCTGCCTGCCCGCATTCAGCCATGCTCCTTGTTGTAGCTTGCAATGCCATCCATGATTTCCTTGCGCGCGGCATCTGGCCCTTCCCATCCCACGATCTTGACCCACTTGCCGGGCTCCAGGTCTTTGTAGTGCTCAAAGAAGTGGGCGATGGTGTTGAGCCGAACCGGGTTGAGGTCTTCGGGCTTTTGCCATTGCGTATAGATGCCCAGGATCTTGTCAGTCGGCACGGCCAGTACCTTGCCGTCCTGGCCGGCTTCGTCTTCCATCTTCAGGATGCCGATGGGCCGGCAGGTTACCACCACGCCGGGAATCAGCGGCACCGGCGTGATGACCAGCACGTCCACCGGGTCGCCGTCACCGCTGATGGTCTTTGGCACATAACCGTAGTTGGTTGGGTAGTGCATGGACGTGCTCATGAAGCGGTCCACGAAGATGGCGCCCGACTCTTTGTCCACTTCGTACTTCACCGGGTCGGCGTTCATCGGGATTTCGATGATGACGTTGAAGGAATCAGGGACGTTCTTGCCGGGTGTTACTTTGTCGAGGGACATGATTCTTTTGGGTAATTGGAGTGGACCTGGAGTGGGCCGAAAACCTAGTATTAACCCTTATTTTACTTTCGCCAGCCTTGCTTTCATCGTCATATCGCGAATCCGTCACAAATTTGCCCTTATATTCGCCCGGTTGGCCAATCGTCTCCGCCTGTTGGGGAGCTACGAGGAAGCAACGCAGCGGGGGCACCGCATGCGTTAGCCCCCTCCAAGCGAAACAACGACAGGAGAAGTTCAAATGACAGGCAATTCAGCGCTGATATTGGCGCTAGTGTGCGGCCTTGCGGCCGTAGGGTATGGGTTCTGGGCCAGAGGCTGGATTCTTTCGCAAGATGCCGGCAATGCCCGCATGCAGGAAATCGCGGCTGCCATTCAGGATGGCGCGGCAGCTTACCTCGCAAGACAATACAAAACCATTGCAATGGTCGGCGTTGTGCTGGCCATTCTGATTGGCGTGTTTCTTGATACCCAGACAGCCCTGGGCTTCATCATCGGCGCCGTGCTCTCAGGGGCATGCGGTTTTATCGGCATGAACGTCTCGGTGCGTGCCAACGTGCGCACCGCGCAGGCAGCCACCCGCGGCATTGGCCCGGCGCTTGACGTTGCGTTTCGCGGCGGCGCCATCACCGGCATGCTGGTGGTGGGCCTGGGCCTTTTGGGCGTCACCGGCTTCTACTGGTTTCTGGCCGGCAATGGCAACCTCACGCCCGACCGCAACCTGGCCGCGCTGCTCAATCCGCTGATCGGTTTTGCCTTCGGCTCATCGCTCATTTCCATCTTCGCGCGTCTGGGCGGCGGCATCTTCACCAAAGGTGCTGACGTCGGCGCCGACCTGGTGGGCAAAGTCGAAGCCGGCATTCCTGAAGACGACCCACGCAACCCCGCCGTGATCGCCGACAACGTGGGCGACAACGTGGGCGACTGCGCCGGCATGGCCGCTGACCTTTTCGAGACCTACGCGGTCACCTTGATCGCCACCATGGTGCTGGGCGCCCTGCTCATCACCAGTGCGGGCACCACCGCAGTGATGTACCCCTTGGCGCTGGGCGGCGTGTCCATCATCGCCTCCATCATCGGCTGCTTCTTCGTCAAGGCTTCGCCCGGCATGAAGAACGTGATGCCCGCCCTGTACAAGGGCCTGGCCATCGCCGGCGTGCTCTCGCTCGTCGCCTTCTACTTCGTCACCGCCTGGCTGATGCCTGACAACGCGATCACCGCCACCGGCACTCAGATGCGCTTGTTCGGCGCCTGCGCGGTCGGCCTCATCCTCACCGGCGCGCTGGTGTGGATCACCGAGTTCTACACCGGCACGCAGTACGCACCGGTGCGCCACATCGCACAGGCTTCGACCACCGGCCACGGCACCAACATCATTGCCGGCCTGGGCGTCTCCATGCGCTCAACCGCCTGGCCCGTGATCTTCGTGTGTATCGCCATTCTGGTGTCGTTCAACCTGGCGGGCC
Source organism: Comamonadaceae bacterium (assembly GCA_947476285.1). Classification (GTDB taxonomy): domain Bacteria; phylum Pseudomonadota; class Gammaproteobacteria; order Burkholderiales; family Burkholderiaceae_C; genus Ramlibacter. The sequence goes on along the minus strand of CANJPU010000035.1, from coordinate 25,557 downwards.
TGTACGGCATTGCCATCGCAGCCACCTCTATGTTGAGCATGGCCGGCATCGTGGTCGCACTTGACGCCTACGGCCCCATCACCGACAACGCCGGGGGCATCGCTGAAATGGCCGACTTGCCCTCCAGCGTGCGCGACATCACCGACCCGCTGGACGCCGTGGGCAACACCACCAAGGCCGTGACCAAGGGCTACGCCATTGGCTCAGCCGGCCTGGCAGCCCTGGTGCTGTTTGCCGACTACACCCACAAGCTGGAAAGCTATGGCCGCTCGATCAGCTTCGATCTGTCCGACCCGATGGTGATCGTGGGCTTGTTCATCGGCGGCCTGATTCCCTACCTCTTCGGCGCCATGGCCATGGAAGCCGTGGGCCGCGCCGCCGGCGCGGTGGTGGTCGAAGTGCGCCGCCAGTTCCGCGAGATCAAGGGCATCATGGAAGGCACGGCCAAGCCCGAGTACGGCGTGGCGGTGGACATGCTGACCAAGGCGGCCATCAAGGAAATGATGATCCCCTCGCTGCTGCCGGTGGTCGTCCCCATCCTGGTCGGCCTGATCCTGGGCCCTAAGGCCCTGGGCGGTCTGCTCATGGGCACCATCGTCACCGGCTTGTTCGTTGCCATCTCCATGTGCACCGGCGGCGGTGCCTGGGACAACGCCAAGAAATTCATCGAAGACGGCAACCACGGCGGCAAAGGCTCTGAGGCCCACAAGGCCGCCGTCACCGGCGACACCGTAGGCGACCCCTACAAAGACACCGCCGGCCCCGCCATCAACCCGCTGATCAAGATCATCAACATCGTGGCCCTGCTGATCGTGCCGCTGGTGGTGAAGTTTCACCCTGCTGAGGCAGCGCCTGCGCCCAAGATGGCTGCGCCGGCTGCGGTGACGGCACCTGCTGCAGCGACTGCTGTGGCGCCTGCCGCACCCGCCGCCATGGCCGCATCGATGGTTGCACCGGCGGCTTCTGCCGGCAAGTAGAGTCTGCCTGACGCAATCGTCTGCTGTTTGGCGGGCGATCTGAATTGAAAGCCCCGCAGGGTCACGGCCTGGCGGGGTTTTTCATTTTGTAGTCGCTGCGTCGCGGCAGGCGATGCCACTGTGGTAGGGGTTAGAATTGTGTAATCACATCCGTGCACACAAGTGAGCGAGGACACCATGACCCTGGGCAAGCATGAAGAGCAGTACGAAGGCACCGTCGTGCAGGTGGGCAACTCACGTGGCATGCGCCTGCCAGCCGGGTTCTTCAAAGCGCACCCAGAGTTCGAAGGCAAAGTCAAAGTCACGGTGGTGGCCAACGGTGCGATCCTGGTGTCCGCCAAGCCTGCCACCCGGCGCAAGTCCACACACGACGAGAGCGACCCGGTCGTCACCAGCTTTCTCCAGTTCATCGAGGCGCAAATGACCGAGCGCCCCCAAGACATTGTGGCGGCGGACGCTACCCAGTTGCGCCGCATCGGCAAACTGGTCAAGGGCGTCGAAGCCGCGTGACGCTGCGCCCATGATCTCCAACGGCTGGGGCCTCTACTACTTCCGCATTTTCAAAGCCGCGCTCGATGAACTCGAAACGACGGTGAACCAACTCGCCTTGGACGATCCCAAGGGCTACAAGACTCACCCCAAGACCCGCCTGCTGGCATCGGTCTACAAAGCGATCACCGAGGTGGTTCCTGCCAACCCCGACGCACCAGAATTCAGGTTGGGCAAGACGCTGGGGGTAAACCACACCAACTGGCGACGAGTGAAGAAGGGCATGCCGGATCGCTATCGCCTCTTCTTTCGTTTTGCTTCGAGCCCTGTCAAGGTGATTGTGTACGTCTGGTTCAATGACGAGGACAGCCTGCGCAAGCAGGGCGCGAAGACCGACGTTTACGAGACATTCAGACGCATGCTCACGCGTGGGGTGGTGCCGGGAAGTATTGCAGACTTGTTGCGAGACGCTGGCAATTGACGACCAATTTTATGACCAAGGCAGCTAAAACCTCATTGAAGCCCACACCCAAGTTCGCCAGCGAGAAAGCTGAGCGAACGTACTGGGAAACCCATGACTCCACCGAGCATCTGGACTGGTCCAAAGCCCGGAAGGTGTCATTGCCCAACCTGAAACCGACGACCAAGTCCATCTGACCGCGTCTGCCGCAGCACCTGCCAGACGCCATCAAGGCTGACGCCAACCCGCGCGAAGCAACATCACGTCAAGGCCGAGAGTCGGCAGGGTCGGGCGCAGGGCCATTCGCGGTTGCCACAGAACCGGCACACCAGCAATGGTGTTGACGAAGTGACGCGTGCATGCCCGTATGTCCGCCCGCGAGCGTGCCCGGAGAACGGCCCTGCCGGCTCTCGGCCGTGCCTACGCCGTCCCGGATCAATTTACGCAGGAAACAGTCCCCGTGTTGGACTGAAAATTGATCGCCCCAACACCTGCGTCCATGAACACAAGCAAATCACCGCCCGCCAGAGCGCATGACGCCGCCGTCGTGGCCATGCTCAAGGCCGACCCCGAATTTGCCGACGCTTACCTGGCCGCGGCCATGGACGAAGCCGATCAACCTGGCGGTCAGGCCGCCCTCCTGGCCGCACTGCGGCAAGTTGCCGAAGCACAGGGGATGGCAGCTGTGGCCCAACGAGCGGGCATTCCGCGCGAGAGCTTGTATCGCGCCCTCTCGCCCAACGGCAATCCCACCATCAAGACCTTGCTGGCCGTTCTGGGCGCCGCCGGTTTTCATCTAGCCGTGACTCGCCACGGCTAGTTCCCATACCGAGCCCTGTGCTTTTCCTGGGGAAGCTGCTGTAGCCACTTTCGGTCTTGTCTGCTAATCTCGAATTGACATGCCGGTCAAGACCACGGTCGGCAGACGCATCAAGGAAGTTCTGGATGACAAGCGCACCCCCGCTCATGCTCGACCATGTGGCCTACCGCTGCAAGGACGCCAAGGAAACCACTGAGTTCTACACCGGCCTACTGGGCATGAAGCTGGTGGCTGCGGTCACCGATTCACATGTGCAGTCCACCAAGGAACACTGCCCGCACATTCATGTGTTCTTTGCCATGCAAGACGGCAGTTGCGTGGCCTTCTTCGAAACACCCGAAGAGCTGCCCATGGGCCGCGACCCCAACACGCCGGCCTGGGTGCAGCATCTGGCGCTGCAGGTGGGCAGCCGCGAAGAGTTGCTGGCGGCCAAGGCACGGCTGGAGGCGGCAGGCCTGCATGTGATTGGGCCAAAGGACGGGCACCTGTGTGTGTCCATCTATTTCTTCGACCCCAATGGCCATCGGCTGGAGTTGACCAACCGCAAGGTGGTGCCCGACGAGCGCACCGAGCGCGATGCACACCGCATTGTTGAGCAATGGGCGCGCACCAAGCAGCCCGTGAAGGATCTGGCACTGGAGCGGCCCCTGTGATGCAGGCGGCCGCACCTCAATCAACTCACGCCACAAAAAAGGGATCACGCCCATGATGCGCATCTGGCACCAGAGCATGACCACGCTGGAAGAGTTGCCCGGCTATGCCAAGCTGATGAAGGCCCACGCGCAGAAAGTGTGTGATGAATCCACCGTGGTGGATCTGCATGGCCTGTCTGTGGGAACGCACTCGAGCGAGCTTGCGCCCATCGAAGCAGCGGGCCTGGCCTGGCTGCACGAACTCAATTCAATCCAGATTGTGGAGAACGTGATGCAGGCGCAGGATGAAGGCTACGACGCCGTGGCCATGAGCTGTTTTGGCGATCCGCAGCTCGATGTGTGCCGCAGCCTGGTCGAGATCCCCGTGCTGTCTGCCTTTGAAACATCGCTGCTGGTCGCATCGACCAGCGCCCGCGCCTTCGGCCTGCTCGTACCCACCGAGTCGGCCATACGCAGCAACCGGCGCCGGGTCAAGCACTATGCCTTTGAGCACCGTGTGGCCATGATCGCGTGCTGCGACCCGCCTGTGACCGAGTATGAATTGGAGCGCGGCTTCCACGGCGACTCGGCCTTGCTTGACAAGCTGTGCGCACAGATTCGCAAGATGGCCGCAGCCGGCTGTGACTTGATCATTCCCGCAGAGGGCGTGCTCAATGCGGTGCTGGTGGAAAACGGCATCACCAATGTCGACGGTGTGCCGGTCTTCGATTCCTTTGGCGCAGTGATGGCCAGCGCCGAGATGATGGTCAAACTGCAGCGCAAGACAGGTTTGCGCAATGCAAGACGGGGCGCGTACACCAAGCCCGACAGAAAGTTTGTGAACCACTCGCGCGAGATCGCCATTCGCGCGCTGACCGAGGCCGCCAGACGTGCTGCCGATCAATAACCCTATTCTCCAAAAAGGAAGGTGCAAATGATGAAGAGCTCCCTCACCGCTACCCCTTGGCGCCAGTGCGTCGCCGCGTTTTCGATTGCCGCATGCGTGTTCGCCGCGAGCGCCCAGACCTATCCCGACCGGCCGATTCAGATGGCGGTCTCCTACGCAGTGGGCGGCGGCACGGATGTGGTGGCGCGGGTGGTGGCCGCAGAGCTGAGCAAGCAGTTGGGACAGTCTGTCATCGTGGAGAACCGCGTGGGAGCAGGCGGCACGCTGGCTGTGAGCTACGTGGCCAAGTCGCAGCCCAATGGCTACAACATCGGCTGGTTCACCGGCGGTCCGATCATCCTGGCGCCCATCACGGAAGCCACTCTTCCCTATGACGTGGCACGCGATCTGATTCCCGTGAGTCAGGTGCAGGTGACCGATCAGGTCATGGTCGGACGCCTGGGGATGAAGGCCAGCAACATCGCCGAGGTACTGGCCATGGCCAAGGCCAACCCAGGTGCGGTGACCATGGGGCACACCGGCATTGGCACCGCGCAACTGCTGGCCGCGCTCATGCTGGAGAAAATGGGCGGCGTCTCACTCAACAAAATCCCCTACAAGGGCGAGGCGCCCATGCTCAACGACATCATGGGTGAGCGGGTCGATGTGGGCCTGGTCACGGCCACTTCGGCAGACCCACTGGTCAAGGCCGGCAGAATTCGCATCCTGTCCTCGGGTGGGCCAAAGCGTTCGCACCTGTTCCCGCAGGCCCAGAGCATGGTCGAAGCTGGCTTCCCGCTGTTTGACGCCAACTCGCACATGGGCATTTATGTGCCCACCGGCACGCCACCCGAGATCGTGCGCAAGCTCCATCAGGCCACGGCTGAGGCGGTGCGGGTGCCGCAAGTGCGCGAGCGCCTGCAGGCCATGGGCGGCAGCCCGGTGGGCAGCAGCCCGCAGGAGTTCGCGGCCTTTCTCAAGGTCGACCGCGAGCGCGCCGAACGGATGTTGAAGTAGTTCAGCCACGCACAGGCAAGCATCATGAGACTCAACGGAAAGATCGCGATCATCACTGGCGGGGCCAGTGGCATCGGCGCCGCGTCGGCACGCCGATTTGTGGCAGAAGGCGCGCGGGTCGCAATAGCCGATCTCAACCTGGAAGCGGCGCAGGCCATCGCCCGCGAACTGGGCGAGCACTGCATGGCCATGCGCTGCGATCATGCGTCGATCGACGATGACCGCGCACTGGTGGCCGCCGTGGTGGAGCGCTGGGGCGGCCTGGACATCCTCTACAACAACGCCGCCGGCACCGGCAAGACCAGCTTCGAAGACTGTAGCGAAGAGCAGTTCGACCGCATGCTCCACAGCACGCTGATCGGCCCCTGGCGCCTGACCAAAGCAGCCCTGCCCGCGCTCAAGGAGTCGGCTGCAAAGTCGCCGGGCATTGGCTCGGCGATTGTGTTCACCGGCTCCAGGCAATCGGCCTTCGGCGCTGTGGCCAACTCGCCCTACGTGGTGTTCAAGCACGGCATCATGGGCATGGTGCGCAGCCTGGCGGCTGACCTGGGGCCATCGAACATTCGTGTCAATGCGGTGTGCCCCGGCATTGTGCCCACGCCCAGGGTCATGACCGACACGCCCTGGGGCAAGCCCGAAGACGTCATTGCCCGCTACCTGACGCGCACGCCACTGCAGCGCATCACCCAGCCGCAGGACATCGCGGCCACCGCCTTGTTCCTGGTTTCGGATGACGCACGCGCCATTTCCGGGCAGGCGGTGTTTGTCGATGGGGGCATGTCGGCCGTCTGAAGTGCGCAGCAACGCCGCTTGCTGCGCTTTCGATGCAAAATGTTGGCATGCAACTCCACTACATCGCCAACACATCCCAGCCAGCCTCGGACGGCCGCACGATTGCCGTGATCGACCCGGCTACGGGCCAAGCCTACGACGAGATCCAGCGCGGCACTGCGCAGGACATCGACCAAGCTGTGCGTGCAGCGCGCAAGTGCTATGACAGCACCTGGCGCAAACTCAGCGCCGCCGAGCGTGGCCGGCTGCTGATGCGCTGGTCCAACAAAGTCGCGGAACACGCGGAAGAGCTCGCAGCCATCGAGCAGCGAGATTGTGGCAAGCCCACCAAGCAGGCCCGCGCCGATGCCGCCGCCCTGGTGCGCTACTTCGAGTACTACGCCGGGGCCGCCGACAAGCTGCATGGCGAGACCATTCCCTACATGGACGGCTACAGCGTGCTCACCTGGCGCGAGGCGCATGGCGTCACAGGCCACATCGTTCCCTGGAACTACCCCATGCAGATCTTCGGCCGCTGCGTGGGCGCGGCGCTGGCCGCCGGCAATGTGTGCGTGGTCAAGCCTTCAGAGGACGCCTGCCTCTCACTGCTGCGCGTGGTCGAGCTGGCCGCCGAAGTGGGCTTCCCGCCCGGCGCGATCAACATCGTCACCGGCTACGGCCACGAGGTGGGCGACGCACTGGCGCACCACCCCGGCATAGAGCACATCAGCTTCACCGGCAGCCCCACGGTGGGCACGCTGATCGCGCAGGCCGCCGCGCTGCGGCACTGCCCGGTGACGCTGGAGCTGGGCGGCAAGAGCCCGCAAATCATTTTTGAAGACGCCGACCTGGACGCCGCCATGCCCATGGTGATTGGCGCCATCGTGCAGAACGCGGGGCAGACCTGCTCGGCCGGCTCACGCATTCTGGTGCAGCAATCGATCTACGAGCCTTTGCTCGAACGCCTGGGCAAGCTGTTCACCGCGTTGCGCGTGGGCCCACCCACCATGGACCTGGACGCCGGCCCGCTGATCCGCGCCAGCCAGCAGCAGCGGGTGCGAGGCTTTCTGGCGGACGCAAAGGCTGCCGGCGTCACGGTGGCGGCGCAGGGCCGGGTAGCGGACGAAGCTTCGCCCGACGGCTTCTACCAAGCGCCCACTCTGCTGCGCGATGTGCCGGCTGACCACCGCGTGGCGCAAGAGGAAGTGTTTGGCCCGGTCTTGTCCGCCATGAGCTTCACGGACGAAGACCACGCAGTGGCTCTGGCCAATGGCACCCACTTCGGCCTGGTCGCCGGCGTCTGGACGCGCGACGGCGGGCGCCAGTTTCGCATGGCCAAGCGCGTGCGAAGCGGCCAAGTCTTTATCAACAACTACGGCGCCGGTGGTGGCGTCGAGCTGCCCTTTGGCGGCGTCAAGTCTTCGGGCTATGGCAGAGAAAAAGGCTTCGAGGCGTTGCTCGGATTCACCACACTCAAGACCGTGGCCATACGGCACGGTTGAGCGCCGGCGGCAAACACATCAGGAGGTAGCTCATGCGGGTGAAAGACAAGTCCATCATCGTCACCGGTTCGGGTGGCGGCATAGGCGAAGGCATCGCCAAGCGTCTGGCGCAGGAAGGCGCGAGCGTCATCGTCAATGACATCAATGCTGCCATGGGAGAGCGTGTGGTGGCGCAGATCGTGGCGGCCGGCGGCAAGGCATCGTTCTTCGCCGCCGACGTGACCAAGTCCGCCGACGTCAAGGCCCTGGTGCAAGCCGCGCTCGATCGGCACGGCAAGCTCGACGTGATGGTCAACAACGCCGGCTGGACCCACCGCAACCGCCCCGCGCTGGAAGTGAGCGAAGACGAGTTCGACAAGTGCTTTGCGGTCAACATGAAGAGCATCTACCTGGCCACCGTGCATGCGGTGCCAGCCTTTCGCGCCAACAAGGGCGGCAGCTTCATCAACATCGCCTCCACCGCAGGTGTGCGGCCGCGCCCGGGGCTGACCTGGTACAACGGCTCCAAGGGCGCAGTGATCACCACCAGCAAATCGCTGGCGGCGGAGTTCGGCCCCGACAACATCCGCGTGAACTGCATCAACCCGGTGTTCAACCCCGACACCGGCTTGTCCGCCGAATTTGCCGGTGGCCCGCTCGACGATGCGCGCCGCGCGAAGTTTCTGGTCACCATTCCGCTGGGGCGGTTTTCCACTTCGCTGGATGTCGCCAATGCCGCGCTCTATCTGGCCAGCGACGAGGCCGCGTTCATCTCAGGCGTGTGCATCGAAGTGGATGGCGCACGTTGCGTGTAGGGTTGTCCGGCAAGGGCGACAATCAGCGCCATGGCTGAACGCGTGATTCCCATCGTCGACAAACGCAGCGCCGTGCAGGCGGCTGCGGTGCCTGCGCAAGCCATCGCAGCCACAGGCGACTTGCGCGACGAGCTGGGCCGCCCTTTGCGCGATCTGCGCATCAGCGTCACCGACCGCTGTAACTTCCGTTGCAGCTATTGCATGCCCAAGGAAGTGTTTGACAAAAACTATCCTTATCTGCCGCATGCCGACTTACTCAGCTTCGAAGAAATCACCCGACTCACGCAGCAATTCGTCGCCCACGGCGTGCGCAAGATTCGCCTGACCGGTGGCGAGCCGCTGCTGCGCAAGAACATCGAAATTCTGATCGCGCAACTGGCCGCACTGCGCACGCCCGATGGCCATGCCCTGGACCTGACCCTCACCACCAACGGCTCGCTGCTGGCCCGCAAGGCGCAGGCCCTCCGGGCCGCCGGGCTGGCCCGTGTGACGGTGAGCCTGGACGGCCTGGACGACACCGTGTTTCGCCAGATGAACGACGTGGACTTTCCAGTGGCCGAAGTCCTGCGCGGAATCGACGCCGCGCAAGGCGCCGGCCTGGGCCCCATCAAAGTCAACATGGTGGTCAAGCGCGGCACCAATGAGCACGAAATTCTGCCAATGGCCCGCCACTTCAGAGGCACAGGCATTGTGCTGCGCTTCATCGAATACATGGACGTGGGTGCCACCAACGGCTGGCGCATGGACGAAGTGCTGCCTTCGGCCGAGGTGGTCAAGCTCATTCATACCGAGTTGCCGCTGGTGCAGTTGGAGCCCAGCGCGCCCGGCGAAACCGCGCAGCGCTGGTCTTATGCCGACGGCGGCGGTGAGGTCGGCGTGATCAGCAGTGTCACCCAGGCGTTTTGCGGTGACTGCAACCGCGCCCGCTTGTCCACCGAGGGCCAGGTCTACCTTTGCCTGTTCGCCACGCAAGGGCACGACCTGCGCGCGCTGCTGCGCGGAGGCGCCAGCGACGCACAACTGGCGTCGGCCATCGCACACATCTGGCAAGGCCGCAGTGACCGCTATTCACAGCTACGCAGCACCCTCGCACCCGACACCGGCTCGGGCCGGCGCAGGGTCGAGATGAGTTACATCGGAGGCTGATTGATTGATACCGCAGACGTCACAGGCGTGATCCTGGCCGGCGGGCGCGGCTCGCGCATGGGCGGGGTTGACAAAGGCCTGCAGAATTTCAACGGGCTGCCGCTTGCACTGCACACGCTCTTGCGCCTGCAGCCTCAGGTTGGCGAGCTGATGATCAATGCCAACCGAAACCTTGCCGCCTACGAAGCCTTTGGCGCCCCAGTCTGGCCCGATGTGCTGGCCGATTACGCCGGGCCGCTGGCGGGCTTTCTCACCGCGCTGGAGCGCTGCGAAACACCCTGGCTGGTGACAGTGCCTTGCGACACGCCGCTGTTTCCGATCGATCTTGTGGCACGGCTCAAGCAGGCCGTGCAAGATGAGCAAGCCGACATCGCCATGGCTGCGGCCCGCGAGGACGACGGCCAGCTTCGCAACCAGCCGGTGTTCTGCCTGATGCGCATTGAGCTGATGGAAAGCCTGGTGAAGTTCACCCAGGATGGCGGCCGCAAGATCGACGCCTGGACCGCTCTGCACAAGACCGTGGTCGTGCCTTTTGACGCACCGGGCGACGATGCGCGTGCTTTCTTCAATGCCAACACGCTAGCTGAACTGCACCAGCTAGAACGTTCATGAACAGCATCGCGCAGATCGCCGCGCAACTGCAAGGCTACGACCCGCAAGCCCTTCGCGCGGCAGACGTTAACGAATTTCTCTCGCGTCTGGTCGAACCTGTTTCGCAAATCGAGTCCGTTGCCATCATCGACGCACTGGACCGCGTGCTGGCAGCAGACCTTATCTCACCCATCAGCGTGCCACCGCATGACAACTCGGCGATGGACGGCTATGCCTTCGATGGTGATCAGTTGCGCGCCGACGCCGCGCTGGCCCTGCAAGTGGTGGGCACGGCGCTGGCCGGCAAGGCCTGGCAAGGCAGCGTGGGCGCAGGCCAATGCGTCAAGATCATGACCGGGGCCATCATGCCCGCAGGCCTGGACACCGTGGTGCCGCAAGAGTTCACGCAGGTGCAGGCCGATGGCCGTATCGTCATACCTGTCGGTGTGCTCAAGGCCGGCGATAACCGCCGCTTCATGGGCGAAGACCTGATGCAAGGCAAGAGCGCACTGCGCAGCGGCGAACGCCTCACGCCCGCCGCCTGCGGGCTGGTGGCCAGCCTGGGCCTGGGCACGGTGCAGGTGGTGCGCAGACTGCGCGTGGCCTATTTTTCCACCGGCGATGAAATCCTCAGCCTGGGCCAGCCGCCGCGCGAGGGCGCGGTGTATGACAGCAACCGCTACACGGTGCTGGGCATGCTGGGGCGCATGGGATGCGAAGTGATTGATCTGGGTGTGGTGCCCGACCAGCCGCAGTTGCTGGAAGCCGCTTTCCGCGAAGCTGCCAGCAAGGCCGATGCCATCATCACCAGCGGTGGCGTCAGCGTGGGCGAAGCCGACTACACCAAGGCCATGATGAAGCAACTGGGCGATGTGGCCTTCTGGAAAATCGCCATGCGACCAGGCCGGCCAATGGCTGTGGGCCGCATCGGCAGCTCCATCTTGTTTGGCCTGCCCGGCAACCCAGTGGCGGTGATGGTGACCTTCTTCGCTTTCGTGCGCCCTGCCCTGCTGCGCATGATGGGCAGCACCGCCAGCGCACCGCCGCTGCTCAAGGCGCGCAGCCAGGAGGCCATCCGAAAGAAAGCCGGCCGCACCGAGTACCAGCGCGGGCTGGTCAGCACTGCGGCGGACGGCTCACTAAAGGTTCGCACCACCGGTAACCAGGGCTCAGGCGTGCTCAGCTCCATGGTGCAGGCCAATGGGCTGATCGTGCTCCATCACGAACAAGGCAATATTGCTGTCGGCGATGAGGTGGACGTGATGATGTTCGACGGCGTGGTCTAAGCACTTCATTTCGCGATCAGCTCATCATGATGCTCGCGGGGCTTGAAGCTCGTCTGCGCCTTGTTCGCACCCGGCACCCTGGCGCGTGCGAACAGCATGTACATGGTGGGCACCACGAAAACCGTGAGCACCGTGCCCAGCGACATACCACCCACGATGACCCAGCCGATTTGCACGCGGCTCTCAGCCCCGGCACCCGATGCCAGGGCCAAGGGCAATGCGCCCAACACCATCGCGCCGGTGGTCATCAAAATGGGGCGCAGGCGCTGCGAGGCGGCCTTGATCACTGCATCCACCGGCTCCAGGCCCGCTTCACGCAGCTTGTTGGTGAATTCCACAATCAGGATGCCGTGCTTGGTGATCAAGCCGACCAGCGTGATCAGGCCGATCTGCGAATAAACGTTGAGCGAGCCACCTGACCATTTGAGCGCCAGCAGCGCGCCGATCATCGACAAGGGCACCGACAGCATGATCACCAGCGGATCGACAAAGCTCTCGAACTGCGCGGCCAGCACCAGGAAAATGAACAAGAGCGCCAGCACAAACACAATGGCCAGCGCGCCCTGCGAATTGCGAAACTCGCGTGAGGTGCCGTTGAGCTCGGTGGTGTAGCCTGGCTTGAGCACACTTGCTGCGGTCTGATTCATGAAGGCCAGCGCCTGGCCCAGCGAATAGTCGGGCGAGAGATTGGCGGTGATGGACACTGAGCGGCGCTGGCCAAAGTGGTTGAGCTCGCGCGGGCTGACGCTCTCGCGCACCTTCACCAGCGCAGACAGCGGGATCATGGTGTCGCCCCGCCCGCGCACATTGATACTGTCGATGTCTTCCGGCGTGCTGCGGCCGCTGGCCTGCGTCTGCACGATCACGTCATACTGCTCGGCGTCGCGCTTGTAGCGGGTGACATTGCGCCCGCCCAGCATGGTCTCCAAGGCCTTGGCCACGACCTCCACGCTCACACCCATGTCAGCGGCCTTGAGCCGGTCTACTTCAATTCGCAGATCGGGTTTGTTCAGGCGCAGGTCAATATCGGGCGAGACGATGCCGGGGTTTTTGGCCATCTCGTCCAGCATCTGCCGCGCAACACGCGCCAGGTTTTCATAGCTGTCGGAGGTCTGGATCACGAAGTTGAGCGGCCGCTCGCGAAAGCCCTGGCCCAGCGACGGTGGGGTGACGATGAAGGCATTGACTCCGGGCAACGAGTTGGTCTTGGGGCCTAGTTCGCGTGCCATCTCAAGGGTGGTGCGCTTGCGGTCTTCCCAGTCCACTGCGCGGTAGACCACGCTGGCCTGCGAGACAGTGGGGTTGCCGACGTTGGCGAAAATGCGGTCGAATTCCTTGTAGGACTGCCCCATGCGCTCCAGCGCCTGGGCATAGCGGTCGGTGTACTCCAGGGTGGAGCCATCTGGGGCATTGACTGTGGCCAGAATGGTGCCGCGGTCTTCCAGGGGCGAGAGTTCCTGGCGCATGGTGGGCCACACCAGCGCAATGCCCACGGCGCTGAGCAGCATCACGCCGACAACCAGCCAGCGCGCCTGCATGAACATCCCCACGAACCGGCCTGCCGCCCCCTGGCCGGGCTGCCAGCGGCGCAGCAGCACCCAGCGCAAGAGGCGGGCATAGCCCTCGGCCAGCGCCGTGAGCAGCCGCTCCATGGTGCGATCAAACCAGTTGGGCTTTGGGTTGTGCTTCAAGAGCTGTGAACACATCATCGGCGTGAGAGTCAAGGCGACGAAGCCCGAGACCAGCACCGCCCCAGCCAGAGCCAGCGCAAACTCGATGAAAAGGCGCCCGGTTCGCCCTGGCGTAAACGCCAGCGGCGCATACACCGCCACCAGCGTGAGCGTCATGGTGATGATCGCGAAGCCGATTTCGCGCGCACCCTTGATCGCAGCCGAGAATGGCTCCAGCCCTTCCTCGATGTGCCGAAAAATGTTCTCCAGCATCACGATCGCATCATCGACCACCAGGCCGATGGCCAGCACCAGGGCCAGCAGTGTGAGCGTATTGATGGTAAAGCCCGCCAGCGCCATCATGGCAAAGGTGCCGATCAAACTGACCGGAATGGTCACGATGGGAATGATGGACGCGCGCACGGTGCGCAGGAAGAAGAAGATCACCAGTGCCACCAGCAAGATGGCTTCGGTGATGGTGCGGTAGACGTTCTTGACCGAGCGGTCGATGAAGAGCGAATTGTCGTTGGCGATTTCGATGTTCACATCGGCGGGCAGGTCGGCCTTGAGCCGTGGGATCATGTCGCGCACGCCCTGCGACAAGGTCAGCGGGTTGGCGGTGGCTTGGCGGATCACGCCGGCGGAGATCGCGATCTTGCCGTTCAAGCGCACCCGACTGCGCTCGTCGGCTGCGGCCTCCTGGACGCGGGCTACGTCACGCACTTTCACCGGAAAGCCGTTGACGCTCTTGATCACGATTTCGGCAAATTGAGACGGCCGCACCAGGTCGGTCTGCGAGGTGACGCTGAATTCACGCTGCTGCGATTCAATGCGGCCGGCCGGCAGCTCAAGGTTGCTGCGGCGAATCGCGTCCTCCACATCCTGAGTGGTGAGGCGATAACCGGTCATCTTGTCGGGGTCCAGCCACACACGCATGGCGTACTTGCGCTCGCCGAAAATGCGCACATCGGCCACGCCCGTGACGGTCTGCAGGCGCGACTTCACGATGCGGTTGACCAGATCGTTGATTTGCAGCGGTGCGAGCGTATCGCTGGTGAAGGCCAGGAAGACCACCGGGAAAGCATCGGCCTCGACCTTGGCGATAACCGGCTCTTCAATGGCCTGGGGTAAGCGATTGCGCACCCGCGAGGTACGGTCGCGCACTTCAGCTGCCGCAGCGTCCGCATCTTTTTCCAGCCTGAAACGCACCGAGATCTGGGCCTGCTCGGCGCGGCTGATGGAGGTGATCACGTCCACTGCGTCGATGCCGGCGATGGAGTCCTCCAGTGGCTTGGTGACCTGGGTTTCGATCACCTCGGCCGAAGCGCCGGGATAACGCACGCTCACGGTGACGACCGGCTCGTCGATCTTGGGATACTCGCGCACCGCAAGGCGGTTGAAACTGACCAGCCCGATCAGCACCACCAGCAGCGAAAGCACCGTGGCGAAGACCGGTCTGCGGACGGATATTTCTGGCAGTTGCACGGGCGTTGTCTCCTGCGGATTGGGCTAACCGGCCAAAGGCAAGGCGCAAGGATTTGCGCCTGCCAGTCTTGGAGTCTCGGGCTTGCGCAAGATTCCCGGAGTAGACGCGGCGCGGCCTGCTGGGCGTGCCGCAGCAAGCGCGGAGGCACCAGAGGCACCCGAAGCGGCGCCCCTTGACCCACCAGCAGTGTCGCCACCGCCAGCCGGTCCATTGGCACGCGGCGCGGCGCCGGCGCCGGCGCGGGCAAGCTCAACCACGCGCACCGCCATGCCATCTCTCTGAATGCGCTGCTGTCCGGCGGTGACTACGGTGTCACCTGCCTGCAAGCCCTCGCGTATTTCCACCCGCCCTGGCTGGCGAATGCCGACCTTGACTTCCACGCGCTGAGCAGTCTTGGTCTCTTTGTCCGGGCCATCGACAAGCCGATAGACAAACTGCCGGCCGCCTTGCGGAACAATGGCCTCTTCCGGAATGACCTTGGCGTCCTCGCGTTCGCCAAAGACAGCTGTGATGCGGGCGAACATGCCGGGGCGAAGCTGCATGTGGCGATTGTCGATACAGGCACGCAAGCCGATGGAGCGGCCATTGGCATCGACCAGCGGATCAATGGCCTGCACCACCGCCGCATACTTGCGCCCCGGCAGCGCGTCCAGCTCAATCAGCGCGGTCTGGCCACGCTGGGCCTTGGTCTGGAAGCGCTCGGGCAGACGGAAGTCGACCAGGATGGCATCGAGGTCTTCGATGTTGACGATGTCGGCGCCGTCCTTGAGGTAGTCGCCCACGCTCACATTGCGAATGCCCGCGACGCCATCGAAGGGCGCAAGGATGCGCATGCGCGCCGCTGTGGCCTGCGCGAGCGACAGTTTGGCCTGGGCCACCTGCATATTGGCGGCGCTCTCATCGACTGAACGCTGGCTGATGAAGTTCTGTGCAACCAACTCCTGGTTGCGCTTGTGATTGGCCTGTGAAATGGACAACTCCGCCTGCGACTGGGCGAGCTGCGCCAACGGAAGCTGGTCGTCCAACTGCACCAGCAGTTGCCCGCGCCGCACCTTCTCGCCATCGCGAAAATTCAATTGGGTCACACGGCCGCTCACTTCGGGCTTGAGCACCACGCTCTGGCGCGAGCGCAGGCTGCCCACCGTCTGCGCATCGTCGGCGATGCGTATGGACTGAACCTGCGCCACTTCGACCGAGGGCGCACGACCGGCTGCGCCTGCGGCACCGGCACCTGAACCAGGCCCAGCCCCGACCCCGCCGACTCTCCCAGCCTGACCCGATCTGGCCGCACCACTGGCGGACCCTGCGTCACCGGATGGCGCACCGGCAACATCTGCCACAGCTTTCGCCGGCTTGTTCTGGTACCACCACGCCGCGCCCGACGCGCCTGCGATGCCGACGACGGCGACCACGGTATAGATTGCTTTGAATGCCATGAAAGTTGATAGCCGTCGGCCTTGACGCGCGGCTTGTTGTTAGAGACCAACTTTGCAATGTATCAGCAGGATCGGCGCGGCGCATTCGCATTGGCCCTAAGTCCCTGCCTTCTGGCGGCCGCGCCAACCCGGGCAGCGCCCGGATTTACTCGGCCTTTACACGGGCGCAGGCAAACGTCCCAGCCCAACTTCAACGCCCTTGTTGGCCAATGCGTCGGCCCGCTCATTGCCGGGGTCTCCATCGTGCCCACGCACCCACTGCCATTCAATGGCGTGGCCGCCTGTGCGTACCAGTTCATCCAGGGCCTGCCACAGCTCGACATTCTTGACCGGCTGCTTGGTTGATGTGCGCCAGCCCTTGGCCTTCCAGCCGGGCAGCCACTCGGTCATGCCCTTGAGCACATACTGGCTGTCCACATGCAGCCGCACCGCGCAGGGGCGCTTGAGCGCCTGCAGGGCCCGGATCACCGCCAGCAGCTCCATGCGGTTGTTGGTGGTGGCGCGCTCACCACCGAACAACTCTTTTTCAGTACTGCCAGATAGCAGCAAGACGCCCCAGCCGCCAGGGCCGGGATTACCCTTGCAGGCCCCGTCGGTGTAGATATCAACTCGATTCAATGCGTCCCTCTCTTTGATCTGCGCTCTCTTTGATCTGCGATATAGGTGTGCTGCCCCCGGTTGGTCACTGGCATGGGCGCTGCCGCCAAGCCCTTGGCCGGCTTCCAGGTCGGCCCGATCAGCTTGATGCCGCGCACCCGCTTGACCGCCACCAGGAAGTAAACGGCGCCAAAGATGGGCCACCAGCGTTGTCCGGCGCGGTCAAGCCACTCATAGCGGTCGAGCCATTTCTCGCGCGTGAGGGCCGGACGGTAGCAGCCGAAGTGGCCCGACTCTACTTCAAAGCTCAGCAGCCGCAGCCAATCGCGCAGGCGCCAGTAGCCGATGAACTCGCCCGCATCGGGCAGGAACAGTTCGCCAAAGCCAAGCCGGCGGTACAGGTGGGCGCGGCGCTGGCGCAAACCCCAGAGGCTGGCCGGGTTCAGGCAGCAGATCACCACCTTGCCCTCGGGCACCAGCACCCGCTCGACCTCACGAAGTGTTGCATGCGGATCGGTGTTGAGCTCCAGCGAATGAGGCAGAATGACCAAGTCCAGGCTGTTCTCCTCGAAAGGCAGGGCCGCGAAGTCGGTCACCAGTGAGGCAAGGCGGCCTTGCCCGACCGGCGCGGTGACCGGTTCGCGCAGGGCCAGCCATTTGTGCGGCATGCGATTGGCCTGCAGGGTGTCCAGCTCAGGCAGGCCCAGTTGAAGCGCGTGGTACCCGAAGATGTCGCTCACCGCAAGGTCGAATTGCGCCCGCTCCCAGGCCAGAAGATAACGGCCGGGCGGGGTCTCAAACCACTGCTGCATTCCTATAATCTGATCGCTCATGAAGTTAATTCCGCTGCCGGCCTTCAAAGACAACTACCTGTGGGTGCTGCACGACGGCCAACGGGCCCTCGTGGTGGACCCCGGTGACGCGCAGCCCGTGATCGCCTTTTTGCAGCGCGAGGGCCTGCAGCTTGAAGCGATTCTAGTCACGCACCATCATGCCGACCATATCGGTGGGCTCGATGCGGTGCGCAACGCCACCGGCGCCGTCGTGTTCGGCCCCGCACGCGAGCAGATCCCCGGCACGCTCGCCCGCCTGGAAGAGGGCAACGAAATCACTGTGCTGGGCCGGCGCTGGCGCGTGCTGGATGTGCCGGGCCATACCGCCGGCCACATCGCCTTCTACTGCCCCGATGTAGATGGAACACCCCTGCTGTTTTGCGGCGACACTTTATTTTCCGGCGGCTGCGGCCGGCTCTTTGAGGGCACGCCCGCACAGATGCTGGCGTCGCTTGACAAACTCGCCGCGCTGCCGGGCAACACCCGCGTCTGCTGCACCCATGAATACACCCTGAGCAACCTGCGATTTGCACGCGCTGTGGAACCCGGCAACCAGGAACTCATCCAATACACCCAGCGCTGCCAGGAACGGCGCGATCGCGAGCAGCCAACGCTGCCATCGACAATTGCCCAGGAAATCAAGATCAACCCCTTTCTTCGCACCCGCATGCCCGAAGTCGCCCAGTCCGCCCTGCACCATGCAGGCGTCACCTCACAGGATGAAGTAGCCGCCTTCGCCACCATCCGCCAGTGGAAAAACGAGTTTCAATGAAAATAATTCAACTCGCGGCCATGTCCGCGCTGCTTTGGCTGGCCGGATGTGCCACGCCCACGTCGCCTGACGTTCAGGCCCCGCCCCTCGTTTCCGAATCGAGCAACAGCAGCCAGGCGCCCACCACACAGGCGCAAGCCGCGCCATCACCCCAGGCCACAAGGTCTGACCTCGCCCCGGTGATCCCCACCGGCCCCTTGCAGCAAATCACCACCGGCCAGGCTTCGTCGCAAGCCGTTGCGGCCCTGCAGCCGCCGGCCGATTTGTGGGACCGCATCCGCCGGGGCTTTCGCATGAGCGATCTGGAGAGCGACCTGGTGCGCCAGCAGGAGCAGTGGTATGCCACCCGGCCCGACTACATGCAGCGCATGACCGAGCGCTCGCGCAAATACCTCTTTCACATCGTCGAAGAACTTGAGCGACGCGACATGCCCACCGAGTTGGCGCTGCTGCCCTTCATCGAAAGCGCGTTCAATCCCCAGGCCGTGTCCACCGCACGCGCGGCTGGCATGTGGCAGTTCATGCCGGCCACCGGACAATATTTCGAGCTCAAGCAGAACGTCTTTCGCGACGATCGCCGCGACGTACTCGCATCCACACGGGCCGCATTGGACTATCTGCAAAAGCTCTACGGCATGTTCGGCGACTGGCATCTGGCGCTGGCCGCCTACAACTGGGGCGAAGGCAGCGTGGGCCGCGCCATTGCGCGCAACCAGCGCGCCGGGCTGGGCACGCGCTATCTCGATCTGAGCATGCCCAACGAGACGCGCAACTACGTGCCCAAGCTGCAGGCAGTGAAGAACATTGTGGCAAACCCTGGCAATTTCTCGGCTGAGTTGCCTTTGATCGAAAACCATCCCTACTTCCAGACCGTCACTGTCTCGCGTGACATCGACGTGCGGCTGGCAGCGCGCTTGGCCGACGTGTCCATCGAGGACTTCCACGCGCTCAATCCGTCGATGAAGCGGCCCGTGATTCTGGCCGCTGGCACACCACAGATTTTGCTGCCCTGGGACAACGCCAAGGTATTCGAGCGCAACTTTGAGGCCTACAACGCGGGCCAGTACGCAAGCTGGACCGCCTGGAGCGTGCCGTCCACCCTGAGCGTGGCCGAAGTAGCTCGCCGGGTCGGCATGAGCGAGACCGAGCTGCGCAACCTCAACGCGATTCCACCGCGCATGCTGATCAAGGCCGGCTCAGTGCTGATCGTGCCGCGCTCTGCAGCGATGCAAAACGACGTGGCCAGCCATGTGGCCGACAACGGCCAGCTCAATCTGGCACCCGAACAATTCACCCGCCGCGTGACCGTCAAGGCTGGCAAGCGAGACACGGTTGCCACGATTGCCCGGCGCTACAAGATCGCGCCTGCGCAAGTGGGTGAATGGAACGAAGTGGCCGTCACTGCTGCTTTCAAGGCAGGACAACAAGTGGTGCTGCACTTGCCCGCGCGGGCCACGGCAGTTGCCAAGACATCGAAAAACGCAAAAACCAAAGTCGCCAAAGCTTCGCCGCGCAAAGGCGTGAGCACCGCCAAACGCCCATCCCACTTGAAGCCTGTGCTTGGCCCGGCGACGCGGGTGGCGCAGCAGCGGTAGCTGGCTGCGCAAACATCAGGCTCTGAACTTTTGCTTGGCGCGGCGGGCGAAGTCGTTGGTGTAGGACTGGCCCAGATCAATCTTTTCGGTCTTGATGCTTGCATCGAAGCTGGCCAGCGCCTTGAGTGCCGTGCGCGGCCCCTCATCGGACATGATGCCGTCCAGCGAGATGGCTTCGCGCACTTTGTTGAAAGATGCAAGATACAAGGCGCGATCGCCCAGCATGTAGGCCTCTGGCACGGTCTTGATGATGTCGCTGGGCCCGGCCGTCTGTAGCCACTTCAGGCCATGCACGATGGCATTGACCATAGCTTGGCAGGTGTTGGGATTTTTCTGGATGAAGTCGACCTGGCCGTAGAGGCAGGCAGCCGGCATGGCCCCGCCATAAACTTCGGCGGTGCCTTTGAGCGTGCGCGCGTCACCGATGATTTTGACCTCGCCTTTTTGCTCCAGCATGGTCATCACCGGATCGAGATTGCACATTGCGTCGATCTGGCCCGAGCGCATCGCGGTGAGCGCGCCTGCGGCGGTGCCCACACCGACGAAGTTCACATCGCTGGCCTTCAGGCCCGCACGTGCGAGAACCAGATAGGCCGCCACATGTGTTGACGAGCCAAGCGAGGACACGCCGATTCTCTTGCCCTTGAGGTCGGCCACTGTCTTGTAGCTGGGCATGGTCTTGATCGACACGCCCATTGCGATTTGCGGCGCACGGCCCAGCAGCACAAACGAGCGAACGAGTTGATTGCGCAACTGCAAGTGGATCGTGTGCTCATAAGCGCCGCTCACCACATCGGCCGACCCGCCGACCAGGGACTGCTGAGCGCGGGCGCCGCTAGGGAATTCGGAAATCTCAACATCAAGGCCTTCGGCCTTGATGTAGCCAAGCTGATCGGAGATGGTGAGGGGCAGGTAGTACAAGGAGGCCTTGGCCCCGACCGCGATGGAGACCTTGGATTTTTCAAGCTTTGACTGAGCGCGCAATGACGGCGTGGCGATGCCGGCTACTGCCAGTGCCGCACTCGCCGCGAAGGCGCGGCGGGTAATGCTGTTAGTCACTCTGGGAAGCCCTCTCTTGCTTTTCCCAAAGCTTAGCAAGCCAGCCCATGCACCGCATCGGGTTCATCCCGTGCGGGTTTCCACGTAAGCACTTGCGAAACAGGGCAATCCGCTTCGCCCAGAGTTTTCAGATACAAATTGCGTTGTTTACCTTCTGTCCACCAACGCATGCGCGATGGTGCCCAGATCAACATATTCGAGTTCGCTGCCAGCAGGCACGCCACGCGCCAGCCGCGTGACCTTCAGGCCACGTGCCTTGAGCGCCTCGCCAATCACGTGTGCGGTGGCCTCGCCCTCTGCAGTGAAATTGGTGGCCAGAATGAGCTCTTGCACCACTCCATCCATGGCCCGGTCGAACAGCTTGGCCAGCCCGATGTCGTTGGGGCCGATACCGTCCAGCGGACTGAGCTTGCCCATCAGCACAAAGTAAAGCCCCTTGAACGCCGCCGTGCGCTCCACCGCTGCCTGATCGGCGGGTGTTTCCACCACACACAGCTTGCTCGCGTCGCGGCGAGGGTCAAGACAGGTTGCGCAGACTTCGTTTTCGGTGAAGGTGTGGCAGCGCTCGCAATGCCGGATGCGCGTGGCCGCCTGGTTCAACGCCTGCGCCAGAAGCTGGGCACCGGCGCGGTCATGCTGCAGCAGATGAAAGGCCATGCGCGATGCCGACTTGACCCCCACGCCCGGCAAACGGCGCAAGCCCTCGATGAGTGCATTGAGCGCGTTGGTGTCAGCCATTGACCTTGGCCAGCTAGAAAGGGAACTTCATCCCACCCGGCAGGCCAGGCATGCCGGCAGTGAGCTTGCCCAGCTTTTCCTGCGAGGTCTCCTCAGCCTTGCGCACTGCCGCGTTGAATGCCGCAGCCACCAGGTCTTCCAGCATGTCCTTGTCATCGGCCAGCAGGCTGGGATCGATCTGCACGCGCTTGACGTCGTGCTTGCAGGTCATGGTGACCTTGACCAGACCCGCGCCGGATTCGCCGGTGACTTCCACCAGTGCCAGCTCGTCCTGCGCCTTCTTGAGGTTGTCCTGCATGGCCTGGGCCTGCTTCATCAGGCCGGCCAGTTGTCCCTTGTTGAACATGATGTGTTTTCCTTATTCGGTTGCGGGCAGCGCAGTTGGCTTGTCCCGGAGGTCTTTGGTCTGGTCTTTGTTTGCCTCAAGCACGGGCTTGATGCTTCCAGGCACGATTTTCGCGCCAAACTCGCGCATCATGTCCTGAACGAACGGATCGCCGAGTATGGCCTGCTCGGCCACCTGCTGGCGTGCGGCTGCGGCGGCTGCGTTCCGACGGGCCGGGCTGTCATGCACCGCGCCCACTTCCACGCTGATCTTCACTGCATGGCCCAGGCCTTGCACCGCGCTCTGCAGGCGCTCACGGCTGGCGGGCTGGTTCAAGGATTCGCGCTCCACGCGCAGCATCCAGTGGCCTTCATCGCGCCCCACCAATTGAGATTGCAGGGCCAGCTCACGTACCAGGGCCGCTACCGCTTCACGCGCGACCAGATCAGTGACAGTGGCATGCCAGAAATCGCCCTCCGGCGTGGGTGTGACAGCGGTGGATGGCGCGACTGCGGCATCACGCGCAGACTCGGGCTGCTGGCGCACCGGAACGCCCACCACCGAGCCCGTCACATCGCCTGCCGGCAAAGTGCCTGGCGCACGCTGCGCGGCCGGCTGCGCAGCAGGGCGGGCCGCCACATCCACCACCGGTAGCACGCGGCCAGGCGGCGCGCCCACGGCTGGTACCGCCGCACGCGCGGGCTCAGGCGGCCTCAGTGGACGCTGGCTGGCGGGTTCGTCAGGAGTTTTTTTTTCAGCCGGTGCCTGAAAGGCCAGCAGCCGCAGCAGCACCATGGTGAGCGCCGCGTATTCATCGGGCGCCAGACCCAGCTCGGCGCGGCCATGCAGGCACATGCTGTAGAGAAGCTGAGTCTCATCGGCCGGCATCAACCCGGCCAGGCGGGCGATTTCAACGCCCTCGGCATCGTCAAGCTCAGCCGCCGCAGGCACCGCCTGAATCACCGCCATGCGCTGTAGCACGGTGGACATCTCTTCCAGCGTCGAAGCCGCGCTCAGACCCAGCATGCGCAGGCCATCGGATGTTTCCACCACCGTCTTGCCGTCACCCTGCGCCAGCGCGTCGATCAGGCGAAACACATGGCCACGGTCCACGCTGCCCAGCATCTGGCGCACTGCGGCCTCTTCGAGCTTGCCCGCGCCAAAGGCGATGGCCTGATCGGTCAGAGACAAAGCATCACGCATCGAGCCGCGTGCCGCGCGCGCGAGCAGGCGCAAGGCCTGTGCATTGGCCTCGACTCCTTCGGCCGCCAGCACCTGCACCAGATGCTCTTGCACGGTCTCGGGCGCCATCGGACGCAGATTGAACTGCAGGCAACGAGAGAGCACGGTGACCGGCACTTTCTGCGGATCGGTGGTGGCCAGCACGAACTTAAGATACTCGGGCGGCTCCTCCAGCGTCTTGAGCATGGTGTTGAAGGCATGCCCTGTGAGCATGTGCACTTCGTCGATCATGAAGACCTTGAAGCGCCCTTGCACCGGCTTGTACACCGCTTGCTCCAGCAGTGACTGCATATCATTGACGCCGCGATTGGAGGCGGCGTCCAGCTCGGTGTAATCGACAAAACGCCCGCTGTCGATATCGGTACACGCCGGGCACACCCCGCAAGGGCTGGCCGTGATGCCGCCCTGCCCGTCGGCGCCCTGGCAATTGAGCGACTTGGCCAGAATGCGCGACACCGTCGTCTTGCCCACACCGCGGGTGCCGGTGAAAAGATAAGCATGATGCAGCCGCTGCTGCGTCAAGGCATTGGTCAACGCCCGCACCACATGCTCCTGCCCCACCATTTCGGTGAAGTTTTTGGGCCGGTATTTGCGCGCAAGCACGAGATAAGACATGCGCGAATTCTACGGGCTGGGCGGATATGGCTGGGACACATCGTTGCAACTGCATTCAACGCGGTGGCCCCTGCACTTTCGCCTACAATCGAAGCTGGCGGGCCTCCCCGCATGGCAAAGCGGCCAACCGGGTCAGGTGGGGAACCAAGCAGCCCTAACTGTGGAGTCAGTGCCGGGGGTAAGGCTCGCCAACTTCTACTGCTCCCAACCGCGGAACAACTCTCGCAAGGCGCGGTTTACTGGACTCGTTTGCCGCCGTGTGACACCGGCACGCGACGCGCAAGTGCTGGGGCAGCTAGCATCATGCCGGGATCGGCCTCAGCTTCCGGCCACAAATTTGGGAAATAGTGGCGAAGAGCATGCCGAGGAATCGCAAATCGCAGTTTGCCTTGCGGTGTGTCACTAGCCACATACCCTCTCTTTAGCAGGGATGTGACCAGCCCGGTGGCGAGACGATCGCCCAGCCCCGTCATGACTTTGAAGTCCCCGCGCGAAAGCTCAACCTGCGCAGCAAACAGATAGTGCAGTGGTCGGAGGGCCTCAATGCGAATTCCACTACCTTCTGCGCGCGAATCCTGCAAAAGGGCCGCCTCTATTCGCCCGGCCATGCCACTCACGTTTAGCTGCTCAGTCATGAAGGTGACTTGGTCATGACAAATTTCCAGCGTGTACTCGATCCAGTCGACCAAGCCTGACTCAGTTAAGTTGCCTCGCCCGTCTAGATCTCCACGCCTATGCTCATCTGCCGCTTGAAGCAGTGCTTTGTAGCGTTTTTCAGTCCGAGCGAAGCCGCGTAACGGCGACCATAGACCCTTGGTAAGACCCATCGCGTGAAAGATCAGATGGGTATGAAGTCGAGCAACGCGCCCGTTTCCGTCTAGGAATGGGTGCACCCAGGCGAGCCGGTGATGCGAAGACGCTGCTGCGACGATAGACAATTCGCCCCGTCTGGCGCGTCCATAAACTTCGCCCCACCGGCGGATGAAGTTGGGGACTGAATCCGCGAGCGGGGGTTCGTGCCGACCTACGGCCACCTGGCGCGCTCGGAACTCACCGGGCACAAGCTGAGAACCATCGGCAAGTTGGAGGTCAAGGTCAGGAAGGCCCGCGAACAACTCGCGGTGTAGCCATTGCAACTTCTCGGCGGAATAGAGCTCATGAACTGTGTCTCTGCCTTCCGCCACTTCGCGGGCGAGAACTTCTTCGCACGCCTCTTCCGTTCTTATGTGCGCCAGTGCCAGCCTTTGCCGTCGTGCCACATCCGCATTGGCCGAGAAGTCCTGCTGGAGCGCCCTTTCAATCTCGATTGGCCTGGTGTGCTCGTCCTCTAGCTTGTTCGTGTAGTACGAGTTCATGGAACGGAGCAATGCGCGCAACTCCTGCTGATCCGCCGTGCCCGATCCAAGACTGGTTGCGGCGCGGGTGAAGTCACTGGCGCGCTCCAGAAGAGGCGTCAACAGCCTCTCCGCCGGCAAGAGGGGCTCAAATTGGTGCGGCGAGTCGTAGTGCAGTATTTTTTGCGAACTCATTTGCCATATTCTATTCCGAGACGGCTTCTCTGAATTCTCAGTTTTTTGCCATGCTTTTTTGCGACAATTTTTGCGAACTTCGGTGCGGGGTTTATCTGTCCAGTTTGTAGAATAAAGTGCCTATCCATGACCAGCGACGCCTAGGAGCCTGTCGGACTTTGGGCGTCGAAGCGAAATTTGCGAAAACCGAGGACAGTTTTTTCCGCATTCGCAGCCCCATAGCCCAGCTATGGGGCAAGAAGGCGGGAAAAAATGGACCGGTTTCTCGCAAATTGCAGCCGACGTTCCC
>CANJPU010000034.1 GCA_947476285.1 Comamonadaceae bacterium | reverse complement strand
GGACGGGGCGATGACATTGCGCTGGGTGGCCGGGGCTTTGAGCGATGCCAAGGGTCGCTTGCGCAAGCTGCGCGGGCATCGGGATATGAACTTCCTGATGACGGTCTTGGAGGCTCGGCAAACCGCCGTGCAGGCCAGCGAAAGAAAATCCGCGTAGTATCACGTCAGAGGAGCCGTCACCCGGCAGCGTTCAACAGTGATCGGGACATTGCCCAGTGAGCGACAAGGACATTGCGGTGATGTCCAGGAACATGGGCATCGACATCGCCGTGGACCTGAAGGGCTTTACACAAGATCAGCGGATGGGCATTTTTTCATACAGAGCTGCGCCCATACAGGTCAGCTATCTCGGCTATCCGGGCTCGACGGGCGCCCCCTACATCGACTATGTGGTTGCGGACAAAACGGTGATCCCGCAGGCGAGTCAACCCTGTTACTCCGAAAAGATCGCATACCTGCCCAATAGCTACCAGGTCAACGATTCCAGTCGGAAGATATCCGACAAGGTGGTCACCCGTTCAGAACTTGGTTTGCCTGAATGTGGCTTTGTCTTTTGTTGCTTCAACAACAACCACAAGATCGTTCCCTCTACATTTGATTCCTGGATGCGCATTCTCGATCGTGTGCCGGGCAGTGTCTTGTGGCTGCTGCAAGACAATCCAACCGCGGCAGGCAATCTTCGCAAGGAAGCGGCCAGCAGAGGCCTGGACCCGCACCGGCTGGTGTTCGCCCCGAGGACGGATGTGGCAGAGCATCTGGCCCGGCACCGGGCAGCAGATTTGTTCCTCGATACGCTGCCCTACAACGCGCACACCACGGCCGTTGACGCACTTTGGGCCGGACTGCCGCTGCTCACACTGGAGGGACAGACCTTCGCCGGCAGGGTGGCGGCCAGCGTGCTCCAGGCCATTGGCTTGCCCGAGATGATCACCCGGTCCGAGGCTGACTACGAATCGCTGGCCGTCGCGCTGGCAAGCAATCCAGAACAACTCCAGGCCATCCGCTCAAGGCTTGCGGCCAATAGACTGACCCAGCCACTGTTTGATACCCGTCTGTTTGCCGGGCATATCGAGGCGCTCTACGCAAGGATGTACGACAGGTTTCATGCCGGCCTGGAGCCAGATCACATCGACGTCGGTTTGTAAGTAGCGCAAGCCTTGCCGCAGCCGTCTCGCATTGGGCAGCATGCCACACAACAGCGGGATAACCCGCTTGGATGCGACCATCTTCTTCACCAGAATGTGGGTCCAGGGCCAGCACAAGTTGCAGTGATTTGAATTACGACCACACCCATAGGCTCGCGGCATGACAGGCAAACCCAACTCTGGAAAAGTTCCGCTTCGCATCGGCTGTGGCGCGGGCTTCTCTGGTGATCGCTGGGATGCGGCTGTTGCCGTCACTCAAGACCTTGTCGCACACGGCGGCCCTGCCGTACTGATGTTTGAAACGCTCGCTGAGCGCACCCTCGCGTTGGCGCAGCTGGCGCGGCGTGCACAGCCCGATAGCGGCTGGGAGCCTTCCTTGGAACGTTTTGTGTCCCCGGTGCTCAAGCTGTGCGTTCAATCGGGAATTCCAATTGTGGGCAATTTCGGCGCAGCCAATCCGCAGGGTGCGGCGCGGCGGCTGCAGCGGCTGGCAAGCGAGTTGGGCATGGGGCCGCTGCGCATCGCAGTGGTGCAGGGCGATGACCTGATGACGGCACTGACGCCTGCACAGTTGCGCGCTCTGGTGCCGCAGTCCATGGTGAGCAAGCCACTGGTGAGCGCCAATGTGTATCTGGGCGCCACGCAGATCGCTGATGCACTCAAGAACAATGCCCAGGTCGTGGTCACCGGCCGGGTTGCCGACCCTTCGCTCGCCCTTGGGCCGATGCTGGCTCACTTTGACTGGGCCTTGGACGACTGGGATCGCCTGGCTGGCGGCACCATGGCAGGCCACCTGCTTGAATGCGGCGCGCAAGTCACTGGCGGCTATTTTGCCGACCCGGGGCGCAAGGACGTCCCCGACGTGGCGCGTGTGGGCTTTCCGATTCTTGAAATTCATGAGAGCGGGCGCTTCGTGGTGGGTAAGCCCGCGAACACAGGCGGCCGTGTTGACAGGCGCACCGTGACAGAGCAGTTGCTCTATGAAGTTCACGACCCCAGAGCCTATTTGACGCCCGATGTCGTGGCCGACATAGGCGAGGCCGACGTCACCGAGATCGGGCCTGACCGAGTCGAGGTCAGTGGCGTGCGCGGCCACCCCCGGCCGGCCACACTCAAGGGCATGCTGTGCTATGAAGGCGGCTGGCTCGCCGAGGCCGAGATTTCCTATGCGGGGCACAATGCGGCCGCGCGCGCAAAGCTGGCGGGCGAGATTGTGCGCGATCGCCTGCGCGATCTTGGGCTTGCGCGGCTGCCCCTTCGGCGCGATCTGATCGGCGTGCGCAGTGTGTTCTCAGACGATGCGGGCCGCTGGCGCGAGTCGGTTGATGTGCCTGGCGGCAACACCGATGTGCGACTGCGCATTGCGTCTGCCACGTCCACTCGGGACGAAGCCGAATCAGTGGTGCGCGAAGTGCTTGCGCTCTACACTTGCGGCCCTGCCGGTGGCGGCGGGGTGCGCAGCACCATCACGCCGCGCTTGGGCAGCGAGTCCTGTCTGCTTGCGCGAGAATGGCTGAACCCCAGCTGGAGCTTCCTCGCATGAGCACCCAAGGCACTACCAGGCCCCTGTACGATCTGGCCCACGCGCGCGCCGGAGACAAAGGCAACCGATGCTCCATCAATCTGATTGCCTATGAGCCCGCTGATTGGGACTTGCTGGTCGATCAAGTCACCGAGGCGCGCGTGGCTCAATTGTTCGCAGCGCGGCGGCCCACTTCAGTCACGCGCTACTTGCTGCCTCGTCTGCACGCCATGAATTTCGTGATCGATGACGTGCTGGACGGCGGCGTCAATGATTCGCTTAACCTGGACACACACGGCAAAACCTTGTCGAGTCTGCTTCTTACGCTTGAAGTCACAAAATAGCATGACAACTTCACCCAGCGAAAAGGTATCGGCGCTTGCGATCAAAAAGGGTGGCGGAGTCGAGCTGAGCGTCAAGGGTGTGTCCAAGACCTTCGCGGGACGAGACGGCGATGTCCTGGCGCTGACGCCCATTGATCTCTCGCTGGCACCTGGTGAAATCGTCTCAATCGTTGGCCCGAGCGGTTGCGGCAAGAGCACGCTGCTCTACATGATTGCGGGCCTCTTGCCCACCAGCACCGGCACAATCACCGTGGGCCACGACAATGTCGTCAAGCCCGATCCTCGGGTGGGCATTGTCTTCCAGGAGTTTCGCATCTTCCCCTGGAAGACAGTGATGGACAACGTGCTTTTTGGGCTGGAGCTCAAGGGCCTGGGCACTGCCCAGGAGCGGCTGCAAGCGGCACAGAACTACATCAGACTGGTCGGCTTGCAGGGCGCCGAAAATCGCTATCCCAAAGAACTCTCGGGCGGCATGAAGCAGCGCGTTGCGATTGCCCAGACGCTGGCCTGCGACCCCGAAGTTGTGTTGATGGACGAGCCGCTCGGCTCGGTCGATTCACTCACACGTCAGGCGCTGCAAGACGAATTGCTTCGTATCTGGGCCGCCAGCGGCAAGACAATGCTGATCGTGACGCACAGCATTGAGGAAGCCATCTATCTGGGGCACCGCGTTCTGGTCATGTCCCAGCAGCCGGGCCGGGTGGTGGACACGCTGGATGTGCCGCTGCCTTTTCCGCGAACCACTGAGATGCGCACTTGCGAGGCCGTCGCCGATTTGCGCAACCGCATCTGGGCGATGATCAAGGACGGAGTCAAGGCATGAAGGCGATCCTCAGGCTGTACCCCCTGGCTCTGCTGCTTGCCTTGTGGGAACTTGTCGCGCGCATGGGCTGGATTGACCCGCTGTTTCTTCCCGCATTGTCTGCTGTCTTCAAGAGCCTGGTGGCCAACATCGATACGTTGGCCACCGACACCGTGGTGACCTTGGCCCGCGCATTCACGGGGCTGTTCATTGGCGCAGTCACTGGCATCACTGCGGGCATGCTGATGGCCAGATACCGGCTGATCGACCAGTTTCTCGATCCATTGCTGGCGGTGATTTTCCCAACGCCCAAACTCGCCTTGTTCCCGCTGCTCATGGTGTGGCTGGGGCTGGGGGAGGCATCCAAGATCGCGCTGGTGGCCATCACCACTTTCTTTCCGCTTGCAATCAATACATACAGTGGGATGAAGGGGGTCGACAGGTTTCTCATCTGGAACGCACGCTCCAAGGGCGCCAACGACTTTCAGTTGCTCACCAGGGTGATGTTGCCTGCATCGGTGCCTTTCATTTTCGCGGGGTTTCGGGTGGCGACATCGTTCTCGTTCCTGCTGGTCGTTGCCGCCGAGATGCTGGGGGCGAACAACGGGCTTGGCAACCGCATCTTGTATGCCCAGCGCACCTTTGAGGGCGAGCTGATGTATGCCTCCATCCTCATCATTGCTGCGCTCGGTTTTATATTGGATCGCTTGATCGGCCTGATTGGCCGCTACATACTGGCCTGGCAGGACACCACTCACCACTGACTTTTAAGGAACATCACGATGAGCAAAAGATCTCTTTCGCTGTTAAAGATATTTTTGTGTGGCGCAATGGCGGTTGCAGCGTGCGCAGCCAACGCGCAGGGCAGCGCGGCCGGTGCGAAGCCCACCAAAGTTCGTTTCGGCGATGTCTCAGGAATCGCGTTTCCAACCTTGATCGTGGCGCGTGACAAGGGCTTCTTCAAGAAAGAGAACATTGATCTTGAGATGGTCTATGTGGCCGGAAGCGGCGCCGTCGCCGAGGCCCTTGCTTCCAACAACATCGAGATGGGCAACGTCGCGCCGACCACTGCCGTGCTGGCAGAATCGAAGGGCGCGAAGATGACCCTGGTGTCGGGCTACGAGTACACCTTCACCGACAAATCGGGCAAGCAATGGGAGGCCACCTTTGTCGCAGTGCGCGAGGGCGAGGGCATCCGATCACTGAAAGACTTGCGTGGCAAACGCATCGCGGTCAACGACATCGGCTCGTCTTACAACTACATGCTGCGCGATCAGTTGAAACAACTGGGCATGGATTCCAGGAAAGACGTCACGGTTGTGCCCATACCTTTTGGCCAGATGGCGGGTGCACTGGTCCAAAAGCAAGTTGACGTGATGATTGGCATTGCCGATGCGGTGTTCCAGGCGCGCCAGCGCATGCCGGTGAGCATCATTGGCACCCATACTTCTCTTGAGGGTCTGGACATCAGCTTGACATCCGCGGTTGGCGTTGGCAATGAATTTTTGAAGAAAGACCCGGATGCCGTGGTGCGGTTCCTGCGCGCTTTGCTCCAGGCCCGCGAATGGATGGACAAAGCCGTGGCCAGCAACAACCCGGAGTTGCTTGATCTTGTCACCCGCGCCATGAAGTACACGCCCGAGCGCGCCAAGACCTTCTGGGAAACCCGCGGCGGCTACTACGGCAACGACCTGGCGTTTGTGAACACACTGGACATTCCCGAGCGGCTGATCAAGCGGCAGGTCGAGATTCTGAAATCGGCCGAACTCATGCCGGCCAACAAGTCATACACATACGGCGACTTTGTCGACATCAGCCACCTGCGCAAGGCCTACGAAAGCCTGGGCATGAAGTGGGATGCAGCCAAGCACTGATCGAGATTGAGCACGTCCTGAACGGAAGGGTAAGACATGCTGAGCAAAGCCGACAATGAGTTGTTGTGTCGCGTGGGTCCTGGTGCACCGGCGGGCGAAGTGTTTCGCCGATTCTGGAACCCAGTGATGCTGGCCGAGGACTTGCCCTCTCCCGGGTGCCAGCCGGTGCGCCTGCGCATTCTGGGCGAGCAGCTAGTTGCCTTCCGAGACAACACGGGGCGGCTGGGGCTGCTGGAGGAATGGTGCCTGCACCGGCGCGTCTCACTCGCGCTCGGGCGCGTGGAGGACGATGGCATCCGCTGCCTCTATCACGGCTGGAAGTTCGGCCTGGACGGCACGGTGCATGAAACGCCAAACACCAAGGATGTGCGGGTGCGCCAGCGACTTCGCGCCCGTGCTTATCAGGCGCGAGAAGCGGGCGGCCTGATCTGGGCCTACATGGGGCCAGCCGACAAAGAGCCGCCATTCCCAAAGTGGCGTTTCCTGAGCATCCCGCGCGAAAATCTGAAAGTGGTTCGGCTCGACTCAGGGTCGAACTACATGCAGGTACTCGAAGGGGGCGCGGATACTTCGCATGTTGGCATCTTGCATTCGGACTTCGCTCGGCCAGGTTGGATGGACGGTCAGTTCAATGTCAACACAGACGAAGAGAACCCCGCTGCACTGGCCACCGCTGAGCTGGCCCCCGAGCTTGATGTCGAGGACACCGAATTCGGATTTCACTATGCGGCCATTCGTGCGCTGCCACCCGAGGGCGGCAAAGCGATGCACAACATCCGCATCGTGCCCATCGTGATGCCTTCCACCCGCATCATCCCTGCGCGCGCCTTGCAGACGGTGCTGTTCGAAGTGCCCATTGACGACGAAAACACCAGAACCATCAGCGTTGGTTATCGCACCGACGGTGCGGGCTTCGACATGAGCCGCTATGAAGAGCTTCGCGGACGCACCAATCCCATGTTGGTGGATTTCGTCAACCGACGCTACATCGGCACCTGGGAGAACCGCTTCGGCCAAGACCGAAGTGCCATGAAGGACAACTGGTCGGGCATTCCGGGCGTGGTGATGGAAGACCTGGCCATGTCGATGTCACCGGGGCCGATTGTCGATCGCAGCACCGAGCACCTGGTTGGCGCGGATGCAGCCATCGTTCGGGCAAGGCGGCAGTTGCTTGATTCGGTGCGTCGGCTTCAAGCCGGGCAGGACCCGATTGGCGTGAGGGCGGATCTGGCGGGTGTCATGGCGTGCGATGAAAACCTGCCAGTGGATTCTCGGTGGCAGGAACTTGCACCGGGGCATCACGCGCGTCAGGAGTGATCGCGGGAATCAAAGATCCAGCACCAAGGTCTCGCTTTTCGAGCCCGAACAGCAGACCAGCATTTTGTCGTTGGCGTCGCGCTCTGCCTGCGAGAGGATGGAGTCGCGGTGGTCTGGAATGCCGGCCAAGACCCGCACCTCGCACGAGCCACAGATGCCATCCATGCACGAGAACGGGACGTCCACCCCTGCGTCGAGCAGCGTATCGAGAATGCTCTTGCCCACCACAATCGGAATGGTGCGCCCAGAGCGCACCAACTGCACCACGAAGCCGCCATCGGCAGCCGCAGCCTCTTTGGCGGTGAAGTACTCGACGTGAACGCGTTCTGAGGCCATGCCGGATGTTGCCGCCTCGAATGCGCTCAGCATGGGCTTGGGTCCGCAGCAGTAGAAGTGCGAGTTTGCCGGCGCTGAACCAATCACCTGGGCCATGTCAAGGAAGCGGCCGCCGTTTTCAGAGTCCACATTGAAATGGATGTTGGCACCTTGGTCAGCCAGTTGCTGCAGCTGCGGCAGGTAGGCCATGGATCCGCGTTCGCGCCCGCAGTAGTAAAGCGTCCATCCGGCGCCCAGAGTTTGCAGGCGCGCGATCATGGAGCGCAGGGGTGTCACGCCGATGCCTCCAGCAATCAATACTGTGTGCTGCGCCGATTCATTGAGCTCGAAGTTGTTGCGAGGTTCGCTGATGCGAAGAATCTGGCCAACGCGCACCTGCTCGTGCATGTAACGCGACCCGCCTCGGCCTGAGGGCTCTTTGTTCACTGCAATCTCATAGCGGTCGCTCTCGCCTGGCGAATTGGCCAGCGAGTAGCTGCGCTGCAGGTGCTCCGACATATGCACCTCCACATGCGCACCCGCCGTGAATGCAGGCAAGCTGGCGCCATGGATGGCGCGAAGCTCGAATGAATGGATGCTGCCGGCTTCGAGCCGAATGGCGTGAACCTTGACTTCCAGGGTGTTCATTGGCGGATTACAGGTGATGAGATGTCACTCGTTTTGGATGTGCGGACTTGCCAATGATCGCAGGAATGCCAGCATCTGGTCGGCGCAGTCGTCATGGGGCGATCCCAGGCTCATGACGGTGGACACATGATTGTGCCCCCGCAGATAAGCAAACTCGGGGCTGCGGCCGTTGCAAACGCAAAGGGCCTGCGCCATTTCAAAGCTGCGTGCGGCAATGATGCCTGGATCGTACTGGGCCACGCTCAGCCATATTGGAATGTCGGTCTTGGCCACATGCGTCAGCGGTGATCGGCGAGCGTACTGCGCGGGGTCATCGCCGAAGTACGCCGCCAGGTTGGGCGCCAGCGGCGCAACTGCCTTGTAGTACCCGCTCATCAGCATCACGCCTGCCACCGGCCCCAAGGGCGCGGCCCGCGTTGGATGGTCGAACAACCACGAGGCAACATGGCTTGCACCGGCCGATTGCCCGATCACGATCAAGGGAAGCTGTGCTGCGCCTGCACCGGGTACGTGATCGCGCGCCCAGGAAACTGAGTCACGCACATCGTGTGCAGCGCAAGGCCAGGCAAAAGCGGGCGCAAGACGATAGCTCGGCAGCACCGCCGCAAAGCCGTTGCGGGCCAGAAATCGGCCGACGTTGACATAGAAAGTTCCGTCCTCGTTCTTGCTGCCCCCGATGAAGCCGCCGCCATGGACGAACACGACCACCGCACTGGCGGTGTGCTCGGGCAGATACAGGTCAAGACGCTGGCGAGGGTCGGCGCCGTATTCGACATCAAGCCGCTCTTGTGCTGGGCTCATGTCCAGGTGCGGCCTGTAGATCTTCTGAGTGGCGATCTGGATCGTGGGGTCAAAGCCCACGCCCAACGCACGAACCTGCGATTTCAAGTTGCTGGAAATGGTCAAGTTCTGCTCCTGGGCTCCATCATCGTCGATTCTTCCTTGCTGAGCGGCGGCGTCAACCGGGCATCTGCTAAGGGCAGGCATCACCCAGATGCAATGGCCGCAAGGCCGACAATCGCCGAGACGACGCCCCTGGCAAGCAGGACGGCCGGCCTGGCGTGGATGTCAACGCGATGGCTCTACTCAGATCAATTTGTCGGCCTTCAGTCTGGCAATCGCCTGGTCGTCCAGGCCCAACTCGGCCTGCAGGACCGCGACCGTGTCGGCGCCCAGCGCGGGGGCCGGCCGGTAACGAAGCGGCGTTGCCGAAAAGCGCAGCGGACTTCGCACGTAGGGCATGGGGCCGCGCACAGGATCGTTCAGCTCCATGCGAATGCCACGGTGCTTGACTTGTGGGCTGTCGAATGCCTGCGCAAAACTGTTGACCGGCCCGCAGGGCACATCAGCGTCGCCCAGCGCCTGCGCCAGCTCCTGCGCGTCTCGGGCTCGGGTCATCTCGGTCAATTGGCGATGCAGTTCGACGATGTTGAGCATGCGCTCTTTGTTGGTGACAAAGCGCGGGTCACTCAGCCAGTCGGGGCGCTGCAGCACCGCGCACATTCTTTTCCATTGCGCCTCGTTGCCCACCTGAATCAAGATGAAGCCGCCGCCGGCGCAGGGATAGCAGTTGGATGGAGAGAACAGGGCGCTCTTGTTGCCAATCAGCTTGGGTGAATTGCCGGTGGACAGGTAGGTCTGCCCATAGGGCACTGCGGCTGCGGCCAGTGCGACGTCAAGCAACGCAATATCCAGGAACTGCCCCTCGCCGCCATTCTTGCGGTGATACAGGGCGCCCAAAATGGCTGTGGTGGCTGTCATGCCTGTCATCACGTCGATGAACGGGATGGTCGAGCGCACCGGGCCGCCATTGGGTTCGTCCACCGGATGGCCGCAGGTGCTCATGATGCCCGAGATGGCCTGAAAGATCGGGTCGTAACCGGGCTGGGACGCCAGCGGCCCATCTTGCCCGAAGCCGCTGATAGAGCAATAGACGATGCCCGGGTTGACCCGCTTGATGTTGTCGTAGTCAAGGCCATAACGTGCGAGGTTGCCGCCTTTGTAGTTCTCGACAAACACGTCGCACTTGGCGGCCAGCTCACGCACAATTTTCTGCCCTTGCGGCCGGCTGATGTCCAGCGAGATCGAATGCTTGCCCCGATTGACCGACAGGTAAGCGGTGGAATCGCCCGAAGGCGTGCCGTCGGGCAGGGTGAGCGTCTGCGGGATGTGCCGCATGTCATCGCCCACATGGGGCCGCTCCACCTTGTAGACGGTGGCGCCCATGTCCGCCAGAGACTGGGTACACAAGGGCCCGGCAACAATGCGCGAGATGTCCAGCACCTTGATGCCGTCGAGTATGGACCTCGGTTCATTGGGGTTCAACGCCGGCCTCCTTGATTTTTTGTGCCCAGATTGCAAGCTGGCGCACCAGGTAGGGGTTGAATTCGGTGACCGATGCGGGCGCGGGCTCAGCGCCCATCGCAGAGAGCCTCTCGGCGAAGCTCTTGCGCTTGGCCAGATCGAGCATGGCGTTGCTGATCTTGGTGGCGATGTCACTGGGCAGGCCAGCGGGCGCGCCCAGCCCGGCCCATGCTGCTACAGAAAAGCCGGACAACTTCGCACCTTCTTCAATTGTGGGCACATCGGGCAGCAGCGCGCTGCGCGTTTCGGATGTCACGCCGATGGCGCGCAACCGGCCCGACTTGAGCAGCGATGCACTGGAGCCCGCGTCAACGAACAGAAAGTCGATGCGCCCGCCGATGAGTTCGGTCATGGCCGCAGGAGTGGTCTTGTAGGGCACGGCCACTGCGTTCATGCCAGTGAGCGAGCTCAGCGCCGCCGCAGCCACCTGACCGGTGGTGTTTCCATAGCCATAGCTCAGCTTGCCAGGGTTGGCCTTGCCGCGCGCCACCAGATCGCCCAGGGACTGGATGGGAGAATCCTGGCCCACGACCAGCATGAAGGGCACATAGCAAAGGCGGGCGATGGCGGTGAAGTCCTTGATTGGCTCGTAGGGCAACTTCTTGAACAGATACGGATTGGCCGAATGGGCCGAATTGGTCATGACCAGCAAGGTGTAGCCGTCGGGCGCTGACTTGGCCACAAAGTCCGCGGCGATGATGCCTGATGCACCCGCCTTGTTCTCCACCACGAAGGGCTGCTTGAACACGGCCTGCAGTTCATCGGACACCATCCTGGCCAGAATGTCGCCGAAGGTGCCGGCGCCCACCGGCACAATGATGTGGACGGGCTTGGAAGGCCACGCCTGTGCGAAGGCGGTGCCGCATAAGGCCATGAAGAGGGCGAACACTGCCGCCTTCTGTTGAATTGATTTCATATTTGCCTTTCAGCTGTGCGTTGAGGTTTGGCTTTTCATTTTCTGGGCGCAGGGATGGCCGCATCGGCGGGCAAGGCGGCGAACTTGGCCGCTCTGCGCTCTTGCAAGGCGCGCGAGCCTTCCTTGAAGTCCGGCGTTTTCATCATGACTTCAATGAATCGCTTGGAGTCCTCCACCGAGGCACCGACATCGTCACTCATCAGCTCTGCGTAGAGCTGGCGCTTGGTCACTGCCGCTGCCATGGGCGACAAAGACAAGGCCAATGATTTGGCGATTTCTGCGACCTTGGCCTGAAACTCCTCCGGCGGGAAAACGTCATTCAGAAAACCCATTCTGTAGGCCTCTTGGGCCAGCACGATGCGCCCGGTGTACAGCAGATCGGCCGCGTGCGTCAGGCCGACGATGCGCGGTAGCAGCCAGCTCAGGCCGTATTCGGCGGGCAAGCCGATCTTGGCCGCAGCGGTGGTGATTTTTGCCCCGGCAGCGGCATACCGAAAATCGCAGAACCCGGCGATGGCCATTGCCATGCCGGCGCATGCGCCGTTGATCGCCGCGATCACCGGCTTTTTCAAACCCCAGTGCCAGACGATGTCGTGGTCGTATTCGGGTCGCACGCCATGGCCCGGCTTGGAAAAATCGTTGGCTGAGACGCTGGCCACATAGTCTTCGTTGGTCTGCGCGTAATGATCCAGCGCCTTGAAGTCCGCGCCCACGCAAAATTGATTGCCAGCGCCCGTCACCACGATGACCCGCACCGCTGGGTCGTTGTCCAGCGTGGTCATGATCCAGCGGTATTCGGCATTCATGCGGCCGGTCCATGAATTGCCACGGCCCGGGCGGTTGAAGCGCACCGTGGCCACGCCCGCTTCATTGACCGCATAGTCGGTGACTTTCAATTCCAAGGCGATCTCCTTCGGATTTTGACGACGCGCGCCCCTCACGGAGCGGACCCATCTGACAACTTCCTTCTATGGTCTAACAATTGACTCGGTCGATTAAATCATGAAATGGCGCCTGCGTAAATCGCGCGCAGGCCTGCGATCCGAGCCGAGCTCGGGACGACGAACTTGCCCTGTCGATTGGACCCGAGAGATTGCGCGGATGAGCTCTACTTCTTGAACTGCGGCGTCAGCGCCTTCCAGGTGTTGACCTCCTGGCGCAGCTCGGCGGCGAACTCTGGCGGTGCGAGGTAGGCGGCGCCGTAGCCGCCTTCTTCCAGCTTCTTGCGTGTCTCGGGGTCGGACACCGCGCGGTTGATTGCCTGGCTCAGGGTGGCGATGATCGCCTCTGGCGTGCCGGCCGGGGCGAACAGGCCCCACCAGGTGCCGTTGGCCATGGGCGATACGTCGATGCCACTTTCTGCGAAGGTGGGCACGGTGGGCGCGATGCCCATGCGCTGTGATCCGGTGACGGCAATCGCACGCATCTTGCCCGTTTCGATGTGCTGCTTGACGGCCAACATGGATGGGTGGGTGAAATCGATGCTGCCGCCCAGCAGATCGGCCAGGGCAGGGGCCATGCCGCGGTAGGCGATGGGCTCATAGTTGAGGCCAGTGCGCAGGCGCAGTATCTCGGCCAGCAGATCAGGTGGCGCGCCGGCACCGGCAGAGCCGAAGTTGAGCTTGCTCCCGCTCTTCTTGGAATAGTCAACCAGCTCCAGGATGTTGCGGGCAGTCAGCCGTGTGGGGCTGGCGACCATCACCATCTGCGCGGTGGCGAAGCGGGCGATGGGCGCGAAGTCGGCGTCCAGGCTGTACTTGGCCTCCTTGCGCAGCAAGGGCGCGAGCAGCAGGTTGGAGCTGTTGACCACGATGGTGTAGCCGTCGGGCGCGGCCTTGGATGCGAACTCGTTGCCGATGTCGCCGCCCGCGCCGGATCTGTTCTCCAGTACCAGCTTGGCGCCCAGCTCACGCTCCAGTGCCGGCACGATCATGCGGGTGGCGATGTCGGTGCCGGCTCCTGGTGCGAAGGGCACGATCAGCTTGATCACGCGTTCTGGGTAGGCTGCCCAGGCACTTTGGCTTGCCGCAAGGCACAGGGCCATCGCGCTTGCCCAGGGCAGAAATTTTCTCAGACATTTCTCGATCGACATGTGTCCGTCTCCTCAATGTGTTGTGCGGTGATCTACCAGGACACCAGCAGCTTGCGCAAGCCGCGAAACGATGTGTTGGGCGTGTAGAGCAGGGCTTGATCGGGCACCATGCGCAGGCCCGGCATGCGGCGGCTGACTTCATCGAGCATCACCGACAGCTCCTGCCGCGCCAGCGGTGCGCCCATGCACAGGTGAATGCCAGCGCCAAAGCTCAGGTGCTGCTGCACATCGGGCCGGCCGGGGCAGAACTGGTCGGGCTCTTCAAAGCGCTGCGGGTCGCGGTTGGCCGATGCCACCATGATGAACAGTTTGGATCCGGCGGGAATCTTGTGGCCTTCTAGCTCCACGTCTTGCTTGACCAGCCGGCGCCGGGCCTGCACAGGCGGCTCAAAGCGCAGACCTTCTTCGGCCACTTGCGAGGCTTTGATTTCGCCTGCGCACAGACGCTGCCATTGTTCGCGGTTTTGCAAGAGCGCAAGAAAGGTGTTGGCCGCTGCGCTGGAGGTGGTTTCGTGGCCGGCGAACAGCAGGTTGAACACATGCCCGGCGATTTCGTTCAAGCTGGCCTTGGCATCGTCGCCATCGCGCAGGCGTATCAGATCACTGGTGTAGTCGTCGGTGGGGTGGCGCAGCTTGTCTTCGACCAGGGCCAGAGAGTACTGGTAGAACTCAGCCGCGCCACGTGCCAGGCGCACCTGCTCATCGTCACTGGGCCGGCCCGATGTCAGCGCCACGCGGCTCTCGGCCCAGCCTTTGACGCGGTCCACATCGCTGGCTGGAATGCCGATCAGCTTGAACAGAACCAGGGCGGGCACGTCCCAGGTCAGGCCTTTGACCAGGTCGGCGGGCTGCGGCCCGGCCATCATGCGGTCCAGGTGCAGGCCCACGGTTTCGCGGGTGAATGGCTCCAGCGCGTTCAGGCGTGGAATCTGGAAGGGCGTGCCCATGAAGCGGCGCACCCGGGAGTGGTCCGGCGGGTCGTTGTTCACCAGCAGCGGGGGCACGTTGAAGGCGGCGTCCTGCAGCACCTTGCGGGCATTGGGGCACATTGGGCGCAGCGGGTCGGAGACGATGGATGAGGAGAAGCGGGCCACGTCGCGTATGACGTTGCGCACGGTTTCGTGCCGGGTCACCACCCAGGCGGACAGCTCGGGCGAGTAGAAGATGGGCTCGCTCTCGCGCAGCGTGCGCAGCTTCGCGTAGGGGTCAGCCACATAGTCGGGTGCAAAGGGATCAAACTGGGCGCTCGCCGGCGTAATGGGGGCGCCGGTTTGCACTGCGGCTTCATCTATCAGCAACCTCATCGATCGGCCTTTCGCTGCGCATGTGCTGCGCTACCTGACTGCTTGGGTGCATGCTATTGTCTTTTGCGTGTGCTCGCGCGGGGGTTTTCACTGTGGCGGCAGCAGTGTTTCGGTGAGGCGGCGGACATTGTGGCGCAATCTGCACAGCCACCAGTCGGATTTCCCCCATAGACCGGCGGCTTGCAAGTTCCTAAGATGCTCCCAGTGAACACCACCCTGGCAAGGGCAACAAACAGTGATGGAGACAAGACAATGAATGCTTTCCTTTACCAGGCTGCGGCGCGCGTTCTGCGCTTGGGCGCGGCAGCTCTGCTGGGCTGCGCCGCAGCGCTGGCTCTGCCCGCGCTGGCCCAACCTTTTCCGAGCAAGCCCATCACCATCGTCGTGCCCGTCACGGCGGGCGGGCCCAGCGACATCATGACGCGAGCCGTCGCGCAAAAGCTCTCGGCCGAGCTGGGCACCTCGGTGGTGGTTGAGAACCGCGCCGGTGCTGCGGGCCTGCTGGGTCTCAAACACGTGCTGTCGCAGAAGCCTGATGGCTACACCTACGTCATGGCCGGCTCCAATGTGCTGGCCGCGCTGCCGCACATGGACCCGAACGTGGGCTACGACGTGGCCCGCGACATCGAGCCAATCACACTGGTGTCCAAGACCGCACTGATTTTGTTCCAGTCGCCGGAGCTGCCGACCAAGACGCTGCGCGAGCTGGTGGCCTACGGCAAGGCCAACCCCGGCAAGCTCTCGTTTGCCAGCGCCGGGCCGGCATCGACGGCGCACTTGAGCGGCGAGTTGCTCGCGCAGGTGATGGGCGTGGAGATGACGCATGTGCCCTACAAGGGTTCGTCGGCGGCCATGCCCGATTTGATCGCCGGGCGCACGCATCTGTTCTTTGATGCGGCCCAGTCGATGTCATTCGTCAAAGATGGCAAGCTGCGCGCGCTGGCGATCAATTCCTCCCGCCGGTTTCCGGTGTTCCCCGATCTGCCGACCTTCGCCGAAGCGGGCATGCCTGAGTTTTCCATCCAGTTGTGGTTCGCGCTGGTGGGGCCAAAAGGCATTCCCCAGCCGGTGATCGATCGGGTCAATCAGGCCAT
Organism: Comamonadaceae bacterium; assembly: GCA_947476285.1. GTDB lineage: Bacteria > Pseudomonadota > Gammaproteobacteria > Burkholderiales > Burkholderiaceae_C > Ramlibacter. Next base: position 35,669 of record CANJPU010000034.1, on the reverse strand, counting down.
GCGCAAGGCGCTGGAAGACCCCGAGATGGTTGCCAACTTCAGCAAGCAAGGGGTGGAGCTGGCGTGGACCACGCCGGCCGGCCTGATGGCGCACACCAACGAGCAGTCGCAGAAGATGCGCCAGCTCATCACTTCGCGCAACATCAAGGCGCAGTAATGCAGCGCGGCTGCAAAGCGTCTAAAGAGGACTCTCATGGCACTGGACATCCACTTCACATCGGCGCCTCTGGGGCACGAGATTGCCGGCGTCGATCTGCGCAAGCTGGACGACGACACTTTTGCGCAGATCGAGAAGACATTCGACACCTATGGCTCCATCGTGATACGCGGGCAGAGCCTCACGCCGCAGCAGCAGGTCGATTTCAGCAGGCGTTTCGGGCCGCTGGACCGCTTTGTGCTGGAGCGCTTCAACATGAAGGAGCTGCCCGAGGTGTTCGTGCTGTCCAACATCATCGAGAACGGCCAGCCGATCGGCATGAGCGATGCGGGCCGCTACTGGCACAGCGACATGTGGGTGAGCGACACGCCACCACGTGGCTCGATGCTGTATGCGCTGGAGGTGCCACACCGTGGCGAGGAGCCCGTGGGCGATACCTGTCTGGCCAGCACCGCCCACGCCTACGACACTTTGTCGCAAGAGATGAAAGATCGCATCGAGAATCTCAGCGCGGTGTTCAGCTCCAAGCTTTACGCACAGTTCGTAGGCCACGACACGGTGAAGGACATCCACACCAAGGAAATCATGGAAGCGCGCAAGGACATCCAGGACCGGCAGATCACCCACCGGCTGGTGCGCCGGCATCCCCGCACCGGGCGCAAGTGCCTTTATGTGGTCGAAGGCGTCATCAGCCACATCGTGGGCATGGAGCCGGGCGAGTCCCGGGCCTTGCTTGACGAATTGCTCGCACACATCGTGCGGCCAGAGGCGGTGTACCGCCACCGCTGGCGGGTTGGCGATGTGCTGATGTGGGACAACTACTCGGCGGTGCACCGCGCCACGGGTGATTTTGAATGGCCGCAGCGCCGGCTGATGCATCGCACCACACTGAGTGCGCCCACCCTTGCGCAGGCGGCATGACATGAAAACCAGCCAAGCCAAAGTGACAGGCCTGCGGGTGCGGGCGGTGCACCTGGACGTGCGCCAGCCGCTGGAGACCGCGTCGGGCTCGTTCACCACCTGGCCAGTGATTTTGCTGGACGTGAACACCGATGCCGGCGTCACCGGCCACAGCTACGTGGGCTGCTTCATGCCGATGGTGCTCAAGCCTTTGGCATCGCTCTTGAACGACCTGGGCAAGTTGATCGAAGGCGACGCATTGAGTCCGGCGGATCTGGACCGCAAGCTGCGCTCGCGCATGCGCCTGATCGGTGTGCAGGGCTTCATGGCCACAGCCATTGCCTTGATCGAGATCGCGGCATGGGACGCGCTGGGCAAGGTGGCCGGTTTGCCGGTGGCCAATTTACTGGGGTCGGCGCCGCGGGCGTTTCCCATCTACAAGACCATCGTGGCCATGAGCCCAGGCAAGGCCGCAGAGCTGGCCCACCAGGCCATCGCCGAGGGCTATGGCGGCCTCAAGCTCAAGCTGGGCCACCCGACGCTGCGCCAGGATATCGAACTCATCACCGCGGTGCGCGACGCGGCGGGCGCAGGGTTTCCTTTGATGGGCGATTACAACCAGATCCTGTCAGTGCCAGCCGCCACCGAGCGCATCAGTGCGATCGATGGCGAAGGCCTGCGGTGGATCGAGGAGCCCACCCACGCGCGCGACTATGCCGGCCATGCCCAACTCGCCCAGGCTGCGCTCACCCCAATACAGCTTGGCGAGAACTGGCTGAGTCTTGCCGACGCAGCCGACAGCCTGCGCGCCGGTGCGTCCGACTACGTCATGCCCGATCTGGTGAAGATCGGCGGCGTGGGCCACTGGCTCAAGGCGGCCACGCTGGCCGAGAGCTATGGTGTGCCGGTGTCGGCGCATTCTTTCCCGGAGGTCTGCTCGCATCTGATGCCGGCGCTGGGCACAGGCCATTGGCTGGAGCATGTGGGCATGGCCGACGCGGTGTTTCAAAACCCGATTGCACCCAGTGGTGGAAGCTACACCGCAAGCAGCGCGCCGGGTTTCGGAATCGAGTGGAACGAAGAGATCATCGCTCGCTTTCTGGTCGAGTGACACGTTCGCATCATGCAAGCCCAAGGAAACCCATGAGCCATCCATCGCCTGCCGGTCTGCGCAGGACGCCTGTCATCAAGTCACTGAGCCTGTCGGGCTATCAATACGGCCCGCTGCCGGGCAAGTCGTATGGCAACGCCAGAGCCATGGGGTTTGCGCCGCGTTCATCGGTGGTGCATGTTGAGACCGACGAGGGGGTGACTGGCATGGGCGAGGCCGCCGGCAGCCCGATGGTGGCGCGCGAGTACCTCAAGACACTGGCACCGTATTTCATTGGCCGATCGGTCTATGACTTCCAGCAGATCCAGGCCTTCATCTCCAACAAGATGTATCACTCGGGCGTGCAAAACGCGCTCACTGGATGCCTGTCGGGTATCGACGTGGCCCTGCTCGACGCGATTGGCAAGACGCTGGGGCTGCGGGTGTGCGACCTGATGGGTGGCTGCTCGTCCACCCGCCTGCCGGTGTATGCGTCCACCGGATATTTTTCGGATGACCCGGACAACCGCTACGAGGACATGCTGGAGAAGGTGCGCAAGCTTGATTTTCTGGGCGCGAAGATCAAGATCGGGCGTGGCGTCAAGAGCGATCTGCAGCGTGTGGGTCTGGCACGCGAGATTCTCGGCCCTGACATCCTCCTGATCGTGGACATGAATGCAGCCTACACGGGCGATGTGGCGCTGGAATCGATTCGCGCCATGCAGCATCATCAAATTCACTGGGTAGAAGAACCGCTGCCACCCTGGGACCTGAACGGCTATGCCGAACTGCGCGCCCGTTCGCCGGTGCCGCTGTCGGCCGGTGAGGCGCACTACACCGCGCAGGAATTCAAGACACTGATCGACAAGCGCTGCATCGACATCCTGCAGCCCTCGATTGCCTATACCGGCGGTCTGACCGAGGCGCGACGCATTGCCTTCCTGGCACAACTGAACAATCTGCGGGTGGCGCCGCATGTGTGGGGCAGCGCGCTGGGTATGGCTGTGGGCTGCCATTACGGCGCATCCCTGCCTGGCTGGCCGCATACCGATCATCCGGCCAATCCTTCATTTCTGGAATACGACGTGGGCGCCGACAACCCGCTGCGCGATGACATGCTGGTGACGCCCATCGCACTGGATCGCAGCCATGTGATCTTGCCCGATGGCCCGGGCCTTGGCGTTGAGATCAATCGCGATGCGATCGAGAAGTACCGTGTCTGCTAAACACGGAGCATAGGAGGAGCACGCAAGATGACACTGCAGATCAGCATCAAGCCGATTCACTCCGTGGTTGGCGCTGAGGTGCGCGGCGTGGATCTTTCCCAGCCGCTTTCTGCCGACGGATTCGCTCAGATCAGGCAGGCGCTGGACAAGCACCAAATGCTGCTCTTGCGCGATCAGAACCTGGACCAGGAAAGCCTGCTGGCTTTTGCCCGGCATTTCGGCGAGCCGGAGATTTTTCCTGACCCCAACACCACCACCGGCAAGGTGCCGCAGGTGCTGCGGCTGACCAACCTCAATGCGGACAATCAGCCCACCGGGCCCGGGCCGCACATGGCCAGGCTGTCGCTTGCCGAGAACTGGCATTCGGACAGCTCATACCGGGCCGTGCCCTCGTACATCACCTTCCTGCATGCGATCGAGATTCCCACCCAGGGCGGCGACACACACTTCACCAGCATGCATGCGTCTTACGATGCGCTGCCGCCTGAGCTGCGCGAGCGGGTGGAGCCTTTGAGCGCGATCCACAGCTGGGAGTATCAGCGCGCGCTCACACCAGGGCGCCCGCCCATGACTGACGCCGAGCGCGCGAGCACGCCGCCCATCGCACACCGACTGGTGCAACGCCATCCAAGCACCGGGCGCAAGCTTCTCTTTCTGAGTGCCTCGGCGCGCAACGTCGATGGCCTGCCGGAGCCAGACAGCCGCAACCTGCTCAATGAACTGCTGAGCGTGGCCACCGCACCCGAGCGGGTGTACACCCACAAGTGGCGCCTGAAGGACTTGGTGATGTGGGACAACCGCGCCACCTTGCACCGCGCGGGCGGCTTCGATTACCAGTCACTCACCGAGCGCCGCTTATTGCACCGGGTGGTGATTGGCGGGGACAAGGCGGCTTACGAGCAGGCGAAAGCGCAACACTGAGCCCTAGACGAGAAGAACCAGACAGGAGATCACATGAGAAAAATCGCAATTGCATTTGTGATGGCAGCGCTTTCAGCGGCCGCCTTTGCGCAGGACTATCCCAACCGCACGGTGCACATCATCGTGCCCTACACCGCGGGCTCCACCGCGGACATCACCGCGCGCGTGGTCGCCGAAAGACTTGGCCCTTTGCTCGGACAGTCGGTGGTGGTGGAGAACCGCGCCGGGGCCAATGGCGCGGTGGCCATGCAGTTCACCGCCAAGAGCCGGGCAGACGGTTACACCCTGGTGGTGGCGCCCGGTTCGGCCATGTCTGCGGCGCTGGCGCTGTCCAAGTCATTGCCCTATGACCCGGTCAAAGATTTTGCCCCTGTGGCCATGCTCAGCAGCGCGCCAATTGCGCTGGTGGTTGGCAAGGATTTTCCGGCCAACACCATCCAGGAGTTTGTGGCGCTGGCCAAGGCATCGCCCAACAAGCACAGCTATGCGGCCTCGGGCGGGCTACTGGAGTTGTCCATGGAGGCGCTCAAGCAAAAGGCTGGCATCAGCTTGGTGGGCATCACCTACAAAGGGCCCTCCGAGGCGGCCATCGATGTCATGGCCGGGCGGGTGGATATTCTCAGTGCCGGACTTTCCACCCAAGTGGCCAACGTGCAGGGCGGTCGCATGAAGGCGCTGGCGGTGCTCAGCCCGACGCGCGCCACGGCCATGCCCAGCGCGCCCACTATGATCGAGGCGGGCTACAAGGATTTTCAGATCGTCGGCTGGACGGGTTTGTTCGCACCGGCTGGCACACCACAGGCGGTCATCAACCGGCTCAACAGCGAAGTGGCCAAGATCATGAACATGGCGGAAGTAAAGAAGCAGTTCGACGGGTTGGGGCTGGAAACCATGCCCTTCACACCCGCGCAGCTTGCTGCTTTTCTCACCGAGGACATTGCACGCTTTGAGGCGATCAGCAAGGCTGCAGGTATTCAGAAGCGTTGAACCTGGATTGAAGGAACCCGAACCCGTGAGCAGTGAAGACGACATCTATTTTTATGAGCCGGCCAAAGGCCACGGCCTGCGGCACAACCCGCTCAACGCCATCGTCGCGCCGAGGCCGATCGGCTGGATATCAACCATCAGCGAGGACGGCATCCTCAATCTGGCGCCCTATAGTTTCTTCAATGCTTTCAACTATGTCCCGCCCATCGTCGGCTTTTCAAGCGTAGGCTACAAGGACACGGTGCGCAACATCGAGCGCACCCGTGAGTTTGTCTGGAACCTGGTCGACAAGACCCTGGCCAAGGCAATGAACGAGACCTCGGCTGCCGTCGGTCCGGAAGTCGACGAATTTGCCCTGGCCGGGGTGACGCCTGTCGCATCCCGCCTGATCAAACCACCTCGGGTGGGCGAGAGCGCAGTCTCCTTCGAATGTCGCCTCACGCAGCTTGTGCCACTGCTCAATGTGAGCGGCGCCGAGGTTGGAAGCTGGCTGGTGCTGGGGGAGGTGGTAGGCGTGCACCTGCGCCGCTCCACATTGGTCGACGGCATCTACGACACGGCAGCCGCCGGACATGTGGCGCGCGGCGGCGGGCCGGCCGATTATTTCGAGATCGGGCCGGACAATCTCTTCAGGATGAACCGGCCCTGAGGCGTTGGTTCTGGGCCTTGGATCCGGAATGTTTCACGGGCCTGCATTTTTGGCAAGAGCGGATGCCGTCGCTTTGGCGCCATGAAGGCGCAGCGCGGCGGCCAGTTGCGCTTTGGTGTACGGTGGGTTTTTCAAGTCACTGATCGACTTTGCGATCGCCCAACTGGTTCTGGTTGGCGCTGCCTCAAACAGCCGGTCCAAGAACGCGCCGGCTTTTATGACTTCGATGCCAAGCTTGCGGGTGTCGGTGACGGCCAGATGCTTGGTGTTGTCAGTAACGATGATGATCTTGTGCCGCGCCGGTTCATCTTCTTCGTCAATTGCGTTCTGCATCACCAGTGCGGCGGCGATCAGATGCCGGTCGTTTTCATGCACCCGAGCGGGAACGCGGGACATGAACGCAGGGTCGTCATAGCCTGCAATCAGATGCCCATTGTTGGTGGCCCGTTGAAACGCCTTGAGTCGCTTGCTACCTGACTTCGATGCGTCGGGATGCACCTGCGGCCAGTTGCGCAGGAACTCGGCTTCGACGTCGCCTGTCCAATACGCAAAGTAGAGGCCTTCGAGCATCAAGTCAAACAGCACATCCGACAAGCGCGACGGCAGCAGTACGCAAGCATCCAAAATAAGCAGGGTGCTGCCACCCGGGGAGAGTGGGTGACGTTCCATCGCTGCCAGTTATCGATTTTTGGAAAGCGCCTCGACCCGCCGCACCACATCCGCTTCACTACTCTTGTAGGCGCCGGCTTGTTGACTCTCGGTACGCAGGTTAGTGGTTTTGTCAGTTACTTGATGTTTTGCTTTCCAGTCCAGCACGGCGGCGCGGGAAACCCGCCGATGACCACCAGCGGAAACCGTGGCGCCCTTGAGCTTCCTCTGGTCAATCAACATGGCGACGTAGGGGCGGCTGTAACCCAATAATTGCGCAGCCTTCGCGGTGCTGATAAGGTCATCGGGGCAGGCAATCGGCTTGTGCATCTTGATACCGACTGTCTGGCTTTCAATGTCCACCAAGTGGCGAATCAACTGCAAGCGAGCGCTACGGCTTTGCACCGTAGTGGCCTCGAGAATCTGGTGCAGTGCGCTGGCAACCTGTTCGGACATGGCTCCAGTCATTGCCCCTATTGCGTTTGCCAAAGGCGCCAGCGGGTCGTAGCGTCGCGCAGGTGATTTATTCAGTGTGGCAGCGGTAGGCATGATGCGCTCAAAATGTGGGGTCAGGTACGGGATGAGTATAAATCGAAAATAACGAATAATACGAAAATTCCGTGTGAAGTGCAGTATCGTGTGTCGACGAGACAGTTGGGACCTGATGGCTCGCTTCTCGATTCCGAACGTATGCTCAGGTTCCACCAAATCGCGTGCCGATCCGGTGCTGCTCAGCGCCGCTGATACTGCGCATTCCCAAACAACACATCGCGCGCCTTGGGGTCTACCAGAGGGCGGCGTAGTTCGGCCAATACCTGCACCCCGCGCTGCACTGCGGGTCTTTGCGCGATCTTGTCGAACCAGGCTTGCAGGGCAGGGTAGTCGGACAGCACGATGCCCTGGCGTTCCCAGTTGCGAAGCCACGGAAAGGTAGCGATGTCGGCGATGGAATAATCGCGCCCACCCAGCCAGGGGCTTTCGCTGAGCCTGCGGTCTATCACTGAGTAGATGCGCCGCGCTTCGTTGGTGTAGCGGTTGATGGCGTATTCCATCTTCTCTGGCGCGTACAGGCGGAAATGATGGTTTTGCCCCAGCATGGGCCCGACTCCGCCCATCTGGAACATCAGCCACTGCAGCACTTCGTATTTTTCTCTGTCGGTTCCGGGCAGGAAGCGACCCGTCTTGCCGGCCAGATAGAGCAGGATCGCGCCCGACTCGAACAGAGAGATCGGCTTGCCGTCCGGCCCATCGGGGTCGGTCAGGGCGGGAACCTTGTTGTTCGGGCTGATCTTGAGGAACTCAGGCTTGAATTGATCGCCCGCGCCGATGTTGACTGGCACCGCCCTGTATGGCAGGCCACACTCTTCCAGCATGATGTGGATCTTGTGCCCATTGGGCGTGGGCCAGGAATATACATCGATCATGGAAGAGCCTTATCATGTGACTGCACTAATAATGTCACTTTAGGTGAATTCCTCCAGCCATGTTCGATCGCATCAAGAAGGCCTTTGGCAAGGGCGCATCGCAGCATGCGAGGCCCGGTGGGCGTGCGGACGCCTCGGAGGATAATTCGCCCGCTTCCCGGTGGGCCAATACCCAGGGCTTCGGCTTCTCGTCGCAGGCTGACGGGCGCGGTCTTGCACTGGATGGAAAAGTCGCTGGCAAGCCCTGGCGCATGCAGGTGGGGCCGTCCTCACGCAAGTACATCATTGGCCAAGAGCTACTCGCCAGGGCTGATCTCAAGCTCAATGAAGACGTTTCGGTGCTGGTGATCAGCCGGCCGCTCAAGGAGAGTCTGGAGAAGGTCGCCTATGAGATGTACACCGATCCCCTGCAGACCCAGATGGACCCCAACCTGCCCGAAGAGATGCGCTGGCTGGCGATGTTCGACGAAGTAGTCTGGGAGACCTTGCCGCTGCCATTCTGGGACCGCTACGCGGTGCTCTCGGACAATCGCGAGAACGCCATGACCTGGCTGGATCCAGTGCTCAGTGAGGGCCTGCTCAACTGGCCCAAGGGCGGGCCTACTGCAGAGGTCCCTTTTCTTTTGCTGCTGCTGCGGGGCAAGGCCTATTTGCGCATGGAATACATGCCGCCTGAGCTCACCACCTTGCAGCATGCCGCTCAGATATTTACCGGCGCCTGTGAGTCGGCGCTGGATGGGTTTTCGGCTTAGCTGGCTCGGGTCACTGCCGTCCGTCCGTCGGTGCCGTACTTGCCCAACTCCCACTTGGCGATCGCGTTGCGGTGTACTTCATCGGGGCCGTCCGCAAAGCGCAGGGTGCGCGAATTGGCATAGGCGGCCGCCAGCGGAAAATCGCTGCTGATGCCGGCGGCTCCATGCGCCTGTATGGCCCAATCGATCACCTGGCCGGCCATCAGGGGCGCGACCACCTTGATCATTGCGATCTCGGTCTTGGCAGCCTTGTTGCCCGCCACGTCCATCAGCCAGGCTGCCTTGAGGGTGAGCAGGCGCGCCATGTCGATCTTGCAGCGCGACTCGGCGATGCGCTCTTGCGTGACGGTCTGCTGCGCGATGGTCTTGCCAAATGCCACGCGCGAGGACACGCGCTTGCACATGAGTTCGAGTGCGCGCTCGGCCAGGCCAATCAAGCGCATGCAGTGGTGGATGCGCCCCGGCCCCAGGCGGCCTTGTGCGATCTCAAAGCCACGACCTTCGCCCAGCAGCAAGTTGCCTGCGGGCACGCGCGCGTTCTCAAAGTGCATCTCCACATGTCCGTGCGGCGCGTCGTCGTAGCCGTACACCGTGAGCGGCCGCACGATGCGCACGCCCGGTGTGTTGGCTGGCACCAGAATCATGCTTTGCTGTGAGTGCTTGGGTGCTTCTGGATCGGTCTTGCCCATGGTGATGAAGATCTGGCAGCGCGGATCGCCTGCGCCCGATATCCACCACTTGTGACCGTTGATCACGTAGTCGTCGCCCTGACGTTCGATGCGGGTCGCGATGTTGGTGGCGTCCGATGAAGCAACCTCTGGCTCGGTCATGGCAAAGGCCGATCGGATCTTGCCCTCTAGTAGCGGCTTGAGCCAGCTTGCCTTGTTCTCGGCTGAACCATAGCGCGCGATGGTCTCCATGTTGCCGGTATCTGGTGCCGAGCAGTTGAACACCTCGCTGGACCATGGCACCCGCCCCATGATTTCGGCCAGGGGCGCGTATTCCTGATTGGTCAGGCCGGCGCCGCTGTAGCCCGATGCGGCAGCGCTGTCAACCGGCAGAAACAGGTTCCACAGGCCAGCGGCCTGCGCCTTGGGTTTGAGATTCTCGATCGTCTGCAGGGCGGACCAGCGTTTGCCGCCCTTGGTGTTGGCGTCAAGCTCAAGCTCGTAGTCTCGCTCGGCGGGGTAGATGTAGTCGTCCATGAACTTCAAAAGCCTGCCTTGAAGTTCACGTGTCTTGCTTGAGTATTCGAAGTCCATGTCTGTTCTCGGTTCTTTCTTGATTCAATCAGGCTTGCCGCGCAAATTTCCAGGCCAGTTCCGCCATCGGCCGCGCGCTGGCACCTGAGGTGGCCGCTTGCGGGCTGGATGCAGTGCCGTCCTGCGCGCGCATGGCGATGCCTTGCAGGATGGCCGCGATGCGAAACATGTTGTAGGCCATGTAGAAGTTCCAGTCCTGCTTGAGCTCTTCTGGCGTGGCCAGCCCGGTGCGCTCGCAATAGCGGCGCACGTACTCGTCCACTGTCGGGATGCCCAGAGCCGCGTGGTCCAGGCCGCCAACGCCGCGGAAGGCGCCATGCGGTGTGTGCCAGGCCATGCAGTGGTAGCTGAAGTCGGCCAGGGGATGCCCCAGCGTGGAAAGCTCCCAGTCAAGCACGGCGATCACGCGCGGCTTGTCTGCGTCGAACATCAGGTTGTCCATGCGGTAGTCACCATGCACGATGGACACGCGTGACGCATCACGCGCGCCAGCGGGAATGTGGGCCGGCAGCCATTCGATCAGGTGGTCCATCTCGGGAATGGGCTGGGTGACCGACGCGACGTATTGGCGGCTCCAGCGGCCGATCTGCCGATCGAAGTAGTTGCCGGGCTTGCCGTAGCTGGCCAGGCCGCGCTGCTCGAACTTGACGGTGTGCAGGGCTGCGATCACGCGGTTCATTTCGTCGTAGATTTCGCCGCGCTGGGTGGTGGTCATGCCCGGCAGCGCTTGGTCCCACAGCACGCGGCCTTGCTTGAACTCCATGATGTAGAAAGCACGCCCGATGACGGACTCGTCTTCGCACAGGCAGTACATGCGGGGCACCGGCACATCGGTGTCGGCAAGCCCGCGCATCACCTTGAACTCGCGCTCAACCGCGTGGGCCGAGGGCAGCAGCTTGGCGACTGGCCCCGGCTTGGAGCGCATCACGTAGCTGCGCGATGGTGTGACAAGTTTGAAGGTCGGGTTGGACTGCCCGCCCTTGAACATCTCCACCGTCAACGGTCCCGCAAAACCCTCCAGATTTTTATCAAGCCAAGCCGCGAGCGCCGCGACGTCAAATGCATGGGTTTGCGTGACCGGGCGGGTGCCGATGAAATGATCGAATTCGCTCATGGGTGCAATGGGCCTTGGTTGAGGCTGTTGTTAGGTGAGGCTTGTCTCCAAGCATCAGCCTATCATGAGTCAGAGGGCGGTCTTCGCGCAAGAGCGAAGCGAATTACTTTGGCTTAATGGGGCTGGATGGAGTGCATGCGCCACTGCCTGAGCCCTGCGCCTCAATACGGCGGTGTGAAGCCGTTTTGCCCCGCGCTGATGCGCGTAGCGGTTGGTTTGCCATCGATGGTCTGCGCACTGAGCGTGACACCGGCGCCTACCACCAGAAGATCGCGCGAGCCTGGGCGCATGCTCACAACCGGCGCATCGGGCGGCACGACGATGGTTTTCTCGCCGTCCTTGTAGGTCACCTTTAACCGGCGGCCATCGGGTGCAGAGGCTATGCCCGCCACCGTGGCGTTGGTCATGGTGCTTTGTGGCAGGAAGTTGAACGGCCGATGACCCTCGCCCGTGCCGCGCTGGGCCTCCGGGAAAAGCGTGACCGCGATAGCGCGCTGCGTCCCATCGGCCTGGGGCATGGCACCGACACCGATGAAGCTGCCATCGCGGATGTCCGAGATAGACACCGGGAAGACTTCGGTCATCACCAGGTTGCCAGGCAACACGAATTCGATACGCTCGCCACTGCGCTCACGCAACACCAGTCGCTCGGGCGAGAGGCGCTCTATGGTGCCGCGCAGGCGCACGGCGGCGCTGGCTGGGTTGGATGCGGCTTGTGCGAAGACCTGTGGCGTCTGGACGATGGCAAGCGCGAAGCAGCCGAGCAACACGGCGCGTCGGCGGCGCAGGACAGGGGATGACAGGAAAGTGGGGGTGTGCATGTGTGTTTCAAGTTTCAGGTGTCGCTTTCGGCGATACGCAGCAGGGCCTCGCGGTCGCGCACCACCAAGCCGCCCAGCTCGAGGCCGATGATGTGGTCGCGCTCCATGGACTTGAGTTCCTGGTTGACGCGCTGCCTGGATGCACCCAGCAATTGGGCAAGTTCTTCTTGCGCCAGATGCAGGCCGATGCGCACCTCGCGTGCGTCGCTGAGAGAGGGAATGCCGTAGCTGCGAGCCAGGTGTCCCAATTGCTTGGCCAGGCGTGCGCGCAGGGGCAGCGTGTTGAGGTCTTCCACCAGCCCGAACAGTTGGCGGATCCGCCGTGCCTGCATTCGCAGCAGGGCTTCGTACAACTCCGTATGTTGGCTGAGAATCTTGCTAAGGTCAGTGGGCGACACACACAGCAGGGTGGAGTCGCCGTGCGCGTAGGCGTCATGGGTGAGGTGGTTGCCGTCGAAAAGCGCGACTTCGCCAAACCAGATGCCAGGCTCCATGTAGGTCAGTGTCACTTGCCGGCCGGTGACGGAGGTGGAACTGACCCGAATGGCACCTTTGGCGCAGGCGACCCAGGCCTCTTGCTTGTCGCCCCGGGCGGCGATGAGTTCGCCGTCCTTGAAGCGCTTGACGTAGGCGCTTCGAAGAATGTCATGCCGCAATGAAGGCGAGAGCGATGAAAACCAACGACCAGCGTTGATCGCTTCGCGCTCTTCAATGGTCAGAATGGGGTCGTCCATGGCTACTCAAAGGGTGAGCCTGCATTGTCGCGTGGCCAAGCGCGCTGCCACAAGCAAAGCGCGCTGGGGTTTTCCCTTCAGTGATGCGTCAGGTACACGATCATTCGTATCGGGGAGTCTTCTTGTTCAGGAAGGCCTCTATGCCGATGCCAGCATTGGGGTGATGCAGGTTGCGCACAAAGTGGTCGCGTTCGCTGACCAGGTGCTGGCTGAGTGTGGCTTGCGCGGCATCGTGGGTGAGCTCTTTGATGCTGGCCAGTACATTGGGCGCGCGGGCATTGAGCTTCTCCGCCAGTGCCAGCGCCTCTGTCAGGGCCTGGCCGCGCGCCGCGACCCGGTTGACCACGCCCATTTCGTGCAGCCGGCGCGCGCCGATGCGTTCGCCGCACATCAGCAGCTCGGTTGCAAGCTGGCGCGGCATGGTGCGGGCCAGGCTCCAACTGGAGCCCGCATCGGGCGACAGGGCGACATTGGCATAAGCCATGAGAAAGACGGCGTCCTCGGCCGCGACGACCAGGTCGCATGCGAGTGCAAGCGCAAAGCCAGCGCCCGCAGCCGCGCCCTCCACGGCGGCGATCACTGGCTTGGGGAAGGTGTGAATGGCCTCGATCCAGCTATTGATGCCGTCGATGCTTTGCGCCTGTACTTCGGGTGCTTTTTGGCGGTTGGACATCAGCCGCTGCAGGTTGCCGCCCGCACAAAAGTGCGCGCCCTCGCCGGTGAGAATGACGCAGCGGATCTCTTTGCTGCTCTCGGCCACGCTCAAGGCTTCGACGGCAGCGGCGTAAATCTCGGGGCCCACCGCATTGCGGTGCTCGGGGTTGCTGATGGTCAGGACCATGGTCTGGCCCTGGCTGGTGCTCTTGAGTTCTGCCGTCATTGTTTTTCCTCTTGCAACAGGGAAAGACCGATCGCGCCGCGTCGGCGCAGCCAGGGGCTGGGACGGTAACGCGGGTCGCCGTACACAGTCTGCATGTTGAACAGGACTTCCAGCACATTGTCCGGACCAAAGCGATCACCCATGGCCAGCGGCCCCATCGGGTAGCCCAGGCCAAGGGTGACTGCGGTTTCCAGGTCAGAGGGGCGGCACACGCCCTGCTGGCAGATGTCGCAGGCGATGTTCACGATGCTGGCCACGACGCGCTGTGTGACGAAGCCGCCGGAGTCGCGGATCACGCTCACCGGTTTGCCGTCACGGGCGAACAGCGCATGGGCGGCATCGCGCATGTCAGCGCGGGTGGCTGGGTTGGTGGCCAGCACGCGGCGGCGGGTCTGCGCATCATCGACCAGCATATCGATGCCCACGGTGCGGGCTGGATCGAGCCGCTCGACCACCGCTACGGTGGTGACGTCAAAGCCAAGCGGGGCCACCAGGCAGAGGGCCTGGGGCGAGGGGGACTGGCCGGTTTCGATTGTGGCGCCCAGCTCTTTGAGCATCTGGAGCAACTGCGAGCGGCGAGCGGCGCGGGTGGAGACCCACACAGGCGGGATGTCGGCCACTTGTGGCGCCGGTGGCTCGGCGGTAAGTTCGGCCTTGCCGTTCACATAGCGGTAGAAACCTTCGCTACTCTTGCGGCCCAGCAGGCCGCCAGCCAGGCGCTGCGCGGTGATGGCGCTGGGGCGAAAGCGTGGCTCGTCGTAGTACTGGCGGTAGATGGACTCCATGGCCGGATGCGAGACGTCCAGGCCGGTGAGGTCCAGAAGTTCGAAGGGGCCGAGCTTGAAGCCCACTTGGTCCTTGAGAATGCGATCAACTGTGGCGAAGTCTGTGATGGATTCACCCACCACACGCAGCGCTTCAGTGCCATAGCCTCGGCCCGCATGGTTGACGATGAAGCCGGGTGTGTCCTGCGCGCGCACGGCCTTGTGGCCCATTTGCACCGCGTAGTCGCAAAGTGACTGGCAGACGGACTCATTGGTCTTGATGCCAGCGATGACTTCCACTACCTTCATCAGCGGCACCGGGTTGAAGAAATGGTAGCCGGCGAATTGTCCTGGGCGCTTGAGGCCGGCCGCGATGGCCGTGACCGACAGTGAGGATGTGTTGGTTGCCAGCACGGCATCGGCACGCACCCGTGATTCGATGTCGGCAAAGAGGGACTTCTTGATGTCCAGCCGTTCGATCACGGCTTCGATGACCAAGTCGCACTCGGCCAATGCATCGAGGCTGTCCACCGGGCGAAGTCTGTCCTTCGCGGACTGAACGGCGGCTGCATCCATGCGGCCTTTTTCAAGCATGCGCTCCCATTGTGAGCAGATGTCTTTGTAGGCGCGGGCGACGGCCTGGGGCTGAGTGTCGTAGAGCAGCACAATGCTGCCCGACTGCGCCGCGATCTGAGCAATGCCTTGGCCCATGGCACCGACGCCGACGACGCCCACGGTCTTGAAAGTAGATCTCATACGTCGATTATGCGATGTGGCACGCCCCGCTTGCCAAGGCAGGGGCCAGTTCAGCGCCGCATTTGAAGCGCGCCGGGGTTAACGATGTTGGTGGGCGTTCCGCGGATGAAGTTGACCACGTTATCAAAGGCCGCGCCGAAGTACATCTCATAGCTGTCTTGCTCTACATAGCCGATGTGCGGCGTGCAGATGCAGTTCTCCAGGCGCAGCAGGGCATGGCCCTGCAAGATGGGTTCGCTCTCGAACACGTCCACCGCGGCCAGCCCAGGGCGACCGCGGTTGAGTGCGGCGATCAGTGCGTCTGGCTCGATCAGTTCCGCGCGCGAGGTGTTGACCAGCAATGCCGTGGGCTTCATGCGGCCCAGGTCTTCGGGTGTGACGATGCCGGCGGTGTCATCGGACAGGCGCAGGTGCAGGCTGAGCACATCGCTTTGCGAGAAGATCTCTTCGCGGCTGGTGGCTGCCTGCAGACCGTCGGTGACGGCTCGCTCGCGGGCTGTCTGGCTGCCCCAGACCAGCACCTTCATGCCAAAGGCCTTGCCGTAGCCGGCCACCAACTGGCCGATGCGCCCATAGCCCCAGATGCCCAGCGTGCGCCCCTTGAGCACCACACCCAGCCCGAAGTTGGGCGGCATGGGCGCGGATTTCATGCCCGACTGCTGCCATCCTCCGTGTTTGAGGGTGCTGATGTACTGCGGCAGGCGTCGCATGGCAGCCATGACCAGGGCCCAGGTGAGTTCAGCCGGCGCGACCGGAGAGCCGACGCCTTCAGCCACCGCGATGCCACGCTCAGTGCAGGCCTGCACATCGATGTGCGATCCGACGCGGCCGGTCTGGGCGATCAGTCGAAGGCGGGGCAGCTTGTCTATGAGCTGGCGCGTCAAGTGCGTGCGCTCGCGAATCAGCACAATCACCTCCGCGTCGCGCAGGCGCACCGAGAGCTGCCCAATGCCCTTGACTGTGTTGGTGTAGACCTTTGCGGGGTAAGCTTCCAGCTTGCTTGCGCATCGAAGCTTGCGCACCGCATCCTGGTAATCATCAAGAATCACAATATTCATACCCGAATTGTGCCTTGTGCGGCCGGTCGCTTTGTCCGGTGCGTTGTGTGAATCAGCAAGGAAAGGCCAGGACCGTTAGCATCGTGGCTTTCAATCATCTACCTCAGGAGCATTTCATGTCGATTTCGATGTCTTCCGCAAGCTTGCCCGTGTTTGTTTCCATGCTGGGCAACCTGAGTCACCTTCTCGACAAGGCCCAGGCCCATGCGGAGGCAAAGAAGTTCGACCCTTCGGTGTTGTTGCAGTATCGGCTGGCGCCGGACATGCTGCCCTTTACCCGGCAGATCCTGATTGCCTGCGACGGGGCCAAGAACTGTGCGGCGCGCATCTCAGGGCTTGCGGCCCCGACTTTTGATGACACCGAATCTAGCTTGCCTGAGCTGAAGGCGCGCATCCAGAAGACGCTGGATTATTTGGCCACCGTGCCTGCCGACAAGCTTGATGGCACGGAGGACAAAGACATCACCTTCCCGGTGGGCCGTGACGGCACCCGTACCATGAAGGCAGAGGCCTATCTGAAGCATTGGGTATTGCCCAACCTGTACTTCCACATCACCACCGCCTATGTCATCCTGCGGCACAACGGGGTGGAGCTGGGCAAGCGGGACTACCTGATGGGCACCAAGGCTTGAGTGTGGCGGCGGCGGTTAATTCGCCCTTGCCTCCATCTCGGCCAAGCGATCGAGCTCGGCGCAGACATCGGCCATTCGGCCTGAGATGACCATGCGGCCGGCTCCGGTGCGGGGCTGGCTGGCCTCCAGGATGCGCACAACGCGCAGGGGACGGCGCTGACATGTGCGTGCTGAAGTGTTGACGCGGCTGGCTTGGGCTGGGTCAACGGTGCAGGGCATTGACGCTGCTGCGCTGCGGCGTGCGGCCAACTCGCGGCCAGGTGGCTGAAACCAGCCCATCAGGTGTTGCAGCGGCGCCAGCATGCTACCAAGAGTGAAGAACGCGATTCCCATGTGACTCTCCTTGTGTTTCAGAGTTTGAACATAGGCAGGATTGCAAAGAGGGGGCCCGCGCAGGGTGATGGCGCTCTATACGCCATACGCCCGCCACCTGCGGCAAGCCCGGGGGTGACTTACATGAGCATGGTGTTGCGGATCAGGCCCACGGCCAGGCCTTCGATTTCGAAGGGTTCGCCCGGCTCGACGATGATGGTGGGGTAGTCGGGGTTTTCTGCTTGAAGCTCGATCAGGTGCTTGTTGCGGCGGAAGCGCTTGACGGTGACTTCATCGCCCAGGCGGGCCACGACGATCTGGCCGTTCTTGGCTTCCTTAGTGGCTTGCACTGCCAGCAGGTCGCCGTCCATGATGCCGGCGTCGCGCATGGACATGCCGCGCACTTTCAGCAGGTAGTCGGGTCGGCGCTGGAACAAGCTGCTTTCAACGTAGTATGTTTGGTCCACATGCTCTTGGGCGAGAATGGGCGAGCCAGCAGCCACCCGGCCGATCAGTGGCAGTGCCAGTTGTGCCAGGGTCTGCAGGGGCAAGGAGAACTGCCGGTTGCGTGACTCGTTGATGGAGCGCAAGGCCTCGCTCTTGAGGCGGATGCCGCGTGAGGTGCCGCTGACGAGCTCAATGACGCCTTTGCGGGCCAGGGCTTGCAGGTGCTCTTCAGCCGCGTTGGCTGACTTGAAGCCAAGCTCCGTGGCGATTTCCGCCCGTGTGGGCGGAGCGCCGGTGCGGGAGATGGCGCTCTCGATCAGGTCCAGAATCTGTTGCTGGCGGGCGGTGAGCTTGGGCGTCTCGAGCATGATGATGGCTCCTTAAGGTGATGCCACTGTCTTAATATCCAGTATCTGTATTTTTAAACAGTTTTCGAAAGAACGCAAGTGACCGACCGAAAAATCGTGATTCTCGCCACCGGAGGCACCATCGCGGGCCTGGCTGGCAATGCAGCGGGCCAGCCCGGCTACAAGGCGGCGCAGGTGCACATTGATGCGCTGGTGGCTGCGGTTCCCAGCTTGCAGGGGCGCAGTCTGGTGTGCGAACAGGTCGCCCAGATCGACAGCAAGGACATGAGCTTCGAGATCTGGCGCACGCTGGTCTTGCGCTGCAGCCACTGGCTCGCCCAGGGCGATGTTGCGGGCGTGGTGATCACCCACGGGACCGACACGCTGGAGGAGACCGCGTTCTTTCTTCAATCCGTACTTGGCCCGGCCAAGCCGGTTGTGCTCACCTGCGCCATGCGGCCGGCCAATGCCTTGTACCCCGATGGTCCGCAAAATCTCATGGATGCAGTGACTGTCGCGGGCACGGAAGGCGCCATGGGCGTGGTCGCAGTGTGTGCCGGCACGATTCACTCCGCAGCGGATGTGACCAAGCAGCACAGCGCCAGGCTGGACGCCTTCACGTCAGGCGAGGCCGGGCCGATTGGCGTGGTGCGCGATGGCGCCGTGCAAGTCTTTCGCCCCTGGCCCGAGCCCAGTGGCCGCGAGCCGCGCGCCGTGGTGCAACTGCCGTCCGCACAAGACTGGCCCCGGGTGGAGATTGTCATCAGCCATGCGCAGGCAAGCGGTGCGCTGATTGATGCACTGGTGGCTCAAGGTGTCCGGGGTCTGGTGGTGGCAGGCACCGGCAACGGCACGGTGCATTGCGCAATGGATGCCGCCTTGGGCCGGGCCGATGCGGCAGGTGTGTCGGTGTTGCGCGCCTCCCGCTGCGCGCAGGGCGGCGTGAGTGCCAGAGCCGATGATGCCTTCCCTGGCGCGCAGAGTCTGTCGCCTGTGAAGGCGCGCATTGCGCTGATGCTGCGACTGATGCTGGGCTGATCAGCTCGCCAGCGCCTTCAGCGCACGGGCGGTGATTTCGTCAACCGTGCCGCTGCCCTTGATGGCGCGGTACCTGGGTGCGCCCGCTGGGTCGGCCTTGGCCCAATCGGAGTAGTAGTCGATCAGTGGTCGGGTCTGGGCGGCGTAGACCTCCAGACGCTTTTTCACGGTGTCTTCCTTGTCATCGTCGCGCTGGATCAGCGGCTCGCCGGTCACGTCGTCGCGGTCAGCAACCTTTGGCGGATTGAACTTCAAATGGTAGGTGCGGCCCGACGCAGGATGCGAGCGGCGCCCGCTCATGCGCTCGATGATGGCGTCAAAGGGAACGTCGATTTCCAACACATAGTCGAGCTTGACGCCCGCAGCCTTCATGGCGTCGGCCTGCGGGATGGTGCGTGGAAATCCGTCGAAAAGGAATCCGTTGCTGCAGTCGGCCTGGACGATGCGCTCCTTGACCAGGCCGATGATGATCTCGTCACTGACCAGTGCGCCGGAGTCCATGACCTTCTTGGCTGCCACACCCAGAGGTGATCCAGCCTTCACCGCTGCGCGCAGCATGTCGCCTGTGGAGATCTGCGGTATGCCGTACTTCTGGCAGATGAAAGTGGCCTGCGTGCCTTTGCCTGCGCCGGGCGCGCCCAACAGAATCAGTCTCATGGATGTCCTCGAAAATTCCTGGAAACAACTGGCGCTGCGGACGAGGGCGCGGCTGGCCCTGGCTTCGCGCCTGATCGGCGCAAAGGATAGCACGCGAGTCCTTGACTGGCGCTTACAGTTGGTCGTTTTTCACCAATGCGCGCACCCGCTCCAGGTCTTGCGGCGTGTCTACGCCCAGGCCAGGTGCTTGGGCAGCCACATGCACCACGATTCGGTGGCCATGCCAGAGAGCGCGAAGCTGCTCAAGCGCTTCGCAGGTTTCCATCGGCGCCTGTGGCAGCGTTGGAAAGCGGCGCAGGAAGGCGGCGCGGTACGCGTAGATGCCCACATGTCGAAGTGGCCGGGGTTGCGCTAGCGCATGGACTCCATTGGCAAAGCCGTCGCGCCACCAGGGGATGGGGGCGCGGCTGAAGTACATTGCAAAGCCTTGCGCGTCCAGCACGACCTTGACCACGTTGGGGTTGGTGAATTCGTCCGCGTCGTCAATGGTGTGGGCGGCTGTGCTCATGTCCGCGCTTGCTTGGTTGACCAGCGCGTTGGCCACCGAGTCGATCAGCCTTGGGTCGATCAGGGGCTCATCGCCCTGCACGTTGACCACGGTGTCCTGCCCGTCCAGGCCCAGCAGCTCGCACGCCTGGGCCAGTCGGTCTGAGCCGCTGGGATGGTCTTCCCGGGTGAGGACGGCCTCCACGCCATGTTGCTCGCAGGTCTGCAGGATCTCGTTGCTGTCCGTGGCCACAACGACACGCGAGGCCGAAGAAGCCTGGGCCCTGCGCGCCACTCGTACCACCATGGGCAGTCCGCCAATATCCAGCAAGGGTTTGCCGGCAAGGCGAGTAGATGCCAGCCGGGCCGGTATCAGCACGCAAAAACTCATCCGCTCACCAGTGGCGTGCGCTTGGGCAGGTGCTCAAGCTCTTCGTCGCTCAATGGCCGAGCCTCTTCTTCCAGCAAGATGGGAATGCCGTCGCGAACCGGATAGGCCAGACGCGCGCTGCGTGAGATCAATTCCTGGTGTTCGCGAGAATAGTCCAGGTGCCCCTTGGTCACGGGGCACACCAGCAGCTCAAGAAGTTTCGGATCCATGGCGTGATGATAGGCGATGCGGCAGTCGATCCAGCATGGCGTCCAGAGCAGTCCAGAATGACGCTTCGATTTGCAGATCAAGCGCCACTGCCCAGGCCTGCGGGTGGGTTCGCCACAGCTTGACCGCGTCTTTCTCGGTGCAGATCAAGTCGCAGCCAGGCGGCAACTGCAGCTTGGCGGAAAAATCATGGTGATCGGGCAGTGCGATGGTTTGAGACAGAGTGAGGCCTTCGTCCTGCAGCATGCGAAAGAAGGCTTCTGGTTTGGCGATGCCGGCAAGCGCGACCAGCGGCCGATCGCGCAGCGCAGCCAACTCCAGCGTGCCGCCATCGCAGCGTCTTGCGTACCCCGCCAGCCGCCGATCGATCTGGAAGCCATCGATGCCCTTGACACCGGCCGGGCGCAGCACCAAGGCCACCTTGCGTGGCCAGGGCTCGCGCAAAGGGCCGGCCGGCAGCAGCCAGCCATTGCCCACGCCGCGTTCATCGAACACGCAGATCTCGATGTCGCGGTGCAGTCTGTGGTGCTGCAAGCCATCGTCGCTCACGATGATGTCGGTTGATGGATAGTTGCGCAGCAGCTCGCGCGCAGCTTGTGCGCGCTGGGGAGCGACAAACACCGGCACGCTGCAGCTTTGGGCAATCAGCAAAGGCTCGTCGCCCACCAGGCGCGCGTCGTTTTGGGGGCCTGCTTGTCTGCAGTCATTCATGTTGCGGCCGTGGCCGCGAGAGACTACCCCGGCCGACCAGCCGCGCACGCGCAGGTGTTGCAGCACTGCCATCACCACCGGCGTCTTGCCGGCGCCGCCAGCAATGACATTGCCAATGACGATGACGGGCACCGCGACTCGTTCGCGGGCCAGCAGGCGGCTGCGCCAGGCGAATCGGTGCAAGGCGACGATGGCGCCATAAAGCAGCGACAGCGGCCACAGCACACAGGCGAGCGGGCCGCGCTGCAACCAGGCACTGCGCAGCACGCGCGACATGCTCAGCGACTGCCGGCCTGGGCCGACGACTGCGTGGCGAAGGTGATGCGCGACAGCCCTGCGCGCCGGGCGGCCTCCAGCACCGTGATAACCGACTGATGGGCCGCGGTGGCGTCTGCCGAGATGATGATGACGCTCTCGCTGCCTGCGGTGGCCGCATCGTGCAGGGCCTGGGCCACCATATCGACACTGCGGCCAGGCACCGGCGCGCCCTTGACCGAATAGCGCCCATCGCTGGACACGCCCACGATGATCTCGCGCGGGTAGTCGCGCTGC
Organism: Comamonadaceae bacterium; assembly: GCA_947476285.1. Taxonomy (GTDB): domain Bacteria; phylum Pseudomonadota; class Gammaproteobacteria; order Burkholderiales; family Burkholderiaceae_C; genus Ramlibacter. Next base: position 13,746 of record CANJPU010000034.1, on the reverse strand, counting down.
GCCTGCGCATCGGCCACCGGCAGCGTGAGTTGCAGTTCGGTGTACTTGCTGTAGGTGGTGGAGAGCATCAGGAAAATCAGCACCACCAGCAGCACGTCGATGAAGGGGATGAGGTTGATCTCGGGCTCGTCCTTCGCGCGTGGGCGGAAATTCATGGCGGGCGTCTTTCTACTTGCCACGCAAGCCATTGAGGTGACGTGCGAATCGCTCGGCTGCAAGCTCCAGGGTCAGCAGGTACTCGTCTACTCGGGCGCGGTAGTAGCGCCAGAAGATGAGCGACGGAATCGCGATGATCAGACCGAAAGCGGTGTTGTACAGCGCCACCGAAATGCCATGCGCGAGCTGGGCTGGGTTGCCCCCCGGCGCGCCGCCCGATGGTGCTTGCGAGCCGAAGATTTCGATCATGCCTATCACGGTGCCCAGCAGGCCCAAGAGAGGCGCCGCTGAGGCAATCGTGGCCAGGGCGCTGAGGTAGCGCTCCAGCCGGTGCGCCACGGCGCGGCCAGTGTTCTCCATTGCGGCACGCATGTCCACTTCGCTGCAGCGTGGGTCGGAGTTGAGGGCGCGAAAGCCGCTGGCCAGTACCTCGCCCAAAGCGGAATTCTGTGCGAGCTGGGCCACCACGTCGGGCGTGGGCACCGATGTGCGCGACACGGCCAGCGCCTCATCGAGCAGGCGTGGCGGCGCGATTTTGATGGTCTTCAGGCTGAGCGCGCGCTCGATGATCAAGGCCAGCGCGAGGATGGAGCAGACTACCAAGGGCCAGATGGGCCAGCCTGCGGCTTGTATGATCGAAAACAAGAGGTTGACCCCGCGCATGCGAAAGCAGATGAGGGGCCGATTATCGGTCCAGTCGGGCTTCGGGGGAAAATAAGCGCTGCGGCGTAGGTCAAGGCCCACATTTAGTGTGGATAACTTTGTGCAAAACCCTGCTCTGTATGGGCGCCAAGCCGCGCCAATCCTTGCAGATGACAGATCGATGACAATTTGAGCAGGAAAAACCTAAGTGAAATCAACGACTTGCGCCGCAGAATCAGCGTTTGCACGGAAGGCCTTGACGATTTCGAAGCCTTTAGTCCACCTGTGGACTAAGCCGCAAGCGTCATCGGCCGCAAAGGCGCGTGCTTGCTGATGCAGGAGCCCTCACAACCAGTATTGGCGCCGCGAATCTGGCAAGTTGGCGCCCTATGCCGCGCGGTTGCTGATGCCCTGGAGGCAAGGTTCAATCCTGTCGCGGTTTGCGGGGAGGTTTCGGGCTTCTCGCGCGCATCCAGCGGGCATTGTTACTTCTCGCTCAAGGATGCACAGGGCCAGATCCGCTGTGCGATGTTTCGTCGCACAGCGAGCATGCTGGACTTCACGCCGGGTGAAGGCGATAAGGTGGAAGTATTCGGCCGGCTTGGTGTGTACGAACAGCGCGGCGATCTGCAACTCATTGTCGAGAGCCTTCGGCGAGCCGGGCAAGGCGCGCTCTATGAGCAGTTCATGCGATTGAAGTTGAAGCTTCAGGAGCAAGGACTGTTCGATGCCGCCCGCAAGCGCACCGCGCCGCCCATGCCCTCGGGCATAGGTCTGGTCACATCCACCGGCGCGGCAGCACTGCACGATGTGGTCACCGCGCTGCGGCGGCGCGCACCCCATATACCGGTCTTTCTGGCCCCGGCAGCGGTGCAGGGGGCGCAGGCGCCAGCCGAGCTGGTGCGCGCGCTGCAGTCTCTGTACCGCCTGGCCGAAAAGGGCTCGGTGCAAGTCATCCTGCTGGTGCGTGGCGGCGGTTCCCTGGAGGACCTATGGGCTTTCAACGACGAACAGCTTGCCCTCACCATCGTGCAAAGCCCGGTGCCCATTATTTGCGGTGTGGGTCACGAGACGGACTTCACCATCGCCGATTTCTGCGCGGACCTGCGTGCGCCAACGCCCACTGCGGCAGCAGAGCTTGCCGCGCAGTCCAGGCAAGAGTGGCTTGCCCAGTTGCAGGCGGCGCAAGAACGACTGGCCTCCAGTGCGACGCACCGGCTTGACACCGCCGGCCAGCGGCTCGATCGGGCGGCAGCCAGGCTGGGGCGCCCACTGGCGCGCATGGCATCGCAGCAACTGCGCCTGGTGCGCATCACCCATCGGCTGCGCCAGGCGGTGCAGACACGGTGGGAAAAATCAGTCAACGGCTGCAACACGATTCAAGACAAACTGGGGCATGTCGTGCGCGCTCGGTTGGATCACTGCGTGCGCAACATCGACCGCTTCGAACTGCGACTGCAGTTGCTCGATCCAAGGCTTGTGCTCCAGCGCGGCTATGCCTTGCTGTCTGACACGGCCGGCCATGCGGTGACCAGCGTGGCGCAGACGCATCCGGGGCAGCCCCTGCGGGCAAGCCTTGCGGACGGCGAGCTTGATGTGACCGTGACGGAAACGAAAACGGCCCCAAATTAGGGGCCGTTGGTTCTAAAGCCGAAGTCGCTTAGAGGCCGCCGTTTTGCTGAGCGACCATGCAAAACAGCATGGGTATCGACAGCATGGTGTTGGCGCGCGAAGTCAGCATGGCCACACGAGCGGCTTTGGCTTTTTCGGCAGCCTCCACTGTCACAATGCCGAGTGCCTTCTTCTGATTGGGCCAGATGATGAACCACACGTTGAAGGCCATCACCAGCGCAAGCCACATGCCGATGCCGATCGCGGTGAAGGGGCGTTGCAGCGCAAGGGCTGAGCCGATGTAGCCTGTCATGCCGGCCACCAGCACCCCGGTCACCACCGTGGCCAGAGCGGCCCAACGGAACCAGAACAGCGCCTCAGGTGCGATCACCTTGCTGATGGCAGGTTTTTGCTCATCGGGAATCTTGGGCATGGACGGTATTTGCACGAAATTGAAATACCACAGCAGGCCGATCCACAGCACACCGCTCAGTACATGCAACCAGCGCATGAAAAATGTCCACCAGGCTAGATTGCCTGCCACGTTTGCGCCGGTGGCCAGGATCAGCAGCACCAACAGCACCACGCCAGCCAGCAGCGTGCGACCGAGAGATTGAAATACGGTACCCATTGTCTATTCCTTGTTCGTATACGATGACGCGTGCATTATGTGACAAAGTCAGGGCAAGCGTTGGCGCTGCGTGAGAGCGCGCATGCGGTACTGATACAAAACGCTCGAATAGCAATGCCTTGGACCGTCTCTCGGCCCGAGGGTAGTTCATGATTCTTACCGTGGGGTGCCGAAAGGCGGGCCGGTCAGCTTTGAGCCTGCCTTGATGTTCTTTTTGGCGAACCAGCCCTGATTCATCTCCAACACGTATCGCACCGGCTTTTCCGAGCAATGCGAGTTGACCGTGCGTGGCTGCATGTCGACCAAGTTGACGATGGTGCCGTCATCGGCCACAAACGCGGCGGTCAAGGGCAGGTAGGTGTTTTGCATCCAGAAGCATTGCTGCGAAGCTTGCTCGAACACAAACAGCATGCCTTCGTGCTGGGGCATTTCCTTGCGGAACATCAGGCCAATGGAGCGTTGCAGACCGTGCTGTGCCACTTGCGCGTCGATCTGGAACATGCCGGCCGACAACTTCACGCGAGGCAAGTCCATTTGAGGATCTTGGGCGCGGGCCGGCACAGTGGCTGCGCAAAGCGCCGCCATGAGGAGGGCTGGGAGAATCTTCATAGGCTCTATTGTGCACAGTGCATGCGCACCAATGGCATCAACAAAAATGCCCGCACGAGGCGGGCACTTTTGCGTCAGGAAAGCGTGACAGTGTCAGGCAATCACTTCTTGGCGGAAGCAGCGGCAGCGACGGGCTTGGCAGCAGCAGCCTTCTTCTCGGCAGCGGCCTTCTTGGCAGCAGCCTTCTTCTCAGCAGCGGCCTTCTTCTTTTCGGCGGCGGCAGCGGCCTTGTCATCCTTCTTGGCCATGCCGCTGGCAGCAGCAGCCGGTGCGGCTGCGCTAGCGGCCTTGCCCGGGGCGGCGGTCTGGGCGCTGGCGGGCAGGGCGGTGAATGCGGCAACTGCGAACAGGGAGGCGATCAGGGTGCTAAGGAGCTTGTTCATGGTTTGAGATCTTTCGGATGGAGTCTGATATTTTTGAAACACACCCCCCAAGGATCAGGAAGGCACCTCCGTAACGGTTCGAGTCGCGCCGGCGTTGACATCGGAACTGTACAAAAGAGGAAGTCAGTATCGGCAGTGGTCCAGAAACAAGGACGCCCGCCGAAGCGGGCGCCCTATTGCTGCACCGAGAATTACTTCTTGGCGGAAGCAGCAGGCTTCGCAGCCGATGCGGCCGGCTTCATGCCCGAAGCGCCGGCCTTGGGGGCACCAGCGTGGGAAGCGGCGAATGAAACCACCGCGAACGAGGCGGCAACAATAGCGATTGCGATTTTCTTCATGAGTTGAGTCCTAGGTTGATTTTTCGAAAAAAGTTTCTCGCATATACAAGAAACCACTACGCCAACGCGACAGTTCGCCAATCGGTTGACAGGGGTCAACCCTAGGATCGGGCAAATCCGTATCGGCAAGGGGGGGCTATGCATTCACAGCTAGAATCGAACGGCTCTGCGCGTAGCGCAAATTCACAGCTCATTTCTACCTCTTCCCGGAGACGTTTCCCCCATGTACCAGCACATCAAGGTTCCTGCCCAAGGCACGAAGATCGTCGTTAATGCCGATATGTCGCTCAATGTGCCCGATGAGCCGATCATTCCGTACATCGAGGGTGACGGAACCGGTCAGGACATCACGCCTGTGATGCTCAAGGTTGTCCACGCCGCAGTGGCAAAAGCATATGGTGGTAAGAAAAAAATCCACTGGATGGAAGTTTATGCCGGTGAAAAGTCTACCAAAGTATATGGACCCGACGTCTGGCTCCCTGAGGAAACCCTACATGCGGTGCGCGACTATGTGGTGTCCATCAAGGGCCCACTCACCACGCCCGTGGGTGGCGGCATCCGCTCGCTGAACGTCGCCTTGCGCCAGGAACTTGACCTTTACGTCTGCCTGCGCCCCATCCAGTATTTCACCGGCGTGCCATCTCCTGTCAAGGAGCCGCACAAGACCAATATGGTGATCTTCCGGGAAAACTCCGAAGACATCTACGCCGGCATCGAGTTCGAGGCCGAGAGCGAAAAGGCCAAGAAACTCATCAAAATTCTCCAGGAAGAATTTGGCGTCAAGAAGATTCGCTTCCCCAACACCTCGGGCATTGGCATCAAACCGGTCTCGCGAGAGGGCACCGAGCGGCTGGTGCGCAAGGCCATTCAGTACGCCATTGACAATGACAAGTCCAGTGTGACCCTGGTCCACAAGGGCAACATCATGAAGTTCACCGAAGGCGGCTTTCGTGACTGGGGCTATGGCCTGGCAATCAAGGAGTTCGGCGCGGAGCTGATCGACGGCGGCCCGTGGTGCAAATTCAAGAATCCCAAAACCGGCAAAGAGATCGTCGTCAAGGATTCGATTGCCGATGCTTTCTTGCAGCAGATTTTGCTGCGGCCGTCCGAGTACAGCGTGATTGCCACCCTCAATCTCAATGGCGACTATATCTCCGACGCATTGGCAGCCCAGGTGGGCGGCATCGGCATTGCACCCGGGGCCAACCTGAGCGACTCAGTCGCCATGTTCGAAGCCACCCATGGCACCGCGCCCAAGTATGCGGGTAAAGACTATGTCAACCCAGGCTCAGAAATCCTCTCGGCCGAGATGATGCTGCGCCACATGGGCTGGGTAGCGGCGGCTGACCTCATCATCAGCTCAATGGAAAAGTCGATTTTGTCCAAGAAAGTCACCTATGACTTCGCCCGCCTGATGGACGGCGCCACCCAAGTGAGCTGCTCTGGCTTTGGCCAGGTGATGATCGACCATATGTGACAGCCTGACAGGGCGTTCATGAGCGCCTTGTCTCGAACACACGCGGGGCACAGATCATCGGCGTTTATGCACGCTCGGTCTGTGCATGCGGGCTGTGTGCGGTAGCGCACAGAAGGCCTGCAGGAATTGTGAGATCCTGGCAAGGCTGCCTCGCAAACAGTGCTTGATAGACACAAGCGAACTTCTCAGAATCTGCTTTCACCGGCCCGACAAGCGCTGCTCGCCGTGACACCAACACGCTCACGCTGTTGAAAGACGCGCAATGCTCAAGACAGCCGCCGATGCCGGGCAACCCCGCATGAACTCCAGAGTTCGGCGCAAAAAGGTCGTGCTTGAAGTCGGCGCCCTGCAGGCCGCGATCTTCAATAGTGCCAATTTCTCCAGCATCGCCACGGATGCCAAGGGCGTCATACAAATCTTCAACGTGGGTGCCGAGCGCATGCTGGGTTACACAGCAGCGGAGGTGTTGAACAAGATCACCCCGGCGGACATTTCCGACCCGCTGGAAGTGGTCGAGCGCGCCAAGACGCTGAGTGCCGAGCTTGGCACCAGCATTGCGCCGGGCTTTGAGGCCCTGGTGTTCAAGGCCTCACGCGGCATCGAAGATATTTACGAGCTGACCTACATTCGCAAGGACGGCAGCCGCTTCCCCGCAGTGGTTTCAGTGACGGCACTGCGCGATGCGCAGAGCATCATCATTGGTTACCTGCTGATCGGCACCGACAACACAGCGCGAAAGCGGGTTGAGGAAGAGCAAAAGAAGCTCGACCAGCGCTTACGCGACCAACAGTTCTACACGCGCTCGCTGATTGAGTCCAACATTGATGCGCTGATGACGACAGACCCCTCGGGCATCATCTCGGATGTCAACAAACAAATGGAATTGCTTACGGGCTGCACCCGCGACGAACTGATAGGCGCACCCTTCAAGAACTACTTCACAGATCCCGATCGGGCCGAAGCCGGCATCAGACGGGTGTTGAACGAAAACAAGGTCACCAACTACGAGCTCACCGCGCGCGCCCGCGATGGCAGGCAAACCGTTGTGTCCTACAACGCGACGACCTTCTACGATCGGGACCGGACCTTGCAGGGCGTGTTCGCTGCCGCGCGCGACGTGACGGAACGCCAGTTGATGGACCACGCGCTGCGGGAAACCAATATCGCCCTGGAGGGGGCCAAATCGGCGGCCGAGAAGGCCAATCTTGCCAAGTCCGATTTCCTCTCCAGCATGAGCCACGAGTTGCGCTCCCCGCTCAACGCCATTCTCGGCTTTGGGCAGTTGATGGAGGCAGGTCCGCCGCTTCCGAGCCCGAGCCAGAAAGAAAGCATCGATCAGATTCTTCAGGCGGGCTGGTACCTGCTGGACCTGATCAACGGCATCCTCGATCTCTCCTTGATCGAGTCAGGCAAGCTCTCGCTCTCCGCCGAAATCATGTCGCTGACCGAAGTGCTGGGGGATTGCCAGGCCATGATCGAGCCGCAGGCGAAAAAGAGCGGTGTCCGGATGTACTTCCATGTGTCCAGTGACCCTCACTACGTCAAGGCCGACCGCACGCGGGCCAAGCAAGTCATCATCAACTTGCTGTCCAACGCCATCAAATACAACCGCGTCAATGGGAGCGTCGAGGTGAGCTGTGACGCCAGCACGCCGCAGCGGGTTCGCGTCAGTTTTCGCGACACGGGCCATGGACTGTCGGCGCAACACCTGGCGCAACTGTTCCAGCCCTTCAACCGCCTTGGACAAGAGGCCGGTTCCGAACAAGGCACTGGCATCGGGCTGGTGGTGAGCAAGCGCCTGGTCGAGTCGATGCGGGGCTCGATCGGCGTGGAAAGCACAGTCGGCGTGGGCAGCGTGTTCTGGATCGAGTTCGACGCAGCGGAGCCACCCGAATTGATCGCCAGCGAGGACGACATCGCAGCTCCAGGCCCTGCCCCCAGACAGCAGCGCAGAGGCCAGCGAACCTTGCTCTATGTCGAGGACAACCCGGCCAACCTGATGCTGGTAGAAAGACTCATCTTGCGCCGCCCAGACATCTGCCTGCTGACGGCGATCAACGGCTCGCGCGGAATCGAGATTGCCCGCAATGTGCGACCCGATGTCATCTTGATGGACATCAACCTGCCCGGCATCAGCGGTATTGAGGCGATGCGGATTCTTGCCGACGACCCGGCGACCGCGCATATCCCCGTGGTTGCACTCAGCGCCAATGCGATGCCTCACGACATCGTAAAAGGTCTGAGTGCGGGATTCTTCCGCTACCTGACCAAACCCATCAAGATCGACGAGTTCATGGACACGCTTGACGCAGCGCTGAGCGTTCGTGGAGCTGCGACGACTGTTGAGCCTGCACAGGAGCCCGAATCATGATTACTGCCGCCGAGATTCTTGCCGCTAGCATCCTGATCGTCGATGACCAGGACAGCAATGTGAAGCTGCTCGAACGCCTGTTGCACGATGCAGGCTACACCAACGTGGCCTCGACGATGAAGCCTGAAGACGTCTCTTCACTGCACCGAGACAACCATCACGACTTGATCCTGCTGGACCTTCAGATGCCGGGCATGGATGGCTTTGAAGTGATGGAGGCCCTGAACGCGGGCGGCCAAGACAGCTATCTGCCTGTCATTGTGCTCACAGCGCAACCCGGTCACAAACTGCGCGCCTTGCAGGCCGGCGCCAAGGACTTCATCAGCAAGCCCTTTGACTTGCTCGAAGTAAAAACACGCATTCATAACATGCTTGAAGTGAGGCTCTTGTACAAGAAGCTCGCGAACTACAACGAGGTGCTGGAGCAGACTGTCCGCGAACGCACGGCTGAACTTCGGGAAAGCGAAGAGCGCTTTCGACGCCTGACCGAACTGGCCTCTGACTGGCATTGGGAGCAGAACGCGAGTGGGGACTTTACGAATATTTCCGGTCCGGTGTTCGAGACGCTGGGGTTTGGCATGGAAGCCTTCTTGAGTCCTGCGGGTGGCGACGAGGCTGCGGACTGGGACGATGCACAGCGCGAACAGCTCAGAGCCAAAATAGCTGCGCGGCAACCCTTCCTTGACTTTCCTTTCACCCGAACCGACGCCAGCGGGGCGCGCAAGCATTTCCGGGTCAGCGGCGAGCCGATGTTCAATGAGTCCTGCCGCTTTACCGGTTATCGTGGTGTCGGTGTGGAAGTTAACGCGGGCCCTGCCGCCCAAGAAGCTGGCTCCTGATGCTCCAACACAGCCCGCGACAAAATCGCCTGCTCGCCGAGTTGCCCAGCGCAGCCATCGAGCCATTGCTTGCGCAGTTGGAACTGGTGCCGATGAGGCTGGGCGATGTGCTCTATGAGCCTGGTGGGCATCTGCAGCACGCCTACTTTCCAACCACTGCAATCGTATCTCTGCACTATGTGACCGAGTCTGGCGCCACCTGCGAGACGTCTGGCGTTGGCAACGAGGGCGTTGTGGGAATTTCATTGTTCATGGGTGGCGACACGACACCGAGCTCTGCGGTCGTGCACACGGCGGGCCACGCATACCGCCTTGCACGCCGTGTGATGAAGCAGGAGTTTGATCGGCACGAGTCAATGCAGCGTGTGCTTCTGGTCTACGTGCAGGCAATGATTACTCAAATCGCGCAAACCGCGGTGTGCAATCGGCACCATTCAGTGGAGCAGCAGGTGTGCCGCTGGCTGTTGATGACGCTGGACCGCATGAGCTCGGGAGAGCTGGTCTTGACCCAGGAGCTGATGGCCGGCGTGCTTGGCGTGCGCCGGGAAGGCATTACCGTGGCCGCAGGGAAATTGCAGCAGGCCGGATACATAAGGTACCGCCGAGGCCACCTGAACGTGCTGGACCGGTCTGGCCTGGAAACGCGTGCGTGCGAGTGCTACTCCGTGGTCAAAAAGGAACTGGACCGACTTGCGATGTCGGCAAGGCATTGAACCGGTGCGGCGGTTTACTCTGCGGCTCAGGAGGTCTGAGCATGCCCGCCCACCCGGAACTGCGGCGCAACTACGGTGGTTTGCCTTGGCTGTCTTGGGGCGTTGGAATTGATTTGTGGCGAGTCGGCATCTTGTGCCGAGGCATCCGCCTGGATGTTCTGCGCGAGCTGGCCCTTGGGACCCTCGGTCAGCTCAAAGCTCACCCGTGAGCCTTGTTTAAGGGTCTTGAATCCATCCATGGCAATGGCGGAGAAATGCGCGAAGACATCTGCGCCGCCACCGTCGGGCTGAATAAACCCAAAACCCTTGGCGTCATTGAACCATTTGACTGTACCTGTGGGCATTTATTCGGCTCCTTGTAATACCTCTGGCTGATTCACAGTTTCAGGCATTACAGTACAGCTTGTCAATATTTTCACCTACAAAAGTGCTGCATGGCTCTTTTCAGCCACCATCGTGTTGTCGGCATGCAGGGCCGCACAAAAAATGCGCCGGCGCATGTCATCATGTCGCTTGAATGTGACGAATCCGCCACCAATTCAGACTGAGGCTGTAGAGAGAAAGGCCGCTCGATAGAATGATCTTCATGGCAAGCAAAACTCCAATCCCCGTGCCGGTCGCGCCCAAGACGCGGCCCAAGGCTGACGACGGTGGATCGGTGGTGCTCGAGCGGCGCACCCAGAAGACCAAGCCGCCTCAGATGTACCAGGTCGTGATGCTCAATGACGACTACACGCCCATGGAATTCGTTGTGGTGGTCATACAAGAATTTTTCAACAAAGACCGTGAAACCGCCACCCAGATCATGTTGAAGATCCATTTAGACGGCAAAGCCATCTGCGGCGTTTATTCAAGAGATGTGGCGGCCACCAAGGTGGACCAGGTCCAGGACGCTGCCCGACAGGCGGGACATCCCCTTCAATGTGTGAGTGAACCGATTGAGTGAAGCGCAATCGAAGCAAATTAGGCGATATAAACTCAGTACGTCAGTAGCTAAGCCAGCAAAGTCAGCCAGCAAAGTAAGCCAGCAAAGGCAAAGGAAATCACATGATTGCCCAGGAATTGGAAGTCAGCCTCCACATGGCTTTTGTGGAGGCGCGTCAGCAGCGCCACGAGTTCATCACCGTGGAGCACTTGCTGCTTGCCTTGCTGGACAACCCCAGCGCGGCCGAAGTGCTGCGCGCATGCTCGGCCAACATCGATGATCTTCGCAAGTCATTGACCAACTTCATCAAGGACAACACCCCGCAAGTGGCCGGCACCGACGATGTGGATACACAGCCCACTTTGGGCTTCCAGCGCGTGATTCAGCGCGCCATCATGCATGTGCAGTCCACTGGCAATGGCAAGAAGGAAGTCACCGGCGCCAACGTGCTGGTCGCCATCTTTGGCGAAAAAGACTCGCACGCTGTGTACTACCTGCATCAGCAGGGCGTCACCCGGCTCGACGTGGTCAACTTCATCGCGCACGGCATCAAGAAGAGCGACCCGCCCGAGCCCGCCAAGGGCAGCGAACCAGGCCCCAGCGAAGCCGAGGAAGCCACCGAGAAAAACGAAAAATCCTCTCCACTGGAGCAGTTCACCCAGAACCTGAACCAGGCGGCCAAAGACGGCAAGATTGATCCACTGATTGGCCGCGAATACGAAGTCGAGCGCGTCATTCAGATTCTCTGCCGCCGCCGCAAGAACAACCCGCTACTGGTGGGCGAGGCCGGCGTGGGCAAGACCGCCATTGCCGAGGGGCTGGCCTGGCGCATCACCCAGAAGGAAGTGCCCGACATCCTGGCCGATTCCAGCGTCTATTCGCTGGACATGGGCGCGCTGCTGGCTGGCACCAAGTACCGAGGCGATTTCGAGCAGCGCCTCAAGGGCGTGCTCAAGTCACTCAAGGACAAGCCCAACGCCATTCTCTTCATCGACGAGATTCACACCCTCATCGGTGCGGGGGCTGCATCTGGCGGCACGCTCGATGCGTCCAATTTGCTCAAGCCTGCCCTGAGCTCAGGCGTGCTCAAGTGCATCGGCGCCACCACCTTCACCGAATACCGTGGCATCTTCGAGAAAGACGCGGCCCTGTCGCGGCGTTTCCAGAAGGTGGATGTGGTCGAGCCCAGCGTGGCCGAGACGATTGAGATATTGAAGGGCCTGAAGTCGCGCTTCGAAGAGCACCACAGCGTCAAGTACGCGGCCAACGCGCTGCAGGCGGCAGCCGAGTTGTCGGCCAAGTACATCAATGATCGGCACTTGCCTGACAAAGCCATCGACGTGATCGATGAGGCCGGCGCTGCCCAGCGCATCCTGCCCGCCAACAAACGCAAAAAGACCATCTCCAAGACCGAGGTCGAAGAAATCGTCGCCAAGATCGCGCGCATTCCGCCGGCCAACGTGTCCAATGACGACCGCGGCAAGCTGCAAACCCTTGAGCGCGATTTGAAGAGCGTGGTCTTCGGCCAGGACAAAGCACTTGAGGTTCTGGCTGGCGCCGTCAAGATGGCGCGCTCGGGTCTGGGCCGCAGTGACAAGCCCATCGGCTCGTTCCTGTTCTCAGGCCCCACCGGCGTGGGCAAGACAGAATCCGCCAAGCAGCTTGCCTACATCATGGGCATTGAGCTCATTCGATTCGACATGTCCGAATACATGGAGCGCCATGCGGTCAGCCGCCTGATCGGCGCGCCTCCGGGCTATGTGGGCTTTGACCAAGGCGGGCTCTTGACCGAAGCCGTTACCAAGAAGCCGCATGCGGTGCTGCTGCTCGACGAAGTCGAGAAGGCCCATCCTGATATTTTCAATGTGCTGCTGCAGGTCATGGACCACGGCACCCTGACCGACAACAACGGGCGCAAGGCCGACTTCCGCAACATCATCATCATCATGACGACCAATGCGGGCGCCGAGACGATGAACAAGGCGGTGATGGGCTTTACCCAGGTGCGCGAGCAGGGCGACGAGATGGCCGACATCAAGCGCCTGTTCACGCCTGAGTTCCGTAATCGCCTGGACGCCACCGTCAGCTTCAAGGCGCTGGACGAAACCGTCATCCTGCGGGTGGTCGACAAATTCTTGCTGGTGCTTGAACAGCAGCTTGCCGAAAAGAAAGTCGATGTCACCTTCACCGACCAGCTGCGCAAGCACCTGGCCAAGAAGGGCTTTGACCCGCTGATGGGCGCGCGCCCGATGCAGCGCTTGATTCAGGACACCATTCGCCGCGCCCTGGCCGACGAGTTATTGTTTGGTCGCCTCATCGACGGCGGGCGCCTCACGGTGGATGTCGAACAGAAGACGGACGAAAAGGGTGTGGAGACCTCCGAAGTGTTGCTCGACATTCAGCCGCTGCCCAAGAAAGAGGGCAGGGCCAAGCCCGAGCCGGAAGAGATTTCCAGCGATTCGTAAAGCCAGTGCGCTCTTCAATCACAAAGGCTGCGGCAGGAATGTCGCGGCCTTTGTGCTGTGTGGAATCAGGCGTTTTCGGCAACTCGTGGATGGATGGTGCTGCTTCATGCCTTTGGCCCGCACGGGGTGGTGGTGCGCTTAGCATTCGCGCCTTTGTGCCAAGAAGCCATGCTGGCTTCAGATTCAATATGCCCAAACCCAGTCTAAGTGGAATCGGCCGTGCTGCACTTCGCAGAGTGACTCAGTTGTTTCGCTCAACCCGTCGCCCCAAGGGTGCCCGGACACCTCACCAAGTCAATGGTGAACCTGATCTCACGGTGGCGTCTGATCCAAGTACGGGTCGTCCCTTCGTCTTGGCTTTCGCTGGCCCGTTGGCCCCGTTCAAACCCTCGCCGATGGGAGTTGCGGCTGCGAACTTGCTGGTAAGACCCACGAGCCCAAGTGCTCTGCTCCCACCTTACCCAGGTCGGCTGGCATCTGCCGGGCCGATTCCGGCCGTTCCACCTCGGTCGCCAGTAGTGGTTGGATATTGCTTCGCCCCCCCATCCCCCCCCGTTAAAGTGAAGGGCGCGAACGGAGAACCAGT
>CANJPU010000033.1 GCA_947476285.1 Comamonadaceae bacterium | reverse complement strand
GAATCGAAACATGAAAGTGCGTCTTCGCACCCATGGCGTCGTTGCAAATCCTCGCCATAGCTATGGCTATGTCTGCGGTTTGCGCCTAGCCCTGGGCGCGAATCCATCACTTTCATTCTGTTTCGATTCTTCTGTGTTGGGGCACTAGTACGCTTTCGACAAAGCGTTCAAAGCTCGTAGTCAGGGCTGTGCGTCTTCTTCGGGCACAGCACTGTCCGGGCGCGAGTTGGCATGCGTCTTGACCTGCCCGCGGCGCTTGCGCGCCAATTCTTCCAGTTGGCGCTTGGCCGCGTCGAAGGCATCGCGCAGCGCCACATAGACATCTTCGTTGCGCACATGATTGACCGCGATCTCATGCCCGATCACCGTCACATCGATGCGCACCGCATAGGGTCGGCCCTGGTGCTGGTGCTTGGCTTCCTGTTCGATGCTGACGCGCCAGGCCATGATGCCCGGACAGAAGCGGTCGGCATGCTGTGCCTTCTCGCGCACGGCGGCTGCAACGGCTTCGGACGGATCAAGGCCAAGAAAGCGGATCTCCACAGGCATTTTCATTCGGTTCTCCAGGGGGTGGGTGAAACTGACAGGCGTGGTCGGCCCAGGTCAGATGGGCGGCCATTCGTTCTATTGCGCCTCATGGCTACAGGTTGCCCGAGCCAGTGCTGAGCGGTTTGCGTTGGGTCAAACATCTCCCGCATTGTTCACCTGGCATTGACCCACATCACCACCAGCGGCGCAGGCGCTGAGGCTCTCGTCTCTATCGCTTACTTGCCCTTCCAGACCGCCGCACGCTTCTCGGCAAATGCGGTAGCACCCTCGCGCGCATCTTCTGAGGCCAGCAGATGCCCGGTGATGGTCTCTTGCTTGGCGAACATCTCGGCGATGGGCCAGTCGCGTTGCTCGATGATCACGCGTTTGCTGGCGGCCACTGCCATCGGCGCATTGGCCATGATGCGGCGGGCGAGCTTCTTGGCTTCTTCAAGGGCCTGGCCCGGCTCGGTGAGCGTGTTGATCAGGCCGTAGCTGTACATGCGCTCGGCTGAGACCATGTCGCCGGTCAGTGCGATTTCCATGGCGATGCGTTGCGGTATCAGGCGCGGCAGGCGCATCAGGCCGCCGGCGGCGGCGGCCAGGCCGCGCTTGACTTCGGGCAGGCCGAAGCTGGCGTTGCGCGCGGCCACCACCAGGTCGCAGGCCAGCATCGATTCACAGCCGCCGGCCAGTGCGTACCCTTCAACGGCGGCGATCAGCGGCTTCTTCGGGGGCGTGATCGCGATGCCCAGGATGCCGCGGCCTTCCACGCGAGTGACTTCACCGCGCAGAAAAGCCTTCAAGTCCATGCCGGCGCAGAAGGTGCCGCCCGCGCCAGTGAGAATGCCCACCCGCAGATCGGGGTTGCGGTCGAGTTCGTCAACCGCTTCGCACACGCCGTAGGAGACGGCGCGGTTGACCGCATTGCGTTGCTCGGGCCGGTTGATGGTGATGATCACCAGGCCGTCGATGTGTTCGACCAGAACTTCTTTTGTCATGTTGCTTGCTCCTTCGGGTTCAGGTGGGTGTGAGTTTGTTGAGTCGTTCAATGGCTTCGAGGTATTCCATCTGCATGCGGTACATCACATCGCGCACGGAGGTTTCCTCTTTGATCATGCCTACCACTTGCCCGGCCGGGAAGGAGTAGAGGTCTTTGCGCTTGGCGCGCACCACGCGCGCATGCGCCTCGTTGTACAGAATGCCCTGCAGCGGCGTGGGCAGGTACTTGGGTGCGCCGGGCTGTTCCCAGGCCTCGGACAAGCGGCTCTTGATCATGCGCACTGTCTTGCCAGTGCGGGCCTTGCGGCGCACCGCGTCTTCGGTGCGGGTGGCGAACAGCACTTCTTTCTCGAAGGCGTCGAGCTCGCTCTCGCGCGTGCCCAGCCACACGGTGCCGCACCACACGCCTTGCGCGCCCAGCGCCAGCGACGCGGCAATCTGGCTGCCATGGGCGATGCCGCCGGCGGCCAGCACGGCCACGCCGTCACCACAAGCCTGCACCACCTGCGGCACCAGCACCATGGTGGCAATCTCGCCGGTGTGTCCGCCTGCTTCGGTGCCTTGCGCCACGATCACGTCAACGCCGGCCTTCATGTGGCGGGCCGCATGCTCGGCCTTGCCGCACATGGCGCCTATCACGACCTTGTGCTCGCGCAATTGCGCCATCACATCAGGCGGTGGCGAGCCCAGCGCGCTCACCACCATCTTGACCTGGGGGTGGGCAAGCGTCACGGCCAGCAGCCGCCGCGCGCCGTCGGGCGTCATGTTGCCGCGCCCTTCGATGATCTCGCGGTGAATGCGCTCGCGCTCGCCATCGGGCAGCGGCGGCACGCCTTCCTTCTCCAGGAAGTTGTCCATGAACTCGCGGTGTTCCTTGGGAATCAGCGAGTCGAGATCTTCGGTGGTGGTTTCGGCTTCCTTGTCGTAGGCGGTGGGGATGATCACATCCACGCCGTACGGCTTGCCTTCCACGTGCTGGTCGATCCAGCGCAGCTCGGCCTCAAGCTGCTCTGGCGAAAAGGTGGACGCGCCCAGCACACCAAAGCCGCCTGCTTTGGTGACCTCCACCACCACATCACGGCAGTGGGAGAAAGCGAAGATGGGTAGTTCGCAGCCGAGCTTTTCACAGAGAGGGGTGCGCATAGCAGGTTCCTTGGTTCGGGTTTCAGTGTGTGGGCGAAGGTGCATCGCCCTGCCAGACAAAGAGCGCGTCAAGCGCTTCAATCTGACTGCCGCAGACCCACAGCGGGTTGACGTCGAGTTCGGCCAGATCAGGGCCTAGCGAGAGTATGGCATCGCCGATGTTGGCGATGACGCAAGCCACCGCATCCATGTCGGCCGCAGGCACACCGCGCTGGCCGGCCAGCAGCTTGGCGCCACGCAGGCCGCCCAGCATGTGCTTGACCTCGGCTGCGCTCACCGGCAGCGGTCGCAGCGCCACATCTTGCAGCACTTCCACCCAAACCCCGCCCAGGCCCACCGCGAGGATGGGGCCCCACTGTGGGTCGCGCGAGAAGCCGACGAACAATTCGATGCCGCGCCCGCGCATGGGCGCGACGATGGCCCCGTCCAGGCGTGCGGTGGGGCAGCGCTCGCGGGCGGCATCCATAACCTGCTTGAAGCCCGCGCGTACGGCCTCATCGCCTTGCAGATTGAGGAGCACGCCGCCGATGTCGCTCTTGTGCGCGATGTCCGGCGAAGCCACCTTGATGACGACCGGGCAGGCCAGTGCGCGCGCTGCGTCCACGGCCTGATCTGCATTGGTGACGACAGAAGCGGGAACGACGGGTACGCCGTGGCGGGCCAGGTAGTCCAGAGCATCGCGTTCTGAACGCGGGCGTTCGGTGGTCACGCTGAATTGCACTGTGGGTGACGCCTTCACTTCCAACTGTGCGCGGTAGCGCTCGGACCATTTGAAAGCGCCGGCAATTGCGGCCACTGCGCGATCGAGGCCGCAGGCCAGATAGTTGGCGCCGGTCTCTCGCACAATGCCCCGCGCCATCTCGTTGACCACAGTGCTGGTGTAGCTCACCAGCATGCCGGGTACGGGTATGGCAGCCATGCCGGCGGCCAGGTGGTGGTGCAAGGCGGTGAGCCGCTCGCTCATTTCATCGGGTGCGTTGGGTATGTCGTACCAGGGGCACAGCACCACGGCGCAATCGGGCATCTTGGCCAGGGCCAGCACTGCGCCTTCGCATTGCTCTGGGGTGACCGAGCCGGTCAGGTCAATCGGGTTGTGTGGTGTGGCTGTGTCCGGAATTGTCAGGCGCATGGCCTCCAGTGCTTCGCCTTCCAGCGGCGGCACGAAGATGCCGCGCAGGTGCGCGGTGTCGGCGGCGATCTCGCCGATGCCGCCAGAGTTGGTAGCCACGCCCAAGCCACCTGGGCGCAGCACGCCGGTGCGCGAGAGCACATCGGCGGTGGCCAGCAGCTCTTCCATCGAACGCGCGCGGATGATGCCGTATTGCTCGCAGATGCCGTCGAACACGCGGTCGTCGCCCACCAGTGAGCCTGTGTGTGCCATCGCTGATTTTGCGGTGACCTCGCTGGCGCCCATCTTGAGCACGACCAGGGGCTTGCCAATGCGAAGCGCACGCTCGGCCACGCGCAGGAAGCGCGCCGGGTTGCGGAATGTTTCGGCGAAGAGCGCGATGGCGCGGGCCTGGGGCACGTCCAGCAAGTAGTCCACAAAACTGGTGCTGTCCAGGTCGGCCTCATTGCCGGTGGAGATCAGGTGGGACAGGCCCACGTCCTGTGCCCAGGCAAGGTAGGAGAGAAACTGTGCGGTGGCACCGCTTTGCGACACGATGGCCACGCCGTGGTCGCGCGACGGCGCCTTGACGGGCGAGGTCCATACATAGGAGCGGTTGGTGAAATTGACATAGCCCAGGCAATTTGGCCCGAGCAAGCGCACGCCGTGGGCGGCTGCGACAGCGCGCACGCTCTCTTGCAAGGCGCAGCCTTCGCCTCCTGTCTCAGCGAAGCCGGCGGTCAGGATGACGGCCGATCGCCCGCCGGCAGCGGCCAAGTCAGCCACCGCATCGGCCACCGCGCCGCCCGGCGCCATGATCAGGCCCAGGTCAATCGGTGCGCCCACTTGCGTGCAGGTCTTGGCGCATTGCTGGCCATGGGCCATGGCACCGCGCGGATTGACCATGTGCAGTTGGCCGGGAAAGCCCCCGCCTTGCAAATTGCCAAAGACATTGCCCGACCATCGCGACTTGTCGGAGGCGCCTATGAGTGCGATGCTACCGGGGTTGAGGAGAGCATGCACGGCCGACAATTCGGCCTGCTCTGATGGTTCGGCCTGACCGGTCTGACGGGTCTGACTGATGGGACCAGCACCCATTAAAGTGCGATTCCCAGCTTCTTGACAACGGCGGACCAGCGGGCCACTTCACTGGTGACGAACGCACGCGCTTGCGCCGGATTGGAGTTGGTGATGGGCACGATACCCAGCACGGCCAGGCGCTCCTGAATGGCTGGCCGCAGCATCACGCGATTGACAGCGCGGGCGATTGGCTCAACGATTTCGCGCGGCGTACCAAGGGGGGCGGCCAGCAGATTGCAGGTGCCGGCGATGAGGTCATAGCCTTCTTCGCGAGAGGTAGGGATCTCTGGCGCGATCTTCTCACGTGCCTCCGCCATGGCGCTGATGATGCGCAGCTTGCCTGACTTGTGGTGTGGCAGCAGTGTGCCGGAGGTCTCGACGATGAACTGCACATTGCCGGCAATGGTGTCGGTGATGGCCGGGCCACTGCCCGCGTAGGCGATGTCCACCACATCGATGCCCGCGCGGTCTTTGAACAGCTCGGCCGCCAGGTGCACCGTGGTGCCCAGGCCAGCATGCCCGTAGGACAAATTGTGCGGCCGCGCCTTGCAGTACGCGACCAGGCCTTTGAGGTCAGTGACCGGCAACGCCGGGTTGACGGCAATCACGAATGGCGCGTTCGACAGCAGTGCGATCCACTGGAAATCTTCGACGGCGTTGTAGGGCGGCTTGGCGCGCGAGATGGGTGCGGATATGGCGGTGGAGCCTGTGGCCACCATCAACTGCGTGCCATCCTTGGGCGCGCGCAAGAACCCAGTGGCCACGGTCAGGCCACCGCCGCCGGGCTTGTTCTCGACCAACACCGTCCGCCCGCCCAGCTCTTCGCGCAGACCATCGGCCAGAATGCGCGCGAAGAGGTCGCCCGCACCGCCCGGGGGAAAGCCAACTGCGAGCCTCATCGGGGCATCGGAGCTTTGTGCGAATGCCGGGCCTGAGCCCAGCGCGATGCCGGATGCGGCTGCCGCTGCACTCTGAATGAGCTGGCGACGATTCAAAAGGCTGGGGCTTGTCGAGGACATGTTGCACTTCTCCACTATGTTGACTGACTGTGAACGGACCATCGGCGTCAGGGCACATGGTATGCCGCGACGCCGAGGGGCTGCAGGGGGCTGGCTGTTTCTAGTTGGCCAGTTCGAACCAGAAGTCCAGCACGTCGCCGGTGCGCTTCTCGGCGAAGCGGGTGATGACCTTGGTGCCCACGGCGAGCTTGGCCGCTGCCGCAGCACCGTCGCTCAGGTCAAGGCCCTTGAAGTAGCCGCCAATGGCAGTATCCGCGCCTTTGAGGTGCACGTAGCCGAAGGCGTACGGTGGATCAGGCAGGTCCTTGAATGCGGCGTAGACGATGGTGAAGCATTCGATCACGCCTTCGGGGCCGACTTCCACCCACTCTTTGGTGGGCTCCAACGTCTCGTCGGAGAAAGCTCGCGGCGGCACCAGTACGCGGTCCGATTTCGGGTCGCGGCGGCCATAGATCTTCTTGTTGTCGCGAATCTGCTCGAAGAACCAGCTGGCGGTCTCGCCCAGAGCGTGCTTATAAGTGATGTTCCACTGTTCGGTGCGTGTCATCAGTTCCATTTTGATTTCCTTTGTTCCGGTGAAAGTCTTGTTCAAGCCTCGACGACCATGGCGCCGAAGAGTTGGTGGTCGCCGCCGTTGCCAGAGGCAACCGCGCGTTTGGCCCCTTTGACCTGGTGATCGCCCGCGCGGCCCCAGACCTGCAGGGCGGCTTCGGCCACTCGGACCATTGCGGTGATGGCGATCGCGTTGGCACACAGCACGCCGCCCGACGCGTTCACCGGATTTTGGCCGCCCAGCTTGAAATAGCCTTCGCGCAGCATGGCGGGAGACTGGCCCAGGGGCGCGAGACCGGCTGCCTCGATCGAGTGGAATTCAGTGTTGCTAAAGGGGGCGTAGAGTTCGGCAGCATCGATCTGCTTGACCGGATCGGTGATGCCAGACATCTTGTAGGCGCGGTGGATGGCTTCGCCCAGCGCCTGTGCGTCGGCATGGTCAGCGGTAAATTTGTTGCCCATGCGGTCGCCGATGAAATAGCTCTCCGAGCTGTGCGCCACGCCGGTGATCCACACTGCTTCGAGCTGGTTGCGGCGGATGTAGTCTTCGGAGGCGAGCACCATCGCGCAGCCGCCACTGGACTGAGGGCAGGCATCGAACAGCTTGATTGGCCAGGAGATCATGCGTGAGTTCATCACCTCCTCGATCGTGGTGCGCTCACGCAGGTGCGCATGCGGATTGAGCGCGGCGTGTTCGCGGTTCTTTACCACCACGCGCGCCATGTCTTCCTGCGTCATGCCGTACTTGTGCATGTAGCGGATGCCCGACATGGCCAGCATGGTGATAGTGCCCAGAGGCAGTGAGCGCTCGTAGGTCGGGTCCCAGATCTTGTTCAGAATGGTCTGGGAATCGCCGCATTCGCCCACCTTGTCGGCACCGGCCACCAGCACCAGGTCGCATGCGCCGGCCAGAATGTGGGAATGCGCGGCTGCCAGCGCGGAAAGGCCAGTGGCCCCGCCGGTGTTGATACGCATGAAGCGTTTGCTGCGCGCGCCCACGGCGTCCACGCCAAGGCGTTCGGCATTGCCGATGCCCAGCAGGGCATCAGGAGCGAGCGAATAGACAACGGCTTCGATGTCGCTGAGTTCTCTCTTGGCATCGGCCATGGCGAGCCTGACGGCCTCACGGACGAGCTCTGGATAGTTGGCGTCGGGCCGGCGGGCGGTGAAATTAGACTGGCCGATTCCGATGATGCCGACGCGGGGTATCTTTTTCATTGCGCGGTCTCCATGGGTTCGCGGCCGAATACGACCACGGTGTTGTACTGCATTGCGAAGCCGCTCGCTCCATGCGCCACGGCCTTGCGAACAACTGCTCTCTGGTGCGCCCCAGCGCAGCCGCGCGTCTGGTTGGCGGCCTCGGCAATGCGCATCAGACCGGAGCAAAAGACCGGGTTGAACGAGAGCGCACCGCCCGACAGGTTCACGGGTGTTTCGCCTTCCTTGGAGAACTGGCCGCTGGCGGTGGCCTGCGTCCAGCGCTCGCGTGGGCACAGGCCCAGACCTTCCAGGGCAACCAACTGCTGGTAGGGAGTGGCATCGGCCACTTCGGCCAGATCGAAGTCGGGCTTGGCCAGGTCGGTGCCCGATTCACGGTAGGCCTGCTCTGTCGCAGCTCTTAGCGAGGGCAGGGTGGACAGGTCGCGGTCGCCCAGGAATCCAGTCTCGGTGGCCCAGCCCATGCCATGCACCCAGGCGGTCTTGAGGTTCTTGTCCTTGTGCTCGGCGATCCAGTCGTCGCTGGCCAGCACCATGGCAACCAGCCCCAGAACCGGTGCTGACACCATGCCTTCTGTGAGCGGCCATCGGAGCATTTTTCCGCCCTCGATTTGCACACGCTCGCGCGGGGCAGGCGAGTAATCGGGATAGGCCATGGAGCCATGACGGCGGTTGGTCTCGGTCACCGTCACTGCGGCTTCGCGCAGACCGGGAACCTTCGCCTCCAGCGCATTGGCCTGCAAGGCGTGCGACGACAGGTCGTCGAGCGGAAGCGCGCGGTGGAAGTAGGGATCGGTGCCCAGGCGCTGGGTGTCGATGATGTCGTCGGTTTCCATGGCGTTCCAGGAGACCACCAGCTGAGTGCGGTACATCCCAGAGCGCACGCGCAGTGCGCCCAGTACGAAGGCATGTTCGGCGCTCGACGGCGTGGACAGCAGGTCTCGACCCACCCCGCCGACCGAGCCAGACGCCATCATGATGGCGATGGCGCGACCATCGAGCTGGTCGCACGATGCCACGACGATGCCGTCAATGTCCTCGATCCCGATGCCGGCGTCGCGAAGCGCCGCATGCGTGACCGCATGCATCGATTCCTCGAGCGACATGTTCTTTGGGTGGCGGGGCGCCAGCACGGCGCTGCCGATGACTCCCACCTTGATTTGATTGCCCATATTCGTCCTTGCAAAAGTGGGCGATGCACGCTGCCCGCGCATCGCCGTTGTCGGAACCTGGAAGACTTCTTGTTCGGATCAAATTCGAAAACTCGAACAATAATCCAAACAATCGAAAAAGTATATCAGACAAGATTCGAGGCGCATAGTGCTTTCTTCAATCGAATCTCAATCGAATCTCAATGGAAGAGGTGGCCTGCGCCGACCTCCGTGCGATCAAGGCCGTCAGGCCCAGTGCCAGTGCGCGGGCTTGAGGCCCGCCACGGGCGAGCGAAAGCGGGTGAGTGTGTTGCCTCCCAGGCAGCCCATCCACGCGGTGCGCATGTCAGGCCCACCGAACGCGATGCTGGTGATGTTCTTCAGCCGGCGGCCGCTGGCGGCGGAAAGCATGGGGCGTGTGAGGGTGCGCGAGACGTAGGCGGCCTCGATCCGTTCAAGGGTCGCTGGGTCGGAGTCGTCGATCAGCGTGTGGCGCTTGCCGTCCGGGGTGATGCGGTAGACGCGGTTGCTGACTACGCAAACCACCCATGCGCCGCCTTCCACATCAAGCGCCATGCCGTCGGGGATGTCGCCCGCGTCGAACTCGGCCACCGTGGCGCGCTCGATCAGGCGGCCATCGGATGCGATCCGAAAGCGCGATAGCCGGCGACCGAAGGTCTCCACCACATACATGAAGCGGCCATCCGCGCTCATGCGGAATTCATTGGTGTAGCGCAGACCATCGGCGATGACACGGCTGGCGCCCTGGTGATGAAGAATGATGTAGCCAGTGGCGTCGTCGATGGGGTAGTGGTCGCCGGTGTGCGTGGCACTCACGCCGATCCAGGTGCGGCCTTCGGCGTCGCTCTGCAGGAAGTTCACGCCGGGCAGCTTCACGCCGTCCACTTCCATGAGCCAGGGCAGCACTGTGCCGTCGGTGCCAATGCGCCAGACGCCGCCTTCTGGCGAGAGGTTGGCCACCAGGAAGCTGCCGTCGCGTTGCAGCGCAATGCCGTTGGGCATCAGGCTGGAGGTGCCCAGTCTGTGCTGGTGACCATCAGGCTCTATCACCGTCACGCCGCCGCGGCGGTCGGAGACAAACAGCCTGCCCGATGCGGTGGCCAGCACGCACTCTGGCCGGTGAAGATCAGTGCCGACGAAGGACAAACCTGCGTCCCCAATTTGCACAGGTGTTTCCATTGCGCTCGTCCAGTTCAGTCCAGCGTGATCTTCAGGCGGGTTGCGACATCGCGCCAGCGCTCGACGTCGCGCTTCATCAGGTCGCCCAGTTGCTGCGGGTCCATGTAGGCGGGCTCGACGCCCGCCTCCCGCAGCTTGTTCTGCGTGTCAGGGTCGGCCAGCACTTTCTTCAGGTCTTCACTGAGCTTGCGAATGATGGCAGAGGGCGTCTTGGCTGGGGCCAGCAGGCCATACCAGATGTCCACGTCGAAGTCGGCAATGCCGCTGACTTCTCTGACAGTGGGAGTATCGGGCAGCCGGGAATAGCGTGTGGCCGTGGTCACCGCCAGCGGGCGCAGGCGGCCGGCCTTGATGAATGCGTCGAAGGCCGAGAGCGCGCCGAAGGCAAACTGCACTTCGTTGGCCAGCAGCGCGGTGACCGAAGGGGCCGAGCCCTTGTAGGGGATGTGCGTCATGCTCAGGTTGGTCTTCTGGGCGAACAACTCCACCGCCAGATGCGGCGCGGTGCCGGTGCCGGCAGAGCCGTAGTTCAGTTTGCCGGGGTTGGCCCTGGCGTAGGCGAGCAGCTCGTTGAAGTTGCGCGCCGGCATCTTGTCGTTGACCACCACCACCAGCGGTGAGGCGGCATAGAGGCCCACCGGTGCGAAGTCGCGCAGCAGATCCCACGAGAGGTTGCGGTAGACGCTGGTGTTGATGGTGTAGGAGTTGACGCACAAGAGCAATGTGTAGCCGTCCGGCGCGGCCCGTGAGACCAAGTCCGCGCCGATGTTGCCCGCTGCGCCAGCGCGGTTGTCCACGATGACTTGGTGGCCCCACAGCACCGAGAGCTTTTGCGCCACGATGCGCGCGGAGATGTCCGAGCCGCCGGGAGCGAAGCCCACCACCAGGCGCACCGGCTTGTCTGGATAGGTCTGCGCCTGCGCCTGCGTGGCACCACCGAATGCGAGTGCGCCCATCAGCAGGCCCATGCTTGCGACACGGCGAGTGAGGGAGGGCGCTTGCGCGCGAGTCTGGGACTGGGGTTGCCTGGCGTCATTCATTGACTGCTCCTTTGAGTTTGAGATGCGGTGTCAGCGCGGGCGCGCTGTGCGAACAGCTCGTCGAGTTGTTCGAACTGCCGCGCGCAGCAGCCGGCTGGCATCGAGGATCTCGAGGCCACCCAACGCAGTGGCAGGCTTGGCCCGAGGCGACGCAGCCGCTGTTGCGGGCGTCGTTTTTTCAGCGGTGCTCATGCTGCGCGCACTGCCTTCGTGGTCGGTGCCGACTCGTCACGCCCGGCGCGCGACCCGCCTGTGCGGCCGAAGTTGCCCAACTGCCTTTCGATCTGCTCGGCGCATTCATGCGCCGCGCTGAGCAGCTTGCGTTCATGCGACTTGGTGGCGCGGTTGCCCAGCACCGATGCATGGATGGCTGCGGCGATCTGGCCCGACGCATCGCGGATGGGAACCGCATAACCGACGATGCCTTCCACAGATTCTTGCGCGCTCTTGGCATAGCCGAGCTCGCGGATGTGCTCGAATTCTTGCTTGAGGTCATCCGCATTGGTCAATGTCATGGGTGTGAGCTTGGTCAGTCGTCCAGACAGAGCCTGAGCTGCCAGCTTGCTGTCGAAGGCGGCGAACAGCTTGCCGGTGGCCGTGCTGTGCAGAAAGAGCGGTTCGCCCAGCCGGATGTCGAGCGAAACGCGCTGCGTACCCAGGCAACGGTCGGCGTAGAAGACGCGCCTGCCCACTCGCATGGCGAAGTACACATCGTCTCCAATGGTCTTGGCCAGTTCTTGCAGATAGCGCCGTGCGATGGTGCGGATGTCCAGCGACTGCAGCGTGCGCAGTGCGAGCTGAATCGCGCGTGGGCCGACAAAATAGCGCAGGTCCTCACTCACGGTGGCGACGTCGGCCGTCACCATGGTCTGGAGCATGTTGTGGACGCTGCTGACCGGCAGGTCAAGCGCTTCCTTGATCTCTGTCAGGCGCAGGCCATCTTTGTGTTGAACCAGCAGATCAAGAAGATCGAAGGTGCGCAGGTAGCGGTCAGGACTCATTGCGGGATGGAAGTTGAAAGGAACGGCCGGGGCCGCGTGAAAGAAAATCTCACGCGCTCTGGCCAGTTTGATTGCGCTTCTGTGCTTCGATGAAGGAGCTCGCGCCGGCCAGAGGATACTGCAGAATAATGACTTGCAGCCCATTGGGGCCGGCCTGCAGCTCGATTTTGTCGTCGTTTGAGACGAACACGGTCGCCAGCCCGAGCAACTCTTCCTGCCCGCGCAAGAGTGAGCCCTGAGTGACCACGTAGAAGCGGCCGCCGCCCGCGTGTTGCGTCGTTGGCGGTGCGATGGTTTGCCCCGCGGGCACTCGTACCATCCAGGCCGCGAGTCCGCTTTCTTCCGCAGGGATCAAGGTTTCCTCCTGGGCCTGGGTGAGCGCCCGCAACTCTTCGTCCGTCATGTGCGTGCTCGGTGCACCATGGGCTTGCCGCTTGGGGATGCGAAGCTGCAAATGCGCGCGCTGCTCAGGCATGTACCAGGCGCCGACGTCGCCAACGGCGCGCAAGGTGAAATAGGAAATGCCTTCTTCGCCCGAAATCAATGGGCCGTAGGCCGAGTGCGGCGACGCGTAATGAACCGCCAGGTGCTCGATCGGGTGTTTGCCAAGGAAGCCGCCGCCCGCCACGAAAACCTGGAATTGGTGTTCTTCGTGAAAGTGGGTGGGCAGCGTCCAGTTGGACGTCTGCTCGACCAGAAAGGCCTGGGGCCGCGGTGTGGTCGAGACCAGCTCTGGGTTGATGAGCTCGGTCTTGAAGCCGGCAAACTCCGGTTTGTCGACACGGGTGCGGCTGGGCCGCGCATGATCCAGAGTTTGTTGGGAAATCAAAATCGACTACCTCCTCAGATGCATTGCAAGTATACTTGCGTCGTTTCGATTATGCGAAAATATTTTCGTTTTCAGGAACGATACAGTTTCGCATTCGGGGCGTCAAGCATTATTCCCTGAGCTGCGCGCATCGTCCAGCTTCGATCCATCCACCGGAGTACGCCATGCCGGCTTTTGATCCTGATGTTGCCAAACTGCTTGAGTTGGTGAGTTCCCTCGGGCGGCCTCCTTTTGAAAAGCTCTCGCCGCAGGAAGCGCGCGCCGCATACGCCGCGAGCTGGGATTTTCTGCAGCCCCCTGCACAGGATGTGGCGCTGGTGCGGGACGTCACCATCACGGGCAAGCATGGCGAAGTGAATCTGCGTATTTATCGCGCAGCCGGCACCGGGGCGCAAGAGGTCTTGCCCTGCCTTGTGTACTTGCATGGCGGCGGCTGGGTCATCGGCAACCTGGACAGCCATGATCGCCTGTGCCGCAGTTTTGCCAATCGGGCCCGAGTCTGCGTTGTGGCGGTGGACTACCGGCTAGCACCAGAGCATGTGTTTCCTGCCGCATTGGATGACAGTGCGAGCGCACTTGAATGGGTAGCTGCCAACGCTGGCGCACTGGCCATCGCACCCGAGCGCATCGCCATCGGCGGCGATAGCGCCGGTGGCAACCTGGCAGCCGTGCTCGCGATCATGGGCCGCGACGGGCTTGCGCCAGCCACCATGTTTCAGGCGCTGATCTATCCGACGGTCGATCTGCGTGCCAACACCGGCTCCTATGAACGGGTGACTTCAGGCGTGCCGCTCACTGCGGCCACCATGCATTACTTCATCGGCCACTACACGCCCGATGCGAAAGACAGGCTTGATTGGCGCGCATCTCCCATTCTCGCGTCCAGTCTGGCTGGCACGCCGCCGGCGCTGGTGGTGACCACTGCGCATGACCCTTTGTGCGACGAGGGGCGCGCCTATGCGCAGCGCCTGGAAGCGCAGGGCGTGCGCGTCACCTACTTGCATCTGGGAGACCACATGCACGGCATGCTGATGCAGGGCAAGCAGGTGCGTGCGAGCAACCTGATCGTCGATTTCGTCGGGGCGGCCATCGGGCATGCACTCCACCAAGGCATTCCCGTCGCGCAACGCGCCGCGTGAGGCGTGCGAACACCCATCCAGGAGATTCATTCATGAACACCGCACCTTCCATGGCCAGGCAGACCGATGCAGTGGTGATCGGTGCCGGATTTGCCGGCCTCTACATGCTTCACCGCCTGCGCAAGCTGGGCTTGAACACACAGGTGTTCGAAGCGGGCGATGGCGTTGGCGGCACCTGGTACTGGAACTGCTACCCCGGCGCACGTTGCGATGTGGAGAGCATGCAGTATTCCTACTCCTTCGACGAGCAGCTCCAGCAGGAGTGGAAATGGACCGAGCGATATCCAGCGCAGGCCGAAATTCTGAGCTACATCAATCATGTGGCCGACCGCTTCGACTTGCGCCGCGACATCCAGCTCGAAACCCGCGTCACAAGTGCAGATCTGGACGAGAATACCGGGCGCTGGACCGTGCGCACCGACAAGGGTGAAGAGATCAATTGCCGCTTCTTGATTTCGGCTGCGGGCTGCCTGTCGGCCGCGCGGGTTCCGGAGGTTGCGGGCTTGGCCGATTTCAAGGGCAAGTGGTACCACACCGGTACCTGGCCGCATGAAAAGATCGACTTCACCGGGCAGCGTGTGGGTGTGATCGGCACCGGCTCATCGGGCATCCAGGCGATTCCAGTGATCGCGCGTCAGGCCAGCGAGCTGGTGGTGTTCCAGCGCACGCCCAACTTCAGCATCCCCGCGTGGAACCGGCCCTTGCCCCAAGAGGAGCAGGATGCCTGGAAAGCCAATTACGTCGAGCATCGCGAGCGGGCGCGCAACACCCGCTCGGGCATCCTGTACCAGTACAGCCTGCGTGCTACCGCCGATGTGGACGAGGCTGAGCGCCAGGCTGAGTATGAACGGCGTTGGCAGCGCGGCGGGGCCAACTTCACGCACGCATTCAACGATATCTTCATCAACCGTGTGTCCAATGATCAGGCGGCGCAGTTCGTACGCAATAAGATCAGCAGCATCGTGCGCGACCCCAAGACTGCGGCGCTGCTTGCCCCCAGCGATCACGCGATCGGCACCAAGCGCATCTGCGTGGACAGCGACTATTACGCCACCTTCAACCGGCCGAATGTGAAGCTGCATGACCTGCGTGCGGCACCCATCGAGACCATCGTGCCCGAGGGCATCCGCACCGCCAGTGATACCTACGCGCTCGACAGCATCGTCTTTGCCACTGGCTACGACGCGGTCACCGGCTCGATTGACCGCATCGAGATCCGCGGCCGCGCAGGTGTCGCGCTCAAAGACAAGTGGTCGCACGGCCCCAAGACCTATCTGGGCATCATGACGGCTGGCTATCCCAATCTGTTCTTCATCACCGGGCCGGGCAGCCCCTCGGTGCTGACCAATGTGATCGTGGCCATCGAGCAGCATGTGGATTGGATCTCGCGCTGCATCGCGCACATGCAGGCCAGCGGCCAGACCATTGCCGAGCCGCGCCAGACGGCCGAGGACGAATGGGTCAAGCACGTCAATGAGGTGGCTGACCAGACACTGTTTCCCACGACCAAGTCCTGGTACATGGGGGCCAACATCCCGGGCAAGCCGCGCGTGTTTTTGCCCTATGTCGGTGGCTTTGGCAACTACACAGTCATCTGCGAGGACGTGATCAAGGCCGGCTACCGGGGCTTTGCCTTTTCCGGTCAGCCCCAGCCAGCCTGATCGCCCTGGTCTGGGCGGCAATCTCAGGGTAAGACCGATATACTATGCGGTATCTGCAAGATACTATCTAGTATAAATCTCCAATGATGAGGAAAAATCACATGCCGATGATCAACGTGCCTGTTTCTCCCTACACCCGCCCCGAAATGTTCGATCCCGACGTGATGGTCGTTGACAAGCGCTGGTACGCGCTTGGCAAGCTCGGCATGGTGCGGCCGCTCATGTTTGACGTCACCAATGGTGGCTGGATCAGCATTCTCAAGGCGCAAGGCCAGGGCACCATTCAGCGCCACAGGCACGCCGCGCCCGTCACCGCCTGGACCATCGACGGTGCCTGGGGCTACCGCGAGCACGACTGGGTCGCGCGTGCCGGCAGCTTCGCCTATGAGCCGGCCGGCCACATCCACACTTTGTACATTGACCCAACAGTGGGCCACATGACGGCGCTGTTCCATGTGTTCGGCCCCTTGATCTATGTGGACGAAAAAGGCGACGCAGTCGACTACGACGATGTGTTTCTGCGCCTGGACCGCTACGGCAAGCACTGCCGCGAAGTCGGTCTGGGTGAGGACTATCTGAAGTCACTTATCCGCTGATTGTCCTGCCAGCGCAGCGACATTCCCCGTCTTTCATCAACCCCCTACGCACGAGTCATTGCCATGTCTTCCAAGATGCACTTGCTCCAGATGTTGGTCAGCACGGCCACTACCCACACGCTCATGAGCTGGACCGACCCCAAAGACGACCAACTCGGCGGCCTGCAGGATTTTGCCTATTGGCAGCATGTGGCGCGAACGCTGGAGCGCGGCTGTTTCGATGGCGTTTTCTTCGCCGACAGCCCGGCCACGCACGCGGTCTACAAGGGTAGCTCGGTTCCCTCTGTGCAGTACGGGGTCTCCTGGCCCAACCATGACCCAATGCCACTGGTGGCAACCATGGCCGCCGCCACCAAGCATCTGGGCATCGGTGTCACGCTCTCCACCACCGGCACCACGCCTTACCTGGCATGCCGGCGTATCTCCACCCTGAATTACCTGAGCCGTGGCCGCGTGGGCTGGAACATAGTTTGCGGCTTCAGCGCGGCCGAGCAGCTTGCCAATGGCATGGCGCAACAGACGCCGCATGACGAGCGCTACGACCAGGCCGATGAGTTCATGGAGATCGTCTACAAGCTTTGGGACAGCGTGCCAGATGACGCGATTTTGATGAACGAAGCCACCGGCCAGTTTGCTGATCCGTCCAAGATCAAGCCCGTCGACTTCAAAGGAAAGTACCTTTCCTGCAAGGCCGTTGGCCCCACGCTGCCCTCCAAGTGGGGAAGGCCACTGCGCTTTCAGGCTGGCTCGTCCGGCCGTGGCATGAAGTTCGCGATGAACCATGCGGAAGTCATCTTCGCCATTCAGGCCCATTTGCCAGGCATGCTGAAGAGCATGGAGCAGTTGCGCGCCGCGGCGGCGCAGCACGGCCATAGTGGCGATCTGAAGGTGATTCTTGGCCTGCAGCCCATTGTGCGCAGTACCGAGGCCGAGGCCCGCCAGCGCGCCGAGCAATTGCTAGAACGCATCCCGCTGGATGCAACCCTGGCACGCCTTTCCGGCATTGTGGGTTTTGACTTGAGCAAGCTCGATCCCGATCAGCCGATGAAAGATTTCGACAGCCAGGCGTCGCAAGGGCTGAAGGCAGTGTTGATGGGCGGCACCGGCGATGGCAAAGCCCAGACGCTGCGCGAGGCAGCCAACAACTGGGCGCTGAGCGTCGGCATTCCGCAGGTCATCGGTACGCCCGAGATGGTGGCCGATGAGTTCGAGCGCATCTGGCGTGCCACCGGCTGCTACGGCTTCAATCTCAGCCCCACCACCAACCCCGACAGCGTGGACGATTTCGTCGACCATGTGGTGCCGATTTTGCAAAAGCGCGGCATCTTTCGCACCTCTTATGAGGGTGAGAGCTTTCGCGACAACCTGATGGCCTGACATCATGAATCTGGCGCAGTCCGACGACGGCATCCGCGAGCAGGTGCAGCAGCTCAAGCGTGAGCGTGTCATTGAAGTGGCTGCCGATCTCTTCCACAGCCGTGGGTTTGGCAACACCAGCATGGATGCGGTGGCCGAAAAGCTCAAGGTGACCAAGCCATTCATCTACGCCCGTTTTGGCGCCAAGAGCGAGCTGCTGGCCGAGATCTGCTCGCGCGGCATTCGCTCGTCACTTCTGGTGCTGGATCGGGTGCTGGCCTCGCCGGGCGCAGCCGGCGCCAAGTTGCGCATTTTTGTGCACGATTTTGTGCTGGCGGTGCTGCGCAACCAACGCAACCTCACCATCTACAGCCGCGAGCAAAAGCATTTGCTGCCTGCCGATGCGCAGGCTATCAACAGCATGCGGCGCGAGTTCGACAGAAAGTTCACTGCCTTGCTGATTCGGGGGCATGCAGACGGCGACCTCACCATTGAAGATCCGCAGATCACCGCGCTGGCCATTGGCGGCATCGTGAGCTGGTGCCACATCTGGTACCGGCCCGAGGGACGGTTTGCACCTGAAGAGACCGCGGACCGGATCTGTGAGTTGGTGCTGGGGAGGACACACGCAAGAGCCGCATCCACAGGCGCCGTGCGCACAGCCGAACCAGCGCATATCTGAAACCACAGCAAGGCGAGAGCCGCAGAGGAAGACATCATGGGGCGAATGACTGACAGGGTATTTCTGATTTCGGGTGGTGCCCGCGGCCTGGGCGCCGCGCAGGCCAGGCTGCTGGTGGCACAGGGCGCCACTGTGGTGATCGGCGATCTGCTCGATGAGCAAGGGCAGGCATTGGCCTCTGAGCTGGGCCCGTCATGCGTGTATGTGCATCTGGATGTGACCGATGAGATGCAGTGGCGCAGCGCCGTCGCACGGGCCGAGAGCCTGGGCAAGCTGCACGGGCTGGTCAACAACGCCGGTGTCTACAAGCCACTGCCATTGGTGGACACGGAGACAGCCGAATATGAACGGCACATTCGCATCAACCAGTTGGGCACTTTTCTGGGCATGCGCGAAGTGGTGGCAGCCTTTGAGCGCACCGGCAGCGGCGCCATCGTCAACATGTCTTCCACCGTTGCCTTGCGCAGCGCAGGCAATGCAATTGCGTACACCGCGAGCAAGTGGGCGGTGCGCGGCATGACCAAGGGCGCCGCGCTGGAGCTGGCGCCCAAGAACATCCGGGTCAACTCGGTCCACCCAGGTCCCATTGACACCGACATGCTCAATGTGCGCAGCCGTGAGGAGAACCTGCGCCGCGTGCAGCAGGTGCCAATGAAGCGCCTGGGCACGCCTGAAGAAATCGCTGGGCTGGTGGCGTTTCTGCTGTCCGACGACAGCGTGTACATGACCGGTTCGGAAGTGGCAATGGATGGGGGCGCTGCGCTGTGACGTCGGGCGACGCGAACAGTCCCGTTTTGATGAAAAGTCCATATTGCTTAAAACGGGCTTGATGATAGAATTTTCGAAAATCCAAACTAGATTTCGATAATTCGAATTTGTCAGCCATTCTTTTGGTTGGTTGTTTGTTTTGTGAACAAGTCACGCGCAATGCGTGCAAATCTAAGGAGACCGCAATGAAGTCAATGAAACCGGGGCTGATCGCCTCGTCCCTGGGGTATGCCGTGGCCTTTGGCCTGGGCAGCCTTTCCCTGTCTGCCAGCGCCTTCGAAGCGCCGGGCGACGGCGTCTACAAAGATCGAGTCGATTGGGGCGTGAACATGGACATGAGCGGCCCGACCTCGGCCTCGCAGGCCATCTGGGTCAAGGGCTTCCAGGATTACATGCGCAAGGTCAACGAGGCCGGTGGCATTCATGGTCGCAAGGTCAATGTGCTGGCTGAGGACAACCGCTACAACGCCGCGACCGACAAGATCGTGTTCGAGAAGCTGGTCAGCCAGACCCCGGTGATCGCCATCTCTGGCATGGGCACGTCTGCTTCGCAGGTTGCGCTGGCCGGCATCATCAAGTCCGGCAAGGTGCCCATTGTCGGCACCTATACCCCCACCAGGGCTTTGTCCGAGCCTGTGACACCGGTCGTGTACAACGGCTTTTGCGGCTACAAGGAAATGGCCCAGACCGGCATTGGCTACTACACCGAGAAGCTCAAGCTGAAGAACCCCAAGGTCATGGTGGTCGCCATTGAAAGCGCGGGCGGCAAGGAGTACTTCGAGTACGTCAAGGAAGTGGTCGCCAAGTACGGCGGCACCGCCAGCATGGTCACCATGAAGGTGACTGCAGTGGATGCCACGCCCCAGGTTCTTGAAATCCAGGCGGCCAAGCCCGACCTGATCACCACCTACGGTGTGTCCAATACTTCCATCTCCACCATGAAGGGCATGCAGGCCTATGGTCTGAAGACGCCGGTGTTCGGCATCTCCTATCTGGGTTCGCCGCAGATGTTCAACGCCATGGGCCCGGAGGCCGGCGCCAACTACACCTTCGTGAGTTGCTTCACACCGGGCGGCTCTGACCAGACCCCGGGCAACAAGGAAATGTCGGCCTTCGCCGACAAGGTGGGCAACAGCGCGATGAAGGAAGACATCAACTACGTGGCCGGCTGGGTGGTCGCGCAAATGGCTGCCGAGTCACTGGGCCGCGCCGGCAAGGAGCCGACCCGCGCCAAGCTGGTGGACGCACTGGACAAGGGCTTCGTGGTTGACAGCAAGGGCCTGGCCGCACCGATCCACTACACCCGCACCGACCACATCGGCCCGAAAGTGTTGAAGATCTTCGGTTACGACTACACAACCAAGAAGTTCAAGCACTACGGCGAGTACAGCGACTACGCCAAGTACACGAAGTAAGCTCCAACCCCGTCGCAACGAAGGCACCACATGCTTGCTCAAGTCCTGTTCAGCGGTTTGGCATTGGGCAGCATTTATGGCCTGGTGGCACTGGGGTTCGCCGTTGTCTTCAAGGCAACGGACGTATTCAACTTTGCCCAGGGCATGTTCGTGGTCTGCGGTGCGTTCTTCGCAGTGACCACCATCACCCTGATGCAGCTTCCCTTTGCGCTGGCAGTCATCGGCATCATTGGGGCGGCTGCATTGCTGGGTGTGGTGATCCACATTCTCTTGATCCAACCCTTGTCGGGCCGGCCCATGCTCTCGGTCATCATGGTCACCATCGCCTTGTCGATCGTGATGCGCGCGGTGATCGAAATCATCTACGGTCCCCAGGGTCGCAACCTGACCACGCCATTGCCCACTGGGATTTTCCTTCTGGGCGATGTGCGCATTTCGCAGTTGCACCTGACTGCAGCGCTGGTGAGCTGGGCCTGCATGGCTGGCTTTGGCGCCTTCTTCAAGTTCACCTCGGTTGGGCTGCTGATGCGCGCCACGGCCGATGGGCATGAGGCGGCCGTTGTCTCAGGCGTGAACGTCAATGTCATGAACCGCCTGGCCTGGGCCATCGGCAGCACGCTGGCGGCCATTGGCGGCGTGTTCCTTGGCCAGTTGCAGATTGCTTCGACCGACCTGGAGAGCATTGGCTTGCTGGCCTTGCCTGCGGTGGTGATCGGCGGCATGCAGAGCATTCCCGGTGCCATTGTGGGCGGCTTGCTGGTGGGCATCATCGAGCAACTCGCTGCCACATACATCTCGCCCAAATCGAGCGACATCCTGATCTACAGCCTGTTGCTGGTGATCCTGCTGGTTCGCCCCTGGGGCTTGTTCGGTCAAAAGGAGCTTGGACGCGTTTGACGTTTCCGGGAGACCATTTCATGACCACCCCAACGCTGTCCGTCGCCACCAAGCCCGCGCGCGCCATCAAGCCAATGCACCTGTTGGGGCTGGCTGTGGTCATTGCCTTGCTGTGCTACCTGCCGGTGCTGCTCACCGAGCGCGCCATTTTCGGTGTGCGCCTGTCCAACATGCAGTTGCTCAATCTGGGCCTGACGCAGATCAACCTGATGCTCATCACCATGCTGGGGGCCATGTCGTTGAACTACCTCACTGGTTCGGCCGGGCTGATTTCCATCGGCCATGCGGCCTTCTACTGCGTGGGCGCCATGACGGCGGCTATCACTGGCACCCAGTGGGGCTGGCCGTTTCCGCTGGTTCTGCTCTCGGCCGCAGTGGTGGGCTCGGTTGCCGGGCTGCTGGCGGGTCTGCCTTCGCTACGGGTGCGTGGACTGTATTTTGTGCTCTCCACTTTCGCTGTGCACTACGTGGTGGTGTTCGCGTTTCTGGAGTATCAGTTCAAGTTCTTTGACGTGGTGGGCGTACCCTACAAGCCCGCCATGCTGGGTCCATTTGAGCTTAGCAACTCCACGCGCTGGTATTTCTTCCTGCTGCCGCTGGTGGCACTGGTGTACTGGGGCCTGCGCAATACTTTGCGTACCCGCGAGGGCAGGGCGATGATGGCCATGCGCGACCATGAGCTGGCGACCACCTCGGTGGGTGTGGATGTGCGCATCCTGCGCCTGAAGGCCTTTGCGTTTAGCTCGGCCATCGCCGCAGTGGCTGGCGCGCTGTATGCCTATCTCATGACCAACGTCACCTCCGAGATCTTCAACATCAATTTCGCGATTCAGTTCATTGCCATCATCATCATCGGCGGCATGGGCTCATTGCCCGGTGCGCTGGTTGGCTCGGCGATCTGGCTGCTGCTGCCTTCTGTCATCACTGGCTTCGCTGCACAGGCTACTGGAAGCACCGGCATCGTGCGCGCCTTGCTGATAGACCACAGGGCGCAGTTCGTGCAGGCACTCTTTGGCACCCTGGTCATCGTCTTGCTGATCTTCGCACCCAGCGGCATTGCGGGTCTGGGTCGGCAATTGAAGGCACGCTTCATGTCCGGGCGGGGTGATTGATGGAAACCATTCTTGAAGTCAAGGGACTGTCGGTTGGCTATGCACGCAAGGGCCTGGCACTGGAGGACGTGAGCCTTTCTGTTCCCAAAGGCAGCATCGTTGCCTTGCTGGGTGCCAACGGTGCGGGCAAGACAACGCTGATCCGCGCTGTCACTGGCCTCTTGTCTCTGCACCACGGGCATGTGACGGGTGGCAGCATCAACCTGGACGGCCAGCCGATTCAGGGCCAGCCAGCCCACAAGCTGGTGCGCATGGGCATGGCGCAGGTGCCTGAGGGGCGCCTCATCTTCAAGCAGCTGAACGTCGAAGACAACCTGGCGGTGGGCGCGGCCCTGCTGCCGCGCTCCAAGGTAAAAGAACGACTGGAAGCGGTGTACGAGCTGTTCCCGCGTTTGCAGGAGCGGCGCAAGCAGGCCGCAGGTTGGTTGTCGGGTGGTGAGCAGCAGATGCTGGCGCTGGGCCGTGCGCTCATCGCCAGCCCGCGGCTCTTGTTGGTGGACGAGCTCTCGCTTGGGCTTGCGCCACTCATCGTGGAGGCCATCTACAAGCAGCTCATCGTGGTGGGCCGCACGCTGGGTACATCGATGCTGATTGTTGAACAGAACGCACGCATCGCATTGGAGTTCGCGGCCACAGCGTATGTGATCGAGCGCGGCCGCATCGCGCTGTCTGGCACGGCCGAAGAAGTGGCCTCTAGCGACCTCATCAAGGAGTCCTACCTGGGCAGCGCGCGCAAGCAGCCGGCCGCCGCTGTCATGGTGGAGCGTGCTCAGACATGACGACAGTTCTGCTCGAAGTCTCCTCGCTTCAGATGAAGTTCCAGGGCCTGATGGCGCTGGACAATGTGTCCTTCACCATGGATGCGGGCTCCATCACTTCTGTGATCGGCCCCAACGGAGCCGGCAAGACCACGCTGTTCAATTGCGTCACTGGCATGTACCGGCCCACTGCTGGGCGTGTGAGCTTTGACGGCGCGGACATCACCGCTTTGGCCGCGCACAAGGTCTCGCGCCACGGCATCGCGCGCACCTTCCAGAACCTGGCTTTGTTTGCAGGACTCACGGTGCGTGAGAACCTGCTTGTGGGCGCCTACCGACAAGGGTCGTCTGGTTTGCTGCAGGGTGCATTTTTGTCGCCGCGCGCGCGGGCCGAACAGCGGGCCGCCGTGGCCGCAGCCGATGAAGTGCTCGACTTCCTGGGCATGCTGGACACGGCTGATTTGCTGCCCGGCGAGCTGTCCTACGGCAAGCAAAAACAGGTCGAGTTCGCGCGCGCCTTGATGCAAAAGGCGCGGCTGGTTTTGCTCGATGAACCGATGGCTGGCATGAGTGGATCTGAAAAAATCGCGATGACAGAGCTTATCCGTCGGGTGCAGCAACGCTTTGGTATGAGTTTTCTGATTGTCGAGCATGACATTCCTGTCATCATGGACATATCCGACAAAATAGTGGTGCTCGATTTTGGTCGAAAGATCTCCGAAGGCACGCCCGCACAGGTGCAGGCGGACGAAGTCGTCATCGCCGCTTATCTGGGCACCAGCCACGGTGCCCCAGCGGCACTGGCGGCCTGATCATTTTGGAGCCATGAGGAAAGGATGCAAGAGCGCATGAAGTACGACGCAATCATCATCGGTGCCGGTTTTGCCGGGCTGCACATGCTTGATCGGCTGCGCGCCATGGGTTTGTCGGCCAAGGTCTACGAGGCCGCGCCGGATGTGGGTGGTGTGTGGTTCTGGAACCGTTACCCCGGCGCGCGCTGCGACGTCCAGAGCCTGCAATATTCGTATTCCTTCTCGTCCGAATTGGAGCAGCAGTGGGAGTGGACCGAGAAGTACGCGGCGCAGCCTGAGATCTTGCGCTACATCCAGCATGTGGCCGATCGCTTCGATCTGCGCCGGCATATCCAGTTCAATACGCGCATCAGTGCCGCGCGCTTTGATGAGGAGACTGGGCTATGGGATGTGGTGGCGCAGTCGGGTGAATCGGCGCAGTGCCGCTATCTGGTCATGGCCTCGGGCTCGCTTTCGGTGCCGCGCCTGCCGGACATTCCCGGCATTGGCGACTTCACAGGCAAGATTTATCACACGGGTGCCTGGCCGCAAGAGGGCGTCGATTTTTCCGGGCAGCGGGTGGGGGTCATCGGCACGGGCTCGTCGGGCATACAAGTCATTCCGCAGGTGGCAAAGCAAGCCAGCAGCCTCGTGGTGTTCCAGCGCACCGCGAATTTCTCGATCCCCGCCTGGAATGGGCCGCTGCAGCCGCAGACCCAGCAGGCCTGGAAAAGAGAATATGCATCCCATCGCGCCCGTGCGCGCGAGGTCGGCACCCTGTATGAATTCAGTGACAAGGCCGCCTCACAGGTAAGCGCGCAAGAGCGCGAGGCCGAGTATCAACGGCGCTGGGACAAAGGTGGTGTCAATTTTGTGCACGCGTTCAATGACCTGATGATCGACAAGGCGTCCAACGACACCATTGCTGACTTTGTCCGAGCGCGCATCAAAGAGATTGTCAAAGACCCGCAGGTGGCGCAATCCCTGTGCCCCACAGATCATCCGCTGGGCACCAAGCGCATCTGCGTGGACACCGGCTACTACGAAACCTATAACCGGCCCAATGTGCGGCTGGTCGATCTGAAGAAGACACCCATTGAGGCGGTGACAGCAAGCAGCATCGTCACCAGCCAGCAGAGTTTCGAGCTCGATGCGTTGGTCTGCGCCACCGGCTACGACGCGCTGACAGGGGCTGTGCTCAACATCGACATCCGCGGTCGCAAGGGGCAGTTGCTGGCGCAGCAGTGGGCCGATGGCCCGCGCACCTATCTGGGCATCATGACCCACGGCTTTCCCAATATGTTCATCATCACGGGGGCGGGCAGCCCCTCTGTGCTGGTCAACATGGTGGTGGGCATCGAGCACCATGTCGAGTGGATCTGCGATTGCATCGCTTACCTGCGCGATCGAGCGCTGGATACCATCGAAGCTGGCCAGGCGGCGCAAGACAAATGGGTTGAACATGTGAACCAGGCGGCGGCCAAGACCTTGTTCCCGCTGGCCAACTCATGGTTTCTGGGCGCCAACATTCCCGGCAAGCCGCGCGTATTCATGCCTTACGTGGCCAAGATCGGCGCCTACCGCAAGGAGTGCCAGGACATCGCCGACAAAGGCTACGAAGGTTTCCAAATATCCAGATCATCATCCAAGCACAATCAGGAGTCATCATGAAACTCGGCTTTTTCACCATGCCCATGCATCCGATCGGGAAAGATTGGCAGCAGTCTCTGCGCGAGGACCGCGAAGCTTTCATCCTGGCCGATGAACTTGGTTTCGTTGAAGGCTATTGCGGTGAGCACAATACCGACCCGGAAGAGAACATTACCTCCTCTGCACTGTTCATGGCTTCGCTGATCGGCGTCACCAAGAACATCAGGCTGGGCACCGGCACACTCAACATGCCCAACCACCATCCGGCCGCCGTGGCCAGCGAGATGGCCATGCTCGACCACATGTTCGACGGGCGCCTGAACATCGGCATCAGCCCAGGCGCGCTGCCATCCGATGCCGAGATCTTCGGCAACATGGACATGAACCGGCCGGCGATGTTCCTGGAGGCGATCAATCAGGTGCTGCAACTGTGGACGACCAAGCCACCCTACAACATCAAGGGACAGTTCTGGAATCTTTCCACCGAGCGCACCCACATTCCCGAGACCGGCATGGGCACCATTCCGCTGCCGCTGCAGCGCCCGCACCCACCCATCGTGGTGACGGCCGTGGCGCCGTTCTCACAGGGCATCACCGAAGCGGCGGTGCGCGGCTGGGACCCGATCTCCGCTCCGTTCCTGCTGCCGCAGTGGGTCAAGACCCACTGGGCCAAATATGTGGAGGGCTGTGAGCGCGGCGGGCGAGTGGCTGACCCGGCCAATTGGCGGGTGGCCAAGACTGTGTTCGTGGCCGAGGATGAGGCCACCGCCAAGGCCTACGGCATGGGCACCGATGGCCCCTACTACTATTACTACCGTTCGCTCTACAACAAGCTCAAGCGCCGCGGCGCGCTGGGCGTGTTCAAGACGCACCGCGACCAGCCCGACGAAGAAGTCACGCTGGACAAGGCTTTCGAGAAGCTGATGATCTGGGGCACGCCATCGCAGGTGGCCGACAAGCTGCATGCGCTGCAAGAAGAGACCGGCAAGTTTGGCACCCTGCTCTACGGCGGTGTCGACTGGAAGGACCCCGCCCTGGCGCGCAATTCCATGAGACTGATGGCGGAAAAGGTACTGCCCCTGTTTAACCGGTAACAAGGAAACATTGGACCGCCAGCCATGAACATGACCGAAGTTCTCCTCGACGGAACCCATGACAGCCGCGAGTTGCGCAATGCGCTCGGCCGGTTTCCCACTGGAGTGACGGTGATTACCGCGCGTGCGCCTGATGGCCAGCGCGTTGGCTTGACGGCCAATTCGTTTTCCGCATTGTCGCTGGACCCTCCGCTTGTCCTGTGGAGCATCGTGCGCAAGTCGAGCTCTCTGCCCGCGTTCGAGGCAGCGGGGCATTTCGCGATTAACGTGTTGGCCGCGCATCAGTCGGACATGTCGCACCGCTTTGCCACGCCTCAGACAGACAAGTACGCGGGGCTGCAGTATCAAGAGGGCTTTGGCGGCGCACCTTTATTGCATGGCGCGCTGGCCACATTCGAGTGCAAGACCGAGACCACGGTGCAGGGCGGGGACCATTTGCTTTTCATCGGCCGGGTGCACAAGATTCGCTATGGGCATGGTGAGCCCTTGATCTTCAATGCCGGGCGTTATTGCACACCGCTGCCCTTGCGCACTGGTTCGGCCGAGTCGGATATCAATGCGGTATGGGGTGGATTGGGCTGACAGCCGCATCCCCGCATCGACCGTTTCACAATTGGAAAGACAGCGATATGAGCAGCATGCCTGCGAGCCGGACGATTCCGGCGCTATTAGATGAGCAGGCCGCCCGATTCGGCGACCGAGAGGCTTTCGTGGCCGGCACCACGCGCCTTGACTACCGCAGCTTTCGACGGGAAGTGCGGCGCACCGCGCGCGGCCTGATGTCGCTGGGCATCGGGCGGGGCGATCGGGTGGCCATTCTCATGGGTAACCG
This sequence comes from Comamonadaceae bacterium, assembly GCA_947476285.1. Lineage (GTDB taxonomy): Bacteria > Pseudomonadota > Gammaproteobacteria > Burkholderiales > Burkholderiaceae_C > Ramlibacter. The sequence continues at coordinate 23,885 of CANJPU010000033.1, read as the reverse complement.
CATTGAGTGGCCTCTGGCTTTTTTTGCCGCGCAGCAGTTGGGCGCAACGGTTGTCGGCCTCAACACCTGGGCCACACCACGCGAGATGGAATTCACGCTGGCGCATGCCGAGGTTTCCTGCCTGATCGCGGTGGACCGTTTTCGGCGCAACGACTACCGTGCCATGATCGCAGCGATTGCGCCGCGAGCCAGCTTGTTGCCCAAGCTCAAGCACTTGGTGTGGCTGCCCACAGGCTCGGACAGCGCGCCCATTCCAGCTAGCGAGCTGAGCTGGGACGCTCTGTTGGGCATGGGCCAGGACATTGCAGACGAACGCCTTGACGCGGCCGGCCGGGCAACCGACCCGGACGATGTGGCCATGCTGCTCTACACATCGGGCTCCACTGCCACGCCCAAGGGCATCTTGCTGCAGCACGGCAACTGGATACAAAACGCGTTCCACATCGGCGAGCGGCAGAAGGCGACGCAGGAAGATCGCCTCTGGCTGGCGGTGTCGCTCTTCTGGAGTTTTGGCAGTGTCAATGCCATGCCCAATCTGTTTGGGCATGGTGGCTGCACGGTGCTGCAAGAGCACTTCGATGCGACCGAGGCATTGAACCTGATCGAGCGTGAGCACTGCACCATCATGTATGGCACGCCCAACATGGTCCAGGCTCTGGTGGAGCATCCCGATCGGCCCAAGCGCGATCTGAGCTCGCTGCGCAGTGGTGCCATGATCGGCACGCCTGAGCAGTTGATGGGTGCGGTGCACCTAGGCGCGACCAAGATTTGCAACGTCTATGGCCTGAGCGAGACCTACGGCAATTGCAATGTGACCGACGCCGACGAGCCGCTTGAAGTTCGGCTGGAATCGGTGGGCATGCCTTTGCCCGGCGTGACCCAGCGCATCTGCCACATGGAAACCGGCTTGCCTTTGCCCGTAGGCGAAGTGGGCGAGATCTGCGTGCGCGGACCGTTGTTTACCGCCTACTACAAAGACGAGGAAAAGACCAAGGAGTCTTTTGATTCCGACGGCTTCTTCCACACCGGCGACCTGGGCGTGGTGGACGAACACGGTCGGCTGTTCTATCGCGGTCGTCTCAAGGAGATGGTCAAGAGCGGCGGTATCAACATCGCTCCGATCGAAGTGGAAGAAACCCTCATGCGCCACCCTGCGGTGCGCAGCGCCTACGTGATTGGCGTGCCCGATCCTTCACTGGATGAAATCTTGGTGGCCTTCATCATTCCGCATCCCGGTAAGACGGTGACTGCAGATGAACTCAAGCAATTTTGCAAGAGTGAGCTTGCCGCCTACAAGGTGCCTGCGCGATTCCGTTTCGCCACGGATGCAGAGCTTCCTCTGACCAGCACAGGCAAGTTGCAGAAGATGAAGCTGCACACATTGCTGGATGACAAGCCAGCGCAATGAATCAAGGAACAAACATGAGCGAGACTGACCGCGACATCAGCAACACCCGCCCCAACGCCTGGGGCCGCTGGGGTATCGATGACGAAGCGGGTTCACTCAATCTCATCGGCCCCGAGCAGGTCAAGCGCGCGGCCGGACTGGTCAAGAGCGGCCAGGTGCTACGCCTGGCGCAATTGCTGTCTAGCAAGACGCCGGTGCCGCGCCATCGCGCCGGCCTGCAGCATTTCATGGGCCGTGACGGCGGCGATTATGCGGCAGGTTCCCGTCGTCCTGGCGGTTGGCAGTTCGCGGAGGACACAGTGGTGATGCCGCTTCACGTCGGCACCCACATCGACGCACTGTGCCACGCCTGGTGCGAAGAAAAAATGTTCAACGGCTACCGCGACACCACCATGCGCAGCAATGGCGCGACGCGCCTGGGCATGGAGAAAATGCCACCCGCGTTCACTCGCGGCCTGCTGATCGACATGGTGAAGTTGCGGGGGCGCCCGCTTGGGGGCACGGAGGTGATCACCCGAATGGACATCGAGGCGAGCCTGGCCCAAACCGGCAGGCGCATCGAGCCGGGCGACGCGGTGCTGCTGCACACGGGCTGGTTGGCCCAGCAAGCCAACAACCCGGATATCGACTTCAATGCCGAGCCGGGCATCGACTATGAAGCTGGCCTGTGGCTGGCGCGACAGGACGTGGCCCTGATCGGTGCTGACAACTATGCGGTGGAAGTGCTGCCCTTCGCGCCGGGCACGGTGTTTCCGGTGCATCAGTGCGTGATTCGTGACTTTGGCATTCCGCTGCTGGAAGGTCTGGTGCTTGAGCAGCTCGCTTTGACCGGCCGCGATGAGTTCCTCTTTGTCGCAGCAGCCTTGCCCATCGTGGGTGCCACTGGCAGCCCGCTCACACCATTGGCGATTCTTTGAGGCCCGATGGCGGCGTCAATTACGAAAACATCCACAGATTCAATTCAACACACCTGACCGATTGTCATCATGATTCCACGCACCCTCTTTTCTGCCGACCACGAGGCCTTTCGAGATTCCGTCAGGCGCTTCATCGATGAGCATGTGATGCCGTTTCACGCCGAGTGGGAAAAAGCCGGGCAGGTGCCTCGTTCGCTTTGGCTCAAGGCCGGTGAGCTGGGCTTGTTGTGCTGCAACGTGCCCGAGGAATACGGCGGCATGGGCGGCGATTTTTTGCACAGCGCCATCCTGATCGAAGAGATGGCCCGGGCGGGCGCGACCGGCCCGACGTTCTATCTGCACTCGGACATCGTCGCGCCCTACCTGGTGGATTTCGGCACCGAAGAACAAAAGCGCAAGTGGTTGCCCAAAATGGCCAAGGGCGAAGTGGTGGTCGCACTGGGCATGAGTGAGCCTTCCGGTGGCAGCGATGTGCAAAATATTCGCACCCAGGCCATTCGCACTGGCGATCACTACGTCATCAACGGCCAGAAGGTGTTCATCACCAATGGCTTTAGCGCCGACGTGGTGCTGCTGGCCTGCAAGACCGATCCCAAGCAGCGCGCCAAGGGCGTGAGCCTGATCCTGGTGGAAACCAACCGGGAAGGCTTCACCCGTGGCCGCAAGCTTGAGAAGATCGGCTGCAAGGCCCAGGACACGGCGGAGTTGTTCTTCGCGGATTTGAAAGTGCCAGTCGAAAATCTTCTGGGCACCGAGGGCGGCGGCTTTGGCGTGCTGATGACGCAGCTTGCGCAGGAGCGGCTGATCCAGGCGATTCGCGCCATCTCCAGTTGCGAAGCGGCGCTGCAATGGACGCGCGACTATGTCGCCGACCGCAAAATGTTCGGTCAGACTCTGGGCGATTTCCAGAACACGCGCTTCGTGCTGGCCGGGCTGCATGCCGAAGTGCTGGCGCAGCGTGTCTTCCTGGACCGTTGCATCGAGCTGCATTTGCAGGGCAAGCTCGACCCGGTCGACGCCGCTTCCTGCAAGCTGGTGACCACCGACTTGCAAGGCAAGGTGATGGACCAGTGCCTGCAGTTCTTCGGAGGCTGGGGCTATATGTGGGAATACCCGATTGCCCGCGCATTTGCCGACGCACGCATGAGCCGCATCGGCGGCGGCACAACTGAGGTGATGAAGCAGATCATTGCCAATTCGCTATTGCCAAAGGTACGCAAGGACGCATGAGCGTCTTGCTGGAACTCACATTTATTCAAACAAGGACAGCTTATGAAAACTACCCATCGTCTCCTGAGCCAGGCCTTGGTGGCCTGCATCGCATCGGTCGCTCTGGGCGTCGTTCATGCGCAAGACAACTGGCCGACCGCGCCGGTCAAGATCATCGTTCCGTTCCCGCCGGGGGGCACTGCGGATTTGCTCACGCGGGTCATGGCGGAGCGGCTGGCCGCCAAACTGGGCCAGACATGGATCGTGGACAACAAGTCGGGTGCCGGCGGCAACATCGGCATGGAGGCCGGCAAGAACGCCACCGACGGCCACACCATCATCTCGGCCACCATCGGTACGCTGTCGATCAATCAGTTCCTGGTCCCCAAGATGCCTTATGACTCGGTGGCCGACTATGTCTATGTCTCGAAATTCTGGGAGAACTGCAATGCCCTGGTCGTGCCGGGCACCCACCCTGCCAAGACGGTCAAGGAGTTCCTGGACTGGGCCAAGGCCAAGCCTCAGGGCGTGACTTATGGCACCTCCGGTGTCGGCACCACGCCGCATCTGTCTGCCGAGTTGTTCCGCACCCGCACCGGAATCTCCACGGTGCATGTGCCGTTTCGCGGGGGGCCGCAATCGGTCCAGGCTCTGCTCGCCGGCGACACTGACTTCGCCATTGACAACCTGGGCAACTATTCGGTCATGATCAAGGCCGGCAAGGCCAAGGCCTTGGCGGTGACCTGCCCGCAGCGTTGGCCGGCTTTCCCCGAGATTCCCACCATGTCAGAGGCCGGCATCAAGGATTTCGTCATCACCTCCTGGGGTGCATTCGTGATGCCAAAGGGCACACCTGCGGCAGTGGCCAACAAGGTGTCGGCAGCTATCCTTGAAATCGCCAAGGACCCAGCCGTCAAGGAGCGATTCATTCAGATCGGTGCGATGACCGTGGGGTCTACGCCCAGAGAGTTGGAGATCTTCGCCGAAAGCGAGCGAGTAAAGTGGAAAGACGTGGTGCGCCTGTCTGGCGCCACCAAGGACTGATTCCGCATGACTGACAACACAAGCCGAACTGCAGCCGCTGCAACCGCTGGCAAACGCGTCGCGGTGATTGGTGCGGGTGCAGCCGGTCTGTGCGCCGCGCGGCATCTGCTGGCGCGCGGTGTGGAGGTGGTGGTCTATGAGATCGGCACCTGCATTGGCGGCCTGTGGGTCTATGACAATGACAACGGCATGGGGCCTGCGTACCAATCGCTGCACCTCAATTCCGAAGCCAAGGTCACCGCATATCGGGACTACCCTTTTCCAGAAGACGGCCCGCTCTACCCGGATCACCGCAAGGTGCGCCAGTATCTGGAGTCGTATGCCGAGCGCTTTGGCGTCACGCCGCATATTCGCTTCAAGTCACGGGTGACTGGCGTCTCGCCTCTGGGTGAGCGCTGGCGCCTCAAGCTGCAAGACGGCGATGGCGGCGACTTTGACGCGGTCATTGTTGCCAGCGGCCATCAAAGCATTCCCTCTCACCCCGAGTGGCGCGATCAATTCACTGGCGAGTATCTGCATTCGCACACCTACCGCATCCCGGAACCCTTCCGCGGCAAGCGGGTGCTGGTCGTGGGTATGGGCAACAGCGCGGTGGACATTGCGTCCGACATCTGCGTGGTGACCGAGTCGACGACCATCTCGGCGCGCTCGCCGGTGCTGGTGATGCCGCGCATGCTGTTTGGCGTGCCCACTTCGCGCGTGCTGGGAAAGCTCGAGCGCAAGTGGATGCCTTGGCCGGTTCGCCGCACGATCCGCGAAGTGCTCACACGCATCGTGCACGGCCGCATGGAGCAGTGGGGTTTTACCACGCCCAAGAGCCGCACCCACCCGACCAGCCATCCCAACCTGATGTCGCATTTTGTGTGGGACCGCATCAAGGCCAAGCCGGGCATCGCGTCGGTCAAGGGGCAAGAGGTGCAGTTTGTGGACGGCAGCAGCCAGACTTTCGACGCGGTGATCGCAGGCACCGGCTACTCGGTGGATCTGCCGTTTCTGGCGCCGCATTTGCGGCCGCTGGAGGGCCACCGGCTGGAACTCTTTCTGCGTGTGGTGCACCCCAGCCGGCGCGGCCTCTACTTCATGGGATTGTTCAACGTGGCTGGCGGCGGAAACATCCGAATGATGGACGACCAGGCCGAATGGATAGGCGAATTGATTCTTGGTGACCTCCGCCTGCCAGATGAGATGCAGATGCGCATGGTGATGGAAGAGGAGCAGGCTTTCTTGCGTCACCACTACCCGGGCAGTCCGCGCTATGCGCTGGAGCTGGACCCCACTTTCTACAGGGCGCAGCTTGCGCGCGAGCGCAAGCAGGCCGGCAAGCGGCCCTCGATCAGTACCACGTCAGCACCTGGCGTGGCTTCCACAACTTGAACCATGGAGGGGTGAACAGATGTCACTTCGAGACAAAGCCTGTGTTACGGGCCTGGGCGAAACCAAATACATGCGAGGGTCCGACAAATCAGCCTTTGAGCTGCAGTTGGAAGCATCGCTCAAAGCAGTCAACGATGCGGGCATCACGCCCAAGGACATCGATGGCGTGATTCCCATTGGCATCGTCAGCGGCACCGCCGATGATTTCATCGACCACTTTGGCATTCCTGACCTGCGCTTCTCGGCGCTCATTCCGCACGGCGGCGCAAGCCCTGTCATGGCCTTGCAGTGCGCGGCCGCTGCCGTGGCGTCGGGCGCTTGCAACCATGTGCTCATCACCTTTGGGCGCAACGTCACTGCGGCGGCCCTGAACAACAAGGCCGGTGCGCGCATTCACACCATGCCGCAGTTCCACTATGTCACCGAGTTCGAGTACCCGCTGGGCTCGATCGCACCGGCGCAAATCTACGCGCCCATGGCCCGCCGCCACATGGAGCTCTACGGCACCCGTGTGTCGGACTTCGGCGAGGTCGCCGTCGCTCACCGCGAGCATGCGATGCTCAATGACAACGCGATCATGAAAAAGCCCATCACGCTGGAAGACCATGCCAACTCGCGCATGATCACCGACCCATTCCGGCTGCTCGATTGCAGCCTGGAGAGTGACGGCGGCGCGGCCATCATTGTCAGCAGTTCAGAGCGCGCAGCCGATCTCAAGCATCGGCGTGTGTATATCTCCGGTGTCGCCGAAGGTCACCCGGACTCACCGGGCTCCATCACGCAGCGACCGGACATGACCAGCCTGGGCATCAAGAAGGCGGCCAAGCGCGCCTTCGAGATGGCGGGCGTCACCCCCGCTGACATCAACGTCGCCGAAATCTACGATTGCTTTACCTACGCCGTCATCCGCCAATTGGAAGACGCTGGCTTTTGCGAGAAAGGCGAGGGCGGCGCCTTCGTGCGGGGCGGGCGCATCAAGCTTGGCGGTGCGCTGCCGGTCAACACACATGGCGGACTGCTGTCGCAGGCGCATGTCTGGGGCCTGAACCATATCGTGGAGTTGGTGCGCCAACTTCGCCACGATGCGGGACGCGCCCAGGTCAAGGATGCCCAAGTCGGGCTGGTCACAGGCTATGGCGATCTGGGCGACGGCGCCCTGGCCATCTTGCGCAGAGGATAAAAAGATGAACGCAAACGCAAACGCAAACCCCGCTCCGGTTGAAAAACCACTGCCCCAACCCAGCGCGCTGTCCAAGGCCTACTGGGAAGCAGCCGCGCAAGGCCGCCTGGTGCTGCAGCGCTGCACAGCGTGCGGCAAGGTGCGCCACTATCCGCGCCTGATATGCGACGCTTGCTACTCGGACGCGGTCGAGTGGGTGCAATCGAGCGGCCGAGCCAAAGTACACAGTTGGACCATCTCGCATCATGCCTTCCACAAGGGCTTCGCAAGCGAAGTGCCCTACACCATCGTCACGGTCGATCTGGAAGAAGGCGTGCGCGCACTGGGGCGTTGGCCGACAGAGACGCCGCTCAAGATCGGGCAGCCGGTGCAGGCGCGATTTGTGACCGGCAATGGCCGGGCTGATCTGGTGTTTGATCCGGCCTGATGCCGATCAGGCACCACCCGGGCGCAATCTCAGCGGGCCAGCACAATCCCGGCCCGCTCGCGATCCCACACCGTATCGAGAGCGGCTTCCATGGCCTGCTTGAGCTTGAATTTCTCGATCTTCTGGTTCATCGTGGTGGGCAGCTCGGGCATGAACTGAATGTAGCGCGGCACCATGAAGTAACTCATGTTCTGTGCGCAGTGTTCGATGAGTTCGCGCTCGGTGAGCACCGCGCCTTCTCGCAGCGCCACTGCCGCGCCCACTTCCTCGTCCTTCTCCGCCGTGCTCACTGGAAACACCGCTGCTGAGCCTACGGCGGGATGGCTGGTGATGACCTGCTCCACTTCAAAGGCCGAGATGTTTTCGCCGCGCCGGCGGATGCAGTCTTTCTTGCGGTCGACGAACCACAGGTAGCCATCTGCGTCTCTGTAAGCGCGGTCGCCGGTGTGGAACCATTGATTGCGATTGGCTGCTGCAGTGGCCTCTGGCATTTTGTAATAGCCGGTCGCGGCGCGCCAGGGTTCACGGGTGCGCAAGGCAATTTCGCCAATCACATCGGGCGCGCATTCCATGTCGTTCTCATCGATGATCCTCGCCTCGAAATAGCTACGCGGCTTGCCGATGGATCCGAGCTTCTCAATGGGTGAGCCAGCAGGGTAGGAGGTGACGGTGCCAAAGTCGGACAAACCGTAATTGGTCACCGCCTTCAATCCGAATCGCTTCTCGAACTCGGGCGTGAACTTGGGCAAGGGCGACATGCTGACCAGGCGCAGGGCGTTGTCCGCATCGCTGGCCTGGGGCGGGCGTGACCATAGAAAGTTGGTCATGGCCCCCAGCAGGTTGGTGGTGGTCGCCTTGCAGGCGCGGATTTCGTCGAAGAAGTTGGAAGCCGAGAAGCGTTCTGCCAGCACCACCGACGCGCCCGACACCAGTGCGGTCGCGGTGGATGTGAGCAGCGCATTGACGTGGAACAAAGGCAGGCAGACATAGAACACATCGCTCTGTCGATAACCGTGGGCCTCGATCCCGCCCGTGCCGTAGCTCAGCGCCGCCGCATGGGACAGCATGCTTGCCTTGGAAGGCCCTGTGGTGCCCGAGGTGTAGGCCAGCATGAGCAGGGTGTGGCAATGAATGTCTGCTTGCACCGGCATGTCTGACGCGCTCGCGGTCATGGCGGCCAGATCGTGCACAGGGCGAGCCCAGGTCAGACTCGACAGATCAGCACCTGCGCCGGCGCGGCCCGCCAGCACCACGTCTTGCAGCTCGGGCAAATCAATGAGCACGTCCGCCAGGCGCGGTGCAAGTTCTTCATCGGCGATCACGAGCCGCACGCTCGCATGGGCAAAGTAATAGCGCAGCAGCTCACCGCGCGCAGCCGTGTTGACAGGCACATAGACCGCGCCCAACTTGCCCAGCGCAAGAAACAGCGCCAGGTGCTCGGCACAATTTCCCATCAGCAGACCCACATGCGTGCCATGCGCAACGCCCAGGGCGTACAGCCCATTGGCCAGCCGATTTGACCAGGCATCCAACTCGCTGAAAGTCCACTTGCGCCCTGTGGCGAGTTCAGTCAGAAACACCTTGGTGCCATTGCGCGCCACGTGGTGAGCCAGCACGTTGGGGAAGGAAAGAGCTGGCAGGGGAAAGCTGGTGTTCATGGATTGCACCGCAAGCCGCACACGCTGCAGTCAGCGCGGCGTGTGCGGCCGCCGGACTGACAACTCGTCGATGTGTCGGTTGCCGCAGAGATGTATCGAATGGGGGAAGCCTACCATTGCAATTCATCAGGGGCAAGCCAGGGAAGAGCTGTTCATCAGCTCGACAATCGAATGCCTACTTCTTTTCGAAATCGCTGTTGACTTAGCATGCATGCGTGCTGGCATAATTTCTAAATCAAGGATACAATTTCGGCTTCTCGAAATCATCAGTTGCCCTTGTTGTTCTCGTTTACAGTGTTTCCGCGCGTCATCATCTCTGAGGTATTCATCATGACTCTTCGCAGTTCTGCTTCTTCCAAATTTCATGTCCGCCGCACCGTGCTGGGGGCTGCTCTGGTGCTCGCTGGTACCCTTGGGTTGACCTCAGGCGCGCTGGCGCAGGCCTATCCCCAAAAGTCGATCAAGCTGGTGGTCAATTCAGCACCCGGCGGCCTCACCGATGTGCTCGCCCGGTTGATCGGCAACAAGATGGCCATTGCACTGGGCCAGTCGGTGGTGGTGGACAACAAGCCGGGTGGTGCAGGTTTGATCGGCGCCGAAGCGGTGTCCAAGGCAGACCCTGACGGCTACACAATCGGCCTCATGGCCAGTGCCATCACCGTATCGCCTGCGCTGGTTGCCGGCGCAACATTCGATGCAAGCAAGGATATCGCTCCGATCGGCTTGGCTGTGTCCGCGCCCATGGTCATGGTCACCGCCATGAATTCGCCTTACAAGACGGTGGCCGATGTGGTGGCCGATGCGAAGGGCAAGCCCGGGCAGATTGCCATTGCCTCTGGTGGCGCCGGTACCATGACCCATTTGCTGAGCGAGCAATTTCAGGCCGTTGCGGGCCTGGACATGATCCATGTGCCCTACAAGGGTGGGGCGCCCGCGCTGCAGGCCACGCTGGCTGGCCAGGTGCCGGTGTACTTCGATACGCTCAGTACCAGCACCAAACTCATTCAAGAAAAGCGGCTGAGGGGCTTGGCCATTGTGCTGCCCAAGCGTTCGCCAGCAGTGCCTGATGTGCCCACCATTGGCGAGGCCGGATTGCCCGCTGTGCAAGGCAGCGCCTGGTTTGCGTTCATCGCACCAGCGCACACGCCAGCCAACATCGTGGCCCGACTCAATGACGAGATGAACAAGGCCCTGTCCTCCCCCGACATCAAGGAGCGGATCGTCAGCCTGGGCGGCGCCGTTGAAGGCGGCACCCCAAAAGAACTGGCCGACCTGATCGCGAGCGAGAAGCCGCGCTGGACCAAGCTGGTCAAGGACCGCAACATCAAGATGTGATGCTGGCGACCTGATCGGGCGGTGGTGCTGCCCGGTGGGCGCAGAGCCCTTGATGCATACTTGCAGGCGCGGGTAATTGCCCAGGCGCGCGGCCCAGGCCCCGCGACCTGCACAACATGAACATACTTCTGACGGGCGGAGCTGGCTTTATCGGCAGCCACACCTTCGTCTCCCTGGTGGATGCGGGCATGCGCCCCGTCATTCTGGATAACTTCGTCAACAGCCATACGGCGGTGCTCGATCGGCTCAGGGCCATCACCGGGCACGCGGTCGTATGCGAGCGTGGCGACGTGCTGGACACCGCCTGGGTTGAGCAAGTGCTGCGCCGGCATCAGATTGCGGGCGTCATCCATTTCGCAGGCTACAAAGCCGTGGGCGAGAGTGTGGCCCAGCCGCTGAAGTACTACCACAACAACATTGGCGGTGCGGTGAGCCTGATGAGAGCCATGGAGGGCGCGGGCTGCGCCACGCTGGTTTTCTCCAGCAGCGCCACGGTGTATGGCGATCCGGCCACCGTGCCGATCTGCGAGAATTTTCCGCGCCAGCACACCAATCCCTATGGCCACACCAAGCTGGTCATCGAGGACATGCTGCAAGCGCAGCGCATCGCGCACCCCGAATGGAAAGTGGCTGTGTTGCGCTATTTCAACCCTGTGGGCGCACATCCCAGCGGCCTGATCGGCGAAGACCCGGTGGGCATTCCCAACAACCTGATGCCTTACATCACCCAAGTGGCGCTGAGCCAGCGCCCCCGCTTGCAGGTGTACGGCAGCGACTACCCCACGCCAGACGGTACAGGGGTGCGCGACTACATCCATGTGTGCGATCTGGCTGAGGGCCATGTGGCCGCGATCAAGGCCTTGTTCGCGCAGGGCGAAAGCTTCACTGCCAACCTGGGTACCGGGCAAGGGCACAGTGTGCTGGAAGTGGTGCGCGCGTTTGAGGCGGCCAGCGGCCGAACCATTCCCTATCAGCTTGGGCCGCGCCGGCCAGGAGATGTGGCGCAATGCTATGCGGACGCCACTTTGGCGCAGCAACTTCTGGGTTGGCGTGCCACGCGCTCATTGCAGCAGATGTGTGCCGACGCTTGGCGCTGGCAGAGTCGCAATCCGAACGGCTACCGCTGAGCGTTCGGCAGGTTCTTCAAGCTGACAGCAGTTGCTCTACCCGCACCCTGCCTTCGGGGCTGGTCATCATCACCAGCGCCGCGCCAGGCTGGATCATGTGGTCGCCAGGCGGATTGAACACCCAGTGTTCCCCCTCGTGAATGGCCATCAAGAGAAACTCGCTCGATTGGGGCAGCAAGACAGAAATTGGGCGCGGTTGAAAACCGGTGGGCACTACCACTTCTTCCACCCGCAGCTTGTCATCGGTGCGCAGCATCTGATCCATGAAATTCACCGCATGGGGCCGGATCATGGCCGACGCGATGCGCATGCCGCCGGTGAAATCGGGTGAGACGATCTCATCGGCACCGGCGCGGCGGGCCTTGTCGGCGTTGCGAATGTCATGCAACCTGGCCACCACCCGTGCCTTTGGATTGAGCAGCTTGACCGACAGCGCGATCATCAGATTGTGACTGTCGTCCCCGGTCACGGCGAAGACGCCGCCCGCGGACATCAGACCGGCCCGTCGCAGGCCTTCGTCTTGCGCCGCATCTTCGTGTAGATACAAGCTGTCGGGGTGGCTCTCAAGCCAGCGGTCCAGCACGGCCTGGTCTTGCTCGATGACGACGAAGGGGCGGCGCGTTGTGAGGAGTTCGTCCGCCACGTTGCTGCCCACGCGGCCGATGCCACACACGATGTAGTGGCCGCTCATTGCGGAAATCTGGCGTTGCATATTGCGTTTCCTCAGGGCGGAGTTGAGATCGGATTCGAGCAGTAACGCGACAAATGTGGAAAACAGGTAGGTCATCGTGCCGATGCCCACCACGGCAATGGCCACGGTGAACAGGCGGCCCATGGGGTGATGGCTCAGATCGACGATCTCGCTGTAACCGATGGAGGCTACGGTGATGAAAGTCATGTAGAAGCTGTCGATCAAGGTGGCCGTCGGCCGTCCGATGTAGAGGTAGCCCAGCGTGCCCACCAGATGGATCAGGGCGAGCAGGAGCGCGCCCTTGATCAGACCTTGAAAGTGCCGGCTTCGATAAATCTTGTACAAACCGAGCCCGTTCGTCTTGAACTGAAAGTGGAAAAATTGTACGGTGCGCGTGCAGGCTGTGCTTGAGCTTGTATTTGACCTATGGCAAGACCCGTGCGCAGCGATTACGCAATGCCCAGCGCGTGAGCCAGATCCAGCAAGCTTTTACAGTGCAGGTCATTGCCAGCCTGTGGTGACACGTCCTTGATGTGGCCAGCACCAAATTCAAGCGGTCGCTCAATGTAGGCAGTGCGCAGGCCGCAGGCACGGGCCGCTGACAGATCTTCATGGTGCGCGGCCACCAACATCACCTGCGAGGGCGCCAGATCAAACACACGGGCAACGCCCAGGTAGGTGGCCGGGTCGGGCTTGTAGGCGCGAAATACCTCGGCAGAGAGAATGCAATCCCAGGGCAAGCCCGCGTTCTTGGCCATGTCGGTGAGCAGGCCGATGTTGCCGTTGGACAGGGTGCTGATGGTGAACTTGCGCTTCAACAGTGTCAGCCCCTGCGCGCTGTCAGGCCAGGGCGCCAGTCGATGCCACACGCGATTGAGATGGCGACGCTGATCCTCACTCAAGTCTTGCAGCCCGAACTGCGGCAAGATGCCGTCAAGAATCATGCGATGCAGCTCGTCGATGCGGGTCCAGCCGAGTTCGCCGCTCATCACGCGGGCCATCGCCGGCCTGTAGCCGGCCCGCCATGCAAGCGCGAAGGCATCGCCGTCCACCTGCGGATGCAGCTGCGCCATCTCCCGCACGATGCTGCCGTGCCAATCGACCACGGTGCCGAAGATGTCGAAGGCAAGTACGCTGACGCTAGCGCTGACGCTGGTGGATAGGGGGTGCGGCATAGGCCCATTCTATGCAGCACAATCTCAGGCTTCCGAATCTTCCTGCACAAAGAGCAAACAAGCGATGGCGATCCAGTGGTTTCCGGGGCACATGAACCTCACGCGCAAGGCCATTGCCGAGCGCATCAAGGACATCGACGTCGTCATCGAGGTGCTGGACGCACGCCTGCCCGGCTCCAGCGCCAACCCGCTGCTGGCCGAGATGACCGGCCACAAGCCCACCCTGAAAATCCTCAATAAGCAAGACCTTGCCGACCCCGATCGCACCTTGCAGTGGCTCGATCATTACAACGCCCAGCCCGGCGTGCGCGCCGTGGCCCTGAAAGCCAGCGACGCCATCAGCACCCAGCGCCTGGCGCCGGCATGCCATGCGCTGGCGCCCGGGCGCGGCGGCATGGCCAAGCCCATGCGGGTGCTGATTTGCGGCGTGCCCAATGTTGGCAAGTCCACCTTGATCAATGCACTCACCAACAAGCGCCACGCCAAGACCGGCGACGAAGCCGGCATCACCAAGCTGGAGCAGCGCATCACCCTGGCCGACGATTTCTACTTGTACGACACGCCGGGCCTCTTGTGGCCGCGCATCATCGTGGCCAAGAGCGGCTATAACCTTGCGGCCAGCGGCGCCATCGGCCGCAATGCCTATGACGAAGAAGAAGTCGCGCTGGAGTTGCTGGACTACCTGCGCCAACACTACGCTGGGCTGCTGGAGGCGCGCTTCAAGCTCGCTGGCGTGGCCCAGATGAAAGACGAAGAAGTGCTGGAGTCCGTCGGCCGCCAGCGCGGCGCGTTATTGGGCAAAGGCCGCATCAACCTGCAGAAGGCCGCCGAGATCGTGATCCAGGAATTTCGCGGCGCTATCCTGGGCCGCATCACCCTGGAGACCCCTCAAGAGTTTGCCCAGTGGCTGGCCGCAGGGCAGCAACTCGATGCGCAGCGCCTGGCCAAAAAGGCGGCGCGCACGGGCAAGGGCAAGCAGGCCGATCAAAGCGCTTCAGACGAATGACCCAAATCCTGGAAAATACAAACATGAACGAAGCCACATCCGCCCCATCTGCCCCCGCGCAGCCCCCACCATGTCGCCGCTGCGTTTGAGCATGACATCGGCATCCGATTCAACGGAAACGAGCGCCATGACGTGGAGGAATACTGCATCAGCGAAGGCTGGGTCAAAGTGCCCGCCGGCAAGGCCCGCGACCGCAAGGGGCAGCCGCTGCTGATTACCTTGAAGGGGAAGGTGGAGGCGTTTTATCGGTAGGCTGATTGGTCGTGCAAGCGCGACGGATCGCCCCGGCTCATACTGGTTGAGCCTCGCCAATGACCTGAGCTCGAAATTTGTCGGGTAAGGAATTGGGCGTCAACACGTCGATTTCCAGGCCGAGCAACTGCTTGAGTTCGAAGCGGATGGCGCCGATGTCGAACAACGTGGTTTCCGCCGTCGGTTCCACCAATAGATCCAGGTCACTGCCCTCAACATCGAGGCCACGCAGGGCTGAACCGAAAACTCTAACGTTCTTGACGTGATGGCCGAGAGCGATCTGTCGGATGCGAGCGCGATGCAGATCAAGGGCTTGGGATGGACGCATGGGCATATTGTGCGCAAGTGAAGTCGCTCAGGCAAACTTATTTGTGCATCAGCGAAGGCTGGGTCAAAGTGCACGCCGGTAAGGCGCGCGAGAACGCGGGTGAAGCAGCGCATCCGACATGCCTGAGTGACGTGGTTTGAGCTGAGAAATACCCATAATGGGGTTGGTCATACCTCTATTGGGGTTTTTGACTGAGCGTTCTGACAGGTGCATTTGCGAAGGCTGGACAGACGTAGCCTCTGGCCCTGAGCCGTCTCGCGCGCCAGAAGGGCTGCCGCTCTCATTCACGATAGTTATGCAAATGCTGCGGTGATATCCGGTGTGTGTCTAGCGCCAGCCGATGCCGTAGGGCAGAACTCTTTAAGCAAGTCACAGACTTGGTCCAGAGGCAGGAAGCGGACATTTTCGGTGGCTGCGCGGGGCGCAATTTTCACGCGACGCTGTGCGTACCCCTCGGGGCCCTTGCTTTCGGGCCCGGTCAGCTCCGCCCAGTAGGCGGTGTCAGCTTCGGGCCCACTGCGGCCCATGGAGAACCCGACGTGCGCACACCAGGGTTGGTCGGTGGACTGTGCAAGAAAGAGAAGATCGCCGGGCCGGATGGAATCGTCTAGCGGTCGGGCCTTTGCAAAACCCATGGCGAGGGAATAACTTGTCCAGACTGAGCCACCATGGTTGGCCAGTAAGGGCGAAGTTGGCATAGGCTCGAATCTGCCGAGTTGGAGCCAATTGGCGATTTGAGACGTCAGTGAGCACATCTCCCGGTAAAGGGCGGTCACGCATGCCTGCGGTATGAGGCCAACCTGTTGCAGCACTGCGAGTACGTACTCCTCGCAGTTGAAGACGCCACGACCTTGATCGAAATTATCTTTCGCTCTCTGCCTTTCGGCCGCCGTCGTTTGACCATACATGGCGGGGAAATCCGGACGCATGGCGATTTGCAATCCCCTGAGGCCGGGTCTGGCACAAAGTGGAGCGAGCGCGACCGAGTGTGTGCTTTCAAATGTGGCGCATCCATCGCAGGAGCCACCGGGCGAAGGGTGTGGGCAGGCGCTGGAAATGCCCAGAAGTGATGGCCCTCATGTGCGTCACGTCTGAGCACCTCGACCAAGGCGGCTCTGAAGTCGTCAGTCTGTATGGGCATGCTCGATCAGATTCTTCTTGTCACTCAGCCACGCACGCGCCGTCACTTACTGGCATAAACCTAAGCCGCCCTCTTGAACTCCAGGGGCAGCAAACCCTCTTTCTTGGCATCGAGCAACACGATCTCCACGATGGATCCATCCTGCGCATAGCTGATGTTCGTGTTCCAGCCTTGGGAAATCTCGCGCACGATGGGCTTGTCCGATACACGGATTTGCAGGATATCGTCATCTTCGAAGTAAACAGACTTCATGGCGCGATCTTCCGGTGGTGCTCATTTCCCGAACGAATCCTTCATCCCCGTGATCTTGTTGAACACCGGCCGTCCTGGCGCATGCTCGATGCGGTCCGCCACAAAATAGCCGTGCCGCTCAAACTGAAACCTGTCGTCAGGCCGGGCCTGGGCAAGCGCAGGCTCTACGTATGCGGTGATGACTTTCAGGCTGTCGGGGTTGAGTTCTTCCAGAAAATCCTTGTCCGAGGTGTCGGGCTGAGGCACTGTGAAGAGTTTGTCGTAGAGGCGCACCTGCGCCGGCACCGCATCGGCTGCCGCTACCCAGGTGATCACGCCCTTGACCTTGATCGCACTGGCGCCGGGGGTGCCGCTCTTGGTGTCGGGGATCAGCTCGGCTTGCACTTGCGTGATGTGGCCTGCTGCGTCGCGCGTGGCGCCTTTGCATTCGATCACATGGCCATATTTGAGGCGCACCTTGTTGCCGGGGAACAAGCGGTTGTAGCCCTTGGGCGGCACATCCTCATAGTCGCTGCGCTCTATCCACAATTCGCGGCCGAACTTGAATTCACGGGTGCCGGCCTCGGGCAGGTGGGGGTGCACGGGTGCTGAGCACGCATCGAGAAACCCAACGTCATGCAGCGCATCCCAATTGCTGATGACCAGTTGCACAGGGTCGAGCACGGCCATCGCCCGGGCGGCCTTGGGGTCGAGGTCGTCGCGCAGCGCGCCTTCCAGGGTGCTGTAGTCGATCCAACTGTCGCTCTTGGTCACGCCGATGCGATCGGCGAAGAGTTGAATGCTCTGCGCCGTGTAGCCGCGCCGGCGCAGGCCCACGATGGTGGGCATGCGCGGGTCGTCCCAGCCGCTGACGCGGCCTTCGTCCACCAGTTGCTTGAGCTTGCGTTTGCTGGTGATCACATAGGTGAGGTTCAGGCGTGCAAACTCATATTGGCGCGGGTGCGGCTGATTGACCAGGCCGCCTTCGGCCAGGCGGTCGAGCAGCCAGTCGTAGAAAGGCCGCTGGTCTTCAAACTCCAGCGTGCAAATGCTGTGGGTGATGTTCTCCAGCGCATCTTCAATCGGGTGGGCATAGGTGTACATCGGGTAGATGCACCACTTGTCGCCGGTGTTGTGATGATTGGCGCGGCGAATGCGGTAGATGGCCGGGTCGCGCAGGTTGATGTTGGGGTGCGCCATGTCGATTTTGGCGCGCAGCACGGCTGCGCCGTCGGCCAGCTTGGCATCGCGCATGTCGCGAAAGCGTTGCAGGTTCTCGTCGATGCTGCGGCTGCGGTAGGGGCTGTCGGTGCCGGGGCGGTTGAAGTCGCCGCGGTTGATGCGCATGTCTTGCGCGGATTGTTCGTCCACATAGGCCAGGCCTGCTTCCACCAGATACTCGGCCGCGCGGTACATGAAGTCAAAATAATCGCTGGCGTGATAGAGGTGGCTGGTGCCGTGGGCTTCCCAGCCAAAGCCCAGCCAGTGCACCGCGTCGAGAATGCTGTCGACGAATTCTTTGTCTTCTTTCTCGGGGTTGGTGTCGTCAAAGCGCATGTGGCAGACACCGCCGTAGTCGCGCGCCAAACCAAAATTGAGGCAGATGCTTTTGGCGTGGCCCACGTGCAGATAGCCATTGGGCTCGGGCGGAAAGCGGGTGCGGATTCTGGCAGGATCGGCCTGGCCCTGCGCATGGCCGGCGGCATCGGCGGGCTGGCCGGCCCACTTGCGCTGCGTGTAAGTGCCTTGCTCCAGGTCGCGTTCAATCACCTGACGCAGGAAGTTGCTGGGCTTGAGAGTTTCTTTTTCTGGGGGCGCGTTCATATTAGAACCATTTTAGGGTGCACCGCAGTACGGGGCGGCCCGGTGAGTCTGCGCGGGGCTCAAATGTGTCTGATTTCTCTGTGCGTTACGTTTTGCAATGACTTTGACGGTGCAGATGGTATTCGCATGCGGTGCTACCGCGTTAGATGGGGGCGTAGGGCTTTGATCGGCCCGGCAAACCACAAGGAGAATCACAATGAAGCTCAGCAATTCCCTCTACGTCAAGGCGGCCGCAGCGGCCGTGGTGCTGGCAGCGGCAGTCACTGCCCCTATGGCGCAGGCGGCCAGCAACGTCTATTTCTCCATTGGCGCGCAAGTGGCGCCCGGTGTGAGTGTGGGGGTGTCCAACGCGCCGGCGTATTACCCGCAGCAGGTCTATGCCCAACCCGTGTATGCACCACCGGTCTACCTGCAGCCCCGACCCTACTACGTGCAGCCCGCACAGGTGTACGTGAGGCCAGCGCCGGTGTATGTGAGGCCAGCGCCGGTGTATGTGCAAGCGCCGCCGGTGTATGTGCAAGCGCCGCCCGTGTATGGCGTGGGGTATTACTACGGCCCGCCCACGTATTACAGGCAGCGTATCGTCGGCCCGCAGTGGCGTCATCGTCACTGGAATTGACGCGGCGGGCGAGCGCTGAGTGGCACTTCGTTGCTGAAATGTGCCAAGCGGTGCTCGCTGGGGGGCGGTCTGTGGATTGATCTGCACGCCGGGGCACTGCGTGGGCAGAATTCCTGCGGCCTGTCCTACCCAAACCCCAAAGAAGTGGGCTGATCGCTTGATCGGCCCCTTTTCATGCGAACCAAATATGCCATCTGGATCCACCCCCCCGCCTTTGCCTCTTCCGCAGAGGGACCTGCCGCCCCGTCGTGGGCCCTCATCATTCCCTGGTGCTGGCGGACCCACCCGCCCACCGAATGTTCCCCCACTTCCACTTTCATCGCCAGCGGCCGTGCTTGCACGTGAATTGCGCGCATTGCTTGGTCCGGCCGAACCCAGGAGCCATCGACTTCGCAGGATCCTGGGTGAAATGACGGCGGACCAGTCGGGACCACCTCAAGCACCCACGCAAGTTAGGGCGACTGGAGCCGTCCCGGCGCCCACAAGTGCCTGGGAGATGCCTGTGAATCTGGATCCCCCCGGCGACCCGGCTCACGGTCCAGGTCGCCCCCTCGCTCCTGCGGCGCCGCGTCGACGGCAGCCAAGCCCTTGAACGGTTGATCGCCTGGTTTTTCAACTCTCGTTTATTCCTCTCAAGATGCCCCGTCGTTCTGGTTCTTTCACTCCTGCCCATGTCCGGTCTTCGCCCAGCCCTGGAAACAATCGTATTTTTGCCCCACTGAGCGATCTGCCTTTCGAGGAGTCGCGCAGTCCTACGCCTACATCCGCCCTTGCCCCTGTGGGTGCGACTGGCGTGCGGCTCACTTCCCCCGCCCCAAGACGGCCAGTTTCGCCGCCGGACCCGCTGGCTATTGACGATGCCCTGGAGCGTTTCGGCTTCTGGCCAGATGGTGGGGGTGGGTCAACGTCGCCCGCGCCATCAGATCGGTCTGGAGTGCAACGCCCTGACCGAAGCTCTCAACGCTCATCAGATGTTGAAGGGCGGCAAGCTCGGTTCGACAGCTTATTTGGCATCCAAGAGTTTCCGTCCGAGTCTCAGCGTCCTCAGTGGCCACTCTACGCAGGCTCTGGGGCGCCATCGGAACAAGCAGTGCCAGGTGCAGCGCCGGCAGCTCCAACCGGCGTCCCCCGCCACCCCCGCAGGGGCGATCAACCGGCTGGTTCGGCGGCCTCGACCACTGGTCGCACACAACGGCTGCCCGGCCCCGGTCGGTAAAGTGCCCTCGGCTGCGGTCCATGGCCATCAGACGCGTAAGCGCGCCCCGCCATCAGGCGCGGCGGCTTGGGTCTGCAGTTTTGCTGCGTTGACAGTCGGCTGCGGCGGCTGATGCCGAAGGCGCTCAAGTCCCATCATGCTGCCGCTGCAGCCGATCGCGCTCTTTTTGCACCAGGCGCTCACCCAGCCCGCTGCCGGCACCCAGCAGAAACACCGCGATGCCGTGCAGGGCAAGACCCAGGCCCCAGGCCAGCAGCGGCAGGGCGGTCCAGGTCCGGCTGATCGCGCCCCAGTGCGACAGGCCGTGGATGAAGAGGTTGACCACCAGGTAGACGCAGGCATGCACGAACCAGCCGAGGATTTTTGACGCAAACCTAACTAAATAACTTCACTATTTGTGCAATAAGAGCATAATAGACATTTATTATATTAATCGTCGGTGAATAAATGCTCGTCGAGTTCCGCATCAAGAACTTCCGCAGCCTACGTGATGAGCAGGCGCTTAGTCTGGTGGCTTCCACCGACAAGACCTTGCTTGAGACCCATGCATTGGCAACCGGCCTGAAGGCGGCCCCGCATTTACTCAAGAGTGCGGTGGTGTACGGGGCCAATGCCAGCGGCAAATCCAACCTTATCAAAGCCATGCAATACATGCGTGGCGTGGTGACGGACTCAGCCGGCCTGCAGCCGGGCCAGACCTTTGATCGACTCCAGCCCTTCAAGCTCGATGCCTCTTCGGGCGGTCAGCCCACGGACTTCGAAGTCACGTTCTTGCTCGACGGCGTGCGCTACCAGTACGGCTTTGCCATGACCACGCAACGCATCGTCAGGGAGCATCTGCTGGTTTATAAGGCGTTCAAGCCGCAGCGCTGGTTCGATCGTCATTTCGATGCCGAAAGCGGCAAGGATGTGTACGAATTCGGCCCGGGCCTCAAAGGTGCCAAGCATTTGTGGGAGGGCGCCACCCGGTCCAATGCCTTGTTCCTGTCCATGGCTGTGCAGCTCAATAGCGATGCCCTGCGCCCCGTGTTCGACTGGTTTGCCAATCGGCTGGTGATCTTCAATGAACTGGCACCTTTGTCGCCGCATTTTTCGGTGCAAATGCTCAAGCAGGAAGCCCAACGAAAAGCCATGTGCGATTTTCTGCGCGCGGCCGATATCAGCATCGCTGACGTCGAAGTGGCGACCAGACAGGCTGCGGTTCAAAGCATTCGATTCGATCTGGCCACCGGCAAGCGGGAGGAAGAGGCTGGCGAGCAAGCGGTCGATGAAGTGAAGTTCCACCACGTCACCGAACACGGCAAGGCCGTTTTCGATTTGATGGATGAATCCAGCGGCACCCGCAACCTGCTGTTCCTTACCGGGCCGATCCTGGATATTTTGAACAAGGGCCTGACCTTGGTCGTGGATGAACTCGACACCAGCCTGCACACCTTGCTTGTGCAAGCCCTGGTGCGGCTGTTTCACCGGCCTGAAGCGAATACCGGTGGTGCGCAACTTGTGTTCACGACACATGACACTTCGCTGCTCGATGCATACGGCCTGCTCCGGCGCGATCAGGTCTGGTTTGTCGAGAAGAAACCGGATCAAAGTTCTGTGCTTTACCCACTGACTGACTTCAGCCCTCGGAAGAATGAGGCACTGGAGCGCGGCTACCTGCAGGGTCGCTATGGCGCTTTGCCGCTCTTGCGCGATCAATTGCCGGGAGTCAAGGACTGATGGGGCGCGACAACCAGCCCAAGGATAGACAGCTCGCCCGAAGTCAGAAAAAGCAGGTCCGCCGCGCGAGTTACCTTCGCACTTTGATTGTCACGGAGGGCAGCAAGACCGAGCCGCTTTACTTCGGGGACATCCGGGCCGCCTACCAGTTGCATTCGGCGAATGTGCAGGTTCAACCCAGCCAACTCGGCACCGCGCCGATTCAGGTGGTCAGGTACGCTCGGCAGTTGTTCGAACAAGGCGATCTGTACAAGGGCATTCGCCCGCGCAGCTTTGACAGGGTGTTCGCCGTGTTCGACCGTGACGACCATGGCAGCTATTTCGAAGCTCTGGACTTGGCCCGGTCACTGGCAGGCAAGCTGAAAAACGACGTCAAAGAACTGGTGAGCTTCAAGGCCGTTGCTTCGGTGCCCAGCTTCGAGCTGTGGCTCTTGTTGCACTACGAGGACATTGCGCATCCCATACACCGCGACGAAGTGTTCGGCCGCCTCAAGCGACACCTGCCGGGCTATGGCAAAGGCGCGGGCGGTGCTTTTTCCGCGACGCGCGACCGCTTGGATGCAGCCATGCTGCGGGCACGGGCATTGGAGGTCAATTTCAACGCTTATACCGATCCGCAGCCCTACACGGGAATCGCCGAACTGGTGTCCTTGCTGATCAAGCAGCGCGACTGAGGCATGCACTAGTGCTCCAACGCAGAAGAATCGAAACAGAATGAAAGTGATGGATTCGCGCCCAGGGCTAGGCCGAAGTTCCTCCCATATTTGAGCCTCTAAATCGCATTTTTCCACCCCTGTAGCCATGCAAGACTGCCGAGTGCAGTCTTTTTTGTACTCACTTGTGTAGTCACTAAACAAGTTTGCAAGTAGCAATTTATTGACTATAATCAAGCTTATGGCATCAAGAAACGGCACGGCTCACGTAGTCACCACTAAGCGCAAGTACAAAGACCAAGTCTATTGCACCCATTTGCTGCGTCGCAGTTACCGCGAAGACGGCAAGGTCAAGAACGAGACCTTGGGTAACTTATCGCATCTGCCCGATTCCGTGGTCGATCTGATCCGCCGCTCTTTGGCGGGCGAGACCTTTGTCCCTGCGGGTGAGGCCTTTGAGATTTCATCATCGCGTGCCCACGGTCATGTCCAAGCGGTCGCCTTGGCGATGCAGCGCCTGGGCTTTACCTCTTTGCTGGCATCCAAGCCCTGTCCTGAACGCGACCTGGTTTGTGCCATGGTGGCGTCGCGCATCGTCTGCCCCGCCACCAAGCTCGCCACCACGCGCCTGTGGCATACCAGCACCTTGGCTCAGGAATTTGGCGTGGCCGATGCCACTGAGGACGACCTGTACGCGGCCATGGATTGGCTGCTCGCGGGGCAAGATCGGATTCAAAGGAAGCTCGCAGCTCGCCACCTCAAAGAAGACGCCCTGGTGCTGTACGACCTCTCATCGAGCTACTTCGAAGGCTCGCGCTGTCCCTTGGCCAAGATGGGCTACAGCCGTGATGGCAAGCGCGGCACCTTGCAGGTCAACTACGGGCTGCTCACCGATGATCGGGGTTGCCCGGTGGCCGTCTCGGTGCACGAGGGCAACACCTCGGACAGCACGACGTTTATGCCGCAGGTCACGCACCTGCGCAAGGAATTCGGCATTAAACGCATGGTCATGGTGGGCGACAGAGGCATGATTTCGCAAAAGGCCATTGATGCGATGAGCACTGATGCCGATGTGGCCTGGATTACGGCGCTGCGCAGCAGCTCCATTCGCACGCTGGTGGAGCAGGGGCATGTGCAGATGGGCTTGTTTGATGCGCTCAATTTGCTGGAGATCAGCTCACCGGACTTTCCCGGTGAGCGCCTAGTAGCTTGCCGCAACCCGGAGCTGGCGAAGTTGCGGGTTCACACCAGAGAAGATTTGTTGGCAGCGACCGAGAAGAATCTGGACAAGATCAAAGTCCGAGTTGAGTGCGCCAAGCTGGTGGGCAAAGACAAGATTGGCGTGGCGGTG
>CANJPU010000032.1 GCA_947476285.1 Comamonadaceae bacterium | reverse complement strand
CAACGATGAT
Organism: Comamonadaceae bacterium; assembly: GCA_947476285.1. Lineage (GTDB taxonomy): Bacteria > Pseudomonadota > Gammaproteobacteria > Burkholderiales > Burkholderiaceae_C > Ramlibacter. The sequence continues at coordinate 52,848 of CANJPU010000032.1, read as the reverse complement.
CTTGCGGCCGGTCAGGCCGCAGTCGCCCTGCGGGCCGCCAATGACGAAGCGGCCGGTGGGGTTGATCAGGTAACGGGTTTCCTTGAGCCACTCCTTGGGCAGCACCGGCTTGATGATCTCTTCGATCACCGCCTCGATGAAGCTGGCCTTCATCTTGGTGGGCGTTTCGCTTTGATCTGGGCTGTGTTGGGTGGACAGCACCACGGTGTCTATGCTGTGGGGCTTGCCATCCACATAGCGCATGGTCACCTGGCTCTTGGCATCGGGCCGCAGAAAGGGCAGGCGGCCATCCTTGCGCAACTGGGCCTGGCGCTCGACCAGACGGTGCGCGTAGTAGATGGGCGCGGGCATGAGCTCGGGGGTTTCGTCGCAGGCATAGCCAAACATCAGGCCCTGATCGCCTGCGCCAGTGTTGAGGTGGTCGTCAGACGCGTGGTCCACGCCCTGGGCAATGTCGTTGGATTGCTTGTCGTAGGCCACCAGCACCGCGCAGCCTTTGTAGTCAATGCCGTATTCTGTGTTGTCATAGCCGATGCACTTGATGGTGTCGCGCGCGACCTGGATGTAGTCGACATGGGCGTTAGTGGTGATCTCGCCGGCCAGCACAACCAGGCCGGTGTTGGTGAGCGTTTCGGCTGCCACGCGGCTGCGCGGGTCCTGGCGGAAGATGGCATCAAGGATGGCATCGGAGACCTGGTCGGCCACTTTGTCAGGGTGTCCTTCGGAGACCGATTCGGATGTAAAGAGAAAGTCGTTCGCCATTTGAATAAACTCCAGAAGTTGTCACAAGGCGCGTTGCCTTGTGCCGGAGCTTGGGGCGAACGCTTTAGCAGAATTTTTTCAAGTCGCCCTGCAAGTAGTTCATAACTCGGCGACGTGGGCATTCTAAACACAAGTGAAAACCTTTTTCCGGCTCTTTGCGCAATTGCCCTTGCCCTTGCTGCATGCGGTAGGCGCAGCCCTGGGGTGGCTGACATTCCTTGCGTCAGCCAGCTACCGGCGCCGTTTCATCGAAAACCTGCACCAGGGCGGGTATTCGCTCGCCCAGGTACTGGCAGCGCCGGCAGAGGCGGGCAAGCTGGTGGCCGAGTTGCCGCGCCTGTGGTTCGGGCGTCCGGTGCGGATTGAATGGGAGGGCGAGCAGGTGATTGCGCAGGCACAGGCCCATGGTCGCGGCATTGTCTATCTCACACCGCATCTGGGGTGTTTCGAGGTGACGGCTCAGGGTTTGGCTGAGCGCTATGGGCGGATCACGGTCTTGTACCGGCCGGCGCGCAAGCTTTGGTTGCGCGAACTGGTGGATACGGCCCGCGCCAGGTCCAATCTTGTTACCGCGCCCACCAGCCTGGCCGGCGTGAGGCAAATGCTCAGGGCGCTGCGCTGCGGCGAGGCCGTGGGCCTGCTGCCCGATCAGGTGCCGCCCGAAGGCATGGGCCTGTGGGCGCCATTCTTTGGCCGTGACGCCTACACCATGACACTGTCGGCCCGGCTGGCGCAGCAGACCGGTGCCACCCTGCTTCTGGTCTGGGGCGAGCGGCTTTCATGGGGCCGCGGCTATCGGCTGCATTTTTCCGACTGGCCGGGCAAGCTCGCCGATGATCCGGCGACTGCGGCGGCCCAGGTCAATGCCCAGATGGAGCGACTGATTCGCCAGTGCCCGCAGCAATACCTGTGGGGCTACGCGCGCTACAAGCAGCCGCGCTTGGACAAGGCGCATACATGAGCCGGCTGGGCATTCTCTTCATGCGGCTGCTGGCACATGCGCCGCTCTCATGGGTGCGTGCGCTGGGCTGGCTGCTGGGCTGGTTTCTCTATGCGGTGGTGATCCCGCGTCGCCATGTGGTGAGGGTCAATCTGGCCTTGTGCTTTCCCCAATGGACTGCCCGCCAGAGGGCTGCGCTGGTACCGCAGATTTTCATCCGCTTCGCCCAGGCCTGGCTGGATAGAGGCTGGCTGTGGCATGGCGCGGATGCGCTTGTCCGCAGCCGTCTGGTGCTTACCGGCGCGGTCGATGAGTTCAAGGGCTCTACGCCCACTGTGATCTTTGCGCCGCACTTCGTTGGCATGGACGCCGGGTGGACAGCATTGACCCAGCAAGTGGCGCGCGACTTCACTGGCATCTACACATCGCAGTCCAACAAGGTGATCGATGCCTGGATGCTGCAGGGCCGACAGCGCTTTCGCTGCGGGCGCCCGTTTGGGCGCGCCGATGGGGTCAAGACCATCGTGGCATCGCTTCGCGCAGGCGAGCCACTGTATTTGCTGCCGGACATGAATTTTGGCCCACAGGAGTCGATCTTCGTTCCCTTCTACGGCCTTGACGCAGCCACAGTGCCTTCACTGTCGCGCTTCGCCCGCCTGGGCCGCGCGAAGGTGGTGCCGGTGATAACGCGCCTAACTAAGCAAGGCTATGAAGTGCAGGTGCTGCCGGCATGGCAGGGCTTTCCGACGGATGACGTCGTGGCAGACACGGCTCTGATGAACGAGCGCCTGCAGACCTACATCGACACCATGCCCGACCAATACTACTGGGTGCACAAGCGCTTCAAGACGCGACCGCCTGGTCAGCCTGGTGTCTACTGAGGTGTTGCGCCGGCCAGGAAGTTGCTGATGCGCTCGGCCACGAACGCAGGCCTCTCATGGATGATCCAGTGTGTCGCGCCCTCGACTTTCTCCAGCGTGAGGTCGGGGATGTATTGCTCCAGCCCATCGACCAGGGCAGGTGGCAGGGCGGCGTCCTGCATCGCCCACAAAACCAGAGTGGGCACGCTCACGGTGAGCACTTCGTGAGGCAGGCTCACGGCTGCCGCTGCGGGGTCATTCGGGCGCGGTGGGCGCAGCGGTGAGGCACGGTAGTAATTCAAGCCGCCGGCAAGGCTCGCGTCCCACACTTCGCGGTACTGTTGCCGGATTTCGTCGGTGAGCCAGGCTGCGCCACCCATGCTGAGAAAAAATTCCCATAGCCGCCGGTAATCGTTTTCGCGAAGCAGATTCTCGGCGTCCGGTCGAGTCAGAAAATTCATGTAGGCGCTGCTGGCCTGCTGGGCCGGATTGGTTTGCAGCTCGCGCAGGAAAGTGCCCGGGTGAGGGCTGTTGATGATGGCCAGCTTGTTGATCAAGTGCGGCATCTGGTTGGCCAGATTCCAGGCCGCAGCACCGCCCCAGTCGTGCGCGATCAGGCATTCCAGAGGTGCGCCCTCAGCGGCTATCAAGGCCGCGATGTCCTGCACGATGAGCTTTGCGCGGTAGTCCTTGACCTGCTGTGGCTGGCTTGATCTTTCATAGCCTCGCAGATTGGGAGCGATGCAGCGATAGCCGCCGTTCTGTGGCTGGGCGAAGCGTCTCTGCAGATCGTCCCAGACAAAGGCAGCCTCCGGAAAGCCGTGTAAAAACATCAGCACCGGCTGGCCGCGCTGACCGCTCGCACGGCAGCTCAATGTGATGCCGTGGGGCAGGGTCTGCTGGAATTGCTCGATCACGGCGTGGTCGGTGGCGGCGGGTGAGCCCACTGCGAAAGCAGCATTGCCACATCTTCCACGCCTTGCTTCTTGAGAGCCGAGAACAGGCGAACCTCGCCGCCTCCGGCCTGCAAACGCGCGATGGACAAGGCCTTGGCACCTTCGCTGCGGTTGAGCTTGTCGGCTTTGGTCAGGAGCAGCAGAAACTTCAGGCCCTGTTCAACGCGCGGACGGATCACTTCGAGGAGGATGTCGTCCAGCTCGGTCAGGCCATGGCGCGGATCGCACAGCAGCACCACCGCCCGCAGGTTGGCGCGCGTGACCAGGTAATTGGCCATCACTTGCTGCCAGCGGTGCTTGTCCTGCTTGGGCACGGCGGCATAGCCATAGCCTGGCAAGTCGGCCAGGATGGCGTCGGTGATGCCTTGCTTGCCCAGCGTGAACAGGTTGATGCTCTGGGTGCGGCCCGGTGTCTTGGAGGCGAAAGCCAGCCTTTTTTGTTGCGTCAGGGTGTTGATGCAGGTGGACTTGCCGGCGTTGGATCGGCCGACAAATGCAATCTCAGGCACTTCCAGGGCGGGCAGAAACTCCAGCGTGGGGGCGGTGGTCAGAAAGCGCGCGGTGTGCAGCCAGCCCATGGCCAGGGTGGCTTCTGTCTTGGTTCCGGCGGTGGGTGCCGGTGGGGGAGTCATGCGGTGCCTTCGGGTCTACGGGAAGCGGTTTTGGAGGGTCGGCGAGTGGGCATTGTAGAATCTTACGGTTCTGCGCCACACAACCGATGCCCCTGATATGAAGTCGTTCGCCTCCTTGCTGATGGCTGCCTTGCTGGCAGCGACCGCGTTCTCCTCCCACGCCCAGGCACCGCAGGCGGCCGCAAAGCCAGACCTCGCCCAGGGTAGTGCCAAGTTCACCGCCGTCTGCGCGGCCTGTCACGGCACCGATGGCAATTCCGCCATTCCTGAAAACCCCAAGCTGGCGCAGCAGCACCCTGAGTACCTGCAGAAGCAATTGCAGGAATTCAAGAGCGGCAAACGCCCCAACCCGATCATGCAGGGCTTTGCCTCTTCACTGTCAGAAGCCGACATGAAGAACATCGCCTACTGGGTTGGTTCGCAAAAGGCCAAGGCCGGCTCAGCCAAAGACAAAGACCTGGTCTCACTGGGAGAGCGCATCTATCGCGGCGGTATCGGTGAGCGACAGATCGCAGCCTGCGCGGGTTGCCACAGCCCCAACGGCGCCGGTGTGCCTGCGCAGTTCCCGCGTCTGTCCGGCCAGCACTCGGCCTACACCACGGCTCAGTTGGTGGGCTTTCGGGACGGTGGGCGTAAAAACAGCCTGCAAATGGCCCAAGTCGCCGCGCGTCTCAATGACCGCGAAATCCGCGCGGTGGCTGATTACATCGCTGGCCTGCGCTGACACGCTGCGAGGCGATTGAACTGATCGCCAAAAACCAAGCCTAACAAAGGCGGGCACCTGCGGGGCCCGCCTATTTTTTTGCCTTGTTCGGGCTGCCGGCGACGGCACGCTCTGACAAACAATCGCGATCCCTGCAAGAATCGCGATTGTTGGCAGACAGACGGTATGGCACACACGGCCGATGGCCACAACAGGAGAAAACATGCTGATCAGGACTCATGACGACGGATTCAGTCACTCGATGACCAGCGAAATCACCTCGGCGGGTGTGTATCAGCGCCGGCGTGAGCTCATGCAACTGATGGCCTCAGGCGTGGCCGGCACTGCGCTGGCCAGTTGGGCCTCGCGCGACGCGCTGGCGCAAGCGGCAAGGCCGGGCAAGCTGGCGGCCTTGCCGGCCACCAAGGCCACCATCTCCGGCGGCGCCACAATGGAGAAAGTGACTGACTACAAGGATGCCAGCACCTACAACAACTTCTACGAATTCGGCACCGACAAGGACGACCCGGCTCGCACTGCGCACACGCTGCGCACCAAACCCTGGAGCGTGGAGATTGAGGGGATGGTCAAGAAGCCGGCTCGCTATCAGCTTGAAGACCTCATCAAGCTCAGTACACAGGAAGAGCGCATCTACCGCATGCGCTGCGTGGAGGGCTGGTCCATGGTGATTCCCTGGGTTGGCTACTCGATGAGCAAATTGATTGAGAAGGTCGAGCCGCTGGGCAGCGCCAAATATGTGGAGTTCGTCTCGCTGGCCGACCCCAAGACCATGCCTTATGTCGGCTCGGCGGTGCTGGCCTGGCCCTATGTGGAGGGCCTGCGCATGGATGAGGCCATGAATCCGCTCACTTTGCTCAGCTTTGGCATGTATGGCGAAGTTTTGCCCAATCAAAATGGTGCGCCGGTGCGGCTGGTGGTGCCCTGGAAATACGGCTTTAAGAACGGCAAGAGCATTGTGAAGATCCGCTTCACCGACCGCGAGCCCAAGACCGCCTGGAACAAGGCAGCGGCCAACGAATATGGCTTCTACAGCAACGTGAATCCCAATGTGGATCACCCGCGCTGGAGCCAGGCCACCGAGAGACGCATTGGCGAGGACGGCCTGTTTGCCAAGAAGCGCAAGACGCTGATGTTTAACGGCTATGAGGCACAGGTCGGGCAGTTGTACGCCGGCATGGACCTTAAAAAGAACTACTGATGGCGAGCGCGCAGGGACGGGCTAAGCGGCTGGGGGCTTGGCTGACCCATCCGGCGGCCAAGCCGGTGCTGTTCGCGTTGGCGCTCTTGCCCTTCGCATGGCTGGTCTATGGTGCAGTGGCCAACAAACTGGGCGCCAACCCCGCCGAATATCTAATCCGATCCACCGGCGACTGGACGCTGCGTTTCTTGTGCATCACGCTGGCAGTGACGCCACTGCGCGTGATCACCGCCACGCCAGCGCTGGCCCGCATGCGCCGTATGTTGGGCTTGTTCGTTTATTTCTATGTCGTGCTGCACCTGCTGTGCTATAGCTGGTTCGACATGGGTCTTGACTTTGAGGACATCGCCAAGGACATCGCCAAGAGGCCGTTCATCCTGGTGGGCTTTTCTGCTTTTGTTCTGCTCACGCCAATGGCGGCCACGTCCTTCAACCGGGCCATCCGCGCCCTGGGGGCGCAGCGGTGGCAATTGCTGCACCGCCTGATCTATCTGATCGCTGGGCTGGGCATCCTGCATTTCTTCTGGATGCGCGCGGGCAAGAACAACTTTGGCGAAGTGGCAGTTTATGCGGCGATCATTGCTGCCTTTCTGGGATGGCGCTTGTTCAAGTACGTGGCCCGAAAGCAAGCCGCTCGCCACGCATCTGGTCGGCCGCAGTCTCCCGCTCGCGGATAAGCACCGCACGGTCCGCGTCCACCAGAACTTCCGCTGCGCGGCCGCGCGTGTTGTAGTTGCTGGCCATGCTCATGCAATAAGCACCGGCTGACAGGACAGCCAGCAGATCGCCCGGCCCGACTGCCAGTTCGCGGTCGCGACCCAGCCAGTCGCCGCTTTCGCAAACCGGCCCCACTACGTCATAGGTTTGGGCTGCTTGCTGCGTGCGGCGCACTGCGGTGATGGCGTGGTAGGCCTGGTACATCGCTGGGCGCGGCAGGTCGTTCATGGCGGCGTCCACGATGCAGAAGTTCTTTTGCTCGCCCGGCTTGATGTAGAGCACTTCGGTGACGCAGACCCCGGCATTGCCCACCAGAGAACGGCCCGGTTCGATCATCAGCATGCGCTGGCCAAAGCCGCGTGCGTCGAGCTTGGCAAGAAGCTTTGCCCACAGGGCGTCGGCCGCCGGTGGCTGGTCGCCTTGATAGTCGATGCCCAGGCCGCCGCCGAAATCGATGTGTTCGAGCATGATGCCCGCAGCCTCTACTGCCTCCACCATGTCCAGCACGCGGTCCATCGCGTCCAGGTAGGGCGCTTCTTCGGTGATTTGCGATCCGATGTGGCAATCGATGCCCTTGACTTTCAGGCCCGGCAAGGAGGCGGCACGCTGGTATGCGCGCAGGCTGCTCTCATGGGGAACGCCGAACTTGTTGCCCTTGAGCCCGGTGGAAATATAGGGATGGGTCTTTGGGTCTACGTCCGGATTCACGCGGATGCTCACTGGCGCCACTTTGCCCATCTCGCTGGCCACCTGGCTGAGCACCTCCAACTCGGCTTCGCTCTCGACGTTGAAGCAGCCGATGCCGGCCTGGAGCGCCTGGCGCATTTCGGCGCGGGTCTTGCCCGCGCCGGAGAAAATGATGTCCTCGGCTTGGCCCCCTGCGGCAAGCACACGTTCGAGTTCGCCGCCTGACACAATGTCGAAGCCGCAGCCGGCCTGGGCGAAGACCTGCAGCACGCCCAGCGTAGAGTTGGCCTTCATCGCATAGCAGATGCGGGCCTTGCGGCCGGCAAAGCCCCGCTGATAAGCCGCCAGGGCCGAAAGCATGGCGGCTTTTGAATAGACGAACAGCGGGGTGCCGTACTGATGCGCCAGGTCGGACAAGCGCAGTCCTTCGATGAAAAGCTCGTCGCCCAGGAAGGCGATGTGTGGGTGGCCCGGGAGTTGGTTTGGACTCATGATCTGGGGGCGGGCGCCGACGCGGGCTGGGTGGGATTGAGAATTTGCGGCAAGGTGGCGCGGCCCGCGGCCGCTTCGCCCGAGGGCAGAAAGAGCGGTCCGCGCTGACCGCATGCGGCCAGCAGAAGGACCATGCCGGCGGCAAGGGCAAGCCTGAAACGCAGGCTGCCGACTAGAATTTTGTAGACCTTCAACATGGTGAAATTGTAATGACTGACCCTGAGTACATGGATAGAGCCGAAGCCTTGCTGCGCGCCGTCGAAGCCAGTTGTGACAGCATCAATGACAAAACAGATGCGGACGTCGACAACCAGAGAGTTGGCGGCATGGTCACGCTCACCTTCCAGGACGGTAGCCAGATCATCGTGAATCTGCAAAAGCCATTGCATGAAGTGTGGATGGCCGCCAGGGCTGGCGGCTTTCACTACAAGTTCGATGGCCAGTGCTGGATGGACACCAAAGGGCAAGGGGAATTCTTTGCCAACCTCTCACGCTACGCCGCGCAACAAGCTGGACAGCCATTGACGTTTCGTTGAACCTCGGCTGGTATGGATGGCAGCCCGAGTCAATTCCTGAACAAGTCCAGGATGCTCTTGCGCTCGTCAGCCGATGGAGCGGGCTGGCGGCCCTCTGCCCCGGTCGCGCCTTCGCGCCCTGGGGAGGTGCCGCCCAGGCTGCTCACGCCATTGCCGCCGGCGAATTGTTCGTAATACCACTCTCCCCCGACATTGACCAGTCCCTCTGGCACGGTGGGTTCCATCACGGGAACCTCCTTGAGGGCTGACTCCATGAAGTTGATCCACACCGGCAGGCTCAGGCCACCGCCGGTTTCACGGTCTCCCAGGGAGCGGGGTGTGTCATAGCCCATCCAGACCACGGCCGCCAGAGTGGGTTGATAGCCGGCGAACCAGGTGTCGATGGAGTCGTTGGTGGTGCCGGTCTTGCCATACAAATCCACCCGTTTGAGGTCCCTCTGCGCACGGGCGGCGGTGCCCGCACGGGCCACCTCCTGTAGCAGGCGGTTCATGACAAAAGCATTGCGCGCATCGATTGCCCGCACCGACTCGTTGGGCAGCGGCGGCTGGCTTTCCACCAGGGTCTTGCCTTTCTGGTCGGTGATCCTCGTGATCAGCCAGGGATTGACGCGAAAGCCGCCGTTGGCGAATACCGAATACGCCGTGGCCATCTGCATCGGGGTGACCGAGCCCGCGCCCAGCGCCATGGTCAGGTAGGGAGGGTGCTTGTCTGCGTCGAAGCCGAAGCGCGTGATCCAATCCTGCGCCTTCTGCGCCCCCACTGCTTGCAAGACGCGGATCGAGACCATGTTCTTGGATTTGGCCAAGGCTGTATGTAGAGGCATAGGCCCTTCGAACTTGCCGTCGTAGTTCTTCGGCTCCCACGGCTGCCCACCGGTGACGCCGGCGTCGAAGAACAACGGCGCATCGTTGACCACCGTGGACGGCGTGAAGCCTTTTTCCAGTGCGGCGGAATAAATGAAGGGCTTGAATGCCGAACCCGGTTGTCGCCAAGCCTGGGTCGCATGGTTGAACTTGTTCTTGTTGAAGTCAAAGCCCCCCACCAGAGCCTGGATTGCGCCATCGCGCGGGTTCAGCGCGATGAACGCGCCTTCGACTTCCGGCAACTGCGTGATCTCCCAAGTGCCCTTGGGTGTCTTGACCACCCGGATCACCGCACCACGCCGGATCTTGGTCTTGGGCGGTGCCTTGTCCGACAGTCCAGACTGTGCAGGCCGCAGGCCTTCGCCGGTGATTTCCAGCCGCTCGCTGTTGAGGCGCACGGCGAGAATCCGCTTGGGGCTGGCCTCCAGCACCACCGCGGACATGACGTCGCCGTTGTCGGGATGATCGGCCAACGCGTCGTCGATCGCGTCTTCGGCTTCTTTGGGATCGACCGGCAACTCAACGAACTCTTCAGGCCCGCGGTAGATCTGGCGGCGCTCGTAGTCCATGATGCCCTGGCGCAGCGATTTGTAGGCGCTATCTTGCTGCGCGACCTTGATGGTGGTGGCAACGTTGAGCCCACGGGTGTAGGTTTCATCGCCATATTGGGCATAGACCAGTTGTCGAACCGTCTCCGCGACGTACTCGGCATGCACCCGGGAGTTGTCCGCTGGATTGCGAATTTTGAGCTCTTGTTTCTTCGCGGCATCGGCTTGGGCGGCGGTGATGAAGTTGTTGTCCTGCATGCGCTCGATGATGTAGAGCTGGCGAGACCGGGCACGATTGGGATTGGTGATGGGGTTGTAGGCAGATGGCGCCTTGGGCAGACCGGCCAGCATGGCCGCCTCTGCGATGGTCAGCTCTTTCATGGGCTTGCCGAAGTACGCTTCGGACGCAGCCGCGAAACCGTAGGCGCGGTTGCCCAGAAAAATCTGGTTCATGTAGATCTCGAGGATCTGGTCCTTGCTCAGCCTGTGTTCGAGCTTGAAGGTCAGCAGAACTTCGTAGAGCTTGCGGGTGAATGTCTTCTCCGACGAGAGATAGACATTGCGCGCCACCTGCATGGTGATGGTGGATGCGCCCTGGCTTTTGACACGGCCCAGGTTGGCCAGTGCCGCGCGCAGCAGCCCGCGGTAGTCCACGCCGCCGTGGGAATAGAAGCGCGAGTCTTCGATGGCCAGCACCGCGTCTTTCATGACTTTCGGAATCTGCCCTATGGGCGTGAGGTTGCGGCGCTCCTCGCCGAACTCGCCGATCAGCACGCCCTCAGCCGAAAAAACGCGCAGCGGCAGCTTGGGCCTGTAATCCGAAAGATCGGAGATATCGGGCAAGTTGGGATAGGCTACGGCAAGGGCCACCCCCACAATGATCAGCAACGAGGCCAGGCCCGCCAGCGCAATGCCGCCGAACCACAAGGCCAGCCGTGTCAACAGCGCGCGCCGGCTCCGATGGGGGGGATCCATGGATGGCGACGGGCCGGGCGTGGCGGGGCTTTTATTAGAAAACATAAGTATCCACGTGGCGTCCGAGAGGGCCATTATAAAAATGAGTGCGGACTTCTGCCCGGAGATCCGCGCACGCTGAAACTGCGGGTTGAGAACGCAAACGCCAACCCTTGACACGGAGTATGGCAGCTTGCCTCGTCGGTGTTTGGCAACGGTCGCAGGTGCCTAAAATGGAAAATCTCTTTGCGCGACAAGGATGTTGCTGCTAGCATTGAAGTGAAATCTTAAGTTTGTTACGCCTGGAAATATGGCGTTTCAGGAGACTGCATTGATCGCTTTGGGCTCGTTGTTCAGCCGCCAACCCGCACCCCTGCTTGGGTTGGACATCAGCTCATCGAGTGTGAAGCTGGTGGAGTTGGGGCGCGACAAGGATGGCAATCTCGTCCTTGAGCGCTGCGCCATCGAGCCGCTCGAACGAGGCTGGGTCACTGACGGCAACATCGAAAAATTCGAGGAAGTCGCCGACGCCATGCGCCGGGTCATCAAGAAAAGCGGCACACGCACGAAAAACGTGGCCATGGCGCTGCCGCCTTCAGCGGTCATCACCAAAAAGATCATGCTGCCCGGTGGATTGTCCGAGCAGGAACTCGAAGTTCAGGTCGAGGCCGAAGCCAATCAATACATTCCGTTCTCGCTCGATGAAGTCAGCCTCGACTTCTGCGTCATTGGCCCCAGCACTTCTTCCACAGGCGATGTCGAAGTGCTGATCGCAGCTTCACGTCGCGAAAAAGTGCAGGACCGCCAGGGCCTGGCCGAGGCTGCAGGCCTCAAGCCGGTGATCGTGGACGTGGAGTCGTACTCGTCCAGGCTGGCCGCTGGTCGGCTCATCCAGTCCTTGCCCAACCAGGGCGTTGACACCATGGTCGCGCTCTTCGAGGTCGGTGCTTTTACAACCAGCATGCAGGTCATCAAGAATGATGAAGTGCTCTATGACCGGGACCAGGCCTTCGGCGGTGCGCAGCTCACGCAGTTGATCGTGCGCCAATATGGTTTCTCGCCGGAAGAGGCAGAGTCGAAAAAGCGTAATTCGGATCTGCCCGAAGACTATGAATCCGGCGTGCTCAAGCCCTTCGTGCAAAGCATGGCCCAGGAGGTTGCGCGGGCTTTGCAGTTCTTCTTCACCAGCACACCACATAACCGCGTCGACTACATCATGCTTGCCGGTGGCTCCGCCGCCTTGCCGGGGCTGAACGATGCTGTCACCGCCCAGACTTCATTCCCGTGCATTCTGGCCAATCCTTTCGAAGGCATGCAGATCGGCTCGGGCGTGCGCGAGCGCAAGATGCGGCGCGAGGCGCCTTCCTATCTCACCTCATGCGGCTTGGCCATGCGGAGGTTCCTGCAGTGATTCTGATCAACATTCGCAACAGCGTGGCCGACTGCGGACCTTGAGCCTGATCGCACTTGTCGGTCTGCCGGGCTCGGGAAAGTCCACGGTGGGCCGCCATCTGGCACGCCGGATCGGCCTTCCGTTCAAGGACTCGGATCATGTGATCGAGCAAGGTCTGGGTTGCTCGATTCGCGAATATTTCGAGCGCGAGGGAGAAGCCGCGTTTCGTGACATCGAGGAAGAGACCATCCACGAACTGACTCAGCAGGGGCCGGCGGTGCTGGCTACAGGAGGTGGCGCCGTGCTGCGGCAGGCCAATCGCCGCCATCTGCACGAAGCCTGCCACGTCGTTTACCTGCGCTCATCCCCTGATGAAGTGTTCCGGCGCCTGCGGCACGACACCCATCGCCCCTTGCTGCAGGTGGGCGACCCACTCTCGCGGCTGCGCAAGCTGCATGAGGAGCGTGATGGTCTCTATCGCGAGACGGCCCACTTTGTGATCGAAACTGGCCGCCCCTCGGTGGCGATGCTTGTCAACATGATCCAGATGCAGCTTGAATTGGCCGGGGTATTGCCGCGCGCTTAAACTTGGGGTCTATGTCAGACCCGTCCAAAGTGTCATCCGCGTCCGAACGCGTCCAGATCGATCTGGGTGAGCGCAGTTATCCGATTCAGATCGGCTCAGGTTTGCTTGGCTCTCCAGCGACATGGTCGGGCGTTCCCGCGTCGTCCCAGGCGCTGATCGTGAGCAACACCACCGTTGCCCCGCTCTATGCGGCGCGGCTACAGCAGGCGATTGCCGCGCGGCACCGCCAGATTCATGTGGTATCGCTGCCCGATGGCGAGGAACACAAGAACTGGCAGGTGCTCAATCTGATTTTTGATGCGCTGCTTGGCAAAGCCTGCGACCGAAAGACCGTGCTGTACGCGCTGGGTGGTGGCGTGGTGGGTGACATGACCGGCTTTGCAGCGGCCAGTTACATGCGTGGCGTGCCTTTCGTGCAAGTGCCCACCACCTTGCTCGCGCAGGTCGATTCCTCCGTGGGGGGCAAGACGGCCATCAACCATCCGCTGGGCAAGAACATGATTGGCGCCTTCTACCAACCTCAGTTGGTGGTGTGCGACCTGGATACGCTGGCCAGCCTGCCGGCGCGAGAGTTCAGCGCGGGCCTGGCCGAGGTCATCAAGTACGGACCGATCGCGGACATGGATTTTCTCTCGTGGATCGAAGCGAACATCGACGGCTTGAATCAGCGCGATCCTGCGCTGCTGGCCCACGCCGTGCGCCGAAGCTGCGAGATCAAGGCATGGGTGGTCGGACAGGACGAGAAAGAGTCGGGCTTGCGCGCCATTCTCAACTTCGGTCACACCTTCGGCCACGCAATCGAGACCGGGCTGGGCTATGGCCAATGGCTGCATGGCGAAGCGGTGGGATGCGGCATGGTCATGGCACTGGATTTGTCGCATAGGCTGGGCTTGGTGGACCTCGCCTTTGTCGAACGGATCACCCGTCTGGTGCACAGAGCGGGCCTGCCCATCGTGGGCCCGGTGCTGGGCGCGCAGCGTTATCTGGAACTGATGCAGGTGGACAAGAAAGCGCAGGCTGGAGAGATCAAGTTTGTTGTGATCGACAAGCCCGGCAGCGCACTGGTGCGTTCTGCACCCTCGGAGCTTGTGGCTGAAGTGATTGATCGCTGCTGCTGCCCGCGCTGAAATGCAACGCCAATGACCCTGGCCCTATACGCCTGCGACCCGGCGTCGTCACGCGGGCGGCGGCATGCGGAAGCGCCGGCCCCTACGCGCACAGAGTTCCAGCGCGACCGGGACCGGATTGTTCATTCCACAGCCTTTCGCCGCCTGGTCTACAAGACGCAGGTGTTCCTCAACCACGAGGGTGACCTGTTTCGAACGCGTCTGACCCACTCGCTCGAAGTGGCCCAGCTCGCACGCTCGATCGCCCGATCATTGCAACTCAATGAAGACCTGGTCGAGGCAGTGGCGCTGGCGCACGACCTCGGGCACACGCCTTTTGGCCATGCCGGGCAGGATGCGCTCAATGATTGCATGGGCGAGTACGGTGGGTTTGAGCACAACCTGCAAAGCCTGCGGGTGGTGGATGAACTTGAGGAGCGCTACCCGGCATTCAATGGCCTGAACCTGAGCTTCGAAACCCGCGAGGGCATCCTCAAGCACTGCGCGCGCAAGCATGCGCAGGCGCTGGAGGCGATTGAGCCGGGCGGTGTGGGCAGAAGGTTCCTTAACCGAACCCAGCCCAGCCTGGAGGCGCAATTGTGCAACCTGGCCGATGAGATTGCCTACAACGCGCATGACATCGATGATGGCGTACGGTCCGGTCTCATCACGATCGAGCAGCTTCAGGGGATCGAGCTGTTCGAGCAATACCGCGTTGCGACGCTTGTGGAATTTCCGGCTCTGCAAGGCAGACGACTGCTGTATGAGTCGATACGCCGCATGCTCAGCGCACAGGTCTACGATGTCATTGACGCGACCCGGATCGGGCTGGAGCATGAGAAGCCCCAAAGCGCGCAAGAGGCCAGGCTCGCGGGGCCTCTGGTGTGCTTCGGCGAAGCAATGCGAGCCAAGTCAGCCGCACTCAAGCATTTTCTACTGCATAAGCTGTATCGGCACCCCCAGGTGCTGGGCACCATGGGGCAGGCCAAGCTGGTCGTGCGGGAGTTGTTCGATGCCTATCTGGCCGACCCAGCTCAGATGCCGGCTGATTTCACCGCGCGCTCGGACACTGCCCGTGCTGTGTCTGATTACATCGCGGGCATGACCGATCGCTTTGCGGCGCGCGAGCATGAACGCCTGACCGGGCGCCAATTCCTCGGCTGAGTGCCCGCAGACAGTGTGTCGCGAAGCTCCAGGGGCAACGTAGAATTTGCACTGATCCAAATCAAGCAGAGCCACCGTGAGTTTCCTTAACCAGTTGAAGTCGCAGGCCAATGCGCTACAGACCCAAAAAGGGCAGGAGCTGCGCACGCTTGAAGAAAACACCGGGCACACCGAGGCCGCCTGCCGTCGGGCCCTGTCCTACCTGCAGGATGCCGCCCGGCACCTGAATGTGATCGGTCCCGCCGCGCCGACGTTCAGCCTGGATGGAAGGACACCCTGGCCGGCCATGAAGCTCACTGAGTTTCGCGTCGATGCACGCAGGAAGACTCTGCGTGATCGCGAGGTGTTCGATTACATCGCCATGGGTTGGCGGATCGTGCCTCAGATAGGCCAGCCCGCAGGGGGCTTGGTGCGGGTCAATTTTCCGCCCGACCTGAAACGGGTAGAAGAACGATTGGCCATGGGCCCAGTCAAGCACGATCGCAAAGAATTGCGCCATCCCGAAAACAGCTCCTTGCTGGCCATCGAGTTCAACTACATCACCGAAACCCGGGGCGCCGTGTCAATCACGCCAGACCATGACGAGGCGAAGCTGTCCTTCAGATTGCTCAACGCCAAAGGCTTTGGCATTCAGAAAGTGAGCTGGGCAGCCGATGAGGTCAAGACCAGCGTACTGGACGAGCTGGCCAAGCTGATCGTCTCCCAGGCCAGTCGTTTCGAGCCATGAGCCAATCCGCACAAACTGTGGAGCGCGATACGCGGCGCTGGCTTGAGCGTGCGATCATCGGATTGAACCTGTGCCCTTTCGCCAAGGCGGTTTACGTCAAGCAGCAGATTCACTTCGCGGTCAGCGCGGCCACCAATGCGCGGCAGTTGCAGGCTGACTTGGCGGCGCAACTCGATGATCTGGTGGCGCTGGACCCCGCCGTGAGAGAAACCACATTGCTGATGGCGCCTGATTGTCTGGCTGATTTTCTGGATTTCAATGATTTCCTGGGCATGGCCGACCGCCTGCTGCGCAAGCGAGGACTGGAGGGCGTGATTCAGCTTGCCAGCTTTCATCCGCATTTTCGCTTTGCCGATACCGACGAGACCGACATCACCAACTTCACCAATCGCTCGCCCTATCCCACCGTTCATTTGTTGCGCGAATCCAGCATAGACCGTGCGGTAGAGGCATTCCCCCAGGCGCAAACCATTTACGAGGCCAACATGCGCGCCTTGCGCAGCCTGGGCGAAACAGGCTGGGCTGCCTTAGGCGTGGGGCCGTCAGCATGAAGATCGACGAGCTTGATCTGCGGCCCGGTCAATCGACAGAGCTGCTCAAGGAATTGCACATCCTCACGCGCGAAGGTCGCGTGAACCAGGACTCTCGGCGCAAGCTCAAGCAGGTCTATCACCTGTATCAATTCATTGAAAAGCTGCTGCTGGAGTTGCCTCAGACTGAAGGCTCGCCCACGCTGGCAGATCATGGGGCGGGCAAATCCTATCTGGGCTTCATCCTGTACGACTTGTACTTCAAGCAGCGAACCAGCGGCCACATCTACGGTATAGAAACGCGTGCAGAACTGGTGGAGCGATCGCGCGCGCTGGCTGCCCGCTTGGGCTTTGATCGCATGAGCTTTCTCAATCTGAGCGCGGCGCAGGCCGCGCGGGCTGAGCAACTGCCGCCCCGCATCGATGTGGTGACCGCCTTGCACGCATGTGACACGGCCACCGATGATGCGATCGCTTTCGGATTGCGCAAGCATGCCCGTTTCATGGTGCTGGTCCCCTGTTGCCAGGCCGAACTGGCTGCCTGCCTGCGACAGCACAAGGCCCTGGCGCTGTCGCGCAGCCCCTTGGCCGAGCTGTGGCGCCACCCCCTGCACACCCGTGAGATCGGAAGCCAGTTGACCAATGTGTTGCGCTGCCTCTACCTCGAAGCCTGCGGCTACCAAGTGACGGTCACCGAGCTGGTCGGCTGGGAGCACAGCATGAAGAACGAGCTCATCCTGGCGCGCCACACCGGCCAGAAGAAGCGCAGCGCCGCAGAACGCATGCGCGCCGTGCTCGCCGAGTTCGGCCTGCAAGATCTGGAATCCGTGCGATATCCGCTATCAAAAGTATTGGGGTCAGATTCCAATTAAACTCCTTGCATTTCGCAGCGCGCCATGGCCCGACTCCCACGCCTCACCGTCCCCGGCTATCCGCATCACATCATTCAGCGCGGGAACAACCGGCAGGCGATCTTTCAAAGCAGCGAAGATTTCCAGACCTTGCTGGACATGTTCGAGGAGCATGCGCGTGAATTCGAGGTGGCCATTCATGCGTATGTCTTGATGAGTAATCATTTCCATCTACTGGCAACGCCGGATCAAGAGCACTCCATTCCGAAAATGATGCAAGCGGTGGGGCGCCGTTATGTCCGCTACTTTAATCAGCGGCAGGCGCGCACGGGCACTTTGTGGGAGGGGCGCTACAAGTCAAGCTTGATACAGGCAGAGCGCCATCTCCTGGCTTGCATGGCCTATATTGATTTGAATCCTGTGCGCGCCGGCATGGTGCAGCAACCTATAGACTATCCCTGGTCCAGCCACACGCACTATATGGGGACTCGCAGCAATCGCATCCTGACACCCCATCCGCTCTATTGGGCCCTTGGCAACACGCCATTCGCGCGGGAGGCAGCCTATGGGGAACTGGTCCACCGAGGCATCACGCAGCCCGATGCCACTGCGTTGACCGAGTCCGCGCTTCGAGGTTGGGCTCTGGGCGAGCCTGATTATGTTGCTGATTTGCAGCGCAGAACCGACCGAAGGGTCAGCAAGGCCCGAGCCGGTCGCCCAAGACTGACTTCGACGAGCTAATTTGATCTGTCCCCAATTGATTGTGCGGCCGAGATATTTCAAAATAATTGGAATCTGACCCCAATTAATCTACTTGGCATCTTTGTTGCAGTGCAGTATCCTCAGTCCCCCAAATATCGAATCCGCGAGGAGCGCACCATGACGACGGCTGCCGAAATTTCACATCTTCAAGCACACGGGCTGTACGACGGCGCCAATGAGCATGACGCCTGCGGCGTGGGGTTTGTGGCCCATATCAAAGGCGAGAAAAGCCACGCGATCATCCAGCAGGGATTGAAGATTCTTGAGAACCTCGACCACCGCGGCGCAGTGGGTGCTGACAAGCTGATGGGAGATGGCGCGGGCATTCTGATCCAGTTGCCAGATGCGCTCTACCGCGAAGAGATGGCGCTACTGGGCGTCGAACTGCCGCCGCCCGGCGAGTACGGCGTGGGCATGATTTTCCTGCCCAAAGAGCACGCGTCGCGGCTGGCCTGTGAGCAAGAGCTTGAGCGGGCGATCAAGGTCGAAGGTCAGGTGCTGCTCGGCTGGCGGGACGTGCCGGTGGATAGGCAAATGCCAATGTCGCCCGCAGTGCGCAAGACAGAGCCAGTGTTGCGTCAGGTGTTCATTGGCCGTGGCAACGACGTGATCGTGCAAGACGCCCTGGAGCGAAAGCTGTATGTCATCCGCAAAACGGCCAGCGCCGCGATCCAGAACCTCAGGCTCAAGCACAGCAAGGAGTACTACGTACCCAGCATGTCCAGCCGCACCGTGGTCTACAAGGGCCTGTTGCTGGCCGATCAAGTCGGCACCTATTACCTCGATCTCAAAGACGAGCGCTGCGTCTCGGCTCTGGGTCTGGTGCACCAGCGCTTTTCCACCAACACCTTCCCGGAGTGGCCTCTGGCCCACCCCTATCGCTATGTGGCCCACAACGGCGAGATCAATACAGTCAAGGGCAACTACAATTGGATGAAGGCGCGCGAAGGCGTGATGTCTTCACCCGTCCTGGGCACGGACCTGAAGAAGCTCTACCCGATCAGCTTCGCCAGCCAGTCGGACACCGCCACATTCGACAATTGCCTGGAGCTTCTGACGATGGCCGGCTATCCGATCAGCCAGGCCGTGATGATGATGATTCCTGAGCCGTGGGAGCAGCACACCACCATGGACGAGCGGCGCAGGGCGTTCTATGAATACCACGCCGCGATGCTGGAGCCATGGGACGGCCCGGCCTCCATTGTGTTCACTGACGGAAGGCAGATCGGCGCAACGCTGGACCGCAATGGTTTGCGCCCTTCGCGCTACTGCGTGACCGACGATGACCTCGTCATCATGGCATCCGAGACCGGCGTCTTGCCGGTTCCTGAAAACAAGATCGTGCGCAAATGGCGCCTGCAGCCAGGAAAAATGTTCCTGATCGATCTGGAGCAGGGGCGCATGATCGATGACGAAGAGCTCAAGGCCAACCTAGCTAACGGCAAGCCCTACAAGCAGTGGATAGAAAACCTGCGCATCAAACTCGATGACCTGTCCGACACGTCGGGCAAAGTGCCTCACAGCGATGTCGAACTGCTCGATCGCCAGCAGGCGTTTGGCTACACGCAAGAGGACATCAAGTTCCTGATGTCGCCGATGGCCCAAGCCGGAGAAGAGGGCATTGGCTCCATGGGCAATGACAGCCCACTGGCGGTGCTGTCCTCCAAGGACAAGCCGCTCTACAACTATTTCAAACAGTTGTTCGCGCAGGTGACCAACCCGCCCATTGACCCGATCCGTGAAGCGATTGTGATGTCGCTGGTGTCCTTCATCGGTCCCAAGCCTAACCTGCTGGACATCAACCAGGTCAATCCCCCGATGCGGCTGGAGGTGAGCCAGCCGGTGTTGGACTTTGCCGACATGGCCAAGCTGCGCGACATCGACAAGAACACCCAGGGAAAATTCCGCAGCTACACGCTGGACATCACCTATCCGCTGAGCTGGGGCCATGAGGGCGTCGAAGCCACGCTGGCATCGCTCAATGCCGAAGCGGTGGACGCCATCAAGAGCGGCAAGAACATCCTCATCATCAGCGATCGCGCAGTGGGGCCGACGCAGGTGGCGATTCCTGCGCTGCTGGCACTGTCCTGCGTGCACCAGCATCTGGTGCGCGAAGGACTGCGAACCATCGCCGGCCTGGTAGTGGAAACCGGCACCGCGCGGGAGGTTCATCATTTCGGTGTGCTGGCCGGTTACGGCGCTGAAGCAGTGCACCCTTATCTGGCGATGGAGACACTGGTTTCCATTCACAAAGACCTGCCCGGCGATCTGTCGGCCGACAAGGCCATCTACAACTATGTCAAGGCGGTGGGCAAGGGCTTGTCCAAGATCATGTCCAAGATGGGCGTGAGCACCTACATGAGTTACTGCGGTGCTCAGCTGTTTGAAGCGATCGGCCTCAACAGCGAGACCATCGAGAAGTACTTCACCGGCACCTCCAGCCGGATCGAGGGCATTGGCGTGTTCGAGATCGCCCAAGAAGCAATTCGCATGCACAAGGCCGCATTCGGAGACGACCCGGTGCTCGCCGGCATGCTCGATGCCGGTGGCGAATACGCTTGGCGAGTGCGTGGCGAAGAGCATATGTGGACGCCCGATGCGATCGCCAAGCTGCAGCATTCCACTCGGGCCAACAACTGGAGCACCTACAAGGAATACGCTCAGTTGATCAACGACCAGAGCCGCCGGCACATGACATTGCGCGGCCTGTTCGAATTCAGGATCGACCCGGCCAAGGCCGTCCCGGTGGACGAGGTTGAGCCGGCTGCCGAAATCGTCAAGCGCTTTGCCACTGGTGCGATGTCGCTGGGCTCCATCTCCACTGAGGCGCACACTACACTGGCTGTGGCGATGAACCGCATCGGCGGCAAGAGCAACACAGGCGAAGGCGGTGAAGACCCAGCCCGCTATCGGCAAGAGCTCAAGGGTATCCCGATCCGGCAGGGCCAGACTCTGGCTGAAGTCATAGGGCGCGAAGTAGTTGAAGTCGACTACCCGCTCAATCAGGGCGATTCGCTTCGTTCGCGCATCAAGCAGGTGGCTTCGGGACGCTTTGGCGTGACAGCCGAGTACCTGTCGTCGGCCGACCAGATTCAGATCAAAATGGCCCAGGGGGCCAAGCCGGGTGAAGGCGGACAGTTGCCAGGCGGGAAAGTGTCCAAGTACATCGGCAAGCTGCGTTACTCGGTCCCAGGTGTAGGCCTGATCTCGCCGCCGCCGCACCACGATATCTATTCCATCGAAGACCTGGCCCAACTGATCCACGATCTGAAGAATGTGGCTCCGCATGCGAGCATCAGCGTCAAGCTGGTCTCAGAGGTCGGCGTGGGTACGGTCGCTGCAGGCGTGGCCAAGTGCAAGAGCGACCATGTGGTCATCGCTGGCCACGATGGCGGCACCGGCGCATCGCCGTGGTCATCGATCAAGCATGCGGGCAGTCCGTGGGAGATCGGCTTGGCCGAGACCCAGCAGACACTGGTGCTCAACCGCCTGCGCGGCCGCATCCGCGTTCAGGCCGACGGTCAGATGAAGACCGGGCGCGACGTCGCCATCGGTGCGCTGCTAGGCGCGGACGAATTCGGCTTTGCCACAGCGCCCCTGGTGGTGGAGGGCTGCATCATGATGCGCAAATGCCACCTCAACACCTGCCCCGTTGGCGTCGCTACGCAAGACCCTGTCTTGCGCAAGAAGTTTGCTGGCCGGCCCGAGCATGTGGTCAACTATTTCTTCTTCGTGGCCGAAGAGGTGCGCCAGATCATGGCTCAGCTCGGTCTTCGCAAGTTCGATGAGCTGATCGGCCGCAGCGATCTGCTGGACGTGAAGAAGGGCATTGAACACTGGAAGGCCAAGGGCCTGGACTTCGCCCGTCTCTTTGCGCAGCCGCAGGTGCCGGCTGACGTGCCGCGCTTTCATGTGGAGCAGCAAGACCATGGGCTGCACAAGAGCCTGGACCGCATCCTGATCGAGAAGTCACGCCCCGCGATCGACAATGGCGAGCGTGTCCAATTCATGGAGGTGGCCCGAAACGTCAACCGCTCGGTTGGCGCGATGCTCTCAGGCGCCCTGACCAAGGTGCGTCCGGAAGGCTTGCCCGACGATACGATTCGCATCCAGCTTGAAGGCACGGGCGGTCAGTCCTTTGGCGCCTTTTTGGCCAAGGGCATTACCTTGTACCTGATCGGCGATGCCAACGATTACACCGGCAAGGGCTTGTCGGGTGGCCGCATAGTGGTGCGACCCAGCATCGACTTCCGCGGCGTCGCCACAAGCAACATCATCATCGGCAACACCGCGCTGTACGGTGCGACCACCGGCGAAGCCTTCTTCAGCGGCGTGGCCGGCGAGCGCTTCGCGGTTCGCCTCTCGGGCGCCACTGCCGTGGTGGAAGGCACGGGCGATCACGGCTGCGAATACATGACCGGCGGCACCGTGGCCGTGCTGGGGAAAACCGGTCGCAATTTTGCCGCCGGCATGTCAGGCGGCATTGCCTATGTGTACGACGAGGACGGCTTGTTCGCCAGTCGCTGCAACACCGCAATGGTCTCGCTCGAACCCATTGCGAGTGCAGCCGACCAGCAGGCAGGTTCGCGCACTCGTTTGCACAAGGATCAGTGCGATGAGACCTTGCTGCGCAAGCTTCTTGAAGACCACAACCGCTGGACCGGCAGCAAGCGCGCCCGTGAATTGCTGGACACCTGGGCTGTTTCGCGCACTCGGTTCATCAAAGTCTTTCCCAATGAATACAAGCGGGCGCTGGCGGAGATGTACGAGCGTGAAGTCGAGGAAGCCAGCAGCGGCAGCAATGCCCATGTGGCAATGAAGCACGACAGCGTGGCTTCGGCTTAGACGGCACTGGAACAAAAATCGCGCGACGGTGCCTGGAGCCGCAGCGCCAGAAGGAGGGAACTCATGGGAAAAATCACCGGCTTCATGGAATACGAGCGCATCGAGGAAGGCTATGGCCCCATTCCCGAGCGTGTGAAAAATTACAAGGAATTCGTCATTGGCCTCAATGACGAACAAGCCAAGCTGCAGGGTGCGCGTTGCATGGATTGCGGCACGCCGTTTTGCAACAGCGGCTGTCCAGTCAACAACATCATTCCGGATTTCAACGACCTGGTGTATCGGCAGGACTGGCAAAACGCCTTTGCGGTGCTCGACTCCACCAACAACTTTCCCGAATTTACTGGCCGCATCTGCCCAGCGCCGTGCGAGGCCGCCTGCACGCTTAACGTGAATGACGATGCGGTGGGCATCAAATCGATCGAGCACGCCATCATCGACCGCGCCTGGGAAAACGGCTGGGTCACCCCGCGCCCGCCCAAGCTCAAGACGGGCAAGAAGGTGGCGGTAGTTGGCTCCGGTCCCGCAGGCATGGCCGCCTCCCAACAGCTTGCGCGCGCCGGACACGATGTCACATTGTTCGAGAAAAACGATCGCATCGGCGGCCTTCTACGCTACGGCATACCCGACTTCAAGATGGAGAAATCCCACATCGACCGCCGCGTGGCACAGATGACAGCCGAAGGCGTGAGCTTTCGCACCGGTGTCATGGTTGGCAAGTTGCCCGAGGGTTCGAAGGTGACGAACCTCGCGCGGGAAAGCATCTCTGCACAAGATTTGCAAGAGCAGTTTGATGCGGTGCTGCTGACGGGCGGCGCAGAGCAATCGCGTGACCTGCCGGTTCCCGGCCGCGAACTCGATGGCGTCCATTTCGCCATGGAGTTCCTGCCGCAGCAAAATCGCGTCAATGCGGGTGACAAGGTCAAAGGCCAAATTCGGGCCGACGGCAAGCACGTCATCGTCATCGGCGGCGGCGACACAGGCTCCGACTGCGTGGGCACGAGCAACCGCCATGGTGCGAGCAGTGTCGTGCAATTCGAGCTGATGGCGCAGCCGCCAGAGGAAGAGAACAGGCCCTTGACCTGGCCGTACTGGCCCTACAAGTTGCGCACCAGTTCCAGCCATGAAGAAGGCTGTGAGCGCGAATTTGCCATCGCCACCAAGGAGTTCCTGGGCGAAAAGGGCAATGTCACTGGTCTGAAGACCGTGCGGGTCGAGTGGAAAGACGGAAAAATGATCGAAGTGCCCGGCAGCGAGCAGATTCTCAAGGCGGATCTGGTGCTGATGGCAATGGGTTTCGTCAGCCCGGTTGCCAGCGTGCTTGAAGCCTTTGGCGTCGACAAGGACGCACGGGGCAATGCCAAGGCCACGACCGAATTGCAGGGCGCCTATGCGACCAATGTGCAAAAGGTCTTCGCCGCCGGCGACATGCGCAGGGGCCAATCCTTGGTGGTTTGGGCGATTCGGGAAGGCCGCCAGGCCGCCCGGGCGGTCGATGAGTACCTGATGGGCTGCAGCGACCTGCCACGTTGATTCGCCGTACGCCCCAGGAAGGAAAACCGTAGCTTTGAGGACCCTGCGCGCAAAGCTCGTATCATTCCAGCCTTTGCAAGCGGCCGCACTGACTGCGCCCCGAACTTGATGACCACCCCCGACTCCACGGCCCTCGTTGAATGCCGCAACCTTAGCTTTGGCTACGGGGAACGGGTTGTGCTCGACGATATTTCATTCACGATCCCGCGTGGCAAGGTCACAGCCCTCATGGGCGCGTCCGGGGGCGGCAAGACCACCATGCTGCGGCTGATCGGCGGGCAGGTACGCGCTCAGCAGGGCGAACTGCTTTTCGACGGCCAGGATATCGGCCGTCTGGATCACCAGGGGCTGTTTGCGATGCGCCGGCGCATGGGCATGTTGTTCCAGTTTGGCGCTCTCTTTGCTGACCTCTGCGTGTTCGAGAACGTGGCGTTTCCGCTGCGCGAGCACACCGACCTGCCCGAAACTCTCATCCGGGACATCGTGCTCATGAAGCTCGAAGCGGTAGGCTTGCGCGGCGCGCACGATCTGATGCCTGCGGAAATCTCCGGCGGCATGAACCGTCGGGTCGCGCTGGCACGGTCCATCGCATTGGACCCTGATTTGATCATGTACGACGAACCCTTCTCCGGGCTTGACCCAATTTCCCTGGGCACTTCAGCCCGGCTGATTCGCCAGCTCAATGACACCCTGGGTATCACCGGTCTGGTGGTCTCGCATGAAATCCCTGAGACCTTCCACATGGCCGACCAGGTCATTGTGCTGGCCAATGGGCGAATCGCGGCCCAGGGCACGCCCGCGCAGGTTCGCGATTCCATCGATCCGCTCGTGTACCAATTTGTCAATGCCCGAAGTGAGGGCCCGGTGCAGTTTCACTATCCTGGTCCGACGGTAGGCCAGGATTTTGGCGGAGGACTCGCATGAGCTGGTACAACCCGGCCGACATCGGCTACGGCACGCGCAAGCTGCTGGCCAACTGGGGCCATGGCGCCCGCCTGCTATTCAAGCTGGCCAGCTTGTTCATGGCCAGCATGAAACGCTTTGGCCTGGTGCGCGACCAGATTCATTTCCTGGGCAACTACTCGCTGGCCATCATCACCGTCTCCGGGCTGTTCGTTGGCTTCGTGCTGGGTCTGCAGGGTTATTACACCCTGCAGCGCTATGGATCTTCTGAGGCCCTGGGCTTGCTCGTGGCACTCAGCCTGGTGCGCGAGCTCGGGCCGGTCATCACCGCGCTGCTCTACGCAGGCCGCGCCGGCGCCTCGCTCACCGCCGAGATCGGACTCATGCGGGCCGGCGAGCAGCTCACCGCCATGGAGATGATGGCCGTCGATCCCATCAGCCGCATCCTGGCGCCGCGCTTCTGGGGCGGTGTGATCGTCATGCCCTTGCTCGCCGCAGTCTTCAGCGCCGTGGGTATCCTGGGCGGTTATGTTGTCGGGGTACTGCTTATCGGGGTCGACGCCGGCGCCTTCTGGAGCCAGATGCAGGGTGGCGTCGATGTCTGGAAGGACGTTGGCAACGGCGTCATCAAGAGTTTGGTGTTCGGCGTTGCCGTGACATTCATAGCCTTGCTTCAAGGCTATGAGGCCCAGCCCACGCCCGAGGGCGTATCCAGCGCGACCACACGCACCGTGGTGATCGCTTCGCTGTCGGTGCTGGGCCTTGATTTCATTCTCACGGTCATGATGTTCAGTATCTAGTAGGAGTAGCCTCGTGCAACGTTCCAAAAATGATGTGTGGGTGGGTCTGTTCGTGATCCTGGGGCTGGTCGCCATCCTGTTCCTGGCCTTGAAGGCCGCCAATTTGCTCAACTTGAGCTTTCAATCGGAATACCGCGTCAGCGCCCGCTTCGACAATGTGGGCGGACTCAAGCCCCGTGCCGCAGTCAAGAGTGCTGGCGTGGTGGTGGGCCGGGTTGATTCGATCACCTTTGACGACAAGGCTTTCCAGGCTGTGGCGACCTTGACCCTGCAAAGTCGCTTCATGTTTCCCAAGGACAGCTCACTGAAAATCCTCACCAGCGGCCTGCTTGGCGAGCAATACGTGGGTATCGAAGCCGGTGCCGCCGACAAGAACCTCGGCCCAGGCGATACCATTGGAAGCACACAATCGGCCGTGGTGCTTGAAAATCTCATCGGCCAGTTTCTCTTTAACAAGGCGGCAGACGCTGGTGCACCTGCCGCAGCCCCTGCCAAGAAATGATCGTCCAAGCTATTTTTCATCTCACTCGCATCCTGCGCCGCCTGTCCCTGCCGGCAGTGGCAGTGGGAGCCCTGGTGCTGCTCGCAGGCTGCGCCAGCGCACCTCATGCCAACCCGAGCGATCCGTTCGAGCCTTTCAACCGGCACGTGGCGACCTTCAACGAAGGCGTCGATTCACTGGTGCTCAAGCCAGTTGCCATCACCTACAAGGCGGTCCTGCCGGCCTTCGTTCAAACCGGCGTCAGCAACTTTTTCGGCAATCTCTCGGACGCATGGTCCTTTGTGAACAGTGCCTTGCAGCTCAAGGGCAAGAACGCCGGCGACAATTTATTGCGCTTTAACATCAATACCCTCTTTGGACTGGGCGGATTGATCGACATCGCCAGCGACATGAACATCGAGCGTCACAAGGAAGACTTCGGCCAGACGCTGGGGCATTGGGGCGTACCGCCCGGACCCTACATCGTGTTGCCACTGCTGGGCCCCTCTACCTTGCGCGACACGCTGGCACTTCCGGTGGATCGCAAAGGTGATTTTCTACACTCGGTTGATCCCTTGGGAACACAGGGCGGCTTGTACTTGCTGCGCGTGATTGACGTACGATCCAATCTGCTGCGCACTGGCACGGTGCTCGATGAAGTCGCGCTGGACAAATACAGTTTCATCCGCGACGCCTATCTGCAGCGGCGCAGAGCCTCGATCCTGGGCGACGAACGTTCGGACAACGAAGGGCGTGAGCCACCGGTTGATGGGGATCAGCCTTCTGATTCCAGCCAGCCGCCTGTCGAGAAGCCTGCTGCTGGGCAGGAAAAGGCGTCGCAATGAACTTGCGTGCTGTTTCAAGTGCCCCGCACGGAACCCCGGCTGTGCAGCGCAATCCAAGCCCTGGCACGGGCAAGTCCTGCATAGAAGGTGAGTGACGAATGAAAAGACGAATCTGGATTCAACTGGCTGGCGCCATGCTGGCCCTGGCCGCATGGAGCACGGGTGCCATCGCTCAGGCCGTCGAAGAAGCGCCCGATGCGCTGATCAAGCGCTTGTCGGACGACGTTCTGACCGCGATCAAGAGCGACAAGGCCATTCAGGCGGGCGACATATCCCGCGTGATCACCCTGGTCGACACCAGAATCATGCCCAACGTGAACTTCCAGCGCATGACGGCTGCCGCCGTGGGCCCCACATGGCGGCAGGCCACGCCTGAGCAGAGAAAGCGCCTGCAGGACGAATTCAAGATACTTCTGGTTCGCACGTATTCGGGCGCGCTGGCCCAGGTCGAAGACCAGATTGTCAACATCAAGCCCCAACGCAGCGCTCCTACGGATATCGACGTCATGGTGCGCACTGAGATACGCGGCCGCGGCGACCCGATTCAACTCGAATACCGTCTGGAGAAGACGCCTGGGCAGGGGGCCGGCTGGAAAATTTATAACCTCAACGTCCTGGGCGTCTGGTTGGTGGAAACCTATCGCAGCCAGTTTGCGCAGGAAATTACCGCCAAGGGGCTGGACGGGCTGATCACGGTCTTGACCGAGCGCAACAAGTCCAATGCCAAGAAGGGTTGATACGCTGATGCCTTCGATTGGAGACGACCATGCTTGTCCTGCCTGCTGAATTGACCCACGACCAGGCGTCAGCATGCGTGGGCATGCTGGTGCAAAGCCTGCGTTCAGTGCAGGCACAGACCGTGGTGGCCGACGCTGGTGCTTTGTCTAAATTCGATTCCTCCGCGCTGGCAGTGTTGCTCGAATGCAGGCGCGAGACACTGGCAATAGGCAAGAGTTTTTCCGTCAGCCGCATGCCGCAGCGACTGCGCGAGTTGGCCGGCTTATATGGCGTGGCCGACTTGCTGCCTGCGGCGCCAGCTTCGGCGTAGGCGGCAGGTAGATGCTTGCCCTGTGCCGGGCGGTGCACCGTGCTTTTGACCTTGGTGCGGCGTTGCGGGGCCGTGCCCGGTAAAATCACGGGCTTCCCATGCCAGCCATCTCCTTCCAGTCCGTCTCCAAACACTATCCCTCAGCCCGCGGTGCGCCACTCAAGGCGCTGGACGGCGTGAGTTTTGACATCGAGCGGGGAGAGTTCTTTGGCCTGCTCGGCCCCAACGGGGCAGGCAAGACCACGCTCATCAGCGTGCTGGCGGGCCTCACGCGGCCCACAGCCGGCAAGGTCAGCGTGCTGGGCCATGACGTACAAACTGATTACGCTGCCGCGCGCCGCGTGTTGGGTGTGGTGCCCCAGGAACTGGTGTTCGATCCTTTCTTCAATGTTCGCGAGGCACTTCGTTTCCAGTCGGGGTATTTCGGCATCAAGAACAACGGCGCCTGGATTGACGAATTGCTGGAAAGCCTGGGCTTGACTGACAAAGCTCACGCCAACATGCGCCAGCTCTCAGGCGGCATGAAGCGGCGCATGCTGGTCGCCCAGGCCCTGGTACATAAGCCGCCAGTGATTGTGCTGGACGAGCCCACCGCCGGCGTTGACGTCGAATTGCGTCAGACACTGTGGCAGTTCATTGCCGGCTTGAACAAGCAGGGGCACACCGTACTGCTCACAACCCACTACCTGGAAGAAGCCGAAGCGCTGTGTGGCCGCATCGCCATGCTCAAGAACGGCCGGGTGGTGGCTCTGGAGCGCACCAGCGATCTGTTGGCCGCCGCATCGGCCAACGTGCTTCGCTTCAAGATCGATGGCCCGCTGCCGCCGCAGTTCGAGGGCAAGGCGCGCGTCACCGGTCGAATCGTCCAATTGCCCGCGCATGACGCGCATGAGATCGAGCGCGACCTCGCCATCATCCGAGAGGCTGGCTTGCGTGTCGAAGATGTCGAGATCCGCAAAGCTGATCTGGAAGACGTCTTTCTGGACGTCATGTCACGCCACGGCGACAAGACACCCGCAGCGATCAGGGCGCAGTCGGCACAAATCGCCGGGGAGCCAGTCGCATGAACGGTTGGCAAGCCCTGTTCTACAAGGAAGTGCTGCGCTTCTCCAAGGTGAGTTTTCAGACCGTGGCGGCCCCGGTGCTCACCGCGGTGCTGTACATGCTGATCTTCGGTCATGTGTTGCAAGACCATGTGAAGGTCTACGGCAAAGTCAGCTACACCGCTTTTCTGGTGCCTGGCCTGGTGATGATGAGCGTGCTGCAGAACGCGTTTGCCAACAGCTCCTCCTCGCTGGTGCAAAGCAAGATCATGGGCAACCTGGTTTTCATTCTGCTGTCCCCCCTATCGCACTGGAACTGGTTCTTCGCCTATGTCGGCTCGGCCATGGCGCGAGGGCTGACTGTGGGCCTGGGTGTTTTCCTGGTCACTTCATTTTTCGGCCAGCCCGCCTTCGAGGCGCCTGTCTGGATAGCCGTCTTCGCGGTGCTGGGCGCGGCCCTGCTTGCCACCCTGGGCGTCATTGCGGGCTTGTGGGCCGAGAAATTCGACCAGATGGCGGCCTTCCAGAATTTTGTCATCATGCCCATGACCTTCCTCTCGGGCGTCTTCTACTCCATTCATTCGCTTCCCGATTTCTGGCAAGCAGTGAGCCACCTCAACCCCTTCTTCTACATGATCGACGGATTTCGCTACGGCTTTTTCGGTATCAGCGATGTCTCGCCCTGGCTGAGCCTGGGCGTCGTCGGCACGGCATTGTTGTCGGTGGCTGCAGTGGCGGTGCACTTGCTGCGCATCGGATACAAAATAAGAAGCTGAGGCCATCTTCATGACATCCGACGATTTGCAAACCATCATCAGCGCCGGCCTGGTCTGCCAGCACATCCAGGTGCAGGGCGATGGCCGCCACTGGGAGGCGATCATCGTCTCGCCCGAATTCGAGGGCATGCGGGCCATCCGGCGCCACCAGCGCGTTTACGCCACGCTGGGTGCGAGAATGCATACCGACGAGGTACACGCCCTGTCGATGAAGACATTCACGCCCGCCGAGTGGGCGTTGCAACCACACTGAACCAGTCATGGACAAGTTATTGATCCGCGGAGGCGCCCAGCTCCACGGCGAAGTCCGGATTTCCGGCGCCAAGAATGCTGCATTGCCCGAGCTTTGCGCGGCCATCCTCACAGACCAGCCTGTCGTGCTGCAGAACATGCCGCGCCTGCAGGACGTGCGCACCATGCTCGCCCTGGTGCGCAACATGGGGGTGGACTGCCAGCAGGATGATGCCGGCTCGGTACGGATTGACGCCGCAGGTCTGAGCTCGCCCGAGGCGCCCTATGAGCTGGTCAAAACCATGCGTGCCTCGGTGCTGGCGCTGGGCCCCCTGCTGGCCCGCTTCGGAGAAGCCACGGTTTCGCTGCCGGGCGGCTGCGCCATCGGCTCGCGGCCGGTGGACCAGCACATCAAGGGCTTACAGGCCATGGGCGCACAGATCGTGGTCGAACACGGCTACATGATCGCCAAGTTGGCCAAGGGGCGTGAGCGCTTGCACGGCGCCAGCATCCGCACCGACATGATCACCGTCACTGGCACCGAGAACTTCCTCATGGCTGCGTCCTTGGCAGAAGGCGAGACCGTGCTTGAGAACGCCGCCCAGGAGCCCGAGATCACTGACTTGGCAGAAATGCTGATCCAGATGGGCGCCCGCATCCAGGGGCACGGCACCAGCCGCATCACCGTCACCGGCGTGGACAAGCTGGGCGGCTGCACTCACAAGGTGGTGGCCGATCGGATCGAGGCTGGCACTTTTCTGTGCGCGGTCGCTGCCGCCGGCGGCGATGTTTTCTTACGCCATGGCCGCGCCGATCATCTTGATGCCGTGATCGAGAAGCTGCGCGAGGCAGGTGCCAGCGTCACGGGCACGCCAGAGGGCATCCATGTGGCCTCGCAAGGCCGGCTCAATGCGCAGAATTTCCGCACCACCGAATACCCCGGTTTTCCAACCGACATGCAGGCCCAGTTCATGGTGCTCAATGCCATCGGCAAGGGTTCATCCGTCGTCACCGAGACCATTTTCGAGAACCGGTTCATGCACGTCAACGAACTGCTGCGCCTGGGTGCGAAAATCCAGTTGGACGGCAAGATCGCGCTGATCGAAGGCGTGGAGCGGCTCTCGGGTGCGACCGTCATGGCCACCGACCTGCGAGCCTCGGCCAGTCTGGTTATTGCCGGACTTGTCGCGCAAGGCGAGACAATAGTGGACCGCATCTACCATTTGGATCGCGGCTACGATCAGATGGAATCCAAGCTGCGCGCCATAGGCGCTGACATCGAGCGAATCAAATGAACCCCCAAGCCGACATTGCGCAGGTGCCCCAATGATTACCCTGGCACTTTCCAAGGGACGCATCTTCGACGAAACGCTGCCGCTGCTCCTGGCTGCGGGCATCGAAGTGCTGGAAGACCCGGAAAAATCGCGCAAGCTGATTCTGCGCACCAGCCAACCCGATGTGCGTGTGGTGCTGGTGCGCGCCAGTGATGTGCCGACCTATGTGCAGTATGGCGGAGCCGATCTGGGCGTCACCGGCCTTGACACCTTGATCGAGCACAGCGCCGACTGGGGCGGCAGTGCTGGCCTTTATCAGCCACTTGATCTCAACATCGCTCGCTGCCGGGTCAGTGTGGCCGTGCGTTCGGATTTCGACTACGCCAGCGCGGTCACCAAGGGATCGCGCCTTCGCGTGGCCACCAAGTACGTCAACATCGCCCGCGAGTTCTTTGCAGCCAAGGGCGTGCACGTGGACCTGATCAAGCTGTACGGCAGCATGGAACTCGCCCCGCTCACCGGCTTGGCAGATGCGATCGTCGATCTGGTCTCCACAGGCGGCACACTCAAGGCCAACCAATTGGTCGAGGTCGAACGCATCATGGAGATCAGTTCGCGGCTGGTGGTCAATCAGGCCGCGCTCAAGCTCAAGCAGGCGGCTATTCGGCGTGTGATCGATGCGTTCGCCACGGCTGTGCAGAAAAGGCCTGCGCCATGAGTTGGGTCGCTTCGCCGCTTCGCCTGAGCACCAGCGACTCAGGTTTCGAGGCCGCATTCGCCCAACGCCTGCATTGGTCGGCCGAGACGGATGCGCAAGTCGAGCAGCGGGTGGCCACCATCCTGGCCGACGTGCGCCAGCGCGGCGATGCGGCAGTGCTCGAATACACCCAGCGTTTCGATGACCTGGGTGTGGCCTCAGTGACGCAATTGGAGCTGCAGCCGGCCGAACTTCAATCTGCCTTCGATGGCCTGCCGGCGGCGCAGCGCAATGCGCTCGTGGCAGCCGCACAGCGGATACGCAGCTACCACGAGGCGCAAATAAAAGCCAATGGACAGAGCTGGAGCTATCGCGATGAAGACGGCACTTTGCTGGGGCAGAAGGTCACGCCCCT
The DNA here is from genome assembly GCA_947476285.1 of Comamonadaceae bacterium. Lineage (GTDB taxonomy): Bacteria > Pseudomonadota > Gammaproteobacteria > Burkholderiales > Burkholderiaceae_C > Ramlibacter. The sequence continues at coordinate 19,971 of CANJPU010000032.1, read as the reverse complement.
GGACCGCGTGGGCATCTATGTGCCTGGCGGCAAGGCCGCCTATCCTTCATCGGTGCTGATGAATGCGATTCCTGCCCATGTGGCCGGCGTGGGCGAGATCATCATGGTGGTGCCGACACCGCGCGGCGAAAAAAATCCGCTGGTACTGGCGGCGGCTCATGTGGCCGGCGTCAGCCGCGCATTCACCATCGGCGGTGCCCAGGCCATCGGTGCGCTGGCATACGGCACCCAGACAGTGCCGCGCGTGGACAAGATCACCGGGCCGGGCAATGCCTATGTGGCCAGCGCCAAGCGCCGGGTGTTCGGCCAGGTCGGCATCGACATGATTGCGGGGCCCAGTGAGATCCTGGTGCTGGCCGACGGCAACACACCGGCTGATTGGGTGGCCATGGATTTGTTTTCCCAGGCCGAGCACGACGAGCTGGCGCAAAGCATTCTGCTGTGCCCTGACAGTGCCTACATCGACCAGGTGCAGACGCACATTGATCGGCTGCTGCCGAAGATGCCGCGTGCAGAGATCATCGCCAAATCGCTCAGCGGCCGTGGCGCACTCATTCTCACGCGCGACATGCAAGAGGCCTGCGAGATCAGCAACCGCATCGCGCCCGAGCACCTTGAGATCGCCAGCCATGAGCCGCACCAATGGGAGCCCTTGATCAGGCACGCCGGCGCGATCTTCCTGGGCGCTTTCACCAGCGAGTCACTGGGCGACTACTGCGCCGGCCCCAACCATGTGCTGCCCACCAGCAGCACCGCCCGTTTTTCCAGTCCCCTGGGTGTGTACGACTTTCAGAAGCGCAGCAGCCTGATCGAGGTCAGCCAGGCCGGAGCCAACCGCCTGGGCGCCATTGCCGCCGAGCTGGCCTACGGTGAAGGCCTGCAGGCCCATGCCCGGGCTGCGCAAATGAGGCTCAAGCCATGACGCTCACCAAGACGCCCATGCATGTGTTCCGCCAGGACGTGCAGTCCATGCATGCCTATGCTATCCAGCCGTCAGCGGGGCTAATCAAGCTCGATGCAATGGAAAACCCGCATCGGCTGCCCCTGGCGCTGCAGCAAGAGCTGGGTCAGCGTCTGGGTGCGCTGGAGCTGAATCGCTATCCGGGCGAGCGGGTGCATGATCTGCGCCGTGCACTGGCAGCCCATGCAGGAATGCCAGAGGGCCTGGACATCATGCTGGGCAATGGCTCGGATGAACTGATTTCGCTGATCGCAATGGCTTGCGACAAACCCGGTGCGTCCATCCTTGCGCCGCTGCCCGGCTTTGTCATGTATGCGATGAGCGCGCACTTGCAAGGCCTGAAGTTCTTCGGCGTGCCGCTGACTGCAGATTTCGAGCTGGATGGGCCGGCCATGCTCTCGGCCATTGCCGCTCACCAGCCGACGATCATCCACATTGCCTATCCCAACAATCCCAGCGCCAACCTCTGGGACGATGCGCTGATCGACCGCATCATTCAGGCCGCACCGGGCCTGGTGGTCATCGATGAAGCCTATCAGCCGTTCTCCAGCCGCAGCTACATCGATCGCCTTGCCTCACAGCCGAATGTGTTGCTCATGCGAACCCTCAGCAAATTCGGGCTGGCCGGGGTTCGCATAGGCTACATGATGGGGCCGCCCACCCTGATCGCGGAGATCGACAAGGTTCGCCCACCCTACAACATCAGCGTGCTCAATTGCGAGTGCGCGCTGTTCGCGCTCGAACATGAAGCGGTCTTTGCCGAGCAGGCCAGGCTGCTGCGCCAGGAGCGTGACGGCATTCAAACCGCGCTGGCCCTGTTGCCCGGCGTCAAGTCTTGGCACAGCGATGCCAATATGATCCTGGTGCGGGTGCCCGATGCACAAAAAACCTTCGAAGGCATGAAGTCCAGGGGCGTCCTGGTGAAGAACGTTTCTAAAATGCACCCATTGCTGGCCAATTGCCTGCGCCTGACCGTCGGACTGTCCAACGAGAATGCGCAGATGCTTGCGGCCCTCAAGGCCTCCATATGACCACTCCCCGAACCGCCGAAGTCAGCCGCAACACCGCCGAGACCCGCATCACCGTTCGGGTGAACCTGGACGGCTCGGGCAAGTCGAGCCTGGCCACGGGCATCGGATTTTTCGACCACATGCTTGACCAGATCGCCCGCCATGGGCTGATTGACCTCGATATCAAGGCAGATGGCGACCTGCACATCGACGGTCACCACACTGTGGAAGACGTGGGCATCGCACTGGGTCAGGCTGTCTACCAAGCCGTGGGCGATAAGAAGGGTATTCGCCGTTACGGCCACGCCTATGTGCCGCTGGACGAAGCGCTCTCGCGTGTGGTCATTGATTTTTCCGGCCGCCCAGGGCTGCTCATGAACGTGCCATTCAAGAGCGGCATGATCGGCACGTTCGACAGCCAGCTTGCGCACGAATTCTTCCAAGGCTTTGCCAATCATGCTTTCGTCACGCTGCACATTGACAACCTGCGCGGCGAGAATGCCCACCATCAGTGCGAGACCGTTTTCAAGGCATTTGCCCGGGCCCTTCGGGTGGCGGTCGAGACCGATCCTCGGTCCCCGGGGGACATTCCATCGACAAAGGGCTCGCTCTGAGCGCTTTCTGACCCACCTCTAACCCACCCGTTCGGTGATGAAAACTGTAGCTGTCGTTGACTATGGCATGGGCAACCTGCGCTCGGTGGCACAGGCTGTGATGCATGTGGCCCAGGGCAGCGGCTTCCAGGTGCTGGTCACTTCCAACCCCCACGAGGTGCGCTTGGCCGAGCGGATCGTGCTGCCAGGGCAGGGCGCCATGCCCGACTGCATGCGCGAGCTGCGCGACTCTGGGCTCTTGCAGCCGGTGCTGGAGGCGGCCGCTTCCAAACCTCTTTTTGGCGTCTGTGTTGGCATGCAGATGCTGCTCGATCGCAGCCAGGAGGGGCCTACGGACGGCCTGGGCCTGATCCACGGGGAAGTTCTCAAGTTCGAGCTGGCCGGGCAATTGCAGCCCGATGGCAGCCGCTACAAGGTGCCTCAGATGGGCTGGAACCAGGTGTTCCAGGCGGACTCGCACCCGATCTGGCAGGGGGTGCCCGAAGCGAGCTATTTCTATTTTGTCCACAGTTTCTATGCTCGACCGTCAGATGCGCGCCACAGCGTGGGAGAGGCTGATTACGGCAATCGCTTTACCGCCGCGATTGCACGCGATAATATTTTCGCGACACAGTTCCATCCTGAAAAAAGCGCAGACCAAGGCCTGGCTCTCTACCGAAATTTCCTCAAATGGAATCCTTGAACTTCAAGGGTGGGCTTGCGTGCCTGTCTCGTCGCCTCTCTACTCCTACCTATGCTTCTCATTCCAGCGATTGACCTGAAGGACGGCCATTGCGTGCGCCTCAAGCAAGGCGACATGGACCAGGCCACCACTTTCAGTGAAGACCCGGCGGCAATGGCACGCAGTTGGCTGGAGCGAGGCGCACGCAGGTTGCACCTGGTCGACCTCAATGGCGCTTTCGCCGGCAAACCCAAAAATTTTTCTGCGATCAGATCCATCCTGCGGGCGGTGGGGGACGACATCCCGGTTCAGCTTGGCGGCGGCATCCGTGATCTGGACACCATCGAAAAATACATAGATGGTGGTTTGCGCTACGTCATCATCGGCACTGCGGCGGTCAAGAACCCGGGTTTCCTGAAGGATGCCTGCACCGCGTTTGGTGGCCACATCATCGTCGGTCTGGATGCCAAGGATGGAAAAGTCGCCACCGACGGCTGGAGCAAACTGACCGGGCACGAGGTCGTTGACCTGGCCCGCAAGTTCGAGGACTGGGGCGTCGAGTCCATCATCTACACCGACATCGGCCGTGACGGCATGCTCAGCGGCATCAACATCGAAGCCACAGTCAAGCTGGCCCAGGCACTGCACATCCCGGTCATCGCGTCGGGCGGGCTGTCCAACATGGCCGACATCGAAAAACTCTGCGCGGTGCAAGACGAGGGCATCGAAGGCGTGATCTGCGGCCGGGCGGTCTATTCCGGCGCACTCGATTTCGTCAAGGCGCAAGCCAAGGCCGACGAACTCGATGGGGCTTGAGGTGCAGCGCCGGGAATCATCCCCTTGTGCACGCTCGCCCTGACATTCCGCCTCACTACAACATGCTGGCCAAACGCATCATCCCCTGCCTGGACGTCACCGGCGGCCGGGTCGTCAAGGGCGTCAACTTTGTTGAGCTACGCGACGCCGGTGACCCGGTGGAAATCGCGGCGCGCTACAACGAGCAGGGCGCCGACGAACTCACCTTCCTTGACATCACCGCCACCAGCGACGAGCGCGACCTCATTTTGCACATCATCGAGGCAGTGGCTTCGCAGGTGTTCATTCCGCTGACCGTAGGCGGCGGCGTTCGCACTGTGGACGACGTGCGTCGGCTGCTCAATGCCGGCGCCGACAAGACCAGCTTCAATTCGGCAGCCATTGCCAATCCCCAAATCATCTCCGCCGCGTCGGACAAATACGGCGCACAGTGCATCGTGGTCGCCATCGACGCCAAGCGACGCCAGCCCGAAGAGGCGCAGGCGCGCGGGCCAGGCTGGGACGTCTACAGTCACGGAGGGCGGCGCAACACCGGCCTTGACGCAGTGCAATGGGCCATCGAGATGACGCGGCGAGGGGCCGGCGAGATCTTGCTGACCAGCATGGACCGTGATGGCACCAAGGCCGGCTTTGACCTGGCGCTCACGCGGGCTGTCAGTGACGCCGTGGACGTGCCGGTGATCGCATCAGGCGGGGTGGGCAATCTGGACCACCTGGCCGATGGCATCCAGAAGGGTGGGGCAGACGCAGTGCTGGCCGCCAGCATTTTTCATTACGGCGAATACACCGTGGCCCAGGCCAAGGCCCATATGGCGGCGCGCGGCATCCCGGTGCGGATCTAGTTCCCAGATCCTTCACAATAGCGCCATGGAATGGCTCAATCAGGTGAAATGGGATGCACAGGGGCTGGTGCCTGTGATCGCGCAGGAGGCCGCCAGCAAGGACGTGCTCATGTTCGCGTGGATGAACCGCGAGGCACTGCAAAAGACCGCCGAATTGGGCCGCGCCGTGTACTACAGCCGCTCGCGTGGCAAACTCTGGTTCAAGGGCGAAGAGTCCGGCCATGTGCAGACAGTTCATGAGATTCGCATGGATTGCGACAACGACGTGCTGTTGCTGACCGTGACGCAGCTCGGACACGATCCGTCCATTGCATGCCACACGGGGCGGCACAGTTGCTTTTTCCAGCTCTTCAAGGACGGTGCGTGGCTTCCCGCCGAACCGGTCTTGAAAGACCCAGCATCCATCTATAAATGACAGCATGAGTTCCGACACCAAGCGACCCCTGCCTCTTGCACCATCGTCCGGGCACGGTTCGGATACGCTCGCACGGCTGGCGCTGGTGATCGAGAGTCGCAAGCCCGGTCACGGTGGCGACCCCGACTCCAGCTACGTCGCCCGCCTGTTGCACAAGGGACCCGACGCCTTTCTCAAGAAAATCGGCGAAGAGGCGACCGAGACCGTGATGGCGGCCAAGGATCTTGACCGCAGTGCCAGCCAGGAGGCCCGGCAAAAGCTGGTTGGCGAAGTGGCTGATCTGTGGTTTCACACTCTGATTGCGCTGGCCCACTACGATTTAAAGCCGGCCGATGTGTTGGCCGAACTCGACCGGCGCGCCGGCACCAGCGGCATCGAAGAAAAAGCCTTGCGCAAGGCGCAGGCCCGGGAAGGATCCGGCGAGTGATCCCCGCTGCACAGTTCTCCCCACCAACAGGAGCCTTCCATGCCTGAGATCATTGAGGCCCCCGGGGGCGGCAAGTCGTCTTCCGACCGCAGCATCATGCACATCCTGTACGGGCTGCATACCGTGGCCTGGCCCAGTCTGGGCACCTTGGCGGTGATCGCGCTGATCGTCAATTACATCAGGCGCGCCGACGAAAAAGACCTCGCCTTCCTCGCGCACCACAACTACATGATTGCCACCTTCTGGTGGACTGTCCTATGGTTGCTGGTGACTTCGCCCCTGTTTCTGCTGTTCTTTTTTCCCGGCTTGCTGGCCCATACCATCGTGCTCCTGTGGTATCTGTACCGCTGCATTCGCGGCTGGCTGCGCTTCGCGGACGGCCGCCTGCCACAGGCTTGACCTTTCTTCACCATCCAATGAGTGCCCACGACCCAAACTGCATCTTCTGCAAGATCGCCCAGGGAAAAATTCCCTCACGTAAAGTCTACGAAGACGAGGACATCCTTGCCTTCCACGACATCAACCCCTGGGCGCCGGTTCATTTCCTGATGATTCCAAAGCTGCACATTGCCTCCCTGGCCCAGGCAGAACCCGAGCATGAGGCAGTACTGGGCCGCATGATGGTGCTGGCGCCCAAACTCGCCTTACAGGAAGGTTGCCGTCCGTATCCAGAAGGTGGCTTTCGCTTGCAGATCAACACCGGAGCGGACGGCAGGCAGGAGGTGCACCACATGCATGTCCATGTCATCGGCGGTCCAAGGCCCTGGGCGAAGGGCTGATCCAAGAGTCTGATCTGGCCGTCTGGCCTTGACTTTGCCTGCCCGACTAGAATCAAGCCTAGTGCGCGAAGAGGCAACACGTTCCCCCAGGTTCGCATTCATTCAATATTTCGCAGGGCATTCGTGGCGTTCCACGCCATGTCCCGGCAGGAGGTTTAAGCATGGGTTCATTTTCCATCTGGCATTGGCTGATCGTCTTGCTCATCATCGTGCTGGTGTTTGGCACCAAGAAGCTCAAGAACATTGGCTCGGATCTGGGCGGCGCGGTCAAGGGATTCAAGGACGGCATTAAGGAAGGCTCATCGTCAACTGAAGCGCCGGCACCGGCGCCAAGCCAGGTGACGGCGTCCCAGCCGGGTGCTGACAAGACCACGATCGACGTGGAAGCCAAGAACAAGAGCTGAGCGCTCGTACCAACTCGTGATCGATCTCGGAATTGAAAAGTTGATGGTGATCGGCGCCGTGGCGCTGATCGTTATCGGTCCCGAAAAACTTCCGAGAGTGGCGCGCACTGTTGGCACCTTGCTGGGCAAGGCTCAGCGTTACGTTGCCGACGTCAAGGCTGAAGTCAATCGGTCGATGGACCTCGAAGAACTCAAGAAAATGAAGGACACGGTCGAGACGGCCGCCCGCGACGTCGAGAACTCAATCCAGGGCGGCGTCACGGAAATCGAAAAGCAATGGTCCGAAGCCAATTCGGACACGCAGTCTGCTCTGGCCGAACCGCCTTCTTTTCCTGAGTACCGGCATCCCAAGAAAAAGTGGCGCATCAAGCAGGGCGCCACCCCTAACTGGTACAAGGCGCGCAACGGTATCCGCACCAAAGCGCAGTCTGGCGCGGCCCGTGTGGCCCGCTACCGCCCCCAAAAATTCAACTGATGGCCGATCCGAATCAAGAAGACGAACTCGCCGGCACTGAGCAGCCGTTTGTTGCGCACCTGGTCGAACTGCGTGACCGGCTGATAAAGGCCATGATCGCGGTGGGCGTGGTGGCGGTGGTGCTGTTCGCCTATCCGGGGCCGGGCGCCCTCTACGACATTCTGGCCGCACCGCTGGTGGCCCATCTACCCAAAGGCGCCACGCTGATCGCCACTTCAGTGATCTCGCCTTTTCTGGTGCCCCTGAAGATCTTGATGATGGCCGCTTTTCTGGTCGCGCTGCCGGTCGTGCTCTATCAGGTTTGGGCATTTGTCGCGCCCGGGCTTTACTCCCACGAGAAGAAGCTGATGCTGCCGCTGGTGATTTCCAGCACGCTCTTGTTCTTTGTGGGTGTGGCCTTTTGCTACTACTTCGTCTTTGGTCAGGTGTTTTCGTTCATCCAGAGTTTTGCGCCCAAGAGCATCACCGCTGCGCCTGACATCGAAGCCTACCTGAGCTTCGTGCTGACCATGTTCATTGCCTTCGGCCTGGCCTTCGAAGTTCCCATTGTGGTGGTTGTGCTGGCCCGCACGGGCATGGTGAGCATTGAGAAGCTCAAGGCGTTCCGGTCCTACTTCATAGTGGTGGCTTTCATCATCGCGGCTGTCATCACCCCGCCTGACGTGGTGTCGCAACTGGCGCTGGCCATACCCATGTGCCTTCTCTACGAGGTCGGCATCTGGGCGGCTCAGATATTCATCAAGCACACCCAGCCACCACAAGAGGACGCGGCGACCGATCCCTCGAAGTAGATTCAGCGCTGGGGCGCTTTGAGCGGGCGAGGCCGCTGGGCCGGCGTGACGTCCACAGCCACCGCATCGTCGCGGCGCTGCAGCTTGAACTTGGCCGCAGTGCCGGGCTTGAGGGCTGCCACGTTGGAGAGAAGCTCTGACACGTTGGCAACGACTTTCCCCGCGACTTCCACGATCACGTCGCCAGGACGGATGCCCGCCTGCGCGGCGGGGCCGTTTTGCAGCACGCCGGTGATCAGCACGCCCCGCTGGGCCTTGACGCCGAAAGTCTCCATCAGTTCGGCAGAGAGGTCAGCTGGTTCCACGCCGATCCAGCCGCGCCTGACCACCCCATCCTTGACGATGCCTTCCAAGACCAGCCTGGCAGTGCTCACCGGAATGGCGAAGCCGATGCCCATGCTGCCACCCGAGCGTGAGTAGATGGCAGTGTTGATCCCCATTAACTGGCCATTCACATCCACCAGCGCGCCGCCGGAGTTTCCGGGATTGATGGCTGCATCGGTCTGTATGAAATTCTCGAAGGTGTTAATGCCAAGCTGGTTGCGTCCCAGCGCGCTCACGATGCCGCCAGTCACTGTCTGACCCACGCCAAAGGGGTTGCCGATGGCCAGCACCTGGTCGCCCACCTGCAGCGCATCTGAATTGCCCAGTGTGATCACGGGCAGGCGGTCCAGGGAGATTTTGAGCACCGCAAGGTCGGTGTCCGGATCGGTGCCTATCACCTTGCCGCGCGCGCGGCGGCTGTCGTTGAGCACCACCTCGATTTCGTCGGCGCCATCCACCACATGGTTGTTGGTGAGGATGTAGCCGTCATCGGTGATGATGACGCCGCTGCCCAGGCCGGCCTGCGGCTGGCCGCTTTGATCGCCAAAGAAAAAGCGGAACCATGGATCGTTGGCTTGCGGATGACGCGACGGGGCCTTGCTGGTGTTGATGCTCACCACAGCGGCCGAAGCCCGTTGGGCGGCTTGGCGAAAGCTGCCGGCCGGTGGCGGACCTGACGCAGCAGCGGGCGGTGTCTCCACCAGCGAAATGCTGCGACCGATTGCGCTTGTGCCGCGTCCGAGCCACTCAGGCTTGAGGGTGGCAACGACAAAATAGGCCGCCAGCAAGACGGTGACGGACTGACTGAAGATGAGCCAAAAGCGACGCATGAATTGGAATGAATGGACAGGTGTTCAAGCGCAAGTGTAGACGGCGGCTGCCTTGTGCTGGAATTTAACGGGGCTGCGTCTCACCGTTTCATACAGCTTGTCATGTCGGGGTGCCGTTGCCCGCCCTGCCACGAAAGACAGGCGACCTCTTTTCCATGAAGGCGCGCGGTCCTTCCTTGGCATCGTCCATGGCCGAGTTTTCCTTGGTGCACTGGGTTTCGATCGCGAAAGCCTCGGAGAAGGGGCGGCCGCTGGATCGCACCATGACCTCTTTGGTCTTTTCAAGTGCGACTGGCGCGCCCAGGCTCACACGCCGTGCCAGTTCCAGAGCCGTGGACATGACATCCTGAGGCGCCACCACGCGGTTGATCAGGCCCATCTGAAGTGCTTGTTGCGCGCTGATGGGTTCGCCCAGCAATAGCAACTCCATCGCTTGAGCCCAGGGAATCTGCCGGGGCATGCGCACCAGCGAGCCGCCGCTTGCGATCAGACCGCGGCGAACCTCTGTCACCGCGAGAGTGGCGGTCTCGGACATCACGCGAAGGTCGGTGCTCATCACGAATTCGGCGCCGCCGGCGTGCGCATGGCCGTTGATTGCTGCGATCACCGGCTTGAAAAATGTGTCATTGCGCAGCAGCGCCGCAGCCAATTGTTTGCGGTCCGCAGCGAAGCGCTCCTCCCACGGACCCACCGGCGTGCGCGTTTTCATCATCAGGGGTATCAGCGTGCCCAGATCGCCACCGGCAGAGAATGCCTGATCACCCGCGCCCGTCACCACGACCACCCGCACCGAATGATCGTCGGCCACTTCCGTCCACAACTGCGCCAGGCGCACCAGCATTTCAGGCGACATGGCGTTGCGCTTCTCGGGCCGATTCAAGGTCACGATGGCAACGCCGTCGCGCTTTTCGACGAGCAGGTGGGGCATGGGCGGAGTTCCTCTTGCTGATGAATTCGAATGGGTCGAGTCCAGCCTAGCGTAGCAGGCGTGCAGACAGGAGATTATTCCTCCTTTGGAGCTTGCGATCGGTCGATCGCCAAGGTGCGCTCTGCCTCAGTGCGCGTGATGGCCCCGGATGCGGCGCTTATGCCTGCGCGGACCGAGGTCGGCTTCTTCCACTGGCATCGCCTCGCCGCTGGCGTCGTTCAGCAGGGCGGCGCGCGATCGCATGCCGCGTGCGGCGCGCGCCATGGCCTGTGCATCGTCCAGTATGTCTTCCACCGGTGCCGGCTCGCCCGCCAGATGAACCATGCCTATGCCCACATCCGCGGTGATCTGCACGCGCTCACCCGAAGCCGTCTTGACCCACATGGGCCGGCGCAGGTTGCTCGCCAAGCGCAGCCCCAGTGTGCGCAGCCAACCGGGCGATCCAATGGTCTCCACCAGGGATACGAAACACTGTTCCCAGTACCGCCCCACCGGGTTGATCACCCCCACTTGCCTTTGGATGCGGCTGGCCAGACAAATGAACATTTCGTTGACTCCGACTGTGCCTACCTGGGCGGCAATGCGATCGAGATCGAACACCAGGATCGCGAGCAAAGCACCTTCTTTGCGGGTGCGACGGCGACGCTCCTGCGCCTGGATCAGCTTCCTGACCAGGCTGGTGCCGTTGTGCAGCCGGGTGACAGGATCAATGCGCGAAAGTGTGCGGCTCTCGTTATGCGCACGCCACTCATGGCGGTCGCGCCGCCACAGCACCAGGCCGGTCAGCGCATTGCACAGCGCGGCTGCGGTTGCCACCGTCACATGCGTGGCCAAGCCAATGCCCGGCAAATCCAGGGCAATCGCGTGCAGACCTGCAATGGCCGGGATGGTGAGCGCGCAGCCGGCCGCCATCACCACCGCCAGCCGGTCGCCCATGAGCCAGGCGCGCACGTTCAACCAAAGGGTCAGCACGCCACCGGCCAGGGTCAATACGGCCGCAGCCGGAAGCTGCTGATGCACTGGCAAGCCGAGGCAGGCCAGGGCCATCAGAGGCAGGGCCAGGGCGTTGCCGCGCAGCACCAGGCACATCACGCGGTCCCGCTGGGCGGCCTTGAGCCAGCCGCGAATCCAGAAATTGGACAGCCCTACGCACAAGGGGCCGGCCATGACCTGCGCGACATGCATGGCCTGGGCGGGGATGGCCGGCCACAGATGCGCCGCAACGCCGCTCTGGATCAGCACCAGCAGGAACACGGTGACATGAAAGGCCATGCCCTGCCATTGGGCGGAACTTGGCCGGGCAACAAGATCGATTGCTCTGCCGAGCGCAAACGCTCCAATGGCGCCCAGAGACATGCTCCAGACGGCCAGTTCAGCTACTCCCATGATGATCCCCGTGACTGTTATTTTAAGAACCAATTGATTATCCATAAACTTTGGTTCTCAGCAACCTGTACCGTCAGCTTGGCGGACAATCGCTTCATCACTCAAACACGAAAATCATGGCCACTGCACAGCAACTCCTGCAGTCTTTAGACAGCCTGCTGGCACCCGAGCGCTTCAAGGACTACGGACCTAACGGGCTGCAGGTCGAGGGCCGGCCGCAGGTGCAGCGCCTTGTTTCTGGGGTGACAGCCAGCCGCGCGCTGATCGAGGCGGCCATCCGGGCCGAAGCAGATGCGATCTTTGTTCACCACGGCCTGTTCTGGCGCGGCCAGGACGCGCGGGTGACTGGCTGGATGAAACAGCGCCTGGCTCTGCTGCTGGGGCACGACATCAATCTGTTTGCCTACCATTTGCCGCTGGATGCTCACCCCGAACTGGGCAACAACGCGCAACTTGGCCTGCAGCTCGGGCTTGCCGCCGACTCACGCTTTGGCGACCAGGAGCTTGGATTTCTGGGCGCGCCTGCCAATGGTGCGGCCTTTGGCGATGCCCAAAGCCTGGGCCAGCACGTTGAGCGCGCGCTGGGCCGCGCTGTGACCTGGGTGGAAGGTGATGGACGACAGCTACGCAGAATTGCCTGGTGCACCGGCGGCGCTCAAAGCTATTTCGAGGCGGCAATCGCAGCCGGCGCGGATGCCTTCATCACTGGCGAAATGTCGGAGCCGCAAGTGCACTACGCACGTGAGTGCGGCGTTGCCTTCATTGCCTGCGGCCACCATGCAAGCGAACGCTATGGCGCACCTGCAGTGGCCGGACATGTCGCGGCGCAACTTGGCATCGCCCACCAGTTCATCGACGTTCCTAATCCCGCATGAAAATGATCGCCATCACCATGGGCGATGCCGCAGGCATTGGCCCGGAGATCGTGGCCAAGGCCTTCAGGGATGCGCCCGAGCTCACGCGTGCTTGCTTCGTGGCGGGCGATCTGGCTGTGATGCGCCTGGCGGCGCAATCCATTGCTCAAGCCCATGCAGTCGACCTGCCTGTTGCCTTGATCGAATCGCCAGCACAGGCGGCGAGTCTGCCCCCGCGCTGCTTGCCGGTGCTGCAGGTCACACGCTCGCCCTTGCCACTCGCCTGGGGCCAAATCCAGGCGCAGGCGGGTCGGGCCGCAGCCGATTGCGTGGTGTGGGCGGCCCGTGCCGCGTTGCGCGGTGACATCGCCGCAATGGTGACCGCGCCCATACACAAGGAAGCGCTGGCGGCGGCAGGCATTGGCTTTCCCGGACATACCGAGTTGCTTCAAGCGCAAGCGGCGGCATGGCTGGATCAACCTGTGTCGCAAGTGCCCGTGCGCATGATGCTGGCCAATGACGAGTTGCGCACAGTGCTCACCAGCATCCACGTGTCTCTGCGGGACGCCATCGCCGCGGTGGACTTCGACAATGTGCTGCAGACCCTGCGCATCACGCATGAGTCCTTGACCCGCGAGCTGGCACGGTCGCCGCGCATCGGTGTGGCGGGTCTCAATCCGCATGCGGGCGAGGGCGGGCTGTTCGGCCGTGAGGAAATCGACGTCATCATCCCGGCAATCGAGGCTGCCAGGCGCGAAGGCATCGACGCGAGCGGCCCCTTTGCGCCTGACACGGTCTTCATGCGCGCGCGTGCCCGGCAGGGCCACGCCGGCGAGTTCGATGTGGTGGTCGCGATGTACCACGACCAGGGGCTCATTCCGGTCAAGTACCTCGGCGTGGACAAGGGCGTCAACGTGACCTTGGGCCTGCCCCTCATTCGCACCAGCCCCGACCACGGGACAGCGTTCGACATCGCTGGAAGAGGCTGCGCCGACGCCTCCAGCATGCTGGAGGCGATTCGCACGGCGCGCCGCATGTGCGGCGGATTTGACTAGGGCCGACGCAGGCTGTCGCGGATTTCCCGCAGCAGCACCACATCTTCTGGCGGGGGAGGCGGCTCTTTGGCGGGCGGCGGCGGCTCGTTGCGCCGCAATTTGTTCACCTGTTTGACCATCAGGAAAATGATGAAGGCCAGAATGATGAAATTGACAGCGACGGTAAGGAAGCTGCCATAGGCCAGCACTGGAACGCCAGCTTTCTTCAGGGCGTCAAGCGTCATGGCTGTCCCGGTCGGCGCACTGCCAAGCACCACGAATAGGTTGGAGAAATCGAGCTTGCCGAACAAGGCCGACACCAGCGGCATGATCAGGTCAGCGACTATCGAATCCACAATCTTGCCAAAGGCCGCACCGATGATGACGCCCACCGCCAGATCGATCACATTGCCCTTGACCGCAAACTCCTTGAATTCCTTCAGCATGCTCATGAGTTCCCTCCAGTTGAGACATCCGTGAGTATGCCGGCAGCTGCCTGGTCTTGCCACATGCCAGTGACATTGAGTTGGTTCAACCCGGTCAGCTACAATCGCGGGTTGACCCTAACCCAAGCGACATTCTCGAGGACCCACATGAGTGACACCCCAGTGGACGCCAGCAAGCGGACGTGGCTGATTGCCTCCGGATGCGCTGGCGCGGTGGGCGGCGCATTTACAGCCGTTCCCTTTGTCAGTAGCTTCCAGCCCTCCGAAAGAGCCAAGGCAGCCGGAGCCCCGGTGGAAGTGGATATTTCAGCGATAAAACCGGGCGAAAAAGTCACGGTGGAATGGCGCGGCAAGCCGGTCTGGATCATGAGGCGCACGCCCGAGCAACTCGAAACCTTGAAAAAGACCGAGAGCCAGGTGGCCGACCCGAACTCCGACCGCAAGACTTATCCCACCCCCGCGTACGCGAAGAACCAGTATCGGTCGATCAAGCCGGAATTTTTTGTCGCTGTCGGCATCTGCTCGCACCTGGGATGCTCGCCTTCGGACAAGCTTCAGTCCGGTCCGCAGCCCTCGCTGCCCGATGACTGGCAAGGCGGCTTCCTGTGCCCATGCCACGGCTCAACCTTTGATGTGGCGGGCCGCGTTTTCAAGAACAAGCCCGCACCGGACAATCTCGAAGTGCCCGAGCACATGTACCTGTCGGACAGTCGCCTGATCATCGGCGAAGACAAGAAGGCTTGAGGGCTGCAACCATGGCTGAATTCAAGGAAATCTCCCCCAACGCCACGGCGACTGAAAAGCTCGCCAACTGGTTCAACAACCGATTCCCCACTGCAGGTGCTGCTTACAGGGACCACCTGTCGGAATACTACGCGCCGAAGAATTTCAATTTCTGGTATTTCTTCGGCTCGCTCGCGCTGCTGGTTCTGGTGATCCAGATCGTCACCGGCATCTTCCTGACGATGCATTACAAGCCCGATGCCGAAAAAGCTTTCGAATCGGTTGAGTACATCATGCGTGACGTACCCTGGGGCTGGTTGGTGCGCTATATGCACTCCACCGGTGCTTCTGCCTTCTTCGTGGTGGTCTACCTCCACATGTTCAAGGCCCTGATCTACGGCGGGTACCGCAAACCACGCGAACTGGTCTGGCTCTTCGGCTGCTCCATTTTTCTGGTGCTCATGGCGGAAGCCTTCATGGGCTACCTGCTGCCCTGGGGCCAGATGTCTTACTGGGGTGCGCAGGTTATCGTGAACCTGTTCTCAGCAATTCCCTTCATCGGTCCTGACCTGGCGCTGCTCATTCGCGGCGACTACGTGGTGGGTGATGCCACACTGAACCGCTTCTTCAGCTTCCACGTGATCGCGGTTCCGATGGTGCTGCTGGGTCTGGTGGTCGCGCATATCTTTGCCTTGCACGACGTGGGATCCAACAACCCTGATGGCGTCGAGATCAAAGGTCCGAACGCACTCAAGGACGCCAACGGCCATCCGCTGGATGGCATCCCTTTCCACCCTTATTACACGGTGCACGACATCTTCGGAGTGGCGGTGTTCTTGCTGGTCTTCTCGGCCATCATTTTCTTCGCGCCTGAACTGGGCGGCTATTTCCTTGAGTACAACAATTTCATCCCGGCCGACCCGCTCAAGACGCCTCTTCACATCGCGCCTGTCTGGTATTTCACGCCTTACTACTCCATGCTCAGAGCCATCACCACGGAGATGATGTACGCCTTGTCTGCCATTTTGCTGCTGACCGTGGGCTATGTGGTGCTCAAGACCTCCGCGTCTTCTCTGATCAAAGCAGCACTGGTCGTGATCGGCGTGGCCTTCCTATGGATGTTCAATGCCTTTACTTTCACCGGCATCGGATTTCTGCAGGGAATTGACGCGAAGTTTTGGGGCGTGGTCGTGATGGGTGGCGCCGTGATGATCTTGTTTTTTCTGCCATGGCTGGACAAGAGCCCGGTCAAGTCCATTCGCTACCGTCCGGGCTGGCACAAGTGGGTCTACGGTATTTTCGTGATCGACTTCATCGTGCTGGGCTACCTGGGCGTGCAACCACCGTCGCTCACCGGCGAGCGCGTGTCGCAAGTGGGCACCTTGTTCTATTTCGGCTTCTTCCTGCTGATGCCTTGGTGGAGCCGGCTGGGCGAATTCAAGCCCGTGCCCGATCGCATTACTTTTGCCGCGCACTAAAGCTGAGTCAAGACCATGAAAAAACTCATCCTTACCCTGATCGCGGCCCTGGGCATCGCCACCGGTGCGCAAGCAGCAGGTGGCGAAACGATCGCATGGGACAAGGCGCCCAACAATCTCAACGACCTTGCGTCGCTGCAAAACGGCGCGAAGATCTTCGTCAACTATTGCCTGAACTGCCACTCGGCAGCCTACATGCGATACAACCGGTTAACCGACATCGGCCTGACCGAGCAGCAGATCAAGGACAACCTGTTGTTCGGCTCCGCCAAAGTTGGCGACAACATGAAGGCTGCGATCGACCCGAAGCAGGCCAAGGAATGGTTTGGCGCGAACCCGCCCGATTTGACCCTGGTCGCGCGATCGCGCGCCGGCCATGGCGGCACCGGTGCGGACTACCTCTACACTTACCTGCGCACTTACTACCGCGACCAGACCAAGGCCACTGGCTGGAACAATCTGGTGTTCCCCAATGTAGGCATGCCGCATGTCCTGTGGGAACTGCAGGGTGAGCGTGAGCCCGTGTTCGAGAAGCAGAAAGAGCATGGCCACGAGGTCCATATCTTCAAGGGCTGGAAGCAACTCAGCCCGGGTACCATGACGCCTCTCCAATACGATCACGCAGTTGGCGATCTGGTTGGCTATCTCCAATGGATGTCGGAGCCGGCTCAGAAATCACGTGTTCGCGTGGGTACCTGGGTGTTGCTGTTCCTGCTCGTATTCACGGTCATTGCCTGGCGCCTGAATGCGGCGTTCTGGAAAGATATCAAGTAATCGAGGAACACGCCGTTCGGCGCGGGCCGTGCGGATGTTGCGTCCCAATTGACACGGTCCGGCCAATGTCGGACCGTGTTTTCACTTTGTTTAGGAGCCTTCAATATGATGGTGCTGTATTCGGGAACCACCTGCCCTTTCTCCCACCGCTGCCGCTTCGTGCTGTTCGAAAAAGGGATGGACTTCGAGATCCGCGACGTTGACCTGTACAACAAGCCGGAAGACATCAATGTCATGAATCCGTATGGCCAGGTGCCTATTCTTGTCGAGCGTGATCTGATTCTCTATGAGTCGAACATCATCAACGAGTACATCGACGAGCGTTTTCCGCATCCGCAGCTCATGCCGGGCGATCCGGTAGACCGGGCGCGTGTACGTCTGTTCCTGCTGAATTTCGAGAAGGAACTCTTCGTTCATGTCAGCACCCTGGAATCGCGGGCAGCCAAGAACAATGAGAAAGCGCTGGAGAAAGCACGAGCCCACATTCGTGACCGCCTCACTCAGCTCGCGCCGGTGTTCTTGAAGAACAAGTACATGCTGGGCGACAATTTTTCCATGCTTGACGTTGCCATAGCCCCTTTGCTGTGGCGCCTGGATTACTACGGCATTGAATTGTCCAAGAACGCAGCGCCCTTGCTCAAGTACGCCGAGCGCATATTTTCGCGCCCGGCATACATCGAAGCGCTCACACCTTCCGAAAAGGTCATGCGCAAGTAAAATGGCTGCGATGCCGGCATCCTTCTTCGGCTCTACGGCTTTCCGTTGATGAACCCATTGGAATCGAGCTCTACGCGGCCCTACTTGATCCGCGCCCTCTACGACTGGTGTACCGACAACAGTCTGACACCCTATGTCGCAGTGCTGGCGGACGAAACAGTGCAGGTGCCGCGCGAGTATGTGAAGAACGGCGAGATCCTCCTCAACGTCAGCTTCGATGCCACCAGCTCGCTCAAGATCGGCAATGATTTCATCGAATTCAAAGCGCGCTTCGCCGGTGTTGCCCGAGAGATCATCGTGCCGATTAACAGGGTGATTGCGATTTACGCGCGTGAAAACGGGCAAGGCATGGCCTTCCCGGTTGGCGTGTCAAGTGGTGCGGTGGGGGAGGACACGTCGCGATCGTCGCCACTGTCCAGCGTGTCAGCGGCCGGTGGGCACAACGGGGATGAAGATTCCAAGGTGATTCAAATCGCCGCACCCGATCCATCTGCCCAAGATGCCGAACCCGACGGCGAGCCGCCACGGCCACCCAACGGGCCGCGTCCTGCACTCAAGCGGGTTAAATGATTCTGGCTTGCCCGGGCGCGAAATTTTTCGCCCGGCGCGCGTCTAAAATATCTCCATTGCCGATTTAGCTCAGGGGTAGAGCAACCGCCTTGTAAGCGGTAGGTCATCAGTTCGAATCCGATAATCGGCACCATTTCACTGTTTCACACAGTGTCATAACCCCTCAGGACTTAATTAAATTCCATTCCGTTTGGACCATCCGAATCGGATAACATGCCTGTGAATTGCTGACTGGCGACTTGCGTATTCGGTAATGTCCCCGGGAGTGGTGTAAGTTTTTAATGTTTTCCAATGCGCGTAGGGCGTAGCCCGAAGCGCTGGTAGAACATGTTGGGTCATCCGAGAAAGGGTGGCCATCGTGGTTCCGGATATTGTTGAGGTGCGACCCACCAACCTTATCCATAGAGGAAATCACGATGACCACCGCTACTATCGCACTTGCTGAGCTCGCCGAGAAGGGAGCCGACATCGACGTGCTGCGCCAGATGGTGCAGTTCATGGCTCAGCGCCTGATGGACATTGACGTGGATGCGCGCTGCGGCGCGTCCTACGACGAGAAATCGGCCGAGCGTATCAACAGCAGAAACGGCTACAGAGAACGCGCCTGGGACACCCGGGCCGGCAGCGTTGCACTGAAGATCCCCAAGCTGCGCAGCGGCAGCTACTTCCCCGAGTTCCTGGAGCCCCGGCGCACGGCCGAGAAGGCGCTTACTGCAGTCATCCAGGAGGTCTACATCAAGGGCATCTCCACCCGATCGGTGGACGACCTGGTCAAGGCCTTGGGCATGACCGGCGTCTCCAAGAGCCAGGTCAGCCGGCTGTGTGGTGAGCTCGATGAGCGCGTGGGGGCGTTCCTGAATCGACCCATCGAGGGCGACTGGCCCTACCTGTGGATCGATGCGACCTACGTCAAGACGCGCGAGGCCGGGCGCATCGTGAGCGTGGCCGTAATAGTGGCTGTGGGGGTGAACACCGAGGGCCAGCGCGAGGTGCTCGGCGTGAAGGTCGGAGCCAGCGAGGCAGAGCCCTTCTGGACCGAGTTTCTGCGCAGCCTGAACCGGCGCGGCCTGCGCGGTGTCAAGCTGGCCATCAGCGACAGCCACGAGGGCATCAAAGCGGCCGTATCCAAGGTGCTCAAGGCCACTTGGCAACGCTGCCGGGTGCACTTCATGCGCAACGCGCTGGCGCACGCCGGCAAAACCCAGCGGCGCATGGTCTCGGCAGCCATCGGAACGGCGTTCGTACAAGACACGCCCGAGGCGGCCAAAACGCAATGGAGGTCAGTGCCTGATCAGCTGCGTGCCAAGTTCCCCAAGCTCAGCGCCTTGATGGATGCGGCCGAGAACGACGTGCTCGCGTTCATGACGTTTCCCAAGGCGCACTGGGCGCAAATCTATTCGACCAATCCGCTGGAGCGGGTCAACGCCGAGATCAAGCGGCGCACCAATGTGGTTGGCATCTTCCCCAATGATGCGGCAATCGTCAGATTGGTCGGCGCCATGATGCTTGAGCAGAATGACGAGTGGAGTTTGAACCGAAGATACATGCAGCTTGAAGGGCTGCAGTGACCTTGCCCCTGTTTACCGCACTCCATAGGCTGCCCATTATGCGGACTTCCTGTCTTGCTGCTGGGCCGCGATCCAGCGTTGCTCGAACGTCATCGGGCTGACGTAGCCCAGCGTCGAGTGCAATCTTGTATGGTTGTAGAAATT
>CANJPU010000031.1 GCA_947476285.1 Comamonadaceae bacterium | reverse complement strand
TCACCATGAGCACAGCCCGGCGTCTAGCGAGCCAACCCCGATGAGGACTTCATCGACTGGAGCGCCGTGTGCGGGAGAACTGCATGCACGGTGCGGAGGGAGGGGAGGCTTGCGCCTTCCCTACCCCTATACAGGCCGCAAATCCCAGCCGCCCCAGAATGAGCGCCTGCCGGGCATCGCCTGCCGCGACGGGGACGATGTGGGCGTGCGTAGCGGTGAAGACATCTCGCGCGCAACAGGGGACATTTCTAATCTGGGCCGACAGTTCCAACCTTGTTTGGGTGCTGAGGCGATAGTGAACGCGCCACGCGGACCGAGCGCACCCGGCTTGCGCGGAAGACGCACCGGCCAGGGCCTGAGCAAGGACACCAACCCACGCGCCTGCGCGCATGGCATCGCTTTTGTTTGCCAGCTAGGCCGCCACTCGCTCATAATCTGAGCGAACAGACGGGGTGAAGATTTCAAACCCCTCTCGCGACCGCCCCACCGGCCGTTCAGTCCAACGAGGTTTGTCTGCCGCAGGAGGTGCTCAATGATTTCAGCAGGGTCGGCTTGGCGGCAGATGGACGCTGATCTTTAGGTCTCAGATGCCACGCCAACACCACCCGCCGCACCAAGTGCCACTCTCGAAAGCACTGATTCTTCTGGCATTTCGGCCACGCGTGTTCGTTCGCGAGGCGGTGCGCCACGACGGGTCTCTACGTAAACCCAGAAGTCGACCACAACGGGCGGAATCAGCTAGAAAGATGCGATCTGCGTTCGGGTGGAGTGCAATTTCGGTCTCCGTATCCGCGCTACTTGGCTCAGCGGTTGGTCGCCTGCTTCTCCACGCTTTAGGGGCGCCGTCTGTAGGTCAAGTGGCACTCCTTCAGCTCCTGTCCGGCGCCATCCTCTTGTGGGCCACACTCAGCGTTCTTGGTTGGGAAATCCAATCGTACGCGGGTCGAACACTTGCAGAGAGAGTCAATCGCTGGGTGTTCCGTTGCGGCTACTGTCTCGGAACTGGGATCTTGGCTGCATCGCTCGCCTGGCCGGTGCCTTCCCTGTGTCCTCTACTATGAAGCCTAACGCTTCCATCGAGCGGAGGCACAATGGCTTGCCACGCATGGCCCTCATTTCATTCTGGGTCATGCGCGCCACGCCGCTGCGCGGCCGCTCACCTCAATCGTTTTAGGTTCCACCGTGCGCCTTCTGTCCTACCGCGTCGCGTTCTTTGTCTGCGCGATCTCTGTCACCATGCAATTGCTGCTGTTGCTGATTCCAGCGGCAGTCCCTTTCGGGCGCCTCTTCAACTTGTTCGGCAGTCCGGTACCGGCACCGCTTGCCATCATCACTCCCTGGTTCTTGCGGGTCGCTCTGGTGGTTGTGTTTGCTGCGCTGCTGTACCGGCGCCTGTGGCTCGCCGTAAGTGCCAAAGCGCTTCTTCCGCCGGCGTCGCTTCGAGTGTGGCCCACTCGACTCCTGGTAGTGGCAGTCCTGTTCCTTCTTCTCGGGTCTATCGGTCTGGTTTCATCAATTCTCCTGCGCGCTGGTTCAGGCGTGCCCGCGGGAATGTTGGCTTTTCCAGCGTTCCTACTACTGTCGCCCGTTCTGTTCTATGTTGAACTGCGATCACTGCTACCGGCGAACGCCACAAGTCCATGAAGTCCACTGTTCATTCTGCTCGGTTAGAACCTGACCGGTCCAGCTAACCGCCTAGTCCTCTTAAGGTAATGCATCTCATGGGTAAACGCAGAACCATCGACGGCACAAAGTTTCTCCGCTACTTCGGTCCGCTTCTTAATGCCCTTCGTACGCTAGGGGGCTCAGGCAGTCCGGACGAGGTAGTCGAACAAATTGCCAATGATATGTCTCTCACAGACGAGGAGCAGAACGAGCTTGTTCCCTCCGGTGGGTCGAGGTTGAAGACCAACGTTGCATGGGCGCGCTTCTATCTCGTTCGAGAAGGGCTTCTTGATTCATCGAAACGGGGCGTATGGAGCCTCACAGAGAAGGGTCGCGCTACCCAACTGACCGTGGACCGTGCGGGTGAAATCTTCTCCCGGTGGGTAAGCCGCTATCGGCTTGGCTACAGTCCAGGTACTGCGGGTTGCACGCCATTACAGTGCAGTCTATTGCCGTTGTCGCGCGTAAAAGTCTCTCGCGGGACTGAACAATTGGGAACAATTGGGGTCAGATTCCAATTTCCGCCGCCGTACAACCATCGACGCAGACACATAGCGTATTTGCTATAATTCGCAGCGATGACTTGGGAGATCAGATACCATGATGAAAAGCTCCAAGAGGCGGTGCTCTCGCTTCCTGCCGGTTTGCTGGCGCGGTATCTTCACCTGACGGATCGAATGGTGCAATAGGGTCCAGATCTGGGCATGCCTCACACGCGCGCGATGGGCTCCGGGCTGTTCGAAGTGCGCTTGAAGTCTCAAGAAGGAATTGGGCGGGTCTTCTACTGCACCTTGGTGAGGCGCCGGATCGTGATGTTGCACCAGTTCGTGAAGAAGACCGATAAGACACCACCCAAGGAACTGGCCATAGCGCGCAAGCGCATGAAGGAGTGGAACGATGCTGACGCATAGACAGTTGCGCGCCAAGGCACTCGGGCGTGCGGCGGTAAAGATCCAATACGAAGAGCTGGGCGACGAGTACGCGCTCTTGGACGAATTCCTGAAGGCGCGGGCGGAACAAGGGCTGACTCAAGCCCAAGTGGCACAGAAGATCGGCACCACGCAATCTGCAGTGGCGCGCATGGAGTCGGGTCGCGGCAAACACTCACCCTCGCTCGCCACGCTTTCAAAGTACGCGGAGGCGCTTGGCTGCAGGCTGGAGGTCAAACTCATTCGCAAGCGCGGCAAGGCGGGAACCTTAGCAGGTCGATCCAGCGGCCGCACTTCGCGTGCCGCTGAGCTCTGAGCTTAACCCCGAATACACTCCGCCCCAATGCCTCGTCCCCAAGTCCTTCTCCTTGCCCTTGCCATTCTGATCGGCCTATTGGCTTGGTCTGGTTGGCACCCCCATGACCGTGCCACTTGGCTCATGGAAGTATTCCCAATCTTCGTCGTGGCGCCACTGCTTGTTGCAAGCTACGCGCGCTTTCCGCTGACCAAGCTGCTCTACATTTGCATCTTCGTTCATGCGGTCATCTTGCTGGTCGGTGGGGCCTACACCTATGCCCGGGTTCCCTTGGGTTTCCAGATCGCCGAGGTGCTCGGTCTGCATCGCAATCCATACGACAAGATCGGCCACTTTGCCCAGGGCTTTGTCCCGGCGTTGGCGGCCAGGGAAATCCTTCTGAGAGGCGGGTGGGTTCGCGCTGGCAAGATGCTCAGCTTTCTGGTGGGCTGCGTTGTGCTCGCCATCAGTGCGTCGTATGAACTCATTGAATGGGGCGCAGCGCTGGCGCTGGGCCAGGGTGCGGACGAGTTCCTGGGCACCCAGGGCGATCCATGGGAGCGAGGGCCGGTTGCGCGCCCGCAGGGGGTGAGACGCTGACGGGAGGGCGCGCCGGCGGCCGGTGATGGGGTGGCGCGGTGCGGGAATATGAACGAAAAGATGACGGGATCGGCAGAGGGGGAGGTTCCGGAAACCGGAATGCAGGTGGAACTGGGCCAAAGCCAGGTGCCCTGAAACCAAGGTGGCGACTTGCCGCACTGGGTGCCGGGACAACAATAACCTGACCGGATGGCAGCCAGACTCGGACAGGCCCGTCGTACCCCCCCATAAGGGCACGAACCTCGGGGGGCACGGGGTCGTAGGGCCTACCCCCTTGCGCCAACAGTCCAAGGAACCCGCGCGACATCGTCCTGTGCTCCTGCCATTGCGTTGCGTCAACTTCGTCTGACGAAAAGACCGCGCCATCTAACGACAGCGTTGCCTCATGCTAGGCAGGCAAGGCTGCGTAGAAGGCAATAGGGAACCAATTGACCTCACAGCCCCCCCCGAAGCGGCGCGTCAGCGCCCCGAGCCGGGGAGGCGCGAGCCCCAGCAGGCACCTGCCGGGTAAAGAACACAGCGCTGCCAAGGCGTGCCCCGGAACGCTAGGTCTGTCAAAGGACGTTCCGGTCGGCTTTCAGAGTATCAGGCTGCTGTTCACGCTGGACACCGATGCATCACAAGAGCAGATTGCCACGCTACTACGCCTGACCGAACGGTACTGCGTCGTTTTCCAAACGCTGGCGCATCCGCCGCCGCTGGCAGTTGTTCACAAGTCTTCACCAGCCTGAGCGTGGCCGATGTGGCGCGCCACGCGTTTCATATGGACGTACGTATGGCATTTTATATTGCTGCATGCTAGACTTCGCCTATGGTACGCACGCGCTTTGAGTGGGATTCAGACAAGGACGCTGAAAACCAGAGCAAGCACGGGGCTTCGTTCTCGCGTGCGCAATACGCATTTGCGGACACGCAGCGTGTGATTGCCAAGGACGTCACGCACAGTCAAACGGAAGAACGGTTCTATTGTTTCGGCGAAGTTGATGGCGGTGTGTTGACGGTGCGGTTCACTTACCGCACTTCGGCTATTCGAATCATCGGCGCTGGTTGTTGGCGCAAAGGAAAGCTTATCTATGAGCGCGAAAATCAAATACACCAATGAACCGCTTGGCAAAGTTCAGGTGGTCTCCGACTTTCTTCCTTCGCCTGCGCAATTGGCATTTCGTGAAGAGGGTGTAAAAGTTACGTTGGCTTTGAGCAAGAAGAGTATCGATTTTTTTAAGGGCGAAGCCGCGAAGCATCACACCCAGTATCAGCGGATGATACGCAGGCTCATCGACGCTTATGTCGATGTCCAGGCTCCAACCCCTCAGTCCTCTCGGGCGCTGCGCGATAAGGTTGCGCCGCGTCGGTAACTGCAGCATTAGAATGACCCGAGAAGGGCGCGCGGGCATCCGATGGATCTGATCAATGAGTTCCACGTCTATATTGCAGTCGCAGAAGGCGGAAGCTTTTCTGCTGCGGCACGTGCGCTTCGCCTCACGCCCTCTGCTGTCAGCAAGCTGATTCTTCGGCTGGAGAACAGGGTTGGGGTCAGGCTGTTTGATCGCTCGGCCAAGTCGGCCATTCTCACGCGCGACGGCGAGGCCTACCTCAAGAGCGTTCAGCAAGTGATTGACGCCATCGCCGATGTGGATTCGCTGGCCAATTCACTCACTTCAGTGCCGCACGGCACCTTGCGTATTCACACCACGCCATCGCTGGCCACCGGGCAACTCGCGCCCTTGCTGCCCGAGTTCATGAGCGCGTACCCTGATCTTCGCGTTGAATTTCGCCTGGGGCCGAAGTTTGTCGGCCTGGCCGATGACATGGACATCGCGATTCAGTTCGGTTCGCTGACTGATTCTTCCCTGGTGCAACGAAGGCTGGCCACCAGCCGGCGCATTCTTTGCGCGTCGCCCGAGTATCTGCGCCAGCACGGCACACCTGCCCACCCCGGTGAGTTGGAGAAGCACTCACTGCTCAACTACAGCATGCCCAACCGAGACACCTGGCCATTTCGCAGCCAGGGCCAGGCCATTGATGTGCCGATTCGTGCCAAGGTGTCGTCCGATCAGGCCGAAGTGCTGCTGGCGCTGGCGCGCGATGGCTTGGGCATCGCGCGGCTGCCGCAATACCATGTGATGGACGACATCGAATCGGGTCGCATCGTGCCCTTGCTGACCGAATACAGCTTTAACGAAGCCATCTGCGCGGTGTTTCGCACCCGTCGTAACCTGAGTCCGCGCATGCGGGTGTTCATTGATTTTGTCGAGAACAAGCTGCGGGCCAAGGCCTGGAATCTTGACAAGGGCTCCTAGTGCCTTTGGCGGGGGCCGGGCAGGCCCAATCTATGAACCGCCGTCACATCCTTTGTGCCTGAGGGCCGAGCCTCAAACCTGCGGCTTGTTGCTATCCTATGTCCGCAAAGATTGTCATGGCTTGGCCATATCAAACGACACCCTCACCGGAACCCAGCATGAACTTCACCGAGAGCGAGGAGCACTCCTCGATACGATCCGCAGTCGAGCAGATTTGCAGCCGGTTTCCAGACGAATACTGGCTTGAGAAAGACCGCAACGGCGGGTTCCCGCACGATTTTCACAAGGCCTTTGCCGATGCGGGTTGGTTGGGCGTTGCCATGCCGGTTGAATACGGAGGCGCTGGCCTGGGTATCTCGGAGGCGGCGGTCATCATGGAGACCATCGCCAGCACAGGCGCGGGCCTGTCGGGTGCATCGGCGGTTCACTTCAACATCTTCGGCCTGCATCCGGCGGTGGTGTACGGCACGCCCGAGCAAAAGGCCCGGTGGTTGCCGCCACTGATTTCCGGCGAGCACAAGGCATGCTTCGCAGTGACCGAGCCCAACACCGGCTTGAACACGCTCAAGCTCAAGACCACGGCGGTGCGCAAGGGTGACCACTATGTGGTGCACGGGCAGAAGGTCTGGATCTCAACGGCGCAGGTCGCCAACAAGGTGCTGCTGCTGGCGCGCACCACGCCGGTCGAGCAACTGGACAAACCCTCGGGCGGCTTGTCGCTGTTTTTCACCGACTTTGATCGCACCAAGATCGAAGTGCGCGAGATCGACAAGATGGGCCGCAAGTCAATTGACTCCAACCAGGTCTTCATCGATGGCCTGGAGATTCCGGTGGAAGACCGCATCGGCGAAGAGGGCCGGGGCTTTGAGTACATTCTGCACGGCATCAACCCAGAGCGGGTGCTGGTGTCGGCTGAGGCCATCGGCCTGGGCCGCGGTGCACTGAAGCGCGCCACCAAATATGCCAAAGAGCGCGTGGTGTTTGACCGGCCCATTGGCCAGAACCAGGGCATCCAGCACCCGCTGGCAGAGCGCTGGATCGAGCTGGAAGCGGGCGCCTTGCTGTACAAGCGCGCCGGCTGGCTCTACGACAACCATCTGCCTTGCGGGGCCGAGGCCAACGCGGCCAAGTTCTTCTGCTGCGAGTCAGGCTACCGCGCCTGCGAGACCGCGATCGCCACCCACGGCGGCATGGGCTATGCCAAGGAATACCACGTGGAGCGCTTGTTCCGCGAGGCGATGATCTCGCGCCTGGCCCCGGTGTCACCGCAACTGGTGCTGTGCTTCATTGCGCAGAAGGTTCTGGGTCTGCCAAAATCTTACTGAGAAACTCTCGTGCCGGCCGCGCGCCAGCACGTAGCCGCATAACAACTCAATCATTGGAGTCAAAAATGTCTGAACAAACATTCGATGTGATCGTGGTCGGTGCGGGCAACGCCGCTTTGTGCGCTGCCATCAGCGCGGCCGAGTCCGGCGCCAAGGTGCTGGTCCTTGAGAAAGCCTCGGTCGAAGAGCGTGGAGGCAACTCGCTGTTCACCGCAGGTGGTTTTCGGTTCGTGCATTCGGGAATCGAAGATGTGCGCAAGGACGTACTGGTCGATCTGTCCGATGCGGAGGTCGAGCAGATCATCCTGCCGCCGTTGCCAGAAGACCTGTTCTACGAAGACCTCAACCGCGTCACTGAGAACCAGACCGATCCGATGCTGGCCGAGCGGCTGATCGGCACTTCGCGCGAGACCATGGTGTGGATGCGTGCACAAGGTGTGCGATTCATCCCCATGTTCGGGCGGCAGTCGTACAAGGTCAATGGCAAACACCATTTCTACGGCGGCGTGAACATCGAGGCCGTGGGCGGCGGCTGGGGCTTGGTCGATTCCTTGATCAAGCGGGTGGAGAAAATGGGCATCGAGATCCGCTACGCCACCGCCTTGCGCGAGCTGCTGCAAGACCAGAAGGGCAAGATGCGTGGCGTGCGCGTCAAGGGGCCTGATGGCTATTCGGAAATCGCCGCCAAGTCAGTGGTGCTGGCCTGCGGCGGCTTTGAGGCCAACCCGCGCATGCGCGCCGCCTACCTGGGCCCAGGCTGGGAATCGTGCCGCGTGCGTGGCACCCGCCACAACACCGGCGACGGCATACAGGCCGCGCTGGACATCGGCGCCCAGGCCTTTGGCGGCTGGTCATCGGCGCATGCGGTGCAGTGGGACATCAGCGCACCGCCCTTTGGCGACCGCGTGGTGCTGGACAATTTCCAGAAGCATTCCTACCCAATTGGCATTGTCATCAACCTTGAAGGCAAGCGCTTCGTTGATGAGGGCGCTGACTTTCGCAACCACACCTATGCCAAGTATGGCCGTGAGGTCATGAAGCAGCCACAGCGCACGGCCATCCAGGTGTTTGATTCCAAGACCATCGACATGGTGCGCGACGAATACCGTATCAAGCAAGTCACCAAGTTCACATCCGATACGCTCGAAGGTCTGGCCGAAGGACTGGGCGTGGACAAGGAAGGCTTTCTAAAGACCGTGTCCGAGTTCAACGCGTCCTGCCAGCCGGGCCACTACAACCCCGCGGTGCTCGATGGCGTCACGACAAAGGGCATCAGCCCGCCCAAGTCCAACTGGGCGCTGCCAATTGACAAGGCGCCTTACACCGGCTTTGTGGTCACCTGCGGCATTACCTTTACCTTCGGCGGTCTGCGCATCAATGAAGACGGCGCGGTGCAGGACACCACCGAGCACACCATTCCTGGCTTGTTCGCGGCGGGCGAGTTGGTGGGCGGAATCTTCTATGGCAACTACCTCGGTGGTGCAGGCTTGATGTCCGGTTCCGTGTTCGGCCGTCTGGCCGGCAAGAGCGCGGCGGCCTACTGCAAGGATTGATGTGAAGGTGCTGGTGGCGGTCAAGCGGGTGGTCGATCCGAACGTGCGCATCCGCGTGCGCGCCGATGGCACCGCAGTGGACACCACCGACCTCAAGACCAGCATCAACCCGTTTGACGAAGTCGCGGTCGAGCAGGCCGTGCGCCTGAAAGAAGCCCGGCTGGCCAGCGAGATCGTGCTCGTCTCGATAGGCCCAAGCGCCGCCAAGGACACCCTGCGCGCCGGCCTGGCCATGGGCGCCGACCGGGGCATTCTGGTGGAGGCGCCGCAGGACCTGGAGCCTCTGGCAATCGCCAAGCTGCTGGAGGAAGTGGTCAAGCAAGAGTCACCGGCGCTGGTGCTGCTGGGCAAACAATCCATCGATGCCGATGCTGCGCAGTGCGGCCCGATGCTGGCCGCCATGCTGGGCTGGGGCCAGGCTACGTTTGCGGTGGGTCTGCAGTGCGAAGGCAATGCACTGCAGGTGACCACGACAACAGAGGATGGCAGCGAACTCATCGCGCTCGAGCTACCGGCCGTGGTCACCGCCGATCTGCGATTGGCCGATCCGCGCTTTGTCACCTTGCCGCTGGTGATGAGCGCGCGCCGCAAGCCCATCGCTACATTCGCTGCCGACACGCTGGTGCCACCACAGGCCTTGACTGCGCGCCTGCAGCTTGTGAGCGTGGCCGCCGCGGACCAGAAGCGACAGGTTGCCATCATGGCCGATGCGGCGCAACTGGTGGATTGCCTGCGCACGCAAGCCAAGGTGCTGGAGCCGGCGCCATGAGCATCATCGTCTGGGCTGAGCATGAGGCTGGCGCATTGCGCCAAAGCGCGCTGCATGCGGTGACGGCCGGTGCGCTGCTGGGCCCAGTGACGCTGGTGTTGCTGGGCGAGGGCGCAGAGGCGGTGGCCAGTGAGGCGGCGGCGGTGCAGGGCGTGGCCAAGGTCGTCTGCGTTCAATCTGCCAACCTGTCCAGCGGCGCCGCTGAAAACGAGGCGTGTTGCCTGATCGGTTTGGTGAGCTCTCTGGGCGCCACACACTTGTTCGCCGCTGCCAGCCCGCGCGCCAAAGCCGTGCTGCCCAGAGTGGCTGCGTTGCTGGACGTGATGCAGTTGTCCGAGGTGGTTCGCATCGACTCGGCCGACACCTTCGTGCGGCCCATCTATGCCGGCAGTGCCTTGGCCACACTGCGCTCGACCGATCGTGTCAAAGTGGTCACCCTGCGCGTCACGGCCTTCGCCGCTGCGGCCAGGGGCTCGGGGCAAGCAGCGGTGGAAACCATGCAGATCGATGCAGGCCCAGTGCTCAGCCGCAGGGTCTCCAGTGCTTCGCTTGCAAGTGGCGATGTGGATCTGGCCGGTGCGCGCGTGGTGATCTCCGGCGGCCGCGGCATGGGCTCGGCCGCGCAGTTCAAGCAGCTCGATGCGGTAGCGGCCAAGCTGGGCGCGGCCATCGGCGCATCGCGCGCTGCGGTGGACGCGGGCTATGCTGCGCCAGAGCGCCAAGTCGGCCAAACGGGCAAGATCATCGCGCCAGAGCTCTACATTGCGGTGGGCATTTCGGGCGCGGTGCAGCATCTGGCCGGCATGAAAGACTCACGCGTCATCGTGGCCATCAACAAAGACCTGGAGGCGCCGATCTTCCAGGTGGCCGACTATGGGGTGGTGGCGGATTTGTTCGAGGTCTTGCCGGCGCTGGAAAAAGCCCTGGGTTGACGCGGCCCTGACGGGGCAAGCTGTCTGAATCGGTTTACGATCGGGCGGATCAGGCCTTCGCTCAGGCCTGCAGCGAAAAAGGATCTTCCCCATGCTTGTTCAATCCGTTCATCACGTGGCGTATCGCTGCCGCGATGCCAAGGAAACCGTCGAGTGGTATCAGAAGCACCTCGACATGAAATTCGTGCTGGCCATTGCCGAAAACGAGGTGCCATCCACCAAGGCGCCCGATCCTTACATGCATGTGTTTCTGGACGCCGGTGGCGGCAACATCCTGGCCTTCTTCGAGCTGCCCAGCCAGCCGCCCATGGACCGCGACCGCAATACGCCCACCTGGGTTCAGCACCTGGCGCTCAAGGTCGAATCCATGGACAAGCTGCTGGCCGCCAAAGAGCGCCTGCAAGCTGCAGGCATAGAGGTCATCGGCCCGACCGATCACACTTTATTCAAGAGCATTTATTTCTTCGACCCCAACGGCCACCGCCTGGAGTTGGCGGCCGACTGCGGCACGCCCAAGATGTACCAGATGCTTGACGACGTGAAATGGGACATGCTCAACGAATGGAGCCAGACCAAGCGCGCGCCCACGCATGCGGCCTGGATGCATGATGGCAGTATGGCCGGCTAGTGAGCCGACGACCCCCCGCAGCTCGTCCTAGATCACACCTTTTCGTTTTAACTCTTCAAGCTGCGCATCCTCAATACCAGCCCACCCGCGAAGCACATCGCGGGTGTCCGCACCCAACGCAGGCGGTGATGAGCTGGGCCCGGCTGCTGCCCCGTCGAACTGGATGCCAAGGCCCACTTGCGGAATGTCGTGGCCCTGGTGTTGCATGCGGTAGAGAAAGCCGCGCTTCATCAACTCGGCATCGGCAGATACCTCGTCCACCCGGTTGATAGGCCCGGCGGGAATTTTCGCTTGCGCGAACTTCTCCAGCCACTCATCGCGCGTGTGCTCTAGCAAGCGCTTTTGAATGATGCCCACGATCTCGGCGCGCTCCGAATGCCTTTGTGCGTTGCTTGCAAAGCGGGGCTGATCGCCAAACGCCGTATCGCCCAGCAGCTTCCAGAATTTCTTCCAGATGCCATCATTGCCCAGGCCCACATTGATCGGCTTGTCGGCGGTGTTGAACGACTGATACACCGCAATCACGCTGTCGCGCGCGCCGGTGCGTTGCGGCACTTCACCCGAGCCGAGGTAGGTGACGATGCGCGGGCTCAGAAAGCGCGTCATGCTCTCGATCATGGAGATGTCCACCAAGTGGCCCTGGCCGGTGCGCGAGCGGTCGTACAGGGCCGCCAGCGTCCCGATGACGGCGTCGGTGCCAGCCAGCAAATCGGCGGCGGGGGTGCCGATTTTTTGCGGCGGTGAATCGGCCTCGCCGGTGATGTCCATCACGCCGCTGTAGCCCTCTGCAATCAGGTCATAGGCGGGCAGATCAGCCCGTGCGCCGCTGATGCCAAAACCGGTGAGCGAGACAAAGATCAGGCTGGGTTTGATCGCCTTGAGCGTCTCGTAGTCCACCCGCAGTTTCTTCTGCACGCGGGGCACCAGGTTGACCACGACCACATCGGCCGCAGCCACCAGCTTGGACAACACTTCCCAACCCTCAGGGCTGGCGTAATCCAGGGTGATGCTGGACTTGCCCCGATTGACGCTGAGGAACCAGAGCGATTCGCCTTCGAGGAAGGGCGGGCCCCAGGCCCGTGCATCGTCGCCAGTGCCCGGCCGCTCTAGCTTGACAACATCGGCGCCCATGTCGGCCATGAGCATGGTGGCGTAGGGTGCGGCAATGGAGGTGGTGAGATCGAGCACGCGCACGCCCTTGAGCAGGGCGAGCGGCGGGTTGGTGGGTGCGGGTGGGAGCTGGTCGAGGGGAAGCATGGACATGGATGGTGAAGCGAAGGGGGTGGGCCTCGATTGTCCTCTGGTTGTGTACGCGCAGTGGGGGTGCAAACCCCATTTGACCAAGCGCCTCTTCAAATATAGCATCGTCCAGATGCAAACTCGCCCCTCACATGGCTATGACCGACTCACCGTGGAGCCGCTCGCCGGGGCGCTTGGCGCGGAAGTGTTTGGCCTTGATTTTTCCAAGCCGATGGACGCGCAGACGATCGCCGAAATCAAGCGCGCCTTCAACGAACACCTGGTGATTTTCTTTCGCGATCAGGAGGCGTCCGACGACGACCTGGCCCGCTTCGCGCGCTACTTCGGCGAGCTTGCCGTGCTGCCGCCGCATCGGCAAAAACCAGGCTCGCTGCCAGCGCTGCTGGTCATCGACAAGCAGCCCCAGGACAATCTGGTCTTCGGCTGGGAATGGCATTCAGACACCACGCACCTGGAGACACCGCCGCTGGGTTCGGTGCTGGCAGCGCGGTTGCTGCCGCCGGTGGGTGGCGACACCTTGTTCGCCAACCAGTATTTGGCCTATGACACTTTGTCAGAGGGCATGAAGCGCATGCTCGGCCCACTCAAGGCGGTGCATTCCAATGGCCGCATCCTGTCCACACTGGAGGCCGACGACGTGCTGCCGCCAGGTGAAGGCTTTGGTTCCAAACTCACCAACCTGTCCGCAGTGCATCCGGTGGTGCGCACGCATCCGGACACCGGCAAGAAGGCGCTGTTCGTCAACACGCTGCACACCGAACGTTTCCAGGACATGAGCATCGCTGAGAGCACGCCGCTCTTGCGCTTTCTCTATGAGCATTCCACCCGTCCTGAGTTCACCTGCCGCTTTCGCTGGCGGGCCGGCTCCATCGCTTTCTGGGACAACCGCTGCTGCCAGCATCTGGCGCTGGACGACTATCCTGGACAAAGACGGCTGATGCACCGTGTGCAGGTGCGCGGCAACCGCCCGGTCTGACACGAGGACATCACATGTTGTTTCATCAAGTCGGCTCACCGGCTCGCGCTGCGCTTATCGCCTGCCTTTTATGCGTAGTCGGCGCAACGGTATCGGCGCAGAGCTGGCCCAACAAGCCGCTCAAGCTGATCGTGCCCTACGCCCCTGCCGGCGGCACCGATGTGCTGGCACGCAATCTGGCGCAAAAACTCACTGAGGCGCTGGGCCAGCCGGTGGTGGTGGAAAACCGTGCCGGTGCCGACGGCATGATAGGCAGCGAGTTCGCGGCGCGCGCGCCAGCCGATGGCTACACCATGCTGATCGCATCGAGCAGCCACGCGATCAACCCCACGCTTTACGCCAAGATTAACTTCAACACAGTCAAAGACTTTAGTTGCATCACGCAGACGGCCAAGCAGCAAGTCATTTTGGTGGTGCATCCTTCGCTGCCGGTGAACAACGTGCGCGAGCTGATCCAGTATGCAAAGGCCAACCCAGGCACCCTGAATTTTGCGTCGCCCTCCAAGGCCACGCAGTTGCCCATGGAGTTGTTCAACACCATGGCCGGCATCAAGATGACCAACGTGCCCTACAAAGGCTCGGCCCCGGCGCTCACCGATATGCTGGCCGGGCGCATCCAGGCCGGCTTTGGCGGCGGTGCGTCAGTAGCGCCGCACATCAAGACGGGCAGGCTGCGCGCGCTGGCGGTGGGCGACGACCGCAGGTCCAGCTTCATGCCCGATTTGCCCACCGTGGCCGAATCAGGCCTGCCCGATTTTCATTCGGTGGTCTGGACCGGCATGTTCGTGCCATCGGCCACGCCGCGCGCCATCGTCAATCGCCTCAATGAAGAGGTGGTGCGCATCATGACGTCGCCGGATTTCAAGTCCAAACTCGAAGGACAGGGCTTCGAGCCGGTGGCCAGCGCCCCGGAGCGCTGCGACGGCTTCATTGCCACCGAAATCACCAAGTGGGCCAAGGTGGCCAAGGACGCCGGCATCCAGCCCGAGTAGGCGCGGGGCGGGCTATCCCGCTTGCGCGATCTGCGCCTGCGCTCTATACATCCGTGTTGCGCCTTCGGTCGCAATCCACGTCCAAGCAAGGAGTCACTATGCGCAAACTGCTCTTGAGTTTCATCGTCTCGCTTTGCGCGACCACATCGGTTCTGGCGCAGGTCTATCCCTCGCGTCCCATTCGCGTTATCGCGCCATTCGGCGCGGGCGGCGGTGGTGACACCACCATTCGTCTAATGGCCCAGCACCTGAGCGCTGCGATGGGCCAGCCTGTGGTGGTGGAGAACAGACCCGGTGTGAATGGCGTGATCGGCACACAGGAAGTGCAGCGCAGTCCGGCGGACGGCTACACGCTGCTGTACGGCGGCAACACCGTCTATGCGGCCAACAGCAGCCTGATGAAAAAGCTCCCCTACGATCCAGTCAAGGATTTCGCTTCGGTCACGCGAGTGGGCATGATGCCCTTCGTGCTGGTGGTCAATCCAGCTACGCCTTTCCAGAACCTCAAGGACTTCATCGGCTACGCGCGGGACAATCCGGGCAAGCTCAACTTTGCCAGTTCCAGCGCATCGGGCCATGTGGCTGGCGCGATGCTCTCGCGCATGGCGGGCGTCAAGCTGGTGCATGTGCCCTACAAGGCCAGCTCCAACGGCATGATGGATGTGCTCAGTGGTGTGGTCCCAGCGATGATCGTGGACTTGCTGCCCGCATTGCCGCATATTCAGTCGGGCAAGCTACGCGCATTGGGTGTGACCACTCCCACGCGCGCCGTGCTCATGCCCTCCGTGCCCACCATGGCCGAGGCCGGCGGCTTGCCTGGCTACGAGCTGATGGGCTGGATGGCGATGGCCGCACCCGCTGGAACCCGGCCAGACATCGTCGCGCGCCTGAACACCGAAGTCACCAAGATTTTGGCCAAACCCGACATCAAGGAAGCCTTTCTCAAGGCAGGTGTCGAAGTCTCCACCAGCTCGCCCGAGGGCATGACCAGCTTCGTGATCGCAGAGCGTGACAAATGGGCGGCAATGGTCAAGGAAGCGGGCATCACGCCTGAGTAGGGGGCGGAGTTTGCGCTGCAGAAGACTTGTCATGGCGGGCATGAGCCGCAATCCATGTCACGCTGAGCAAGGTCTTCGATGAGAAAGTGTTAACCAAATCAGGCCTTGACCCTTCGCGCCCTGTCGGTCAGGGTTATCCATCTGCGCGTTTGTCCCGAGTGGGCATATCATTTTGACCAATGGAATTTGGCGCAGAGGGCGTGGGCGGCGGGGCGGGCTTTTCGCATCACATCATCACGTCACGTCCGATCAAGGAGACACGATGACACTGAGCGCATGGAGCCGACCGGCATGGCGTGCTCTCGCTGTGGGCGTATTGGCAAGCGTGGGATTGTGCTGCGCTTCGCAGCAGGCATGGGCGCAGAGCTATCCCAATCGGCCCTTGCGGCTGATCGTGCCATATGCGCCCGGCGGCAACATTGATCTGACAGCGCGCCTGATTGCGCCTGCCATGTCCAAGGTTCTGGGCCAGAACATCGTCGTCGATAACCGGCCCGGCGCCACTGGCGCGATTGGCACCGAGATTGCCGCCAAGGCACCCGCTGATGGCTATACGCTGGTGATGGCGGGTGCCAATCTGACGATCGTGCCCTTTGTCTACAAGCAGGTGGGCTACGACCCTGCCAAGGACTTCACTGCGATTGGCGGCATCATGAGCGTGGGGCTGGTGCTGGCCGCCGCGCCCAACTTCCCGGCCAATAACTTGTCCGAGTTGCGCGCATTGGCCGCGACCCGGCAGGTCAGCACCGCCAGCGGCGGCAACGGATCAACAGCCCATGTCGCACTGGAAGCCATTCGCTCGGCCGGCGTGCCCCTGGTGCATGTGCCATTCAATGGCGGTGCCCCTGCACTGACTGCGCTGATGGGTGGGCATGTGGATACTTTGGTGGACACGGTCAACACGTCACTGCCGCGCATTCGCGACAAAAGCATCAAAGTCATCGCACAGTTGGGTCAGACCCGATCCCCGCTGCTGCCCGATGTGCCCACCATGACAGAGCAGGGCATCGTTGGCGTTCGCGCCAGCACCTGGACTGGCCTGTTCACAGCAGCCGGACTGCCGCAGCCCATACTGCAAAAGCTCGCGGCCGCACTGGAAGCAGCGCGGCAGGACCCTGCCGTGCGCAAGCGTTTTGAAGAGCAGGCGATGAGTCTTTTCACTTCCACGCAACCAGAGTTCGCCGCGTTTGTCCAGGACGAGATCAAGAGTACCGGCGCGGTGATCAAGGCCGCGCGCATCGCGGTCGAGTGAATGGCTCACTCCCCAGTGTTTTTGGAAAAGGTGCGCAGATGACACTTCAGATCAACAAGCTGGCTTTCGGATTGGGAGCCGAAGTCCTTGGGCTGGACATCTCGAAACCAGTTGGCGATGAGACCATTCGGGAGATTCGCAATGCGTGGCTGGAACACCTGATCCTGGTGTTCCCAGGACAGGACATCACCCTGGAGCAGCACATTGCATTCAGCAAGCGCTTCGGCCCACTCGAAGTGCATCCCGAGAAGCACTACCGGCACAGCCAATACCCCGAGATTTTCGAAGTGACCAACCGCATGATCGACGGCAAGAAGTCGCTTACCGGCGAGGTTGGCCTGAAGTGGCATTCGGATGGCGCGTTCACGCTGTGCCCGCCCACGGGTTCGCTGCTGCACTGCGCCCAGGTGCCTTCAGTGGGCGGCGACACCTGGTTTGCCAACATGTACAAGGCCTACGAGAAACTCTCACCGGCCATGAAGAAAGTCGTCGACGGCCTGCGCGTGGTCAACGACCTGGCTTCCTACACCAACGTCAAGCAAATGGACGAACACCTCAAGGACAACCCGGCCGTCGTGCAGTCCATGGTGCGTGTGCATCCCGAAACCGGCCGCAAGGCGCTGTACCTGAATGAATCGGTCACACGGCAGATCTACGGCATGACGCAGGAAGAAGGCGCGGGCCTGCTGCAGTTTCTGTTTCGCCATTCGGTGCGGCACGACTTCACCTTCCGCCACCGCTGGCGCAAGCATGACCTGGTCATCTGGGACAACCGCTGTGCCATGCACCTGGCCGCAGGCGACTACGACAAGAGCGAGATTCGCCAAATGTTTCGCACCACACTGGCAGGCGAGCCAATTGGTGTGCTCGAATCCGAGGCGAGCCTGAGCAACGCCTGAACAAACGAAAGACACAACATGCGCAAACTCTCTCAACTTCTCGGGGCTGGTGCGGCCCTTTTGCTCGCCTTGTCCGCAGGCGCGCAGAGCACCGACAACTACCCGAGCAAACCCATCCGCGTGGTGGTGCCTGTGGTTGCCGGTGGCAACCTCGACCTCACCACCCGCCAACTCATGCAAGGCGTAGCCAGCCAGTTGGGCCAATCGATCGTGGTGGAGAACCGGCCTGGCGCTAGCCTCTTGCTGGGCACGCAATATGTGGCCAAGGCACCGGCCGATGGCTACACGCTGCTGGCCATGTCCAACACCTTTGTCACCGCGCCCTCGCTGATTGCGGATGCCGGCTATGACCCGATCAAGGATTTCACTGGCGTGGGCATGATGAGCGTGGTGCCGCTGGTGGTGATGGTCAATGGCAACTCGCCCATCAAGAGCATGGCTGATTTGGTCGCCCTGTCCAAGTCCGACCCGTCCAAGGTCTCCTACGGCTCAGCAGGCGGCGGCTCTTCGTCGCACTTCGCAGCAGCCATGCTGTTTCTGCAAATGGGCGTCAATGTGTTGCATGTTCCGTACAAGGGCAATGCCGCCGCGCTGATCGACGTGATGGGTGGGCGAGTCACCTTGGTGATCGACACCATGAACACCTCATTGCAGCACATCAAGGGCGGCACGCTGCGTGCGCTGGCGGTGACCAGCCCCAGGCGTTCGCCGGCGCTGCCCAATGTGCCCACGGTGGCTGAATCGGGCTTCCCCGGCTATGCCACGGCGGCCTTCATCGGCATCTCCGCTCCTGCAGGCACACCGCCGGCAGCCGTCGAGCGATTCAGCGCCGCGATGACCCGGGCAATGACACCCGAGCTGCGCGAGAAGCTGCTGGCCGATGGCGTCGAGATGCAAAGCACGACACCGCAGCAATTTAGCGAATACATCCGCCAGGAAACGGCGCGTTTCGCCAAGGTGATCAAAGAAGCCAAGATCACCGCCAACTGAACACCACAATTTGCAAGAGGAGAAATCATGGCACTGAAGATCAGAAAACTCGCCTTTGCCCTGGGCGCCGAAGTCACCGGCCTGGACTTGAAACAAAAGCAAAGCGACGACGCCATCGCGCAGATTCGGCAAGCCTGGGTGGACAACCTGGTGTTGTGTTTTCCAGGACAAGACCTGGGGCCGCAAGAGCAGATGGCGTTTTGCTCGCGCTTTGGCGAGTTGGACGATCACCGCTCGCGCCCGCACTGGAACCGGCCCGATTTTCCAGAAGTCAACATTGTCGCCAACAAGCCGGTGGTGATAGGCGGCAAGACTTTGCAGGTGCTGATTGCCGACAAGTGGCATACCGATATGTCCTTCTCGGTGCGTTCGGCGACGGCCAGTTTTCTGCTGAGCAAGACCCTGCCGCCCATCGGCGGCGACACCATGTTCGCCAACATGTACCGCGCCTATGATGCCTTGTCACCCAGCATGCAAGCCTTCGCCGACACGCTAGAGGGCGTGCATGACGTCAGCCTGGCGCCCGACTTTCACCGCTACACGCCCGAGCTGCAGGCTGAGCGCCGCCGCAACCATCCGCCGGTGGTGCACAAGGTGGTGCGCTTGCATGCGGAGTCAGGCAGGAAAGGTATTTTTGCCGGCGGCTTTCTGCGCAACTTCATCGGCTATACCGAACAAGAGAGCCGCCCGCTGATCGACTTCTTCAACACCCACTCGACGGCCTACGAATTCGTCTACCGTCATGCGTGGAAGCAAGACGACCTGCTCATGTGGGACAACCGCTGCACCATGCACTTTGCGGTGCAGGATTACGACTGCAGCCAGCTTCGCCAATTGCAGCGTTGTACCTTGTTCGCGCCAGTGTCCGGCCGCTTTCTCGATGCGGGGCAGCCGGCCGCTGCCAGCACCGGCATGGCCTGAACACAGTGTTGACCAAGCACACCATGCAACACCTCAACAAGCTCGGCCTGCGCATCACGGGCGATTTTCAGCGCGTCGATGCGCACGCCGTGCAGATCGCACGTGGCATACCGGCGGCCGTCATCGGCGACGCATGCAACCGGCTGCAGGGATTGAGCGGCGGCTTCCTCCACTACGGCCGCACCAAGACATTCGCTGGCCCGGCCCTGACAGTGCGGGTGCGCCCCGGTGACAACCTCTTCTTGGCCAAGGCCATCGATCTGGCGCAGCCGGGCGATGTGGTGGTGGTCGATGCTGGCGGTGGGCTCAATGTGGCCATGGTCGGCGGCATGATGACCAAGTACGCGGTGTTCCGCCGAATCGAAGCACTGGTGGTCGATGGCGCGGTGCGCGATGTGCAGGAACTGGCCGCCACCGATCTGGCGGTGGTGGCCCGCGGCATATCTCCCAATGGTCCTTTCAAGACCGGTCCGGGTGAGATCGGCTACCCCATCGCCTGCGGCGGCATCTCCATCGCATCCGGTGACTTGGTGGTGGGTGACCATGACGGCGTGGTCGTCGTGCCACGTGAAAGCGTGGCGCAGGTCCTGGCAGTCGCGCAAGAGAAGCTGCGCATGGAGCAATCATGGGAAGTACAAATCGCCCAGGGCAATTGGGACCGTGGATGGATCGATCAAGCCTTGGCCAAACTCTCCTGATATGACTGCTCAACGACGACGCGCACGCCTGCGCCAGATACTGGCCGGTTCCGACTGCATCACAGCCAGCTCGGTGTTCGATCCGGTCTCGGCCCGGCTGGCCGATGATCTGGGCTTTGAAGTCGGCTTGATGGGCGGCTCGGTCGCCTCGTTCGCCGTTCTGGGGGACCCCGACCTCACCCTCATCACCCTGACAGAGCTGGCCGAGCAGACCCGGCGCGTGTGCAGGGCGGGGCGATTGTGCGTGATGGTCGATGCCGATCATGGCTATGGCAATGCGCTCAATGTGGCGCGCACCGTGCAGGAGTTGCAGGCAGCCGGCGCGGCCGGCGTGACCATCGAGGACACGCTGCTGCCCGCGCCATTTCAAGGCGATGCCCCGGCCCAGTTGATCTCGCTGGAAGAGGGCGTTGGCAAGATGCGAGCGGCGGTGCGCGAGCGCGAGCCAGATGGCATGCTGGTGATGGGCCGCACCAGCGCGGCATCCCTCACCGGCTTAGACGACGCCATCGCCCGGCTGCAGGCCTATGAGGCCGCAGGGGTGGATGCGCTCTTCGTGCCGGGCCTGAGCACGCGCGAGCAGCTCGATGCGATCTCCGCTGCAGTCAAGCTCCCGCTGGTTCTGGCTGCGGCCCATGCCAGTCTGTCCGATACGGCTTATCTTGCCAGCCGCCGAGTGAAAATCCGCATGGCCGGCCACCAGCCCTTCAGCGCTGCGGTGCAGGCACTGCACGACACGATGAAGGCCGTGCGCGATGGCGCGACGCCTGCGCAGTTGACCGGGCTGGCCAGCGCGCAGCTCATGGCCCGCGTGACGCGGCAGTCGCACTTTGACCAGCACAAGAAAGAGTACGGTCTTCGATGAAGTCAGCCTTTGCCTCGGGTTGCGAGCGCAACTTACATGGCTTATAGTTTTCGCAGTCCGCACCGGCATGCCAGCGTCTCGCTGTTGTGTCCTGCCCAGTCCACCCTTTGATCTGAACTTTAGGAGCCCGCATGGACAATTCAATCTCCCTTCGCGAGAAGTCATCTCCTTCTCACCAGGCGGGCGGCGGCATGTCGGTCGTGCCGCTTGGTGGCCTCATAGGCGCGCAAGTGCTGGGCGTGGACATTGCCGCCGGCGTGGACGATGCAGCCTTTGCGTTCGTGCGTGACGCCTTGCACCAGCATTCGGTGATCGTGCTGCGCGATCAGCACATCACACCGCGCCAGCAAACTGACTTCAGCGCGCGCCTGGGCGAGCTGCGCACATCCTTCTACAACCGTTATGCGGTGGGCGATCGACCCGAACTGTCCATCGTGTCCAACATCGTGAAGGACGGCCAGGCCATCGGCATTGCGGACGCCGGCATGCTGTGGCACACAGACGCCTCCTACCTGGCACAACCCGATATGTACACGCTGCTATACGGCGTGGACATTCCAAGCAAGGATGGCAAGGTGCTGGGCGACACGATGTTCAGCAGCGCATGGAGCGCCTACGACGCGCTGCCCGATGCGCTGAAGAAGAAGCTGCTCGGCCTGAAAGCGGTGCACAGCTTTGTTCACCACATCGAGAAGAAGCGTACCAAGGGCCAGCTCAAGCGTGCCGAACTCACCGCCGAACAAAAGGCTGCCCTGCCTGATGTGCAGCACCCGGTGGTGCGGCGTCACCCGATCAATGGTCGCCTGTGCCTGTTCGTCACCGAAGGCCACACCAAGGAGATCGTCGGTCTGCCGGCGCAGGAGAGCAGCGAGTTGCTGGAGATGCTCTTCCAGCACTTGGCGCGGCCCGAGTTCGTGTATCGCCATAGCTGGCGGCCGGGCGATCTGGTGATCTGGGACAACTGCGCGCTGCAGCATCTGGCGATGTTTGACTACGGCGACATTCCGCGCAAGCTCCACCGCGCTGGCGTCATGGGGCCTGTGCCGGTGTGAGTGTCTGCATTTGCATTCGATCAAGGAACAAGCCATGGGCATGAGCATTGAAAAGCCCGAGCGCAATTTCGGCGCCACGGTTCGCGGCATAAGCTCCGTCAACATCAGCGACGAAGACTTTCGCAGCGTGCTCGATCTTTTGCATGAGCGTGGTTTTGTCTCGATCAAAGGGCAGACACTGAATCAGGCTGAGCAAGTTGCTTTCGCCAGACGCTTTGGTGAACTGCAGAAAATATTCATCAAGGAAGCGCTGTCCACCGATTATCCAGAGCTGTTCTATGTGTCTAACGTCACCGAGAACGGAAAGCCTCTGGGCAGCATGGACGCAGGCATTTTCTGGCACACCGATGGCGCCTACATCAAGACGCCGCATGCGTATTCGCTGCTCTATGCCATTGAGGTGCCGCAGACCCATGGTGTGGCCCTTGGCGACACCGTCTTCGCCGACATGGGTGCGGCCTACGACGCATTGCCCCAGGCCACAAAGCAGCGCATAGACAACTTGCGCGCGGTGCACAGCCTCTACCACCGCTACGGCGTCAAGACAGAGAACGCGGAAGAATTCGCCAAGCGCACACTGGAGTATCCGCCGGTGTCACACCCGGTTGCTGTCCGCCATCCGGCCACTGGCCGAAGGCATTTGTATCTGAGCGAGGGCTACACCACTGGCATCGAAGGCCTGGCGCCCGACGAGAGCAGTGCCTTGTTAAACCAGTTGCGAGAGCACAGCCTCAGCCCGCAGTTTCTTTTCAACTATTCCTGGTCGCCGGGTGATCTGCTGATATGGGACAACCGCAGCACGCTGCACAAGGCGACGTTTGATTATTCGCCGCAGCAACGGCGGGTGATGCGCCGGGCTACTGTGTCAGGGGTGGCTCTGGGCTAGTCGGTGCGGCTGAGAGGCCGTCATGGCGCACCGACAACGCAAGATCAATCAAACCGAATCTTCGCCGCCCTCACCACGCCGGTCCACTTCACGTTCTCACTGCGCATGTAGGCGCCGAACTCATCGGGGCGCATGGTGCGCACGTCCATGCCCTGCTGGGCCAGGCTTTCAATCAGGGCGGGGTTGGCCAGGGCCCGGACGATGTCGGCGTTGATTTTTTGCACGATGTCGGCAGGCGTGTTTGCCGGTGCGACCAGGCCGAACCATACGCCCACCTCGTAGCCGGGTAGGCCTGCCTCAATCATGGTGGGCACTTGCGGCGCGCTCGATGCGCGGGTGCGGGTGGTGACGGCCAGGGCCTTGAGTTTGCCTGCCTTCACAAATGGCAGCATCGCCGGCGGCGCGTCGAACATGCCGTCGAGTTGCCCGCCCACCAGGGCTGCGGCCGCCGGGCTCGAACCCTTGAATGGCACATGCACGATGTCGATGCCGGCCACGGTTTTAAGAAGCTCAAGCGACATGTGCGACATGGTGCCGTTGCCGCCCGAGCCAAAGTTGAGCTTGCCGGGGTTGGCCTTGGCATAGGCGATCAGCTCGGCCACGCTGCCCACGGGCAGCGATGGGTTGACCGCCAGCACGAAGGGCGTCTGGAAACCCAGTGTGATTGGGGCGAAGTCGCGTATCGGGTCATAGCCGAGCTTGGGGTAGGCGCTTTGACCGATTGAGCCAGTGACCACGTTGAGCAGCAGCGTGTAGCCATCGGGCGGCGCCTTGGCCACGATCTCGGCGCCCAGTGTGGTGCCGGCGCCGGGTTTGTTGTCAATCACGATGGGCTGCTTCCACACCGGGCCGAGTTCCTTGCTGAGGGCGCGCATGAAGATGTCACCGGTGCCGCCCGGGGCCAATGGCACCACCACGCGAATGGGTCGATCAGGAAATTGCGCCTGGGCTGCGGTGCTCAAACTAAAGAACAGTAGACAGGCCAGTATGCGAATGAATAGGTTCATGAGTAGGTGCCTCAAGGGATTGGATCAATCTCGGTCGCGGCAATCGCAGCTCGGATTGGCGCCGCTTGATTATCCGGCCCATTCTGAACGCGCGCGATGGGGCAATCACTCATTGCCCCTCTGGCGCAAGCACGGCAGTAAGCGCAGACGCCCCATGGATTTCACTATGGAATCGCAGACCCAATCCGGTTAGTATCGAGCGCCAACTCTCCCAAGGGACGACGATGTTCATCGCAAGCGCTTTCGTTCGCACCTGTGTTGCCGCCGTCTTGTGCGCATTGGCGCCAGCACTGGCCATCGCCCAGGATTTCCCCACCCGGCCCATTCGCATGATTGTGGCCAACACCCCCGGCACCATCGCGGACATTCTGGGCCGTGTCATGGCAACCGAGATGGCCAAGACACTGGGCCAACCCATCGTGGTGGAAAACAAGCCCGGTGCCAACGCGATCATCGGCCTTGAATACGTGGCCAAGCAACCAGCCGACGGCTACATACTGGTGTCAACCGCGGTGACCGCACTGGCTAGCTTGCCTGTGACTGTGAAAGAGCTGCGCTTCGATCCACTCAAGGACATCCCGCCGCTCATCGGGCTGATCGAGGGGCCGTACATCTTTGGCTCGCCAGCCATTGCGCCCTGGAAGAATTTCACCGAGTTCGTCGCCTATGCAAAGGCCAATCCGCGCAAGCTCAACTACGGCGCTCCCGCGCCCACCGTGCGCTTGCCGATCGAGGCCTTGATTCGCGAGATCGGCCTGGAGATCGTGCATGTGCCTTATCCGGGCGGCGGGCCCTACATGCAGGCCATCGTGGCCAACGAAGTTCAGATGGGCCTGATACCTGAATCGGCCGCAAAGACTTTCGGCGAGAAGTTCCGTCCGATCGCAGTCACCGGCGAGAAACGCGTGGCCAGCATGCCCGATGTGCCCACCTTCAAGGAGCTGGGCTATCCGCAGATACGCGGTCTGGCTTACTCATTCAATGTGCCGGCCGGCACGCCCAAGTTCGCTGCTGACAAGCTCTATGCGGCGGCATCGCGCGCGCTCAAAGATCCTGACATCAAGGCACG
Source organism: Comamonadaceae bacterium (assembly GCA_947476285.1). Taxonomy (GTDB): domain Bacteria; phylum Pseudomonadota; class Gammaproteobacteria; order Burkholderiales; family Burkholderiaceae_C; genus Ramlibacter. The sequence continues at coordinate 29,305 of CANJPU010000031.1, read as the reverse complement.
CATCGCAAAGATGGGTTTCGAGATCGTCGAGCAAAGTCCCGAAGTCGCAGCCAAGGCATTGAACGATGAGGCCAAGTTTCTGGCCGATGTCGCCAAGAAGATCGGCCTGGCTCCGCAGTAAGTTCTTGGGGCACCCGCTCTCTTTTCAAAGGTGTGAACATGACACGCGTCGTGCTGATGGAAGACTATCTGGACCATGCGCGCACGCTCGATTGCGTCAAAGAGCTGGCCGAGCGATGCGAGTTGCGCATCTTCACCGACAAAGCGAAATCTGAAGCAGAGCTGGCCAGTCGCTTGGCGGGAGCGCAGATTGCGATCACGATTCGCGACCGGGTGATGTTCACCGAGAGTGTGCTCTCGCGCCTGCCGGACTTGAAGCTCCTGTCAGTCTGCGGCCCAAGGCTCGATCCGCATGTCGATCTGCCGGCGGCCACCCGCGCGGGTATTTTGGTGTGCCGTCCGCAGGCGCTCGATGTGCCGCAGGTCATTCACAGGGCCACGGCCGAGCTGGTGTGGGCGCTGATCCTGGGCCTGGCCCGGCACACGGTGCAAAACGACGCCCATATGCGCAGCGGCGGCTGGCAATCGCGCATCGGTTTCGGTTTGGCTGGGAAGACGCTGGGCGTCATTGGCCTGGGCCGGGTTGGTTCGCCGGTGGCGCAAATGGGTGTGGCCATGGACATGAAGGTGCTGGCCTGGAGCCCCAGACTCACCCAGGAGCGCGCCTCGCTCTGGGGTGCGCAGGCGGTGAGCCTGCAAGAGCTGCTGCGCCAATCGCATGTGGTGAGCCTGCATGCCAATGCCACCGCGCAAAGCCGCAGCATGATAGGGCGCGAAGAGTTCGCGATGATGCGCAGCGATGCACTCTTCATCAATACCGCCCGCGCCGCCATTGTGGACGAGCAGGCACTGCGCGAAGCGCTTGATGCCGGCACCATTGCTGGCGCAGGTCTTGACGTCTTCTGGGGAGAGCCACCGCCAGTGGATCACTGGACGCGCACCCACGAGAAAGTGCTGCTGCAGCCTCACATGGGCGGCTTTACCCATGAGGGCTATGAGTGGCTGCTGCAGCCGGCTGTGCGCAATGTGCTGGCCTACCTGGATGGCAAGCCGACGGATATCATGAATCCTGAACTGCTGCCAAACGTTTCTAGGGTCACTGCACCTTGATCCCCGCCTTGCGGATGATCGTGGTCCAGTAGGCCAGGTCGTCCTTCATGGTGGCCGTGGCCTCGCTGCGCGGGCTGAACAAGGGGTTGGTGCCGGCGGCGATCAGACGCTCGCGCACCTGCACATTTTGGCCGGCATCCACAAAGGCTTTTTCAAGCTGGCGCAAGATGGTCTCGGGCGTGCCCGCTGGCGCGGCGATGCCCCACCAGGGCGTGTACACCACATCGGGGTAACCCAACTCGCGCAGGGTTGGCGTCTCAGGCGATGCCGCGCTGCGCTCCTTGCTGGTCACGGCCATCAATTTGACGCGGCCGGATTTGACATGGCCCAGCGCGCTGGTCAGTGTGTCGAAGGTCATGTCCACACGGCCCGCCATCAACTCTTGTATCACCTGGCCGATGCCGGGGTAGGGAATGTCGGTCACTGGAAAGCCCGCGTCCATGCTGAACTTCACCGCCGTGAGGTGCGATGAAGTGCCCACGCCATTGGTGCCCAAATTCACTTTGTCGGGGGCCGACTTGGCATAGCTGACGAACTCCGCCACGCTGCCCGAGGGCGCGGTCGATCGCACCAGCAGGGCCAGCGGCGCATTGGCGATGGTGGTGATGGGTGCGAGTTGGTCCAGGCTGATCTGCGGCACTCGGCCCAGTGCCAGTGCGCCCGTCATTGCGCTGGAGATCAGCAGCAGCGTGTAGCCATCGGCCGGCGCGCGTGCCACCCAGGAAGAGGCCAGCAAAGTGGAGGCGCCAGGTCGGTTCTCAATCACGAAGGGCACGCCCAGCGCGATGGACGCCTGCTGCGCGGCTGTGCGCCCGACGATGTCCGTGCTGTTGCCCGGCGGCGTGGGCACCACCAGTGTGATGGGACGCACCGGGTAGGGCTGGGCCTGCGCATGCACGGTACTGCACAGGGCAGATGACACAAGCACGCACAGCGCGCCAAAAGAGAGTTTTGCGATGTCTTCAAATCTCATTTTCTGTCTCCTCTTGTGAAAGCCAGGCGGGCTGCAATGCAAGGAATGAAACAAAGACATCCGCCAAGGCTATTTGGAAAGCAGCTCCAGCGGCGTGCGGCCCTGCTTGTTGTAGATAAGCGGCTCATCGCGCATTCGCTGCATGTACGGACCGAAATCGCGTATGTTGTCATCGCGCAGCCACAGGCGCAGCAGCAGCCTGTGCTGTTGCGGATCGGGCCAGTTCTCAAACTCGGTGCGGCTGTGCAAGACGGTGTAGTTGTTCAGAAACTGAATGTCCCCCGGCTCCATCAGCGTGGAGTAGCAAAGGCGATTGGCGCAGGCCTCGAAGAAGAGCAGCGCCTCGTCTTGCAGCGGTGTGAGCTCAGTGCCCAGGGCCTGCGCACCGCGCCGAATCATGCTGGTGTTCAGGCGGCAGCTCACCACGCCGTTCACCACAGTGAAGACTGGTATGACCGCGCTGTAGGGCGGCTCGCCCGGGCTTTCCTCGTTGTTGCGCGACCAGCGAAATCCGCTGGCCAGAGCGTCCAGATAATGCGGGTGCTGCAATGCCATCTCGTTGTAGACGGCCAGCGAACTGGCGATCATGCTGCGCCCGCCGGACATGGCCCTGCGCACGCACAACAGGCCCACGATGTCGGCCAAGTCCACATGAAAACGCAAGCCCGAGCGATTGAGGTAACTGCGGATCTTGTTGTCCTGGTCCTGCACATAGCCGATCAAGTCGCCCGAGCTGCTCTGCGCCACGCCCTGGCCAAGAAAATTGCCCAGCGCCCAGTAGGCCACCGCGCATTGCGCGTCGGTCATCTCGCCTACAGGCAGGCCGCGCACCAGGGAGACGCCACAGCCATTGGCCACGTCGTCGCGCACCTGTCGCATCATCGGCGCGAAGGACGGCAGCAGGTGCGTGAAGTCTGTGTTTGCCAGCGTTCGAGGGCTTGCATCATGGGCGCGCGCCACCGCCAGAATGTCGCGGGCTTGCTCATGGGTCAGGCGGTGTACCGGATGGTTGGCGATCTCGTCGCCACGCCATACCGCCGGGCCGCTTGCGAGGGGATGGGTGGTTTGCATTGTTGGGCTCAGCCTATCCAGGTGTTGGCTTCTCTGTCAAAACGTCGGCCGTGCAGGCGTCGCTCGCGCAGTTCGCCTTTGCGCACTTTGCCGGTGTTGGTCTTGGGCAGCATGGGGGCGGGCTCAATATAGCGCGGCAGATAGCTTTTGGGCAAGCGCTCCTGCAAGAAGGCGATGAGCTGGTGCACGCTGGCATCGGCTTGCAGCGGGTTGGTTTCGTTCCAGACCACGCAGGCGTGAATGTCCTCTTCACCCAGCGGCGAGGGCACGCCGAATACCGCGCAGTCCAGCACCTGCGGGCAGCGCAAGAGCTCGTTCTCGATCTGCTCGGACGAAATGTTCACACCCCGGCGGCGTATCGTGTCGCCGATGCGGCCCTCGAAGTGCAATTGCCCGTCGGCAGCGATCTGGCCTTGGTCGCCAGTGTGAAACCAGAGATTGCGAAACGCGCGCAAGGTGGCGGGCAGGTTGTTCATGTAGCCCAGCATCAGCCTGTGCGGCATGCGCGGGCGCACTGTGATCTCGCCCGATGTGGCTGGAGGCAGTGGCCGGTCCAATTCATCGACGATGCGAACCTCCATGGCCGGGATGGGCTCGCCGGTGGCATTGTCGGTGCGCCCGCCTCGCCGGTAGGAGATCACGCCGACCTCACCCAGCGCGTACACCTGCACCAGCCGCGTTTTGAATCGCTCTTCGAACTGCGCATGCGGCCATCCCATCCAGAGATAACGCAGTGCGTGCTGCCGGTCGGTATCGGCTGGCGGCTGGGCCAGCAAGGTGGGGATGAGCGGCGTGAGGATGTGGCCGAGTGTTGCGCCCGCCGCGTGGGCTTCCTTCCAGAAGGCGCTGGCGCTAAAGCGCAGGGCCGAGTGAAATGTGGCGCCGGCCTGCAGCGTGCCGATCATGCCATTGATGCTGGCCAGGTTGTGGTGCAGCGGAAAAGGGCTGTAGACCACATCGTCTTGCACCATCTCCATCACTTGCAGGTGCTCGCGCGATTTGTTCAGAATGTGCAGATGCGATTGCATCGCGCCCTTGGCCGGACCGGTCGTGCCCGAGGTATAGCGCACCGAGGCGAGCATGGCTGGGTTGATCGTCTCCCAGGCTCGGGCCCGGGCGTCAGAGCTCAGCAACTCGCGCATATCGACCACTGGTGGCATGGGCAGCGCGCGGGTATCGAATGTGTCGGGCAGGCGCGCGCCGTCGGTGCACACGATCAGGCGCAGCTTGGGCAGATAGGCAATCACTTCATCATCTTGCAGCGCCAGCAGACCCGCTGCATCGGTGAACATCACCTTGGGCTGCGTGGTGTTCAGCGCGAACTGCAGATAAGACTTGCGAAACTCCGCATTGATGGGTGCGTCTGCCATGCCCGCGAACAAGCTGGCGAACCAGGCCTGCACGAATTCAATGCCATTGGGCAAAAAGAGCGCGGCCATCTCACCGCTTTGGCAGCCGCGCCGTTCCAACTCGCCGCCGATGGCGCTGGCGTCGGCGACCAGACTTTCGTAGGTGAGTGAGGTGGCCGCGCCCTGAAAGCGAAAGTAAGGCTTGGCGCCCAGACGCTGCGCCTGGTCAGTCAGCACCCGCGGGATGCTGGCTTTCTCGTCGCACCAATAGGGAAGTTGACTCATGCGTGATGGGCGCCTCAATCGGCGGTGACGCCGGCCTCGCGCGCAAGCTTGCCGAACACCTGCACGTCATTGGCCACCAGCTTGCCGAAATCTTCTGCGCTGAGGGCCACCGGGTCGAGCCCAGCCTTGCGCAAGATGCCTTGCAACTCGGGTGTGGCAATGGCGGTGTTGAAAACTTGATTGAGTCGGTTGACGATTTCCGGCGGCGTGCCGCCTGGTGCGAACATGCCGTACCAGCCCACCACGTCGTAACCCGGTATTGTTTCGGCCACCGTCGGTATGTTGGGCATGGCGGCGGAGCGGGTTGAGCCGGTAACGGCCAGCGCGCGGATCAGACCAGCCTCCACCAGCGGTATGGCCGGCAGCGGACTGACGAAGAAGAAGTGAATCCGCCCGGCGCCGATTTCAGTCAGCGGCGCGGCCGCGCCCTTGAATGGAATGTGTTTGGCATCCACCCCGGCCATGCGCTTGAATTGCTCGGCCGCCAGATGGTCGGGCCCGCCCGCACCAGCCGAAGCAAAATTGAATTCGCCGGGCTTTTGTTTCATGAGCGCGATCAGCTCACGCAGATTGGTCGCGGGCAAGTGCCTGGAGCTCACCAGCAAGTAAGGCGACTTGGCGATCAACGCCACTGGGGCGAGATTTTTCACCGGATCGAAAGGCACCTTGCTGAAAACCGCAGGCGCGATAGCGACCGGCCCGATCGAACCGACCAGCAGCGTATGGCCATCGGGGGGCGCGCTGGCCACGATGGACACTGCGGGAATACCACCAGCCCCACCACGATTTTCAATCACCATGGGCACGCCCAGCACCGGCGAGATCGCCGCAGTCAGGGCACGCCCCATCATGTCGACCGAGCCACCCGCAGCGAATGGCACGATCATGCGGATCGTCTTGTTGGGATAGTTGGTTTGGGCCAGCAGTGGCTGTGCCGCTGCGCAAGCCAATGAAAGAGCCAACAGCTCGCGCCGATTGATGCCGTTCATGTGTCTGTCCCCTGTAAGAGTTCAAGTTCCGGTTTTGCAAAAACGCGGCACGAACATGCCGCTACCCGCCGCTTCCCATACCAACTTCAAACCATCGCCCACTTGAAGGCCGCCGGGTTTGGCGTCCACCACATTGCTGATCAAGCGCACGCCGGGCAGTTCGTCGAACTCCACCACCGCCACGTTGTAGGGCAGCTCGCGCTTCATGGAGGGATGGGCGGTGGTGTGTATCCAGGTGAAGGAGAACACCCGCGCCTGCGCTGGCGCCTGCACCCAGTCGCGCCGCATCGACTGGCAGTGCGGGCAGATGCCCAGTGGCGGATGCGTGAGCAGGCCGCAGTCTGTGCAGCACTGAAAGCAAAGCCTTTGCTGCGCGCAGTGCGCCCAGAAGGGCGCATCTTCCGCATTGGGGTCGGGTGCCAGGCCCTCGTCGCCAAAGTAGCTCGTGCTCATGCTGCGGTCCCCAGCAACATCGCGCTTGAAGGGCTGATCGCAGATCCGCCGGTGACCAGACAGATCTGCGCATCGGCTACCTGCGAAGTCGATTCGCCCCGTATCTGCCGCACGCCCTCCAGCACATTGTTCAGGCCATGCACATAGGCTTCGGCCAGACAGCCGCCAGCGGTGTTGATGGGCAGGCTGCCATGCGGCCAGCGCAAGTTGCCAGCACGCGCGAAGGCTGCTGATTGGCCGACATCGCAAAAGCCAAAGTCTTCGAGTGCAATCAGCACCATGCCGCTGAAGTGATCGTAGATCTGAGCCACGTCCACATCGGCTGGCGTCAGGCCGGCCATCGCATAGAGCTCTTGCGCCAGATCCTTCTGGCCGCCGGTGAGGTAGCGATCGGCCGGCATGTTGTGCGAGCCCATCGGCCCGTAGCCCCACTGGCCTTCGCCCCACTCAGTGGCCGCCAGAATCTCCACCGGCGTCTGGCCCAGATCGCGCGCGCGCTCGACCGTGGTGACGATGAGCGCGCAGGCACCGTCGCTCTCCATGCAGCAGTCATATAAGCGCAGCGGCTGCGCAATGGGCCGAGCTTGCAGGCATTGCTCCAGCGTCAAGGGGCTGTTGTGAAAAATCGCATGCGGGTTGCGCGACGCATTGTCGCGGCACACCAGCGCCACCTCGGCCATGTCCGATGGCTGCATCTCATGGCAGTGGGCATAGCGTTGCAAGACCAGGGCGATCATCTGCGGTGCCGACACCAGGCCATAAGGCGCGGTCATGTTGGCCAGCGGGCGCTGCGGATCGAACAGGCCATAGCGGCGGCTCTGCCCCTGCGCGATGCTGCGGTACACCGCCACATGCGAAGCGCGGCCAGACTCGACGGCCAGTGCCGCGTGGGCCACAGCGCCACACGTGCCGCCACCGCGACCACCCCAGACCGATGAGGAGTAGCGCAGCCGAGGAACGCCCAGTGCGAGTTGCAGCGTGGCAGCCTCGATGCGCGGCTCTGCCCAGGTGGCAAAACCATCGAGCTGCGTCAAGGCGATGCCTGCATCGGAGGCTGCCGCCATGATGGCCTGGCAGGCGAGCTGGAATTCGCTGCGGTCCGTTATGCCGCCCCAGCGGCGGTACTCGGTTTGTCCGATGCCCACGATGCAAGCTCTGCGGGCATGCGGCGTGATGGGCTGATTGATCGCCATCATCTGACTCCTGCGGCTGGGTGCTGCTCCAGCAGCCGCACCGGCTCGCCCGCCATCCATTGCACGATGTTATCGACCACCTGCGGGAAGAAGTGCCGATAGCCTTGTTGTGTCACATAGCCAATGTGCGGTGTGCAGATCGCGTTGTCAAGATGGCGCAGTGGATGGTCCGCCGGCGTGGGCTCTGGGTCGAACACATCGATGCCGGCGCCGGCAATGCGCCGCTCTCGCAGGGCCTGCACCAGGGCCGCCTCATCGACGATGGGGCCGCGTGAGGTGTTGATGAGAAAGGCGCCGGGCTTCATCAAGGCAACCTCGCGCGCGCCTATCAGGTGGCGGGTGCGCGCGCTCAGGATCAGGTGAATGGAGACGAAGTCCGAGTGCGCCAGCAACTCGTCCTTGTCCACCCGCTGCGCACCCACCGAGCGTGCATGTTCGTCGGTGAGGTTCTGGCTCCAGGCCAGCACCTTCATGTCAAAGGCCTGGGCTTGCCGTGCCACGCGCGAGCCCAGGCTGCCTAAGCCCAGCAGGCCCAATGTCATGCCTTGCACATCCAGCCCCAGGTCGACCTGCCAGCCACCGCTGCGCATGGACTGCAGTTGCGCCGGCAGTTGGCGCGCTAGCGCAAAGATGAACATCCAGGTCAGACCCGCGGTGGGTGTGCGTATGGATGTAGTGCCGCACACGGTGATGCCGCGCGCGCGCGCGCAGTCAAGGTCGATGGCTGCGTTCCAGTGGCCGGTGGTGACGATGAGTTTGAGATTGGGAAGGCGCTTGATGATGGCAGCCGGCATGGGCGTGCGTTCGCGCATGAGGCAAACCACATCGAAAGGCAGCAGGCGCTGCACCAGTGCATCGGCATCAAACAGGTGGTCGTGAAAGACCTCGATCTGTGCCGCGTCGTTCAGCACCGACCAGTCGGCGCACTGCAGGGCGGCCTGCTGATAATCGTCCAGCACCGCCACCCGCATCGCCCGCGCTGCGCTCATGCCGGCGATCCCACGGTGGGGCGGGCCAGTGCATAGGCGCGGCGAACTTCTGCGGGGTCGGATGAAGGTAGGCCGAATGCGAAGGCATCCAGAATTTGCATCGCCTCGACCGGAAAGCCCTCTTCGGTGGCCAGGCGGTGCAGTTGCTGATTGACCTGTGCGCGGCCCAGGCTGAAGTCGGCAAAGCTGCGCCGCTCCATCAGCTCGATGGTGCTGCCGTCGGTGGTCTCCACCGTGGCCATCGCAGAAGGGAAGGGCACGTCGGGGTCGGTTTCAATGGTGATGCGCTTCATCAGCTCGGCCACCGCAGGGTCATTGAAATCAGCCAGTTGGGCCGATGTGACGGTGCCGTGCACGCAGGCTGTGGCGCAGCAGAAATAGGCGCTGAGCAAGGTTTCGGACACGCGGCTGAAGGGGCCGCGCGCCATCATGCCCGGCACCAGATAGGGATTGACCCGCAGCCGCATCGCTGCGATGCGCTGCGGTGCGATGCGTTCATGCGCCTGCACCCCGAGCAGCGTCACGGTTTGGTTGTGCGCACAGATTGGATAGGGCTTGAAGCTCACATCGCGCATTTTCCAGGGGGCGCCGAAGTTCAGCTCACCCGGCTTGACTGCCCGGCGCACGTAGGCCAGTGCAAAGCCTTGCGGCCCCTCGATGCTGTGATGCGCACTGATGGAGCCTTGCTGCGCCAGGCATGCAGCGAGCACGCCGGTGCGTGCGGCCACGCCTACTTGGTAGCGCCACTCGTCGCTGCCCTCGGGTACTGTCTGCATGGTGCCGCCGGTGAATGCGGCCGCATTGGCCAAAGCGGCATCGACGCCCTGCGCTGTGAGTTTGAGCAAGCGCGCGGCAGTGGCCGCCGCTGCCAGCGTGCCGTAAAGCGGCGATGCGCGCACGCCCGCGGCCATGGTCTCGCGGCCGAAGGCGCCTTCCAGCGCGCCGGCCACCTCATAGCCGGCCACGATGGCAGCCACCATGTCGCGCGCATCGGCCAGACCCGCCTCCACCATGGCCAATGCCACCGGCACGGTGACCACGCCCAGGTGGGCGGTTCCCAGTGTGTCTTCCTGACAGCGGCTGTGCAGCAGCGCCGCGTTGGCAAAGATCGCGCTGGACACGCTGACCCGCCGCCCGCTCGCCAGCGAGGTGGCGCCGCGCGCGCCCGCTTCGCCATCAATGGCCCAGGCCGCGCGCTCGGCAAGCTGGGCCATGGGCTGGCGCAGGCACAGCATGCCCACGCCCAGGCCGTAGAGAATGCAGTTGCGTGCCTTCTCCGCCACCTCAGACGGAAGGTCGGCCTCGTTCAGGTTGGCGACAAAGCGGGCCGCGCGGGCGCTGATCGCTTCGCTGGCCTGGTCGGTGCTGCTTGAATGGTCCATGGGTGTGTCCGCCTGCTTGAATGGGAACTGCTTATTGCAGGGGAAAGCCCTGTATGGTGGTGCGCCACATGTGGCGGCGCTGTGGCAATGCGTAGTCGTCGGTAGCGCAGTGCTGCGCGCTGTAGTTGTCCCACAGCAGCACATCGCCCACTTGCCATTTGTGCCGGTACACGAAGGGCTCGCTTTCTGCGTGGCGCCACAGTTCTTCCATCAAATCCTTGGCCTCTTGCTCGGGCAGGCCCAGTATCTTGTGGGTGAAGCCGCGGTTGACGTACAGGCAGGGCGCCTGGCTGAGCGGATGCTTGATGATGATGGGATGGGCCACACCTGGCATGGAATCATTGCGCGCGCTGAAGCGAAACACATACTCGTGCCACGCCGACAAGCCCGCGATGCGCTCGCGCAAGCGCTGGGGCAGCGCGTCGTGGGCAGCCGTCATGCTGGAGAAAAGCGTGTCACCAAGAGGCGTGCCGTCATCGGCGTGAGGCACTTCCAGCGCATACAGGCATGACGACCAGGCCGGCTTGGCCACATAAGAGCGGTCGGTGTGCCAGTACTTGCCGCCATCGGCCACGCCGATGGGTTTGCCGTTTTCCACGATGTTGGACAGCACGATGATTTCGGGCTGCGTGGCCAGCAGGTATTGGCTCATGGTCGTGTCGTAGCGCTCGATCTCGTTGAACCCACGCGCATAGTCCACCAGTTGCTGCGAGCTGAGTTTGTGCCCACGGGTGAACAGCATGCCGTATTGAATCAGGCCTTGCCTGAGGGTTTGCTTGTCTTGGTCGGACAAGGGCTGGGTCAGATCCAGGCCTGTGACTTCTGCGCCAATGGCGGGCGAGCAGGGGCGAAACTGCATGGGCTTTGTCTCCTCTTGGCCGTTGCCTTTGGAGCAAGGCACGGCTGTGTATCATCCAGCGAAGGCTTTTGCGCAGAGCATACGCAGCGCAACGATAGCGCCCCGAGGCGGGTGTGTCCAATGATGTTTTTGAATCGTCGCCGCCGGTCTGGCGCACCAAAGTCCTAAACGGTGGCAGCAGGTGCGGCCGCAGTCACCGGCAGCCCGATCAGCTCTTGCGCTTTCTCCAGGCTGAGGCCTTCGACCAGATCGATCACCCGCACGCCTTCAGGGCTGCATGCGAAAGTGCCGTGGTCGGTGTAGATGCGGGTCACGCACTTCACGCCTGTCAGCGGATAGCTGCAGCGCGGCACGATCTTGCTCTTGCCATCGGAGGTGAGCAAAGCCATGGTGACCCAGGTCTGGCGCGCGCCAGCGGCCAGATCCATCGCGCCGCCCACTGCAGGTATGGCGTCTTCGCCGGTGCTCCAGTTGGCCAGGTCGCCATCGGCTGAGACCTGGTAGGCGCCCAGCACGGCCACATCGAGGTGGCCGCTGCGCATCAGCGCGAAGCTGTCCGCATGGTGCATCAGCGCCGCGCCGGGCAGCAGAGTGACCGGGTGTTTGCTGGCGTTGATGAGGTCGTAGTCTTCCTCGCCAGCCGCAGGCGCCGGGCCCATGCCGATGATGCCGTTTTCGCTGTGCAAGAGCACCTCGCGTTCGGGTGGAATGTGGTTGCCCGCCAATGTGGGCATGCCGATGCCCAGGTTCACCACCATGCCTTCGGTGATGTCCCTGGCCACTCGCTGGGCAATCTCATTGCGTGAAAGTAGCTTGTAGCTCATGGCGGTGCCTTTGCGGATTGTGTGCGCTCAAGGCGCTGGCTTGAACATGGGCATGGGCGGTCCGCCCTCGCTGGGCTTGAACACCACCTCGACCCGATCGCCGATTTTCGCCTGATCCAGATCGCAGTCAACGATGTTGGTCATCAGGGTGACGCCTTCATCGAGCGTGACGTAGGCCAGTGCATAGGCTGTGGGCCCGGCGCGGCGGGTGACGGTGAGCGAATAAATGGTGCCGCGGCCAGATGAGGGCCGCAGCTCCGTGTCAGCGCTGCCGCAGTGCGGGCACAAGGGCCGTGGGTACCAGTGCGCCTGATTGCAGGCCTTGCAGTGCTTGACCATCAAGCGGCCTTCAGTGGCCGCCTGCCAGAAATCTTTGTTGTCCGGGTAAACCTCGGGCGCGGTGATCGTGCGGTCGACATAAGGTGTGGCCATGGTGTTCAGCCTCTTTCCAGAATGAGTGTGGCGCTGCCGTGGCGCGAGCCGAGGCTGCCACCCATGCCCTGGGCCAGCGCGAGCCGGCAATCTTTAACCTGCACCGCAGGATGGGCCTGGCCGCGCAATTGGCGCACCGCCTCGATCACCTTGGTGATGCCGCCACGGTTGGCCGGGTGGTTGTTGCACAGGCCGCCGCCGTCGGTGTTGAAGGGCAGCTTGCCGCTGCCGGAGATGAGGTTGCCATCGGCAACGAAGCGCCCGCCTTGGCCCTTGGCGCAAAAGCCCAGGTCCTCCAGTTGCATCACCACCGTGATGGTGAAGCTGTCGTAGATGGAGACGTAGTCGATGTCGGCGGGCGTGAGGCCGGCTTCCTTGAAGGCTGTGGCGCCTGACCATGCGGCGGCGCTGTAGCTCAGGTCCACCTTGCCGCCGCTGTTGCCCTTGAGTGCTTCGCCGGCGCCGCGCACGGTGACCACTGGCTGGCGAAGCTGGCGCGCCAGTTCCGGGCGCACCACGATCAATGCGCCGCCGCCGTCACTGACCACGCAGCAGTCCATGCGGTGCAGCGGATCGGACACCATGGGCGAATCGACGACATCCCTGACTGTCACCACATCGCGCAGCATGGCATTGGGGTTGTGCTGTGCGTGGTGCGACGCAGCCACCTTGACCCATGCCAGTTGCTCGGAGGTGGTGCCCCAGTCGTGCATGTGGCGCGCCGCGACCAGTGCGTAGTTGTTCACCGTGACCATGCCATAGGGCAGCTCAAATGGTGCGTCCGGCAGATTGGTGCCGTGATTGCGCGGCTTCAGGCCGCTGGAAGATTCCGAGCGCGGCCGCCCGGCCAGCGTGATCAGCGCCACATCGCACTTGCCCGCTGCAATGGCTTGCGCCGCATGCGACACATGCACCAGATAAGAGGAGCCACCGGTGTCGGTCGAATCCACATGGCGAGGTCTCAGGCCCATGTAGTCGGCCATGTTGAGCGCGCCCAGACCGGGCGCGTCACCGGCGCAGAAGTATCCGTCCACGTCCTTGAGGCCAAGGCCCGCATCGGCCAGGGCACCCATCGCGCTTTCCATGTGAAGTTGCGCCACGGTTTTGTCCGGCGCCTTGCGAGTGGGGTGTTCGTATGCGCCCGCGATGCAGGCGCTGCCTCTGATGCTCATTGTGAAAAGTCTCCTGTGGTGGTGGTCCGGTTGGACACACCGAATCTGCTTGGTGATGTCGGCTGTTTGCTGGCGCGCGATGCACGAGCAAAAATCGTCTTGTGCCCATGGTAATACAGCAAGGACTTCCCCATGCTGCGGTCAGCACAAGCAGCCCGCAGCCATCGGCCCTATGATCTACACACATGCGCCACCGGGCGCCTGTGCATGCATTCCAGCAGGAGACAACACAACATGAAACGATTACTCGTTCTCGGCATTGGCTGTGCCATGTCATTTGCGGCGGCCGCCGCCGATTACCCGGTGCGGCCGATTCGGCTGGTGGTGCCGTTCGCGCCGGGTGGTCCCATCGACACCATGGCCCGGCCGATTGCGCAGGGCATGAGCGAGATTCTCGGGCAGCCGGTGATCGTGGAGAACAAGGCCGGCGCGGCGGGCAATATTGGTACTGAATTTGTTTCACGTGCTACACCCGATGGTTACACGCTGCTGATTGCCGGTGGCTCGCAGGCCATCAACCAATCGGTCTACAAGAAGCTCAGTTTTGATCTGAGCAAAGACTTCACCGGCGTGGCCATGCTGGGTACCGGCAGCAGCGTGATGCTGGTGCCGGCCAGCTCTGGCATCACCACACCGCAGCAGTTTGTGGAGTTCGCCAAGCGCAAGCCCGGCGGCGCCAACTTCGCGTCCCCCGGTGCCGGCACATCCACTCACTTGATCGCCGAGATGTTCAAGACCGCCACCGGCGTACCGATGACGCATGTGCCGTTTCGCGGCAGCGCGCCGGCTCTGGCCGAGACCATTGCCGGGCGGGTGGACATGATGTTCGACAGCTCGATCTCGGTCGCGCCTTTCGTCAAGGCGGGCGAGTTGCGCGCCATCGCGCTGGGTGGGCGTTCGCGCATCGACGCGCTGCCCGGCGTGCCCACGCTCAGAGAGCTGGGCATCGATGTGGTGCTGATGTCATGGACCGGCATTTTCGCGCCCGCAGGCACGCCAAGGCCCGTGCTTGATGCGCTCAACGCCACCATCAACAAGATCTTGGCGCAGCCGGCCATGGTGGCCAATTTTGACAAATGGGGCAACAAGATCGAGCCGATGAACTGGCCCGATTTTGACGCCTTCACCAAGAGCGAAGTACAGCGCTTTCGTGCGGTGGTCCAGGCCGCCGGTGTAAGCCAGGAATAAGCCAAATGAAACTCGCGAGCTTCAATCACCAAGGCCGCGACGGCTGGGGCGCAGTGCAAGGCGATAGCGTCGCCGATCTGTCCGCGATGCTGGGCGCGCAGTGGCCCAGCCTGCGCCACGCCATTACCGATGACGCACTGGGGAAACTGCGTGAGGCCTGCACCTCGGCGCAGCTCATTCCGCTTGCCCAAGTGAGCCTGCAGCTCCCAGTGCGCGACCCCGGCAAGATCATCTGCATTGGCCGCAACTACCGCGACCATGTGGCCGAGGGCAGTGCGCCATTGCCCCAGCAGCCCGAGATTTTTCTGCGCACCATCGACAGCCTGGTGCCCCATGGCGGCCAGGTGCACAGGCCAGCGGTGTCCACCTCGTTCGACTATGAAGGCGAACTCGCCGTGGTCATAGGCAAGGGCGGGCGCAGCATCCAAAAGAGCGATGCGCTGGGCCATGTGGCCGGCTACACCATCTTCGAGGACGGCAGCATCCGCGACTACCAGCGCACGCATTCGCTGGTGGCTGGCAAGAACTTCCACCGCAGCGGCGCCATGGGCCCGTGGATCGTCACCAGTGATGAGATCCCCGACCCATCGCGCTTGATCTTGAGTACGCGGCTCAACGGCGAGCAGATGCAGCGCAGCGGCACGGACATGCTGATCTTTGATGTGCCAACGCTCATCTCCTATCTGTCGGATGTGTTCCTGCTGGCGCCCGGCGACATCATCTCCACCGGCACGCCGGCGGGCGTGGGTGCGGCGCGCAAGCCGCCGCGCTGGCTGGTCCCGGGCGATCGTCTGCAAGTGGAGATTTCAGCCATAGGTACTCTGGCCGTGGATGTCGCGTGAGCGCGCCAAAGACGCATTCACACATGTCCAATCTGAAGTCCTTGCGCCCGACGCTGCCTATTCTGATCGGCGCGTCTCTGATGCTCACCATGGCGCTGGGTCTGCGCCAGAGCTTAGGCATCTTCATGCCGCCGCTCACCAAGGACCTGGGCATTTCGGTGTCCGACTTTACGCTGGCCATTGCGGTGCAAAACCTCAGTTGGGGTTTGCTGCAGCCGCTGGCTGGTGCATGGGCTGGCCGCAAGGGTTATCGCTCGCTGATGGTGGGTGGCTCGCTGCTGTATATCTGCGGCCTGATTTTGCTGGCCACAGCGCACGGTCTCATCTCGGTCATTCTGGGGGCCGGCGTGGCCATTGGCGCAGCCATGGCTTGCTGCGGTGGCGCCATGAGCATGGCGGTGGCGGCACGCCCGGTGTCTGCGGCGATGCGTAGCACCGTGCTGGGCATCGTCTCGGGGGCCGGCTCGTTAGGGGCGATGCTGGCCGCGCCAGTTGGCCAATTCTTGTCGCAGAGTTACGGCTGGCGGGCGGGCATGTACGGCTTCATCATCATGGCTTTGATCATGGTGCCTGCCGCATGGATGGCCGGGCGGGTTGATGACATACCCGTCGCGGGCGGCGGTGCAGCCAACCAGTTGAACGCGCGCGATGCCTTGAGTGCGGCGTTGCGTAACCCGTCGTTCGTGGTGATGTCGCTTGCCTATTTTGTCTGCGGCATGCAATTGGTTTTTCTCACCACACACCTGCCCTCCTATCTGGATCTGTGCGCCATGGACCCCATGCTCGGTGCACAGGCGCTGGGCGCCATCGGCGCATTCAATGTGCTGGGCAGCGTGTTCTTCGGCTGGGCGGGCGGGCGTTTCAACAAGTTGATGCTGCTGGGCGGTATGTACATCACCCGCTCCGTGCTGATCGCGTGGTACTTCATGATGCCGCCCACCGCCGCCTCCACGCTTTTCTTCGCCAGCGCGATGGGCTTTCTGTGGCTGGGCGTGGCCCCGCTGGTGTCAGGCTGGGTGGCCGAGACATTCGGCTTGCGATGGCAGGCCATGCTGGGCGGGCTGGCCTTCGTGAGTCACCAGTTTGGCAGCTTCGTCGGCGCGTTCGGTGGCGGCCTTATTTTCGATGCCTTCGGCTCGTACAACGCGGCCTGGCAAGGCGGTGTGGCGCTGGGCCTGGCGGCGGGCCTGACGCAGGTATGCTTTGCCTACGGTCGTGTACCCAGACAGCCGCCACCGGCCGTCACCTGAAACACCGTTCACTCAAGTTTTCGTTTTCCAGGAGGTCTCACTCATCATGTCCCAACCCACACTCTTGTTGCTTGATTTTCAGGAAGCGATCGTTCGCACCGACGGCCCTGTCGGAGGCGCCTCCGGCCTGGCTGCTGAAATAGCCCGGCGTGGCGTGCTGGCGCGCGCGCGTGCGGTGCTTGATCATTTCCGCGCCCGCAATTGGCCCGTGGCCTTTATTCGCGTGGCCTTCGATGACAACTATCACAACCTCACCAGTGGCTCGGCGCGGTTTGCCAACATGCGCAAGGCCGGGCTGATGCGGGCCAGCGATCCATGGTCACATATCTGCTCGGAACTCACGCCGCTGGCCACAGAGCCTGTGGTGTCCAAGGGCTGCGTCAATCCCTTCATCGGTACCAACCTGGCCCAACTTCTCAACCGGCTGCAGCCCAGCGAGCTGGTGCTGGCCGGTGTGGCCACCAATCATGTGGTGGAGTCCACCACGCGCCATGCGGCCGACTCAGGCTTCAAGGTCATCGTGCTGGAAGACGTCTGCGCGAGCTTCAGCCAGGAAGCCCATGAAGCATCGGTCAAGCACAACCTGCCGCTCTACGCGGAGTTGAAGCAATCGGCGGATTACATGGCGGCCTGATCAGCGCGTCCCCAGCAGATTTTGCGCAATGATGTTGCGCTGAATCTCGTTGGTGCCGGCGCCGATGGGGCCCAGGCGGCTGTCGCGAAAGAATCGCTGCATGTCGTGGTCCATCATGTAGCCGGCGCCACCCATGATCTGCATGCCCAGGTTGGCGCAGTTGAAGCCAGCCTCGGTGATGAACACCTTTGCAATGGATGTCTCCATGCGTGGGTCCAAGCCCTGGTCCAGCATCTGCGCCACTCGCCAGATCATCAGCCGTGAGGCCTCGGCCTGGATGCGCATGTCGGCCAGCTTGTGCGCGATGGCCTGGAAGTTGGCAATGGGCTGGCCGAACTGCTTTCGCTCTTTGGCATAGGCACAGGCATAGTCGATGATGTGCTGCATGTCACCGCAAGAGGCAGCGGAAGTGCCCGCGCGTTCGAGGTTCAGACATTTCATCAGGTAGCGAAAGCCGCTGCCTTCCTCGCCGATCAGGTACTCGGCCGGCACTTCCACGTCCGCATAGAACACATCATTGGCATGAATGGGGCGGCGCCCCAGCATGTCCAGCTTGCGAATGGTGAGGCCTTTTGCATCGGTGGGCACGAGAAACAGGCTGATGCCCTTGGCGCCGGCTTCAGGCTCGGTCTTGGCCGCCGTGACGATGTAGTTGGCCATGTGGGCCAGAGTGATGTAGGTCTTCTGGCCGTTCAGCACATAGCGATCGCCGCGTTTGATCGCGCGGGTGCGGATGGACGCCACATCCGAGCCGGCTTCGGGTTCGGTGATCGCGATGGCGAGCCGACATGAGCCGTCGATGATTTTCGGGATGAAGGTCTGCTTCAGGTAGTCGCTGGCATGCAGATTCAAATGCTGACCGGCATAGGTGGTGTTCATCAGAAACGCGGTGCCGATGTTCAGGTAGTGGTAGCCCAGTGCCTCCACCAACACCGCCCGGTCCATGTGGCTGCCGTCGCTGCCGCCCCATTCCTTGCCAAAGGGCAAGCCCAGCCATCCGCCCTTGGCCAACGCGTTGTAGGCGGCCAGCGGAAATTCGCTGTTGCTGTCCAGCTCGCGCACCCGCTCCACCGGCAGTTCGCGCTCAAGCAGGTCCAGCACCGACTCGCGCATCATCTGTTGGTCCTGCGTGAAGCCGAAGGTCGTCCAGTCATGTCTCATTGATCTCTCCATGTGCTGCAGCGACCGGCAGCCTGATGTCAGTCGCCACGGGGGCCGTTGAATACCGGCTGCCTGCGCTCCTTGAGGGCAGCGATGCCTTCTTGCACATCGGGCAGGCCAAAGCCCATGAATTCGAAAGCCACTGAAGCCTCGAAGCTCGGGGCGGCCAGCTTGTACCAGTTGTTCAAGGTTTGTTTGGTCCAGCGGATGGCAGTGGCACTGCCGCTGGCCAGCTCGCGCGCCAGCTCCAGCGCAGTGTCGTGTACTTCGCCATCGTCCACCGCCATCGTCATCAGGCCCAGGCGCTCGGCGGTCTCGCCTGTCATCGGGCGGCAGGTGAGCAAGAAGTACTTGGCCTTGGCCATGCCCATCAGCAAGGGCCAGGCGATCACCGCATGGTCGCCGGCGGCAAGTCCAAGGCGGGTGTGCCCGTCGATCAGCTTGGCGGTGCGGCTGACCACCGACACATCGGCCATCACCGCGATGACCAGGCCAGCACCCACCGCCGCGCCGCGCACGGCCGAGACGACGGGCTTGGAGCAGTTCATGATGTTGTAGACCAGATCCTTGGCCTCCTTGCAGATGCGCAGGCGCTCCTGCAGGTCATTGACGATGCCCTCCATCATGGCGAATTCGCCGCCCGCGCTGAAGGTATCGCCCTCGCCCTCGATCAGCACCACGTCGACGTCCTTGTCCATATCCACCGCACGCCACACATGCGTGAGGTCGGTGTGCATGGCTGCGGAAGTGGCGTTGCGCTTGCCCGGGTTGCTCATGGTGATGCGCAGCACGCGCGCGTCGATCATGTCGAACAGCAAGCTCGGAAACTGTCTCTTGTACTCTTCAATGCTCATGGGTGATGCCTTGCTTGTCAGTCATGGTCGGCGCGCGGCGCGCGGGAGTTAACGATTGATCGGTTGGATGAAGCCGGTCGTCAGACGGGTCCACTTGGTGCCGTCCCATTGCTGGACGATGGCGCCGCGTGTACCCATGTGGCCGCCCGACTCGAAGTCCTTGCCATAGGTGACAGGCGGCAGGCTGTTCGTCTCGAAACCGCGCAGTGATTCAGCGGTGTTGATGAAATTGGTCCAGGCAAAGTCATTGCCCATGCGCCGAATGATTTCAAAGAACACTTGCATCGCCGAATAACCCAACTGGCCCGGCACGAACTCGGGTTTGTTGAAGGCGGGGCGGTGCTTGATGATCGCATTGCGCCAGGCCACCACGCCCGCAGCAGTGGACGTAGGCGGCTCGGCCACTATCGTGCCGTAGGAGCCCGCAGCAGCTTTGCCAGCCGGCCCCACCGTGGCGGTCGAGCCGGTGCTGATGGTCGAGGAGTTGCCCATGATGACCGGTGCCCAGCCAATCTTGCCCATGGCCTGGAGAATCAGTGTGGACTGGGTTGGATCCGTGCCCAGGACTACTGCATCCGGATTGGCATCGCGCGCCTTTTGCACGGCCGAGCTCAGGTCGGTGCCCTGGATCTCGGTGACCACTGTGGTCGCCAGTGTGATGCCCGAGCCGGGTATCTGCTTTTTCACGCCGTCCTCGATCGCCTTGCCCAAGTCAGTGTCTTGTCTGAACACGGCCACCGACTTGACGCCCTTGCTGGCCAGAAAGTCCACGATGACGCGTGCCTGGTCGAAGTGACCCGTGCCCAGCATGAACACGTTTTGTTGGCGCGGATCGGGCGGCAGGGTCGGCGCGAACATCGGGATGCCCTTGGACTTCAGGAAAGGCCAGCTTGCGGGCAGGTTTGGTGAGCCGGTGCACACGGTCATGGCATAGACCTTCTCACTGTCCACAAGGCGGCGGATGTTGGCCACGCTGCGCTGGATGTCAAAGCCATCGTCGAACACGACGAACTGAAACTTGCGCCCATTGATGCCGCCGGCTTCGTTGACCTCGGCGATGGCAGCCTCAACCGCTGCGCGATAACCCTGCGCGGGCAAGGCGGCTGCGCCAGTCACACCCATGGTGGCCCCGATCTTGATTTCCGTGGCGGTGACGCCTTGTGGCGCCTGCTGCGCCAGTGCGTTTTCGGAAATGCCCATTCCCAGCAGCGATGCCGCGCCCAGGCCCATTGAAAATTGTCTTCTTTGCATGCGATGTCTCCTTCTTGTGAAAAAACTAGGTCTTGGCCGAGCCAAGATAGGCGCGCACCAAGCGATCGGATTCCTTGAATGATTGGGCTGTGCCGCTGGCGTGTACCGCGCCGCCGGCCAGTACGTAGGCGCGGTCGGCGATGTCCAGCACCGCTGAGTCTTGCTCGACCAGCAAGAAGGCAGTGCCCAATTGCTCTCGCAGCCGTGCCACAAGTTGTAGCAGCTCGGACACCAGCATGGGCGCAAGCCCGAAGGACATCTCATCGATCATCACCAGACGCGGCCGCGCCAGCAGCGCCCTGGCCACGGCCAGCATCTGCTGCTCGCCGCCCGAAAGCGAAGAGGCGGGCTGCGACAGCTTGCGGCGCAGCACCGGCAGCGCGTGCAGCAGCAGGTCTTCATCGGCTTGCATGTCCTTGCCCTCATCGCGCCGTGCCACCGCGCCCAGCCGCAGGTTTTGCCGCACCGAGAGTGAGCCGAAGATGCCCCGGCCTTCTGGTACATGCGCCAGCCCTGCCCGTGCACGGGCCTCAGGTGTGCGGCGCATAGGAGCGCCATCAAACAGAATCTCGCCCGACCACACAGGCAGCAGACCAGAGATCGTGCGCAGCGTGGATGACTTGCCCGAGCCATTGACACCGAGCAAGGCCACGACTTCACCTTCGCCTACTTCAAGCGACACATCGTGCAGCACCTGCGCCCGGCCATAGCCGCCAGCGACACTACTCAGCTTCAGCAGCAACGCGGCCTCCGATATAGGACTTGACGACTTCAGGATGGGCCAGCACTTCGCTGGGTGTGCCTTCTGCCACGATGCGGCCGAAGTGCATCGCCGCCACTCGACTGCACAGGCGTGAGACCAGTTCCAGATCGTGTTCGATGATGACCACGATCAGTCCTTCGTCCTGGCCCCGACGCGCCAAGGGCTCGACCAGTTGATCCACATCGACAGCCGACAGACCCGCAGCCGGCTCGTCCAGCAGCAGCACCCGCGGGCGTGAGACCAGCGCGCGCAGCACCTCCACCACTTTCTGGGTTCCGAGTGAAAGACTGGAAACGGGCTTGTTGGCATCACCTTGCAGCCCGAAGTCGCGCAAGAGATCCAGCGCGCGCTGGTGTGTGGCCTTTTGCAGGCCCGATACGCCGAAAAACTCAGCCACGCCGCGCAGGCCAGCCAGTGTGGCGTCGACGCCGATCAATACATTGGAGAGAACGGAAAGTTCAGCCACCAGCTTGGGCGTCTGAAAGGTGCGGCGAATGCCAAGCCGAGCTGAGGCGATGGGCTTGCCAAGGGGCAGCGGGTGTCCGTCCAGCGCACCGCCTCCTGCATGCGGCATGACGTAACCAGTGATGGTGTTGAACACGGTGGTCTTGCCGGCGCCGTTGGGGCCTATCAGGCCGTTGAAGCCTGGCTTGGCGCAATAGTTCATGCCGATCAGCACTTCGTTGCCGCCAAAGCGAACAGACAAGTTGTTGAGTTCGAGCATGGACGCGCTCATGCCTGGCCCTTTGCGTGACTCACCCCTGCCGGCGCCCTGGCGCGGCCCAAGCGCATGCGTTTGATTCGAACAGCCAATGAGGCCAGGCCTTCGGGCAGGAAGAAGATGGCCACCGCCAGAGAAAGGCCATAGACCACGTTTTGCCACTGACCGAAATCCTGCATGGTCTCGCGCAGCACCACCACCAGCGCCGCGCCCAGGAAAGGTCCCGCGACGAAACTCGCACCACCGACAAAGACAACCACCAGCAACTGCAGAACCAGAGAGACACCGAAACTGCTGGGAGTGACATAGCCGACAGTCTGCGCGTAGCCAGCGCCGGCCAGACCGCCGATGAAGGCACACAAGGCGAAGGCCGCCAGCTTGGTTCGGGTCGGGCTGATGGCGAGCGCCGGGGCAGCGATTTGCGCATCTCTGATGATGTGCATACGCCGACCGAAGCTGATGCGGCGAATGCGCAGCAGCGTTGCCGCAGTGATGAGCGCGATGGCCAGCACCACATACCAGCGGCTGGCATCGTTGTCCAGGCCGAAAATTGAAATCGGTTCAACGGGCTTGCCCGACACACCGCCGGTGATGGTCTTGGCCTCGATGAAGATCTTGTGAATCAACTCCGTGAACGCCAGCGTCGCAATTGCAAAATAGAAACCGCGCAGACGACTGGTGGGCAGACCGATGGCAATGCCTACGACCGCCGCCACCAGTGAGGCTGCTGCCGCGGCGGCCAGCCAGGGCCAGCCCAGACCCACCAGGTACACCGTGCCATAGGCACCGATGCCAACGAAGGCGGGTTGAGCCAGGGCCATTTGTCCGCACCAGCCCATCATCATCACCAGGCCCAGCCCGGCGGTGGCGATCACCAGCCACAAGGATGCGACGTAGAGCTGGTAGGTGTTTACATAGCGCGGCAGCAGCAGCAAGGCAACGGCGAGTGCCACAGCCGCGAGCGCGACCATCATGCGGCTGCCTTGCGAGGAGCGTTCACGCCCGTCGCGGTTCATACCGTGCTTCCTTTGTTTTTGAATCTGGACATCGTGAGAGCCGGCGAACGGCCGCTTTGTTGTTGGCTCGAAGGCGCCTCGAAGCAGTTTGCATGCCACAGGCCTGGGCACGGCTCCTGCATACGGGTATACCCAGGATGTGAGGCTGCTTCGGGTCGTGTGAGCGATCTCAAGCGGGCGGTTCGCTAATCACAGGCCGGCGCTGTACTGATGAAGTACAGCCGCAATCGCACGTCTGTCGACGGCGACAACAGTTGTCTCCAGTCCGGGCAAACACGCTCGCCATGTTGCCGCAATTGCAATGGCACGTTAGTTGCACATTTGCGCGCCTATGCCGTCAGCAAATGCAAGTATGAGTTCCCTTGAAGGCAAGGTGGCTGTCGTCACCGGCGCGGGGCAGGGCCTGGGCCGCGCGCAGGCGCTGGGCCTGGCGGCCAGGGGCGCATTTGTCATCGTGAACGATGTCGGCCGCAGCAGCGGCGCATCGCACTGGCTGGCCGATCGGGTGGTCGATGAGATACACGCTGCAGGCGGGAAAGCGCAAGCCAATCGGGCCGATGTGTCCGATTGGGAGAGCGGGCGCCTCCTGATCGAGCAGGCGCTTGAGGCCACGGGGGCGCTTGATATTCTGGTGTGCAACGCGGGCATTGAGCGCAGCCGCATGGTCTTTAACATGAGCGAGGCCGAATGGGACGATGTGATCCGCGTTCACATGAAAGGGCATTTCGTGCCCACCCGTTTTGCAGCCAGCCACTGGCGCGAGCGATCCCGCGCGACCGGCTCATCTGTGGATGCGCGGCTGATTTTTACCTCGTCCGAGGCAGGGCTTTTCGGCCATGCGGGGCATCTGAGTTACTGCGCCAGCAAAGCCGGCATTGCGGGCATGACGCTGGCCTGCGCACGCGAGCTTGCAAGCTACGGCGTCACGGTCAATTGCATTTCGCCGCGCGCGCGCACACCGATGGCGCTGGCTTCTTTTCCCCAGATCGCTGCGCCGCCAGGCGATGCTTTCGATCCCTGGGATGCCCGCTGCATCATTCCCTGGCTGGCCTTCCTATGCGGACCTGACGCGGCACGCATCACCGGCCAACTCTTCGTCGTCTATGGTGGCGTCGTGCAGTGGATGAAGGCATGGGGGGTGCATGCCGAGATCTCCCAGGGCCGGCTTTGGGACGATGCCAGTCTGCTTGCCGCAGCACGGCGGATGCTGCCAGATTTGACCGCCGGCTTGGACCCGATGCCAGAACTGTGGCACATCCCGACCCCCCAAGAGACACCCGTCACCTGAATGACTCACTCACCACCATGACAAGACGCTACGACGCCTTCACCGCCACCTTTGAAGACCGCCAGCAGTGGACCCTGCCCCAGGTGCTGGCCGTGCGGGCGCGCCAGCAGCCCAACAAGATCTATCTGGAAGTGCCGCATCAGTCGGTGCAACTGAGCTATTCGCAGGTGCTGCAGGAGGCACGCACTGTGGCCGGGCATCTGATCATGCGCGGAGGCAAGCGCGAGGAACTGGTCTGCATCTTCGCCCACAATTGCGCGGAGTTTGTCAGTGCCTGGTTCGGTGCGGTGTTCGCAGGCATGGTGGAGGCGCCCATCAACGTGGATTACCGCGGCAATTTCCTGGCGCATCAAGTCTCTTTGCTGGCACCGCGCTTCATGGTCGTGCAGGCCGAGCTGATGTCGGCCTTGCTGGATGTGAAGCAGGCGCTTGAGAGCATTGAGTGCCTGTTTGTGATCGGCGATGCGCAGCGTGCGGCTCCGGCGATGGCTGCGGCCGAGGCGGCAGGCCTGAAGTCGCAGCCCTTCTCGCTGCTGCGCCAGCGCTTGCTGCAAGTGCCCGCGCTGCCCGAAGCACAGGTGCAGGACATGTCCGCCATCTTTTGCACCTCGGGCACCACCGGACCATCCAAGGGCGTGATGACAACCCACGCGCACAACTACTTGTTTGCCGACGCGTGTGTGTCGCTCACCCGCATGAAGGCCGACGATGTTTACTACTCGCCTCTGCCCTTGTTTCATGCCAACGCACAATTTCTCACTGCCTATGCAGCGATGATCGCTGGCGGGCGCTACGTGATGGGTGAGCGCTTCAGCGCGAGCGCGTGGCTTGGCGCGGTGCGCGAATGCGGGGCTACCCACACCAATTTGCTGGGCGTGATGATGGACTACGTGTGGAAGCAGCCGCCTACCTCCGAGGATGCGGACAACAAACTGCGCTGCGTGTTCGCCGCCCCCGTGAACTTTCGCATCGTCGAGGAGTTCAAGAAGCGCTTTGACATCGAGGCCTTTGTCGATGTGTTCGGTTCTACCGAAATTGGCATACCCATCCTGACACCCTACAACGTGCCCAGGCCACAAGGCTCGTTTGGCCTGGCAATGACCGATCTTTATGACATGAAGCTGGTGGACCCCGAGACAGACCAGGAAGTGCCGGCGGGTGAGCTGGGCGAGCTGGTGATCCGGCCCAAGATCGCCTGGACACTCACGCAGGGGTACTACCGCCGTCCGGAGGCCACGGTCGCCGCCTTCCGAAACCTGTGGTTTCACACCGGAGACGGCCTGCGTCAAGACAGCGAAGGCTGGTTTTATTGGGTGGACAGGCTCAAGGACGCGATTCGCCGAAAGGGCGAGAACATCAGCTCAGCCGAGATCGAGCAAGCCGTCTTGGCGATGGACGGCATCATCGAATGCGCTGCGATCGCGGTGCCCGCAGATGAAGGCGAAGGCGAGGACGAGGTGATGCTGTATGTGGTGCGAGAGCCAGGTGCAACGATAGAGGCGGAGGCGGTCTGGGCCTGGTGCGACAGCAAGGTGCCGCGCTTCGCGGTGCCCCGCTTCATCGAGTTCATCGGCGCCTTGCCAAAAACGCCGACAGGAAAGATCCAGAAGGTGCAATTGAGAAACCTGGCGGCGGCTCAACCCAGGCCAAAAGAGCGCGCAACACCATCCAAACGATGAGGTGGACTGACCCATGCAATATGTAATCACTGGCCTGCAAGTTGGAAGTTGGTATGCACTGCTGGCACTGGCCATCGTGCTGGTGCTCAAGGCCACCTCGGTGGCCAACTTCGCGATGGCCGAGATGGGCTTGCTGCCGGTCTTTGTCATCTGGTCCATGCAGAGCGCCTTTGGCATGAACTACCTCGGCGCGGTGCTTGCCGGATTGGTCTGCGCTGTGGGCCTTGCGCTGGTGATCGAGCGGGTGGCCATCCGGCCATTGCTGTCCAAGAGCCACTTTTCCACCATGATCATTTCCTTTGCGATGCTGGTCTTGATCAATGCGGTGATTCAATTGAACTGGTCGCCGGTGAGCCGCCAGATCGATTCGCCGTTCATCGGCTCAGTGAAAGTGGCTGGCCTGCTGCTCCAGTATGAGCAATTGGTGAGCATCGGGGTGGGCGTGATCGTTACCGTGTGCCTGCAGCTCTTTTTTCGCAGCCCATTCGGTGTGCAAATGCAGGCCATCTCCGAAGACCGCACCACCGCGCGCCTTCTTGGCGTGTCGGCTTCATCGGTATCGCGCCTGTCCTGGGCGCTTGCGGCCATCATCGCCACACTGGCCATGCTGCTGCAAAGCCAGGCCACCGTGCTGAGCGACCAAAATGGCGCGTCGCTTCTGATCCGCAGTTTCGCCGCCGCCGCGCTGGGCGGATTTGGCAGCATTCTGGGTGCGTTCCTGGGCGGCCTGGCGCTGGGCGTGGCCGAGAGCCTGGCCGGCGCCTATGTATCCACCAGCAGCGCATCCATGGTGGCACTGCTGGCGATTGTGGTCATCTTGTCGATGCGACCGCAGGGCGTGTTTGCGGCGGCCAAGACGCGAGAAGTCTGAGCTACTGCGGCTGCACCCCCGCCTCGCGCACCTTCTGCGCGTAAGACGCGATCTGCTTCTGGATGTAGCGGCCGAATTCATCGGGCGTGGTGGTGGCAACTTCGCAGCCTATGCCCAGCAGCTTGTCGTTGATGTCCTTGCGCTTGAGGATGCGGTTCATCTCGGCGTTCAGGCGGCTTACAATCTCTGCGGGCATGCCGACGGGGCCGGCCATGGAGGCCCAGCCGGTCAGCTCAAAGCCGGCCATGCCTGGCGTGGCGGCAATCGGAGGCAGATCGGGCACCAGCGCGCTGCGTTCTTCGTTGGCCACCGCGATCGGGCGCACGCGACCGGCTTGCACCAGCGCCTGGCTGGCGCCGATGTCGATGAACATGAATGCAGTCTGGCCGCCAACCACATCGGTCAGCGCCAGCGTGCTGCTCTTGTAGCCGACGCCGGTGGCGTTCAATTTGTTCACATTGGTCAGTGCAGCGCCGCCGATCTGCGCGGTGCTGCTGCCATAGCCGTAGCTGATATGGCCCTTGGCCTTGGCATAGGACAGCAAGTCGGCCACGCTCTTGATCGGCAGGTTGGCATCGACCACCAGCAAAGTGGGCACGGTGCAGATCAGACCCACTGGCGAGAAATCCTTGACGGGATCGTAGGGCAGCTTCTTGAAAAGGCTGGAGTTGGCCGCCAGCACCGTGCTGGGCGCCATGAACAAGGTGTAGCCATCCGGCGCGGCCTTCATCACCTCTTGCGCGGCGATGAATCCTGCCGCGCCGGGCTTGGGCTCGACCACGAAGGGCTGCTTGAAACTGGTCTGCAACTCGGCCGCCACGATTCGCGCGATCTGGTCGCTGCCACTGCCAACGCCGAAGGAGTGAATGATTTTTACAGCACGATTGGGGTAGGCCTGTGCGAACACAGTGGAGGCCAGCATCGCGGCCAGCACGAACAAAATCAAACGGATAGGAGAGAGAACTGAGTTCATCGTCGGTACCTGTCAATCGAGTGGGAGTTTGCGGGACACTGGTGCAGTGTATGCTGCGGGCGGATCAGATGACCAGAGCAGGTCACGGAAATCAGGAAAGCATTCCTCGAACACCAGGTGGTGTTCTTTCGCGACCAGGAGCTCAGCGCCGATCAATTCATGCAGTTCGCGCAAGCCTTGGGCGAGCCGGTGGAATACCCCTTCATCAAGGGCTTGCCTGGCCATCCGAGAATCATCGAAGTCAAGAAGCTTGAGCATGAAACCGCCAACTTCGGTGGCGTCTGGCACTCCGACACCACCTACCTGGAAGAGCCGCCTATGGGCACCATGCTGCTGGCCCGGCAGTTGCCCCCTTACGGTGGCGACACCTTGTTTGCCAGCCAGTGCGCTGCCTACGAAGCACTGTCTCCCACCATGAAGCAGCTTCTCTCAGGGCTGGTGGGCATCAGTACATCGGCCAAGGCGGATGTCTCGCGCACCCGCGAAGACCGCATCAGCACCGACGCCAAGGAAGACGCCAAGGCCGAGTACCGGGCCGAGCACCCGGTGGTGCGCACCCATCCCGAGACTGGCCGCAAGTCGCTCTTTGTCAATGAAGCCCACACCATGGGCATCAAGGGCATGAGCGATGCCGAGAGCCGCGGGCTGTTGGAGTTTCTCTTTGCGCATCAGGTGCGGCCCGAATTCACCTGCCGTTTCGCCTGGAGCGTGGGCGCGCTGGCCTTTTGGGACAACCGCTGCTGCCTGCACAACCCGGTCAATGATTACCACGGCCACCGGCGCGTGATGCACCGCATCACCCTCAAGGGCAGCAGGCCGGTAGCATGACAAGGCGTAGTAGTTAAGTATTTTGCGTTTGTGTCAACGAAAATTGGAAATGTCCGCTTTTCGTGCGAGTTAGAAATGTCCCCTGGGGATGCTTTGCAGGCTGCCCCGGTGGGCCGCAACTAGTGTAGTGTTTCACTCTATGCAGCACTTAATAAAACCGATGGATTTGTCGTCCTGGCTAGGCGCAAACCACAGCGATGCCCAGTGGCATCGCGCGGATTTGCAACGACGCCAGGGCGGCAAAGACGCGGATTTTTGTGCTGAATTGTGTTAAACACTCCACTAGGTGCTGGCCTTGTACGCTGCGCTAATGTGTCGCGCTTCGTTTCATGCGGTATGTGTCGCGTGTCGCGTCAGGCGCAAGGCGGCCAGGGCTCATGCTGTGGCGGTCTACGCTCCGCTTCGACTCCGCTGTGATTTGTGCTCTGGGGTCGGCGGTGCCCAACTCGCTGCGCGCCCTTCGGCCGCTCCGCTCAAACAGGGGCACCGAGCATGACAACGTGTCGCGCTGCGCGCGATCCGACCCCAGAGCACAAATCACAGCCGCCCCAGAATGAGCCCTGGCCGCCTTGCGCCTGCCGCGACCGATAACTGGGTTGCGCGCGAAGGTTTCGGGCCCAGTGATCTGGGCTGCGCAAGCGGGACCTGTGCGCGCGGAATGTCTTGACCTCCTCGCACGCCCACCCCGTCCCCGTCGCGCCACGCGATGCCCGGCAGGCGCTCATTCTGGGGCGGCTGGGATTTGCGGCCTGAGGTCGGGGCGCGAAGCGCTTCAATTCATGCTCGGTGTGCTTGTCTGAGCGGATCGGCCGAAGGGCGAGTAGCGAGTTGCACACCGCCGACCT
>CANJPU010000030.1 GCA_947476285.1 Comamonadaceae bacterium | reverse complement strand
GTGTCTGGCAAACCCGCTGGCTGCGTTGCTCCTCCTTGCAGGCATTAGCCTGCGGCGTCGTCACGCCTTGCCATCGGGCTCGCCAGACACCCACTCGAGCGCGTCCAACTGCCGTTTCTAGGATGAACGGCACCATGTGGGAGGAGCTGCGCGCCGCCTTTGCCGACATCGAGGCGGACCCTTCGGTGCGCGTCGTGGTGCTCACGGGAGAAGGCAAGAATTTCTGCTCTGGCGGCGACCTGCGCTACCAGAGCAGCCAGCGCGGCACCAGCCGGGACGAGCGCCTCGCCGAGGCGAGCAAGCTCGCCCATCTGCTGCGCGACATGGACGTGCTGTCCAAACCGCTGATCGCCCGGGTGAACGGCTCTGCATTCGCTGGAGGAACATCCTTCATCGCGGTCGCGGACGTGGCCATCGGCACCACCGCCGGTACATTCGCCATCACGGAGCCGCGGCTCGGGTTGGTCCCGGCGATGATCGCTCCCTACGTCGCTCGCCGGGTCGGCATCTCCAACGCGCGCCGGCTGATTCTCACCGCGCGCCCGTTCTCCGGAATCGAGGCGGTGCAGTACGGCCTGTTGCACGCGGCCGTGCCCCCGGAGCAACTCGACAGCGCAATCGAGGAGGAACTCGCGCTGGTGCTGGCCTACGTCTCCACGAATCAGCAGCCGGATAACTTCGCCTACACGGTGGAAGGCGCCGCAGACATGTGGGACTCCCCAGAGGCGAAGGAAGGGGTGGCCAGCTTCCTGGAAAAGCGCAAACCGTCGTGGGCGAAACGGTAGCCGTCGTTCACTCTATGCTCGCGCGGGATTCGTCGTTGCAAAATCACTGCGGCTCAATGCCGGCGGCGCGAATCACCGCGCCCCACCGTGTGATTTCCTGGTCTATCCATTTCGCGAATTCCTCGGGCGGGTAGTCGGCGACTTCCAGCCCCTTCTCGAGCAGTTGCGCCTTCACCTCGGGTTGTTGCAGCACCGCCCGGATTTCGGTGTAGAGCTTGTTGACGATATCCCTGGGCGTGCCGGCGGGCGCGAAGAAACCCAGCCAGACCCCCGATTCGTAGCCCGGCACGCCGCTTTCCGCCACCGTCGGGGCGTCTGGGAGCACGGCAGAGCGGTTGCGGCCGGTGACGGCAAGCAGGCGCACTTTGCCGGAGTCAATCATCGGTCTGGCAGAGAGAATAGTGTTGACCAGTATCTGGATTTCGTTGCTGCTCAACGCCATCAGTGCCGGCACCTCGCCCTTGAATGGCACGTGGACGATGTCGACTTTTGCCGTTGACTTGAGCAGCTCGGAGCCCAGGTGGATCGATGTTCCGAGCCCTGTCGAGCCGAAGTTGAGGGTTCCCGGCCGGGCCCTCGCGAGCGCCAGCAGCTCTGGCAGCGTCTTCGCCGGCGTGGCGGTGCTGGTGAGGACGGCGAACGGTCCGGTCACCGCCATGGTGATCGGGACCAGATCGCGCCGCACGTCGTAGGGCAGACTTTTCCTGAAGCTCGGGTCGATGGTGATGGCGCCGCTGTGGAACAGAATGGTATAGCCGTCTGGGGCCGAGCGCACCACCGCGTCGGCGCCGATGACGCCGCCGCCGCCCGCGCGGTTGTCGACGATGAACGGCCGTTTCAGGCGCAAGGCCAGCTGGTTAGAGATCGTTCGCGCCACCAGGTCCCCCGCGCCGCCTGGCGTGAACGGCACCACCACCCGCACCGGTCTATTCGGGTAGTCGGCGGCAACCGACTGTGCCTGCACGGCACATTGCAACAACAGGACGAAAGCGCCAACTAAGGCGGCCGGGCGGAAGTACGAAATCGGCTTCATGATGTGTCCTTGGTTGGGTGTGCAGCGTGCCCGGCGCCGCGCGGCCATGGCCGCCGTCCGCGACCCCGCTGCGGGCCATCATATCCCGCGGCGTTTTATGCGGGCAAGCCAAATCATTTCTCAATGAGGAGACCGGCCCGGCTACATTCACCAAAATGCCCGTGAAGACTGTTTGACCTGCCCCCTGCCAGCCGTACCAGCGTAATTTCCAGGAAGTCCGTCAACCAGGAGAATGACGGACATGAAGAAAGGCAGATTCAGCGAAGAACAAATCATCGGGTTCATCAAGCAGGCCGAGGCCGGTTTGCCGATCAGGGAGCTGTGCCGAAAGGGCGGCTTCAGCGACGCGACGTTTTGCAAGTGGCGGGCCAAGTACGGCGGCATGGATGTGCCCGACACCAAGCGACTGCGTGAGCTCGAAGGCGAGAACGCCAAGCTAAAGAAGTTGCTGGCCGAGGCGCACCTGGACATGCATGCGCTCAAGAGCGTTCTCGGGGTAATGCGCTAGCCCCACAAGCCAAGCGCGAGGCGATCGGCAAGATGGTGCTGGAACACCACCTGTCCGAGCGCCGTGCCTGCCGCCTTGTGGGGGGGCTATCCCGCGACAGCTTGCGCCACCCGCCCGAGACCGACCGAATGACCAGAGATCTCAAGGGCAAGATCGTCGAGATCGCCCGGGCGCACCGACGCTTTGGCTACCGGCGCATCAAGTTTCTGACGGTGGCTGACGACTTCAGCCACGAGTGCGTCGATATCGCTGCGGACTGGGGCATCTCCGGCCAGTACGTGACCCGGCTGCTGGATCGCGCGGCCATCTTCTGCGGCTACCTCGTGGCCGAGGCGCACCGATGTACGGCCCAGGCTCTCGACCCGGGTGCCGGTGAACACGGGCATGCCGTATTTCAACTCGCTCAGGAAATCCACCTGCATCGTCGCGATCATCAGGATGTCGTCTTCCGAAATGATCGGCCAGATGAATTCCGCAAGGAAGTCGAACCTCGCCCCCGCGATCAGGCTGGTCAGGGCCGCGTTGTTCACGTGCTTCTGGAAGTCGAGGCCCGTCATCCGAAGTCGCTCCTCGCGAACGTGCGGGAAGGCGGAATGGGGAGCGGGGCTTCCTTGTGTTTCGTCACGGATCTGCCCGGTCGCGGTTCATCCCGCTCAGCGCTTCATATACCTTGATCAGGGAGGAGCCGTCCTCCTTGCCCAGGCCCATGCCGCGGGCGATCTGGTAGACCTGCTGCGAGACGTTGGCGAGGAAAACCGGAACACCGAGCTCTTTCGCGAACGCCGTTTCCAGCTCCTGGTCCTTGTACGAAATGTCGTTCGTCCCCCCAGGAGTGAAATCGCGCCGCATCATGCGCGGTGCGCGCAACTCGAATGCGGCGCTGTTGCCGGTGCCGACCTTGATCGCCGCAATGACGGTGGGGAGGTCCAGCCCCGCTTTGGCGGCCATCGCAAGCACCTCGGCCACTGCCACCGAGTTGGTCTGTGCGAGCATGTTGTTCAGCAGCTTGATCTCGAGCCCCTTCGTGAGGCCGCCCATGTGGAAGATGTTCTTCGCCATGGCGCGGAAGCAGCCGTCGAAGCCGCGCGCGCCCTGTTCGTCGGCGCCCACGAAGATCGCCATGCTGCCGGCAATTGCACCTTCAGTGCTGCCGCTCACGGGCGCGTCGATCAAGTCGATGCGCCGCGCCGCCAGCTCCTCGGTCATGGCGCGTAGGGCGTGGCGGTCGATGGTGGCCATGCAGGCCACCTGGTGCCCCGGCACGGCGCCGGCGGCAAG
The DNA here is from genome assembly GCA_947476285.1 of Comamonadaceae bacterium. GTDB lineage: Bacteria > Pseudomonadota > Gammaproteobacteria > Burkholderiales > Burkholderiaceae_C > Ramlibacter. The sequence continues at coordinate 52,720 of CANJPU010000030.1, read as the reverse complement.
CCCTGCGGGGCCGAGCAGCACGTCGCGCACCTGCGCGGCCGTCTCGACGATCACGATTGTCCGCGCGCAGCGCCTGCCGATCTCCTTCGCGTTGGGCGCGGCCTCGGCACCGGCAGCGCACAGCGCGTCGACCTTCTTCGCATCGCGGTCGTTGACGACGAGCGGGATGCCGGCGGCCAGGATGCGGCCGGCCATCGGCGCGCCCATGGCGCCCAGGCCGATGAACCCGGTGGGGAGCGCTGCTGCGTTCATCATTCCGCCTTGGCGCCCGTGGCCTTCACGATGCGACCCCACTTCTCGTAGTCGCGCTCCAGGTATTGCGCGAACTGCGCAGGCGACAGCGAGAAGGGGTCGTAGCCCAGTACCTCCAGCACCTTGCGGGTGGCAGGGTCGTCACGTAGCAGCTCCTGCAACGCTGCATTGAGTTTGTCGACGATGGGTTTAGGCGTGCCCGCGGGCGCGACAAGGCCCAGCCACAGCTGGCCCGATGCCTCCTCGAAGTTGGGGAGACCCGACTCGGCCATGGTGGGCATCTCGGGCGCGTAGGGGCTGCGCTTGGCGCCGGTGACGGCCAGCGCCTTGATCTTGCCGGACTTCACGTGCGGCAAGGTCGTGGCGAGCGTGTCGACCACGCAGGCGATGTTGCCACCGATCAGGTCGGTGATCGCCGGCGCTGCGCCGCGGTATGCCACGTGCTGCAGCGGCGCGCCGGACACGTACTTGATGGTTTCGATCGTGAGATGAGTGGAGGTGCCCAGACCGCCGGAGCCGAAGGTGATCGAACCCGGGCTGGCCTTGGCCGCCCGAAGCAGCTCCGCCATGTTGTTCGCAGGCACCTTGGGATTGCACAGCACCACGTTCACGTAGGAGGCGAGCGGCGAGATGGGCTCGAAGTCCTTGCGCGGATCGTAGGCCAGCTTCGGGTAGATGAAGGGGTTGATCGATTGCGTGCCTGCGGAGACGAAGCCCAGCGTGTATCCGTCCGGCGGCGTCTTCGCCACGTAGCCGACGCCGAGCGACCCGCCGGCACCGCCGCGGTTCTCGACGATCACCGTGGCGTTCAGCAGCTTCGCCAGCGGTGGGGCGATGGCGCGCGCCAATGCATCGCCCGGGCCGCCCGGGGGCAGCGGGACGACGATGCGAATGGGTCGCGAGGGGTAGGCTTCCTGCGCGCCCGCAGTCCCGGCCGTGATTGCAACCGCGCAGAGCAGCATGCGCCCGAGCGTCACCTTGCTTGCCGCGCAGGCAAGCCACCGATACAGTTTCATGAAATTGTCTCCTTCATTGGTGATGACTTCAGCTTCCGGCGTCGCCGAAAGTACAGAGATCCATCAGTTCGGATATGGATGCGAGCTCGTCGAGCCGCTCCACCAATTCGATGCTGCGCTCGGCCTGCGCCGGCGAGAGAAAGCCCGCCGTCATGGCCTTGTGCCGCTGGGCGAGCTCCGGTCGGCTGAGAGGGTTGTCTGCGCCTCCCTTCAGCTGCCGCGCGCCCACTTCGGCTCGATGCTCCCGGCCCGACTTCAACACGACCGTCACCGGCTGGGTGTAAGGCACCGAGCGCCCGCCCGTCATGTCGGTGCGAACGATGACCTCGACCTTCCTGCGCGCTGCACGGTACAAGGGTTCGATCGCACCCGCGTCCGTGAACGGCCGTAGGTAGGGAAGTTCGACCTCACTGTCGACGAGCAGTGCGCCCAGCGCCTGGTGCAGGCTGAACTTCGCCTGCGCACCGTCTTGCGGATCCTCGAAACGCAGCAGGTCGGCGATGAAGGGAGGGATCTCCGCGCGCACGCACTCCACGTCGTCGAGGCGGAACTCGTGTTCGTCCATCAGTTGCAGCAGCGCGTCCATCGAGCGATGGTTCATGAAGCAGTTGCCGTACTTCTTGATGTAGATGTCCGTGATGCTCCAGGGCTTGCCGAGCTTTTCTGCGACACCTGCAAGGTCGTATCCCCTGCCGAAGGAGCTGTAGACTTCGAAGAAACCCTGCTTCGCTTCGATCATGTTCGGGTTCGCGGTAACGCCTCTGCGCGCAAGGCTCGCCGACGTGACGCCATTGCGGCAGCCGAAGCCGCTTTCGAGCAGGTGCGTCATCGAACCCGTGTGCTGCTGCTGGCCGGACGCCTGGCTGATGGCGATGCCGAAGGCATGGCGCATCTGCTCCACCGTCAGGCCCATGAGCCGTCCGGCTGCGGCAGTCGAGCCGAAGGCGCCGTAGTTGCCGATGCTTCCCAGGCCCCGGTCGAAGAGGCCGGGACCTGCCATCCCCAGTTTCACCTGCACATCGAGGGCGAGAATGACGGCCTCGATCACTTCGCGTCCGCTGCGGCCATACTTCTCGGCGACGTTGAGTGCGACCGGGATCACGGTGAACGGGTTGCTGCCCGTGTACTGCCCGATCGCTTCCAGCTCCCGCGCGTGAGCCGTGGTGCCGTTCACGAAGGCCGCATGGCCCAGCGATGTCTTGAATCGCTGCCCGAGCACACTGCATTCGCCGTTGCCGCCGCTTTCGTTGACATAGCCGGCGACGGACTGTGTCACCGGTTCGCTGCGGGCACTGATGCAGGCCCCGACCACGTCCAGGATCAGCACTTTCGCCGCCTGCAGCTCCTTGGCCGTGAATTCGATGTCCGCCTTGCGCAGGACGAACTCGGAAATCTGGCTGGTAAGCCCCATCGATTTTGAGCTTTCGTACGTCGTCACAGGGGTAGCGCCAACAAGGTGTCGATGCGCGAGCTATCGCACACAACAATGCGCTCGACGAAGCTGAGCCGATCCTCGCGCACGCGCAGCACGTCGTGATAACTGCCGCTTGCGAACAAGCTGGATGCTCCGTCGCGCATGGTGCGCACCACGACGAAGCTCGTCTCGGCGCGTACGGATTCACCATCGGCATGCGTGATCCACGGGCGGCCGATGAGGTGGCGGTAGCACTGCCGCTCATAGATGTTCGCGTCTCGCAAGGCCTTGACGCGGTCCTGCAGCATTGCGCGCGAGTCGGCGAAGATCACGCCCACAGGGTAGCCGGCCGCGACGTTTTCGCGGGAAGTCACCTTGTAGATGCAGCTTGCCTCGAAGAAGTCGGGCCAGCGCTCCAGCTCGTCGCGGTCGATAGCGCGAGCGTAATCCTCCATGAGGTCGGCAAGCGCCGTGCAGACTGCGTCGCGTGCGGTGGAGTCGGCAGTCTTCATCACACCCCCGTCAGCTTGCGGTAGATCTTCCAGAAACCGCGAATCGCGTTTTCCACCGTGCGGGAGCTGGAGGTGCCGGTGCTCGAACCGCCCATCATGACCACAGAAGACTCCTGCGGTGCCGCGGCGCATCCGCGCCGCACGAATCCGCCGATTGCGCCGTCTTCCATCGAAACGAAGCCTGCAGGGCCCGCGAGGTTCGCCTGCTTCATGCGCATGTGCTGCAGCCGCTCGTCGTCGTCCTGGAAGCCGATGAAGGTCCAGTGCAGGTGCGTCTCGTCGGGTCCCTTCGGAAGCACGTGGCGCACCGCGATCGAGTTGTGAAGGGTCTGCAGGGCAAAGCCCGGGAAGATCGAAACGATCTGCACCTGACATCCATCGCCATACTCGTCGACGACATCGAGCAGGCTCGGGTCCTTCAACAGCAGATTCTGGTCGCTGCGCAGTTTTTCCTTCTCGTACTCCTCCTCCTTGCCGCCCTTGTGTATGAGCGAGAAGCTGGAGTGGCCGGCGCCGCTGTCCGAAACGAGCACCGCGCCACCCTGGGTCAGCCGCGAGAACTTGAAGGTGGCGAAGAAGGTGTGCAGGATGCTGGAGTGGTAGGTGTCCCTGACGTTCTCCAGGTACAGCTTCCAGTTGTGCGGCAGCACTTGCGTGTAGCAGCCATAGATGCGCAGCGGCTTGTGCAGCACACGCCGCAAGCGTGCGGTCACGGCTTCGCCCATGAATTCCTCGATGGGCGGCGTGTCGGGGGACAGGGTGCCGAACACCAGGCCGCCCAATGTCGTGACGCGAAGCTTGCGCGGGCCGTAGCGGGTCTTGTCGAAGTCGGCCGGCATGCCGCCTTCGCCCTGCACGCCACGCGCGAACGCGACGTTCATCAGGTTGCCCTGCAGGTCATGCCGCCATGCGTGGTAGACGCAGACGAAATCCTTGACGCGGCCCTTGTTCTCGAGCGCGAGCAGGTTGCCGCGATGCGCGCAGCGATTCTCGAAAGCGAAGATCGCGCCCTCCGGCCCCCGGGTGACCACCACCGGCATGTCGCCGACGAATGTCGTGCGGTAGTCGCCAGGCTCGGGAATCTCGATTTCGAGGCAGAGGTAGTTCCAGACCGCGCCCCGATAGATGCCGCGCTGCTCCTTCTCGTAGACCTCTTCGTCCTCGTAAACCCAGTAGGGGACGCGTGTGACGTCACCTTCGGGCCACGCCTTCTGCTCCACATCGACCATGCTGTCTCCTGTCTCTTGTCGTCTCCTGTCTCTTGTCGTCTCCTGTCGCGACAATTCTCTTTTCATGCTAACTGCGCGTTCAAATTGTGTCAATGCAAACGACATGCAAACGACATGTGCATAGACAATGATCTGGCGGAGTGATCTGGCGGAGGTGACAGCCGAGTCTTTCCTCTGTAAGGTCCTGTCTCCTTCGACAAATTCACTGCGTTGACGCAAAGCCAACATGGACCTTCATCTCGGCGGCAAGACTGTGGTCATCACCGGCGGCAGCCGCGGCATCGGCCTGGCGTGCGCAGAAGTCATGGCATCAGAAGGATGCCGCGTGGCGATCGTGGCGCGCGACGCGGGCCGGCTCGCAGAAGCCGCAGCGGGCGTGGTCTCCCGGACGGGAGGGGAAGTGCATGCCATCGCGGCCGAGCTCCAGTCGCTGGAGGGCGTCCAGGCAATGGTGTCGGCAGCCCAGGAACGGCTGGGCCGCATCGATATTCTCGTGAACAATGCTGGCGCCATCCGCGCGGGCAATTTTCTCGAAATTCCGGATGCCCAATGGATGGAAGACTGGAGCCTGAAGCTGCTCGGTTACGTGCGTGCCTCCCGCGCGGTCATGCCACTGATGCAGCAGCAAGGGGGCGGCTGCATCGTCAATGTCATCGGCGCTGCGGCGCGGCAGGTCAACCCGAATTACCTGGCTGGTGGCGCGGCCAATGCCGCCCTCGTCAACTTCACCAAGGGACTCTCGGATTTCGGCGCCCCGTTCAAGGTGCTGGTGAAGGCCGTCTCGCCGGGCGTCGTGGAAACCGAGCGCTGGGAGAGCATCACTGTCGCCACCGCCAAGGCGCAGGGACGTTCGCCCGAGCAAGTGCGTGCGGAGCGTCTTGCTGCGTTCCCGCTCGGTCGCGCTGCCAGGCCGCACGAAGTGGCCGATGTCGTGGCATTCCTGGCTTCGGCGCGCGCACAGATGCTGAACGGGCTCACGATCACGGTGGATGGGGGATGGAGCCGCGGGATCTATCCCTGAGCTTCGTTGTGAAATTGTTTTTAGGCAAAGGTATTGCCCTAGGGCCATGTTCGCTAGACTCTGGGGGTTTGTTTCATCCCAGGAGATCTCATGAGGGCCCTCGCAAGTGTGCGCATCGCAGAGCACACAGATGAAGTGTTGAAGTCGGTGGGCTGCATGGATGCGCAGATCGACACTCTCGTCGCGACGGGAGCCGTGAAGGTTGCGTCGGCATGACGAAACTCACCGCTGTCAAGGGAAAGCGAGAGGAACCTGCGGTTCGCCGGGAAGTGCCGGCCGTGCGGCGCGCATGTTCCGTGCTATGGCTGCTGGCGCGGCACGCGGAGGGCCTCCCACTGGCGCGAATTGCCCGGGAGCTAGAGATCATCCCCAGCACGTGCCTGCAAATCCTGCGTGAACTCGCCGCTGCGCGCTTTGTCTCGCACGACCCCGGCTCCAAGCGGTACCGCCTTGGCGGCGGGGTCCTGTCCTTAGGGCTCGAGCTCACGCAGCAGAACCCTTTCGTGCAGGCTGCGCAGCCGCACCTGAACCGCCTGTCGCGCGAGTTCGGCGTCGGCGCGTCGGGGCAGGAGCGCGACGCCGAAGACGACCTGCTGGTGGTCCTTGCCTCGTCAGTCATCCCGGGCGACCTGGTCTCTGCGGGCGCGCGGCGCCCCTTGTTCACAAGCGCATCCGGTCGGCTGATGGCGGCCTTCGGCAACTTTACGGAAACCGAGTTACGCCGTGGCTTCTCCCGCGTGGAATGGCAGACTCCGCCCACGTGGACGCAATGGCTCGGGGAAGTCGCGGCCGCGCGCCAGCAGGGCTATGCAACCGACGAGGCTCACTTCCGCAAAGGCCTCACCGCCATCGCGGCTCCGGTCGCGAATTCCGTGGGCCGCGTCGATCGGGCCATCAGCGTCACTGCCATCAGCGCGCAACTGGATCCAGCTCGCCGCAAGAAGCTCGTGGCGGAGCTCAAGCGTTGCGCTGCGGAGATCAGCCAGGCGCTGCGCTAACGCACTTGTCTTTGATTTTGTCTATAGACAATTTTAATTTTGTATTGACAATGTTGGGCGCCAAACTTAGAGTTGCCCACACGCGCAGTCCGCGCGAGTTTTATCCTTGATTCGACAACGTGGCGCCTAACCAATGAATTCGCTCATTCGCGCGGCGTCGGCCGCAGTGCTGCTGTGCCTGGGGTTCACCTCGGGTGGGGCATCCGCACAGGCATTCCCGTCGAAGCGGATGACGCTGATCGTTCCTTACGCGCCGGGCGGCATCGTCGACCTCATCGGCCGGATGGTTGCCGTGCCGCTGAGTGAGCGGCTCGGTCAACCGATCGTCGTCGAAAACCGTCCAAGCGTGACTGGAACAGTCGGTGTGGCAGTCGGGGCGCAGGCTCCGGCGGACGGCCACACCATGACTTTGATTGCCAATGCGAACCTTATCGGCGCGCTGTCGGAGGCCAAGCCGTCCTACAACATGGCGACCGATTTCGCGCCAGTGATCCAACTCGCCGAGTACTACGCAGTGCTCGTGGTCAAGCCGTCCTTGCCCGCGAAGAACCTCCCGGAACTGATCGCAGCGATGAAGGCCAAGCCAGGCGGCATCAGCGTGGGAAGCGCGGGCATCGGTTCTTCTGCACACGTTGGCCTGGCGTTGCTGAGCCAGCAGGCGGGCGTAGAGGCACTCCATGTCCCGTACAAGGGCGAGGGCCCCCTGATCGCCGCACTGCTGGGCGGCGACGTCGATATGGCTTTCCTCACGACTGCCGGCGCGGGACCGCAGATGAAGAGCGGCAAGGTGCGCGGCTTGGCGGTGACGTCTCTCAAGCGCATCTCCGAATTCCCGGATCTCCCTGCGATCTCGGAAACCTTGCCAGGCTTTCAGCACGTCGCATGGCTTGGGCTGGCGGTTCCCGCCGGAACACCTCGCGACCGGATCGAGCTCTTGTACAAGGAAGCATCCGTGGTGCTCCAGTCACCGGAAGTCCGCCAGAAGCTGGCTGCTCGCAGCATCGAGGCCGCCGGCACGCCGCCTGACCAGTTCCACCAGCGTATCCGCGGAGAAAGCGAGATGCTCGGCAAGCTGGTGAAGACGCTCGGTATCAAGTCACAGTGACCTCTGCAGGCGAATAGTGTGAAAGGTCCCGCTAAGGTCTTCGAGGAAGTGGCCGATGCGTTGGTCCAGTCCGGCGTTCACTGCATTTTCGGCCTGATGGGCGAGGACAACGCTCCCCTCGTCGTTGCCTGCGTGGCCATGGGCATTCGCTACCATCCTGTCAGGCACGAAAACATCGCCGTTGCGGCTGCCGATGGTTTCTTCCGCGCCACCGGTTCTCCCGGCGTTGCGCTTGTGACGGGCGGACCTGGGCTCACGAATTGCCTGACTGCGCTCAATACGGCACATCGCGCGAGATCATCGGTTTTGCTGCTCTGTGGCGGTGGGCGCCAGCAGGAAGACGCACGTGAACCATCGATGGTCCGCGAGGTCGACCGGACAGCCTGGTTGAAGCATTTCTCGACTTCGACAGTCTTGCAGACAGCAGGCATCCGTTGCTTCAAGCCCGATTCCGCCGAGGGCGCGGTGACGGCAACATTCGAAGCCGTAGCTGAATCCAGGTACGGCACCGCGGTGCTCCTGCTCAGCGGTCAACTGCTGAAGTCCCAGGGGGCGGGTGCAGTTCCCCTGGCCCAGCACCCGGAACCCGCGCCGCTTGCACCGCCAGCCGATGTGGTGGAAAGCATTGCAGACCTGTTGCAGGAGACCTGGGCGGTCAGGCGGCCTTTGATCCTTGCCGGGCTTGGCTCAGTGCGGTCCGATGCGGGTCGCGTGCTGGCACGGCTCGGGGAACTCACGGGGGCGCTGCTTGCAACGACGATGCCTGCGAAGGGATTTTTCCACTTCGACAAGTACGCGATTGGGGTCTGCGGGACTTACTCCACTCCAGTGGCATCCGACCTGATCACCCAGGCCGATTGTGTCCTCTGCTTCGGTGCAGGCTTGAACAAGTTCACGACGTACAACAACTCTCTCTTTCCGAAGGCGCACATCATCCAGGTGGACAGCGACGAGCGCGCGTTGGGGCTCTTCATGGATACGACGGTTTCAGTGCGCGCCGATGTCCGCTTGACTGCCGAGGCGCTCGTCAAGGAGCTGGAGACCCGCGGCCACCATTCCATCGGCTTTCGGACACGTGAAACCCAGGACGCACTCGCGGGCTATTCCAAGCAGGACGGAATCCGAGACAAGAGCACGCCCACGCATGTCGACACTCGCACGCTGGTCCTTGCACTCGACCGGCTGTTGCCCGCCGACCGGATCGTTTGCCTCGACTCCGGGCACCAGGCACGGTTCGCCAACGCCTTGATGGGGGTCACATCCGTGCGCAATTTCATGCAGCCCGGGGAAGCCGGAGCCATGGGCCTGGGCCTGGGTGGCGCGATCGGTGCGCAAATCGGGCGTCCGCACGACCTGGTGGCCTGCTTCGCCGGTGACGGTGCTCTGGCCATGGCACTCGGCGATCTCGAAACGACCGTGCGCCTGAAGTTGCCCATGTTGATCGTCGTCATGAACGACGAGGGGTTCGGGGCGGAAGTGAATTACCTTGTCGACATGGGTTTGCCGACCGAACTTGCCAGAATTCCCGCTCCCTCGTTCAGCGACATTGCAGTAGCCATGGGAGCGGCCGGTGCTACTGTCCGCGGCATCGGCGATCTCGGCGTTGTGACGAGATGGCTTGACGAGGGCCGTCCAGGGCCGTTGGTGCTGGACTGTCGCGTGAACCCGGAGATACGGGCTGGCGGCTAAACCACAGGAGATACCCATGAGCGAAAAAATTGATCGATTGCACGACGCAGCCGAAGCAGTGCGGGCGTGTGCAAAGGAGATTGGTGACTGCATGAAGGGAACGGATGACCCTGTTCCTCACAAGGCCCGGATTGTTGCTGCGATTGAAAGGCTGCTGCGCAGGGACGATCTGCGCGAAATCGGATCACCGCGCAAGACGAGCCATGCCAATGGTTCCTGGATTCTCTACTACGACCCCAAGCTGATGATCGTCCTGGGCGACCGCAGGAATGACATGGGCGATACCGATCCCCATAACCACGGCGCCTGGATCGCGACGTCCGTTTACGCCGGCCAGGTTCGCTACCGGTCCTACGCCAGGACTGATGACCGGAAAACCGCGGGCAAGGCGCAGTTGCAGTTGAGCGAGGACCGCATACTCAATGCAGGAGAGGTCGCACTTTCGGGGGCGGTGCCCCATGATATCCACCAAGTTAACCGGCTGTCCGATACCTACAATCTCATGATCGTCACTGGCGGCTATCTGCCCGGGACCCGTGAGTACTACGACGTTGAAAACGGCACGTACGAGGTGCGGCCTGCAGACTAGGCTGGTGCTGCAACGGGCTCGTGGACAAGGTCTTCAAGATTGACCTGGCGCTGTTGAGCTCGGTCGCCCCGGGCGGCAGGAGCAGCCCCTCAAGAGGCAGGAGGGGACGAATACCTGTGAAGTGTTCTGTATCCGTTCGCCTGCGGGCGGCGGCTCATCCAAGATCCACAGGCACCGGTTCGTTTCGTCACGTTCGCAAATGAAAAAGGACCTAGCCTTTCGGCTAAGTCCTTGATTCCAGTGGTGGGCCCTGAGTGACTCGAACACTCGACCTACGGATTAAGAGTCCGCTGCTCTACCAACTGAGCTAAGAGCCCACTGAAACACAAAAAAAGAAGCTGTGGTGGAGAGGAGGAGGATCGAACTCCCGACCTTCGCATTGCGAACGCGACGCTCTCCCAGCTGAGCTACCCCCCCACAGCAGGCCGTATCTTAGCAAATACAGCAAGCAATCGGGAGCAGGGCGCAATTATGCCAAAAATTGCGAGCGCTTCCTTTGGCATCGTCAGAGCGGGCGGCTGTGCCAAGATACGCGCATTCACAACGTCCGCTTTTATCAATGAGTGTTTCCAACGAACGCAGCCAATGGCTGGACCGCATGTACAACAACCGCGAGCGTGTGCCTGCGCATGTGGACCACTTTCGGCGCTGGTCCGCCGATTCACGCGATGTGATGCGTACGCAGCCGCGTGAGCTGGATGTGCGCTATGGCGGCGGGCCCAATGAGCATCTGGATATTTTCCCCACGGCGAAGGCCGATGCGCCGGTGCTGTTTTTTATTCATGGCGGCTATTGGCGCTCGATGGACAAGCGCGATCATTCTTTTATTGCGCCGGCGTTCACACAGCAAGGCGTGTGCGTGGTGGTGCCCAATCATGCGCTGTGTCCGGCGGTGAACGTTGAGCAGATCACTATGCAGATGGCGCGGGCGCTGGCCTGGACTTGGCGCAACATCGCGCGTCGCGGGGGCGACCCTGCACGCATCACCGTGGTGGGGCATTCGTCGGGCGGGCATCTGGCCACGATGATGCTGTCCTGCCTGTGGCCCGTGCTTGCGGCTGATCTGCCGCCTGCTCTGGTGAAGAACGCGTTGTCGATCTCGGGGCTTTACGATCTGGAGCCGCTGATGCATGCACCCTACTTGCAGTCTTCGCTTGGCTTGACCGAGCAGCAAGTGCGCCAGGCCAGCCCTGCCTTGCTGCCCGCGCCGGCGCAGGGCAAGCTGTATGCAGTGGTGGGTGGTGATGAGAGCGAAGAGTATTTGCGCCAGAACAGTTTGATTGAAACTGCCTGGGGCAAAGGCGCTGTGCCGGTGTGCGAGGCACTGCCGGGGCTCAATCATTTCAGCGTGCTCGATGCCCTGGTGGCGCCGGGGCAGCACTTGAACCAACTGGCGATGCAACTGCTCAGGTGACATGGATTGCGGGTCGAGCCCGCAATGACAGGTGAGGCGCCTACATCAGCAGATGTTCACCCGCGTTATCCCCACCCAAAATCACATAATTGACTTTGCGGATGTCCAGCAAGCGCTTGCCGCCGGCATAGCTGATGGAGCTTTGGATGTCTTCTTCCATTTCGCGCAGTGTGTCCGACAAGCGGCCCTTGACGGGCTCGAGGATGCGTTTGCCTTCGACGTGCTTGTATTCGCCCTTGTTGAAGTCAGAGGCGCTGCCGTAGTATTCCTTGAACTTCTTGCCGTCCACTTCCACTTCATGGCCGGGCGATTCTTCGTGGCCGGCGAGCATGGAGCCGATCATGACCATGGTGGCGCCAAAGCGGATGCTCTTGGCGATGTCGCCGTGTTCACGGATACCGCCGTCGGCGATGATGGGTTTGGTGGCCACGCGTGCGCACCACTTGAGCGCCGAGAGCTGCCAGCCGCCGGTGCCAAAGCCGGTCTTCATGCGGGTGATGCACACCTTGCCCGGGCCGATGCCGACCTTGGTTGCGTCAGCGCCCCAGTTCTCTACATCGATGATGGCCTCGGGCGTGCCCACGTTGCCGGCGATGACGAAGCTTGCGGGTAGTTTGTCTTTCAAGTGCAAGATCATGTCGCGCACGGTGTCCGCATGGCCATGGGCGATGTCGATGGTGACGTACTCGGGCGCCAGGCCATTGGCTGCGAGCTGATCGACGGTGTCGTGGTCGGCTTTTTTCACGCCCAGAGAGATGGAGGCGAAGGCGTCGTGGGATTTCATCCGGCGCACGAACTTCAGGTTGTCCAGGTCAAAGCGGTGCATCACGTAGAAGTAGCCGTGTCGCGCCAGCCACAGGCACAGGGCTTCGTCCAGCACGGTCTTCATGTTGGCCGGCACCACCGGAATGCGAAAGCTCCGTCCACCCAGCTCCACGCTGGTGTCGCATTCGGAGCGGCTTTGCACGCGGCACTTGCGCGGCAGCAGCAGGACATTGTCGTAATCGAAGATTTCCATACCAAGCTCCAGAAAACTGTTGTTGTGAGTTGAACAGTGAGCGCTTGGACTGTGGCCCGGCAGCTTGGCAAAGGCGCAAAGCAGACCGGGCCGCAAGATGCTTGGGCCCGGTGATTGATTCTACCCGTGGCTGGCTGGATGGGAAGTATTCCAGCAGGTTCCTACAATGCGGTATGTTTCCACCAGTCGATGCGGCGTCCCCGCTCTTGCACGATCTCAATCCCGAACAGCAGGCGGCCGTGACCCTGCCCAATGAGCATGCGCTGATTTTGGCGGGCGCCGGCTCGGGCAAGACCCGCGTGCTCACCACGCGCATCGCCTGGCTGCTGTCCACCGGGCAGGTGTCTCCAGGCGGCCTGCTGGCGGTGACCTTCACCAACAAGGCGGCCAAAGAGATGATGACCCGGCTGCAGGCCATGCTGCCGCTGAACGTGCGTGGCATGTGGATAGGCACCTTCCACGGCCTGTGCAATCGGTTTTTGCGTGCGCACTACAGGCTGGCCAACCTGCCCAATACCTTTCAGATTTTGGACACGCAGGATCAGTTGTCCGCGATCAAGCGGCTGTGCAAGCAATTCAATGTGGACGACGAGCGCTTTCCAGCCAAAGAACTGCAGTGGTTCATTGCCGGTGCCAAGGAAGACGGCCTGCGCCCCAACATGTTGGACGTGCGCGGCGAGGACGATCGCAAGAAGGTCGAGATCTATCAGCTTTATGAAGAGCAGTGCCAGCGCGAAGGCGTGGTTGATTTTGGCGAGCTGATGCTGCGCAGCTACGAGCTGCTGCGCGACAACGACCCGATTCGCGAACACTACCAGCGGCGCTTTCGCCACATTCTGATCGATGAGTTCCAGGACACCAATCGGCTGCAGTACGCGTGGATCAAACTGCTGGCCGGCTACGGTGAGCAAAGCGATGTGCACGAGACCGGCTCGGTCTTTGCGGTGGGCGATGATGACCAGAGCATCTACGCGTTTCGCGGCGCGCGGGTGGGCAACATGGCCGATTTTGTCAGTGAGTTCCAGGTCAGGCACCAGATCAAGCTGGAGCAAAATTACCGCAGCCACAGCAACATCCTCGATTCAGCCAATGAGCTGATCAGCCGCAACACCAAGCGCCTGGGCAAGAATCTGCGCACCGATCAGGGGCCGGGCGAGCCGGTGCGGGTGTATGAGGCGCCCACCGATCTGGCAGAGGCGCAGTGGATGGTTGAGGAAATGCGCCACCTGGTGCGCGGTGAAGGCACGCAGGCGGGGCTGTCGCGCAAAGAAATCGCGGTGCTCTACCGCAGCAATGCACAAAGCCGGGTGATTGAAACCGCGCTGTTCAATGCTGCGGTGCCTTATCGCGTTTATGGTGGGCTGCGCTTTTTCGAGCGGGCTGAAATCAAGCATGCGCTGGCGTATTTGCGCCTGCTGGAGAACCCCAGGGACGACACCAGTTTCATTCGGGTGGTCAATTTTCCGCCGCGCGGCATTGGTGCGCGCAGCCTTGAGCAACTGCAAGATGCCGCGCGCGCGGCCGGCTGCTCGCTGCACGATGCGGTGCATGCCACCACTGGCAAGGCCGGCGCCAACCTCACCAGCTTCGTCTCAAAGATCGAGCGACTGCGCGCGCAGACGCAAGAGCTCAGCCTGCGCGAGACCATTGAAATCGTGCTGCAAGAGTCGGGGCTCATCGACCACTACCGCAGTGAGCGCGAAGGCGCAGACCGTGTGGAGAACCTGGAAGAGCTGATCAACGCGGCGGAAAGCTTTGTCACTCAGGAAGGTTTTGGCCGCGATGCCATTGCCTTGCCGGTGGACGAACTCGGGCCGGGCATCATGCGCCAGTCGCCAGCCAGCCAGGGGCTGGACCCGAGCGAGCCGCAAGTGCATGAGCCAGCCCCCGACTACGTGCCGCCCGATGGCGAGACCGGCGAGACGCTCTCGCCGCTGGCGGCGTTTCTCACCCATGCCGCGCTTGAATCAGGCGACAACCAGGCCCAGGCCGGGCAAGATGCGGTGCAGTTGATGACTGTGCATGCGGCCAAGGGGCTGGAGTTCGATTGCGTGTTCATCAGCGGCCTGGAAGAGGGCCTCTTTCCCAGCGAGCGCTCCATGACCGAGAAGGACGGGCTGGAGGAAGAGCGGCGCCTGATGTACGTGGCCATCACCCGCGCCCGCCAGCGGCTCTACCTGAGCTATTCGCAGACTCGCCTGCTGCATGGGCAGACCCGCTTCAACACCCGCAGCCGTTTCTTTGACGAGTTGCCGCCAGATGCGCTCAAGTGGCTCACGCCGAAGAACCAGAGCTTTGGCGGATCGACCTTCGGCTATGGCGCGGGCTATCCGTCCACCCGGGCCGGCGCTGCCAGCGGCTTCAACAAAGATAACTTCGCCAGCCCGCCGGTGCCGGTGCAAAAGGCGGCCACCAGTGGCTTGCGCGCGGGCATGAAAGTCTTTCACACCAAGTTCGGTGAAGGTACTGTCATGTCCGTCGAAGGCAAGGGTGACGATGCCCGTGCGCAGGTGAACTTCCCGCGTCATGGCATCAAATGGCTGGCTTTGAGCGTGGCCAAGTTGACGCCGGTGACCTGAGGCCTTGGCAGCGACCTCAGTCCTGCAGCGGAATCTTCAGGTGATCAATCAGCTTGCGTGCGCTGGCGATGCCGCGCTTGATGCCCAGGCCAAATTCCTCAGAGGGCTGATAGTGCGGCTCGGCGCCAATCGATTCGATCAGGGCGATCAATTGCGGGTTGGCCACTGCCTTGCCGATCTCGGCGCTCAGGCGGCTGACCACGGCCGGCGGCATGCCGCGCGGGCCCATGATGCCGTACCAGACCACTGCTTCCAGGCCAGGCTGGCCAGACACTTCTGCGAAGGTGGGCACATCGGGCATGAGCGCGCTGCGCTTGAGTGAGCCGACCGCCAGGCCATTGACATTGCCCGCCTTCACCTGCGGGTAGCCGCCAGGCAGCGAGGGCACGTTGAGTTGGATCTGGCCGCCGATCACATCGGTCATCTGCTGGCCGGTGTTCTTGTAGGGCACGAAGGTCGCTTCCAGGCCAGTGGCGAGCTTGAGCGCCTCCATGTTCAGGTGGCTGGCCGAGCCGGTGCCCGACGATGCGTAGTTGAGCTTGCCAGGGTTGCGCTTGGCGTACTCGCGCATTTCAGCAAAAGTGGTGAAGGGCGCATGCTTGGAGCCCACCACCATCAGGGCCGATGTCATCACCCGCGCAATGGGTGTGAACTGTGCCTCAGGGTCGTAAGCGGGCTTCTTCTGCAAGAGCGGCACCGCCGCGAAGGGCGGGTTGGCCACGAGGATCACGATGGAACCATTGGGTGGCGAGTTGGCCACCAACATCGAGCCCAGCAGCCCACTGCCGCCTTCGCGGTTTTCCACCACCACAGTGATGTCCATCTGCTTGGACAGCAGATCGCCCAGCCTACGCGCGACTGGATCAGAGGCGGAAGACGCGCCAAAGGGAACGATGATGCGCAGCGTGGACACCGGGTAGGGATCGGCTGCATGCGCGCCAGTGAAAGGCGCCAGCCAAGCGGCGCACAACCAGGCCAGTGCGAATGCTTTGTGTTTCATGCTGTCTCCAGGGTATTCAGTATCGTAAAAACGCTTTCGGTATTCTAAACCTCCCGCTGCCAATCGGCAAAGCTGCGCTTGCGGCGCCAGCGTTGATAGTCGAATTTGCCTTGATGACGTTTTGCATGCAAAATGGCACGAAATATCGCAGAGGTCGAAATTGAATAAATCACCAGCCCCAGCGGCACCCCCCAAAAAAATGATTGTCAGCGGCCAGGAGTCGCCGACGCTGAGCGACAAACAGATCGAAGACGCGCGCGCCCTCATCGGCGTGTGGCTGCGCCGCGATGTACACACGCCTTCCATCTACGAGCCCTTGTCGGTGCACGACATTCGGCGCTGGGCGCACTACAGCGTGGGCGATGACAACCCCTTGTTCAGCGAGATCGATTACGCCAAGCGCACATCATGGGGCACCGTGATCGCGCCGCCCACATTCCTCTACACCATCGACACCGGCATCGTCGCGCCGGGCCTGCCGGGCATCCAGTGGATCTTCGCCGGCTCTCGCTTCGAGCATTTCAAGCCGGTGCTGGCGGGCGACACCATTACCGCCCGCGCGCGCCTGATCGACGTGCAGATCAAGGAAGGGCGCAGTGTGGCGCGCTATGTCAATCAGGTGGGCGAAGTGCTCTACTACAACCAGCGCGGCGAGTTGGTCACCCGCTATGAGGGCGACATCTACCGCATTCCGCGCAAGCGCAGCGGCGGCGGTTTCAAGTTTGCCGTGAAAGACGCGAGCGAGGCGCCCAAGCCTTATCGCTACACCCAGGAAGAGATCGAGGCCATCGCCCACGGCTACCGCACCGAAGAGCGCCGTGGCGGCCAGGCCCGCTACTGGGAAGACGTGCAGGAAGGCGACGATCTGCCGGTGGTGCAGAAGGGGCCGCTCACGCTGGTGGACATCGTGGGTTTCTACTCAGGCCGGCGCACGGTTTACAACGTGATGAAGCTCGCCTTCCTGGACCGCGACAAGCATCCGAACAATGTGTATTACTCGCCCACGCGCAACATCCCCATGCACCCGGCGGCGGGGCATTTCGATGTGGAGATCGCGCATGAGATCGGCATGCCTGGCGCCTACGACCAAGGCTGGCAGCGCATCGGCTGGGCCGGCCACCTGCTCACCAACTGGTGCGGCGATCAGGGCTTTGTGCGCAAGCACCATGGCCGGGTGATCAAGCCCAACCTGGTGGGCGACCTCACCAAGATGCAGGGAGAAGTCACGGGCAAGCGCAAGGAGAACGGCGAAGCCCTGGTTGATATCCGCTGGTGGGGCGAGAACCAGCGCGGCGAGCGCAATTGCGATGGCAGCGCCGTGGTGCGCCTGCCCAGCCGCGACGTATCCATCAGAAGCTAAGGACAAATATGCGCAGACCTCTTGAAGGATTGAAGGTGCTCGACCTGACGCACGGCGTCGCCGGGCCCTACTGCACCATGGTGCTGGGCGATCTCGGATGCGACATCATCAAGATCGAAAAACCCGGCCGTGGCGATGCCACGCGCTACATGAACGTCAGCGAGAAATTTCACTCCGACATTCCTCGCGTCGGCGGCGACTACTTCCTGGCCATCAACCGCAACAAGCGCGCGATCACGCTTGAGATGAAGTCACCTGAAGGCCGCAAGATCTGCGAAGAGCTCGCTGCCTGGGCCGACATCGTGGTGCAAAACTTCCGCCCCGGTGTCACCGCGCGGCTGGGCCTGGACTATGAAAGCCTGCGCAAGATCAACCCGCGCCTGATCTACGGCAACATCTCCGGCTATGGCATGGACGGCAGCATGTCCGACAAGGCGGGCATGGACATCGCCGTGCAGGCCCGCGCTGGTCTCTTGAGCATCACCGGCGCGGCTGACTCCACCGAGCCAGTGCGGCCGGGCTCTTCCTTGTCGGATTTTGGCGGCGGCATCTACTTGGTCACCGCACTCCTGACCGCCTTGTACGACCGCGAGCGTACCGGCGTCGGCCAGGAGGTGAGCGTCTCGCTGCTGGACGCCACCATGAGCTTCCTGATCAACTACTCTGTGGCGGTGATGGACGGGCAGGCGGACATCAAACCACTGGGCTCGGGCCATCCGCAACTGGCGCCCTATCAAGCGCTGCCCACCGCCGATGGCTATGTGGTGGTGGCCACCGGCACCAACAAAATCTACCGTGAGTTCTGCGTGGCCCTTGGCCGGCCAGACCTGGTGGACGAGCCCGCCTTTGCCAGCAATCAAAGCCGGGTGAAGAACCGCAAGGCCCTGGTCGAGAAATTGTCCGCGCAGTTTCTGGGCAAGACCACGGATGCATGGATAGAGATTCTGGAGGCCGCCGACATTCCGTGCGCACCGGTCAACACCTTGCAGACCGCCTTTGACGAACTGGGCCACACCTCGCCCGGCATGACGCAGAAAGTCGAGCACCCGGCGCTGGGCCAACTGAGCCAACTGGGCGTGCCTTTCCACTTCAGCAATTGCAAAGGCGATATCCGTCGGCCGCCGCCCATGTTGAGTGAGCACACTGACTCGGTGTTGCACGAAGTGCTGGGCCGCAGCGATGCGCAGATCGCCCAACTGCGCCAGGCCAAGGTGATCTGATGGTGGCACTTGACGCCTTGTTCCATGCGCGCTCGGTGGCCTTGCTGGGCATTTCCGCCGACCCTAAGAAAATGACCGGTGCACCCATCGAGGTGCTCAAGCAAACTGGCTTTGCCGGCAAGATTTATCCGGTCAATCCCAAGTACAGTGAAATCAGCGGCATCACTTGCTATGCCAGCATGGACGCACTGCCCGAGCAAGTCGATGTGGCCTTGATCATGCTGGCTGCAGCACGCGTGCCAGATGCGATTCGCGCTTGCGCCCGCAAGGGCGTGAAGGCGGCAGTGGTGCTGAGCTCTGGTTTTGAGGAAAGCGCCGAAGGCGCGCAGCTTGCGCTGGAGCTGGCACGCGCGGCACAGGAAACCGGTGTCGCCGTCATCGGCCCCAATTGCGAAGGCGTGTGGTCGGTGCGCGAGCGCGTGATACTCACCTTCGGCACAGCCGCAAAACGCAGCGTGCTGCACTATGCACCCATTGCCATTCTCAGCCAGAGCGGTGCAATGGCCGGCGCGCTGGCGCGGCATCTGCAGGACAGCGCGGTCGGCTGCTCTTATGTGGTGAGCGTAGGCAACGAGACCGTGCTGACCATTGCCGATTACCTGGAGTGGATGATCGAGCAGGGCGACGTGCGCGTGGTGCTCTTGTTCATCGAAGGCCTGCGCGATGGCCGCCGCCTGTTGGGGCTGATTGAGCGGGCCACTGCGCGCGGCATGCGCGTGGTGACGCTCAAGGCTGGCAACTCGGTCGAAGGCCTGAAGGCTGCGGCCTCTCACACTGGCAAGATGGCATCGCCCTATGAGGTGTATCGCGACTTGCTGGACGAAGCCGGCGCGGTTCAAGTGCACAGCCTGACCAGTCTGCTGGAGGCGGCCGAGGTGCTCAGCCTGCTGCCCACGCCACCGGCGCGTGGCGAGCTGGGCGGTGTATCGGTGTTCAGCATTCCCGGCGGCACCCGGGCCATGACAGCCGACTCTCTCGAAGAGCACCAGGTACCCCTGGCCACATTCGACCGCGCCACAGTGGCGCGCCTGGCCGATGCGCTGCCTGAATTTGGCGGCACGGAAAACCCCACCGACCTCACCGGCCAAGTGCTCTCGCATCCGGGCCTGTTTGACAAATGCCTGCGCATCATCGCGCAAGACCCGCACACCGAAGCACTCATCGTGCAAGTGGCCAACCGCGGCCCGCGCGATGTCATGGAGCGATGCGAACTGCTGGCCTCCGTGGCAGCGCACAGCGCGGTGCCCATCGTGGTGAGCTTTCTGGGTGATGCGCTGCCAGCGGCCGACAAGGCGCGGCTGCGCGAGGCCGGCGTGGTGTGCGCGCGCGATCCGGCCGAGGCTTCGCGTTTTCTGGGCTGGCTGTATCGCGCCCGCACCATGCAGTCGCGCCTGGCCTTTTCGCCACCGACCGACTTGCCAGCCGCATTGACACCTCTGACATGGGATGAGACCGCTCGCTTTTTGCAAGAGTGCGGCGTCGGGCTGCCGGGCTGGAAAGTGGTGGGCGCACAAGACGACGCGGCCCTCGTCTGCGCCAATCTGCAATATCCGGTGGCGGTCAAGGCCATGCCCGAAGACGCCGACCACAAGACCGAGCTGGGCCTTGTAACGCTCAATGTGGCGCAAAGCGATATCGCGGCGCAGGTCGATCGCATTCGCAGCCGCGCGGGCAAACCGCAGGCGGCCGTGCTGGTGCAGGAGATGAACAAGGGCGGCATCGAAGTGCTGCTGTCGGCACTGCGCAACCCTGACTTCGGCCCCATCCTGGCCATTGGCATGGGCGGCACCGCGACCGAGCTGCACCATGACCTGGCCTATGTGAGTTTGCCCACGCACCCCGACCGCGTGCGCCGGGCTTTGTCGCGCCTCAAGCTGGCGAAGTTGCTGGCGGGCTTTCGCGGTGCGCCGGCGGCAGAGGTCGAAGGCCTGCTCGATGCGGCCACCGCAATCGGCGCGCGCTTTGTCACCGCCACACCGGCCATGAGTGAGTTGGAGATCAACCCATTGTTCGTGCACGAGCGCGCCTCGCGCAAGCTCACGGCAGTGGACGCACTGGTGAAACTGGCATGAGCCATACACAGGCACTGGCCGCTCAGCCCGAACCAAAGTGTCTCGAACTAAGAAACCATCCATAGCCGAGAGAGAAACCATGAACGATCAAGCCGCACAATCCACTCAGTCCGTGACCCGGTCGATGGCCGCCTTTGCCGTGGGCGAGCACCACTGGTCTGCACTCGCGCGCGAACGGGCTCGCGATGCCATCCTCGACTGCGTGGGCTGCATCCTGGCCGGCAGCAAGGAAGAGCTTGCAGCGCCCCTGCTGCGCGTGCTGGGCGGCTTTGAGCAACCCAGCGAGCAGGCGCCCGCCGCGCTGCTGGGCACCGCGCGCTATGCCAGCGCGCAGGATGCGGCGCTCTACAACGGCGCGCTCGCACATGCGCTCGATTACGACGACACCAACCACCCGGCCTACGCGCACCCCAGTGCGGTGCTGGTGCCGGCCTTGCTGGCGCTCGCGCCCAAATGCGGGGCCAGTGGTGCGGACGTCGTAGATGCCTACGTGGCTGGCTTCGAAATCTTCGGCAAGCTCGGCCGCGCGGTGAACACGCAGCACTACAAGCGCGGCTGGCACACCACCGCCACCTTCGGCACACTGGCCGCCACCGTGGCGCTTGCTCGCCTGCTGCGCCTCAATGAAGATCAGGCGGTCATGGCGCTGGGCATCGCGGCCTCGGCGGCAGGCGGTCTGCGCACCAGCTTCGGCAGCATGGTCAAGCCACTGCATGCGGGCTATGCCGCGCGCAACGGCGTGCTGGCCGCGCTGCTGGCAAAAGAGGGCTTTGTCGCCAGCAGCGATTCAATGGACCATGCCTATGGTTTCCTTGAGGTGTTCAACGCGGGCATCGGCTTTGATCGCGCCCCCTTGCTGCACATGGGCGAGCCCTTGGAAATCCTCACCGAGCATGGTCTGGCGCTCAAGCCATTTCCCGCTTGCGGCGGCACGCATCCGGGCATCGAGGCGGCGCTGCTGTTGCACAAGGACCTGGCCGGCGCGCCGATTCGATCGGTGCGCGCGGGTGTGTGCGAGATGGCCTTCGCACCGCTGATTCATGTGATGCCCCACGCACCGCTGGAGGGCAAGTTCAGCCTGCACTACTGCATCGCCCATGCCTTGCTGTACGGAGAGCTGGGGCTTGCCAGCTTCACGCAAGCGAAGATCGACGACCCACGCGTGCGTGAGCTGATCCCAAATATTTCCATGGAGGTAGACGAAGAGCTGCGCCACGACAGCGAGTTCGCCACCCGCGTGACCGTGCACACTCTGGCCGGCGACAAGTTCGAGCGTTTCGTGCCGCTGGCCATGGGCAAGCCCGCACGCTGGTTCAGCATCGAGCGCATGCGCGAGAAGTTCCGTGACTGCAGCCTGCCGGTGCTGGGCCAGGCTGGCTGCGATGAAGCCTTCACTGCGCTGCGCGCCATGGATGGGCCAGGCCCCGTGATCCAATTGGTGCAGGCTTTGCGGCCACGGCAGAACGCAGCCGAGCAGGCGCAAGCACACAGTTCAAGTAAGAGCAAGTAAGAGCAAGGAAACGATATGACATCGCAATCGAAACCCAAGGCGTTCTGGCAGCGCTTTTGCCTTTCGCTGCTGGCCTGCGGCCTTGCGGCTGGCGGCGCATTGGCACAGGACTATCCGGCCAAATCGGTTCGGCTGGTCGACCCCTATGCACCGGGCGGCTCCACCGGCGTGGTGTCGCGCATTCTGGCGCGCAAGTTCCAGGAGCAGACCCGTCAATCGCTGGTGGTGGACAACCGCCCCGGCGCGGGCAGCAACATCGGCAGCGACATCGCGGCCAAGTCCACGCCCGATGGCTACACCATCTTGCTGGGCACCAGCAGCCTGGCCATCAATGCCAGCCTGTACCGGGTCATGACATTCGATCCGATCAAGGACCTGGCTCCCATCGTGGCCGTGATCAGCGCGCCCAATGTGCTGGCAGTTGATGCGTCGCTACCGATCAACTCGGTCAAGGACTTGATCGACTATGCGCGCGCCAATCCGACCAAGCTCAACTACGGCTCGTCGGGCAATGGTGCCACCAATCACATGGCCATGGAAATGCTCAAGACCATGGCAGGCGTGCAGATCGCGCATATTCCCTACAAAGGCGGGGGCGAGGCAATGGCTGCGCTGCTGGCACGCAATATTCAGGTGATGTTCAACCCTGCCAGCAGCCTCTCACCGCATGCCAAGAGCGGACGCCTGCGTCTGCTCGCTGTCACCAGCGACAAGCGAGTCGAGGGCCTGGCCCTTCCTACTGTGTCCGAGACCTTGCCGGGTTTTGAGTCGAGTGTCTGGTTCGGCCTGTTCGCGCCGGCTGGCACGCCCGCGCCCATCATTGACAAACTCAACGCTGAGTTCAACCGCGCGCTCAATGACAAAGAGACCATGGACATCTTGCAGGGCGCCGGCATGACGGTGGTGGGCGGCAGCGTCGAGCAGATGAAAAACTTGCTCGCGCGGGACACCACGCGCTGGGCCGCGGTGGTCAAGGCATCGGGCGCCAAAGTGGACTGAGTGTTCAGTATGTCAACTGAAGCCACCGGCCAACCCGTCAGCCTCGATGTGCTGGTCCACAGCACTTACGAAGCCATCAAGCGCGACATCCTGGGCAACCGGCTTCGCCCGGGCACCAAGCTCACGCACCGCACCCTGGCCGAGAACCTTGGCGTCTCGCGCACACCGGTGCGTGAATCGCTTGAGCGCCTCTATCAGGAAGGGTATGTCAGGCGCGTGCTCAATCGCGGCTACTTTGTTGCCGAGATGGACTTGAAGGAAGTTGGCGAACTCTATGAAACGCGCGAGGCGCTGGAGGTCTTCGCGCTGCGCAGCGTCATGGCCCGGGGCGTCAGCACGAAAGAGCTCGCGCCGGTGCAGGCGATCAACACACGCTACCGCAAGCTGTGTCTGGACAAGCTCAGCCGCGAGCGTCTGCTGGTGGACCGCGAGTTCCATCTGGCGCTGGCCGGCCTGTCGGGAAACACCCATCTGTGCCGCACCCTCGCGGCCATCTTCGATCGGCTGATCCTCAAGCGCCGGGTCGAGGGCTATCACGACACCCGCGGCATGGAGCCCTACAAAGACCATGTGCGCCTGCTCGACGCGATCGCCAAATCCGAAGTCGAACTGGCGCAGAGCATCCTGCATGGTCACATCAGCAGTGCCTGCGCAGGGCTGACGCAGTATTTGCAGCTTGCTGCCGCTGCCGCTTGAGGCAGCCCATCGGCCGAGTCGATCCCATGCAAGAGCCACACAGCGCGCGCGGGCATCCGGCCAAGCCATCGGCGCTGCAGGCGGCCAGCCTCAGGCAGGTGCTTGCCGGCAAGAAAATCATTGAAGTGTCGGGCGGACTGGCCGGCCAGCACTGCGGCCATGCGCTGGCCGAGCTGGGTGCGTCGGTGACGGTGATTCGTGTAAGCGCGGCCACATCAAGCCCGCTCGATGCAGGCAAGACACTGCGTCACATCGACCCCTGGACAAGCGAAGGCATGGAGGCCTTGTCCCTGCTGTGCACCGACTGCGATCTGTTCATTGAAGATCGCCCGCCCACCGGATGGCCGGGCGGCCAGCCATTGCATGTGCGCCTGATGCAGCGCCATCCTCACATGCTTGCGGTGTGTCTCTCGCCATTTGGCTTGACCGGACCTTACGCCGACTACGCCGCCTATCCCTTGAACTGCTACCACGCCGGCGGCAATGCGCAGCAGATTCCCTGCGACTACCTGCGACCACAAGACAGGCAGCGCCCGCCCCTGCAGGCGGGTGGCCTGTGGGGTGAGGCG
This sequence comes from Comamonadaceae bacterium, assembly GCA_947476285.1. Taxonomy (GTDB): domain Bacteria; phylum Pseudomonadota; class Gammaproteobacteria; order Burkholderiales; family Burkholderiaceae_C; genus Ramlibacter. The sequence continues at coordinate 28,458 of CANJPU010000030.1, read as the reverse complement.
CAGGCCGGCACACTGGCCGCGCTGGCGGGGCTGGCCTTTGTGCTGGACGCGCGGGCCCATGCCGGCACGGTGATCGACTGCTCGCGCCAGGAAGCGCTGATCAGCTTCAACTGGACTGAAGTCGCGCGCTTTCCAAATGAAGCCAGGGCGCCCACGCGCCTTTCGCCACTGGCCACCATCGTGGGCGGCATCCTGCCCACGCAAGATGGATTTGTGCAAGTGGCCGTGCGCGAAGACCATCAATGGGCCGCGCTGGCGCAACTGCTTGAGCACCCCGAGTGGGCGCAGGACGAGCGCTTTCGCAACCGCGCCGCGCGTGCGCTGCACACGGCTGACATCTCGCGTCTGCTGGCTTTGCACACGGTTCGCTTTGCCACGGCGCAGCTTCATCTGCGCGGGCGTGAGATGGGCATACCCATGGGTGCGGTGATGCACCCTTCGCAGTTGCTCGTGGATGTCGATCTGGCTGCGCGTGGCGCGTACTCGCAAGGGGGTGCGCAAGGATTGAAGTATCCGCGCTGGGATGCGAGCGTCTCCACCCGTGCCGCCAGCGCCGGCGCAACGGCGGCGCGCCCGAGTGCGCCGGGCTTGCCCCTGAAGGGCTTGCGGGTGCTGGACTTTGGCTGGGTCGCCATGGGGCCTTATGCTGGCTACACGCTGGCAGGCCTGGGCGCTGAGGTGATCCATGTGGGCCGACCGCCGCTAAAGGACGCGAGCGGTGTCGATCTGGGCGCCTACAACTACGGCTTTGACACACTCAACACCGGCAAGACCTGGATCGGAATGGATCTGAAGTCGCCCGAAGGCCGTGAGTTGATTCACGCGCTGGTGGCCCAGTGCGACATCGTGCTGGACAACTTCAGGCCCGGCGTCACCCGGCGTCTTGGCATTGATTTCGAAACCCTCAGCGCCATCAACCCACGCCTGGTGATGCTGTCCGCATCCACCTACGGCGAGCGCGCCATCGCAGGGCCTTACGTGGGCTATGCGCCGGTGTTCTCGGCGCTGGCGGGCTTGGCGCAATTCACCGGTTACCCTGATGGCCCACCGGCAGAGGTTTCGCATCCGGTCGATTTCTATGCCGGCTCGGTCGGCATCCTGGGTATCGTTGCCGGCTTGCATCGCCTTGCGGCCACTGGCAGCGGCTGCCACATCGACCTTTCCGCGCGCGAAGCCATTCTGTGGTCGCTCTCGCATGAGATGCTGCGCTTCCAGTTGGGTCAGACGAAGGCCGAGCGTCTTGGCAACGGCCATGAGACGATGGCACCGCACGGTGTGTATCGCTGCCGCGGCGAGAACCGATGGATCAGCATTGCAGTGGGCAGCGACGAAGAATGGCTGCGCCTGTGCGAGTGCATGGGCCATTTGGAGATGGCGCGCGACGATCGCTTCGCGAGTGCACGGGGCCGACTGGCGCAGCATGATCTCATCGACAAGATCATCGGGCAGTGGACGCAAGAGCGCGATGCGCACGATCTGCTGCGGCAATTGCAGGCCAAAGGCGTGGCTGCGTTTCCCTCATGCACCAGCCAGGACTTGTGGAATGATGAGCACATCCAGGCACGCCAGGTTTTCCATTCCCGCCAGGCCGATGGCGCGAAGCGCTGGTATGTGGGCGCGCCCTGGAACTACCCCGGCCAGCCGCGCCAGCCTTTGCACACTGTCACCGGCGCAGCGGCCATCGACGCAGTTTTCAAATCCATGCTGGGCTTGTCTGACGAACAAATCCAGTCTCTTCAGTCACGCGGCATCGTCGCCGCTCGTTGAACCTCACCTGCGCCACACGAAAGGAAAGCAAATGATGAACTTGAGACACTTTTCCACCCAAGCCCGCGGCTTGGCCCTGGCGGCCATTGCGCTGCTGGCTGTTGCGCTCGTACCGGCGCATGCGCAGCAGCGCACAGGCTATCCGAACAAGCCCATCACCCTGGTGATTCCATCGGCCGCGGGCGGCGGGTTGGATGTGGCGATGCGCCATGTGGCCAAGCGCCTGTCCGAGGAAATGGGCGTGACAGTCATCACCGAAAACAAGCCCGGCGTGAACCTGCTGATCGGCACCCGCTATGTGGCCAATGCCGCGCCGGACGGCTACACCTTGCTGGCCATGTCCAACACCTTCCTGGGCGCCACGGTGTTTGCCGACGGTGCAGGCTATGACCCGTTCCGCGATTTCATCACTGTGTCGTCGATTGCCCAGGGCGCCAACTTGCTGCTGGTCAACACATCGAGCGGCATCAACTCTGCGCGCGAATTGGTCGAGCGCAGCAAGAGCGCGGGCGCCAACAAGCTGTCGTTCGGCTCGGCCGGCATCGGCTCTTCCCCGCACGTGGCGGCGCAGCTCTTTGTCAAGAGCACCGGCACCGATTACATCGACGTGCCCTACAAAGGCACCGCACCGGCCATGGTTGATCTGCTGGGCGGGCGCATCACCTTTTTGTTCGACTCGGTGGCCGTGTCTTTGCCGCATCTGAAGTCAGGTGCCCTGCGTGCGCTGGCTGTCACCACCGCCAAGCGTTCAGCGCAATTGCCGGCCGTGCCCACCATGGCTGAAGCCATGAACCTGCCGGACTACAACTTGCCGCTGTTCTACGGCATTGCCGTGCCCGCCAAGACTCCGCCCGATGTGGTCAAGACACTGCATGCCGCGTTGACCCGGCTCACCGCCGATGCCACCTTGCGCGAACAATTCAATGTGATGGGCTTTGAGCTGATGGGCAGCGAGAGCCCGGAGGAATACACCCGCTTTCTGCGCCAGCAGCTGGACAAGCTCAAGAGCCTGAAGAACTGATCCGCACACGCACTGCAACACCGCAACTCACAGGGCAAGAAACATGGCTTCATCTTCCGTTGAAAAAGTGCTGGTCACCGGCGGCCTGGGCATGGTGGGCTCGCATGTTTGCCGGGCGCTGGTGAAATCGGGCCGGCGCCCTGTCATCTACGACGCGGGAAGCGACAGCACGCTGATTGCCGACGTGGCCGATCAATGCGACATTGTGCAGGGCATGCTCGATGACTTGCCACGCCTGATGGGCGTGATCAGGGAACACAAGCCCACGGTCATCTTGCATTTTGCGGCGCAGGTGGGCGCGGCGGTGGACAAGTATCCGTGGGCTGCCGTTAACGCAAACCTGGTGGGCACCACCGCGATGTTCGAATGCGCGCGGCTGATGGGCATAGCGCGCGTGGTGTTTCCCAGCTCGAAGATGGTGTATGGCCATGTGCAGCCGCGCCATCGCCACCCCAGCTATGAGCCCGTGCCTGAATCGCATCCGCTCGAGCCAATCATCCTGTACGCCAAGCTCAAGCGCGCAAGCGAGGACGTGGCCGCGCACTATGCGAAGACCTACGGCCTGGACATCATTGGCTTTCGCTTTGGCTCGTCATTCGGGCCGGGCAAGCTCGGCCGCAGCAAGGCGATACCGCTGATGGGGCTGATCGAGTCGGCCATGTTCAATCAGCCCTTTCACATGGACTGCGGAGCCGAGCAGTTTGACGACTACTGTTATTCGGGTGAGGCTGCCAATGGCGCGATGGCTGCGCTGGTGTCCCCGCCACGGCCTGGCGAGTTTCGCGTGTACAACATCGCCAGCGGCGAGCTGATCTCGCTGGCGCAGATTGTCGCGCTGCTCAAGGACATGTACCCAGGATGGCAGGGCAGTGCAGGGCCAGGGCTGGACTACCGAAAAATCGGCACCGGTTACTACTTCAAGATGGACACCAGCCGGGCCCGCGATGAGTTGGGCTTTGTGCCCAAGTTCAATTTCCGCAGCGCTGTGCAGGACTATGCGGCGGTGCTCGCGCACCAGATCAAGGAGAGCTGAATTGAGCGATTCCACCCACGCCTATCCCGCCGTGCGCATGCTCATTGGCGGCCAGTGGCGCGAGCGCGCCGGCAAGCCAGTGATCAACCCGGCCACCGGCGCCGTCATCGGCAGCGTGCCGCATGCGAACCGGCAGGACCTGCAGGACGCGGTCGACTCGGCGCAGGCGGGCTTCCGCGCCTGGCGTGCCTATGGTCCGGCCAAGCGCGCCGATGTGATGCTGCGCGCGGCTGCCTTGCTGCGCGAGCGCGCCGATGCGATTGCAATCACCATGGCGCTGGAGCAGGGCAAGCTCTTGCGCGACGGCAAGGCCGAAGTCTTGCGCGGTGCCAGCCTCATCGAATGGGATGCGCAGGAAGCGCGCCGCACCTATGGCCGCATCATTCCATCGGATGCCGGCATGCGCCACATGGTCTTTCGCGAGCCCATCGGTGTGGTGGCCGCGTTCTCGCCCTGGAATGCGCCGCTGGGCTCACCGGTGCGCAAGGTCTCGCCCGCATTGGCGGCCGGCTGCGCGGTGATTCTCAAGGCCGCCGAAGAAACACCCGCCAGCGCCTGCCACGTGGCCCAGGCCTTCATCGATGCGGGCCTGCCGGCCGGCGCATTGAACCTGGTGTTTGGCAACCCGGCAGAGATTTCTGAATTTCTCATACCTCATCCGGTCGTGCGCATGGTCGCCTTCACCGGCTCCACCCGCGTGGGCAAGCAACTCACCGCGATGGCCGGTGCGCACATGAAACCGGCCATCATGGAGCTGGGCGGCCACGGGCCGGTCATCGTGTGCGAAGATGCCGACCCACTCGCCGTGGCCGCCGGCGCTGTGCCCGCCAAGGCGCGCAACGCCGGCCAGTTGTGTGTTGCAGTGACGCGATTTTTCGTGGCCCGAAAAAACTACGACGCCTTCGCTGGCGAGATGGTGCGGCGCGCTGCCCTGTTGCGCATTGGTGATCCTTTTGATCCCGCAACCGACATGGGCCCGCTGGCCAATCCGCGGCGAGTAGAGGCTCTACAGTCTTTGATTGACGATGCGCTGTCACGCGGTGCCAAGCTGCTGGCGGGTGGCAATACGATGGCCGGCCCCGGTTACTTTCTACCCTTCACTGTGCTGGGCGATGTGCCGGACGATGCACGCGCCATGCATGAAGAGCCCTTCGGCCCGCTCGCGCTGCTGCAGCGCTTTGACACAGTCGATCAGGCCATCGCCAAAGCCAATGCCTTGCCCGTGGGGCTGAATGCCTATGCATTCACCGACTCAGCCAGCCTGATAGACCGGTTCATCTCTGAGATCGAGACCGGTTACCTGTCGATCAACTACTTCGGCTCTTCAGTGGCCGAGACACCCTTTGGCGGCGTCAAGGACAGCGGCTTCTCGCGCGAGGGCGGCAGCGAAGGGCTGGAGCACTACATGGTTATCAAGACGGTGTCGCAGCGCTCGCGGGTGTGACGCTGGGGCGGCGGCACCAAGCCGGCTCAGTCCTGGCTCACGCGCTGCAGTCGCTCGACCGCGTCTGCGTACTCGGTGAGCATGTCCATGAACACTTGCCTGACGGTGCTTTCTTCGTTCATCTCGCCGACGATTTGCCCGATGGGAGAGGACACCAGGGCTTTCGCGCCCACGCGGTCGATGCGCGCAAAGGCCGGCGTGCGCAGAAAATATTGCAGCGGGCGCCCCAGCGGCGAGGGTGCGTCTGGCGCGCCCCATGCGTCCGACCAGGCAGATTTGAGAAAGCGCCCCGGCTTGCCAGTGAAGGCGCGGGTGCGCACCGTGTCGCTCGACTGTGCGGCCAGAAGGCGCTCGCGCAGCGCGGGCGGTGCGTCGCTCTCTTGCGTGGTGAGCCATACCGAGCCGCACCACACGCCTTCGGCTCCCAGCGCCAATGCGGCGGCCAACTGACGCCCGCGGCCTATGCCGCCAGCGGCCAGTACCGGTAGCGGCGCCACGGCGTCCACAATCTGCGGTGTGAGCACCATGGTGGTGATCTCGCCAGTGTGGCCGCCGGCTTCATGGCCTTGGGCAATGAGAAGGTCCGCCCCAGCATCGCGCTGGCGCCGCGCATGCTCTGGCTTGCCCACCATCGCGCCGAATTTGATGCCAGCCGCATGGGCACGGTCCACCACCGATTGCGGTGGCGTGCCGATTGCGCTGACGATCAGTTTGACCCCAGGGAATTTGAAAACCACTTCCAGCAATTCATGGGTGAAGGCCGGCGTGCCCTTCTTTCGGTTGAGCATTTCGCGCAGCATCTTGTCTTCCTCGTCGCCGGGAAGTTGCGGCACGCCATGCGAGGCGAGCAGGTTCTGGACAAAATCACGATGACCCTTGGGAATCAGGCTGAGTGGATCTTCGTTCGCATGTGACGCGACATCGTCATGCACCTTGGGAAAAAGCACATCAACACCATAGGGGCGTCCATCAATGTGATCCTCGATCCATTGCAGCTCAATGGCCAGTTGCTCGGGCGTAGAGGTGTCGGCGCCAAACACGCCCAAGCCACCGGCCTTGGCCGCAGCCACCACCACGTCGCGGCAATGCGAAAACGCCACGATGGGAACCTCGATGCCAAACATTTCGCAAAGCTTTGTCTTCATGGGCTGTCTTTTGAAATCTGTGGGATTGGATTGACGCGAAGGGCGCGAAAAGCGCGGTTCGCCTAATCGTAGACGATGAACTCAAGCAGGTTGCGATCCGGATCGCGGGTGTAGATGCTGGTGCCTTTGGTGCGGCCACCGTCGCGCCCACCCACACGCTCGACTGGGCCGACTTCGATGACTGCGCCTGCCCGTTGCAGCGTGGCCTTGAGCTCGTCCAGGCTGGCTGACCACACGAAGCAGATGTCGCCGCAGCCAGGCAGTGCGGTGGGGCCGCGCAGGGTGAAGTTCGGGTCCTGCCAGAACCAGGGCGAATGAAAATGGATTTTGTTGTCGCCAAACTGAACCGCAAAGTTCGACAAGCGCTTGGCCAGCCACTCTTGCGGCTGCGGCACCGAAAAACCAAGGTCGCCATAAAAGCGAATCATCTCCAGCGGCTGGGTCGTGGGGACGGCGACGTGATCGAATGCTGTGACGCTCATTTGGGAAAAGCGAACGCCTGAGGTTCGCCCTTGTGAAGAATGGTCAACGATAGCATTGCGCCCGCGCCGCAGCAAGCATCACCCTATACTGTGGCGACCCCCCGCACCGAACCGCACACACATGACCTCCACCACCACTGCATCCGCATCACCCGACCATCGTTTCTCCGTCGTCCGTCTCGATCTGCCGCTGGACGCCGCCATCTTCGATGGCATCGTGAGCGCTGATCCGCAGATGGCATTGAGCGTGCAGAAGGTCCAGGGCAATGAGCCGGCGCTGGCCCAGGCACTGGCCACAGCAAATGCGTATCACATCACTTCCGCGCGCGACGACCTGGCGCCGCAGTGGTTCGCCAATGCCAAGCTCTTGCAGGCTTGCCCGCGTTTGCTGGTGGTGTCAACCTTCGGCGCTGGCTACGACACGGTGGACGCCGATGCCTGCACGCAGGCTGGCGTGTGCGTCGTCAACCAGTCGGGCAGCAATGCCCGTGCGGTGGCCGAGCATGCCCTGGCCATGACGCTGGGCCTGGCCAAGCGCATCAGCGAGTCTGACCGGCGCTTGCGCCGGGGCGATCGCTTCACCCGCGTCGATGCGATGGGCTTTGAGCTCGATGGGCTGACGCTGGGTTTGGTGGGCATCGGACACACCGGCGGCCACATGGCCCGGCTGGGGCACGCCATGGGCATGCGCGTGCTCGCACACGATCCCTTGCTCAGCACCCAGCAGATCACTGACCGTGGGGGCGAGTCGGTCTCGCTGGCCGACTTGCTGGCGCGCTCCGATGTGGTGTCAGTGCACTGCCCGCGTGACAAGTCCACCCTGGGCATGTTCAACCCGCAGGCTTTCGCTGCGATGAAAAATGGTGCGCTCTTTGTCAGCACCGCGCGCGGCGGCATTCATGACGAGCAGGCGCTGTATGAAGCCTTGGTGAGCGGCCACCTGCGCGGTGCCGGCCTGGATGTGTGGGCCATTGAGCCGCCAGACAAACAGCATCCGCTGCTGGGCCTGGACAATGTGATTGGCACCTATCACACAGCGGGCGTATCGCCTGGCGCGCGTCGGCAGATGGCCACCATGGCCGCGACACAGCTTGTGCAGATGGCCAAGGGCGCGCGGCCCGAGCGCCTGATCAACCCAGAGGTGTGGCCGGCCTATGTGCGCCGGTTCAAGCAGATTCTGGGACGCGAGCCTCTTTCTCAGAATTGAGCAGCGCCGCTTGGGGCGGCCGGGTGCGCTTGAGCATGCAGGCCGGCAGCAGTGCCAGAATAAAGGCGAAGGCCACCATGTAGAAGCAGTCGCGAAAGGCCTGGGTATAAGCCTGCGCCTCGATCACCTGACCTAGGTAGTAGAGCGCGCCTTGCGTCTGCAAATCGACCGATGCACCGGCGCGCGCGAGCAGGCCCTCCACGCTGCGCAGTAAATCGGCTGTGGCATTGCTGGTGGACTGCATGGCGTTGAGCGCATCGCCGTGCAGGGCAAGGCCCCGGTCCAGGTTCATGGTCAGCAGGTTCACGCCGAAGGCCCCGCCAAGTTGGCGAAAGAAATTGATCAGGCCGGCCGCATGGCCTAGCTGCGTCGCGGGCAGCGCCCGCATGGCCGCCACATTCAGAGCCGGATTGACCAGTGCCAGCCCGACGCGGCCCACCGCCACCCACATTGCGAAGGCCAGCACCGGCGTGTTCACATCCACGCCAGCGACCCACAGTGAGGAGACGATGTGGATGCCAAGCCCCACAAGAATCAGTCGGCGCGCGGGCAAGCGGTCGGTGAGGTAGCCGGTCAGTGGCATGGCCAGACCGAAGGCCAGGCCGCTGGGCATGAGCAGCAGGCCCGCTTCCATCGGCGTGAGGCCTTGTACCGTTTGCACGAACAAGGGCACCAGATAGATCGAGCCAAACAGGCCCGCGCCGAAGATCCACGACAGCACGGCGGTTGCAGCAAATGCGGGCACAGCCAGCGGCCGTATATCGACCAGCGGCGTCTTCGAGCGCAGCTCGCGGCGCACGAAGAGCACGCCGCAAATCACGGAAATGGCCACCATGCCCAAGATGGTGTTGGAGTACCAGCCCTCGCGCTGCCCGTTGGATAGCACGATCAGCATCAGCGCGATGCTGGTGGATACCAGCACCAGCGCCAGCGAATCGAACGCCCCCTTGGCGCGCGGATCTTCCTTTAGCGACTCGCGCTCTGGCATGAACACCGCGCCCAGCAGGATCGCGACGAATGAAGTGGGCACGCCGACAAAGAAGATGTAGCGCCAGTTGAAATGTTCGATCACCAGCCCGCCGATGTAAGGCCCGATGGCCGGGCCCATGATGGACACCAGGCCGAACATGCCCATGGCCTGCCCTTTGCGGTTGTCCGGAAACACCCGAAACATCATGTAGATGGCCATGGGCTGCAGGATGCCGGCGATGCAGCCCTGCACCACCCGCGCGATGATGAGGACCAACTCATTGGGCGCGAACCCGGCCACCAGCAAGGAGGCGACGAAGATCAGCATCGCGCCCAGAAATGTGCGGCGCGGCCCGAAGCGCACTATCAGCCAGGCCTGCATCAGCATGGCCACCGTGGTGCCGGCCAGCGCGCCGGTGGACAGCCAGGCCGCCGTGTCCTGGCTGATGCCGAAGGCGCCCATGATGTCTGGGATGGCAACGTTGACGATGGTGGTGGTGATCACCGCCGAGATGGTGCCCACCAAAACCGTGGCGGCCACCCACCACCGGTAGCCCTCGCCGTAACGCTGCGCGAGCAGCTCAGTGGTTTCGGGTGTCGACATCCACTTCCACCAACATGCCCGGCCGCAGAGGCAGCGAGCGGTCCTTGATCTGGATGCGCAGCGGCAGGCGCTGGGTGATGCGGGTGAAGTTGCCGCTGGGGTTGGGGTTGGGCAGCAGCGCGAACTTGGCGGTTGCAGCCTTGCCGACGCGGATGATCTCGCCCTTGAATAATTTGCCGGGGAAGGCATCGACACGCAGCTCCACCGGCATGCCGGCCTTGAGATGTTCGATGTCGGTTTCCTTGACATTGGCCTCGACCCAGATGTTGGCCGGATCGTGGTACATCAGAATGCGCTGCCCGGCCGACACATGCTCGCCACGCCGCACGAAGGTCATCACCACAGCGCCATTGCCTGGGCTGAGGATGGTGCGTACGGCGATGTCATTGTCCTGCCTGCGGATCTCGGCCCGGGTCTCGTCGGCCTGGCGCATCAGCACCATCAGTTGCCGCTGGACCACGTCGAGCTGCTTGCGGCTGCCGCCTGCGGACGACAGAGCGCCGCGCGCGCCGGCCAGATCGGCCAAGGCCTTGCGGTGGGTTTCCTCGGCGCGCTTGTAGTCGGTGTTGACGCGCTCCAGCGCCTGCGGCGAGAGCCACTTCTGATCGGTGAGTTCCTGGGCCCGCCGCAAGTCGCCACCAGCCTGCGAGAGTTGCGCCTGCGCCGAGGCCACGTCGGCCTGCGCAGCTTGAAGCCGCATCTCCTCACTTTGGTATTTGCCCAGTGTTTCCTGGTCCACCTGGCCGCCCTGGGCTTTCACCACCTCCATCTGCATCTCGAAGGTGCGCAGCCGCGCCACCAGCATCTCGCGGCGCAGCACCGCATCGCGCGAGTCGATGCGCGCGAGCAGCTGGCCGGCCTTTACTTCATCGCCTTCAATCACCGGCAGCTCTTCGATCTGGCCCGAAGCCAGGCTGGAGATGGTGATGACCTCGCCGTCAATGCGCGCATCGTCGATGTGCACATGGGTGATGCGGTGATAGAGCCACCGGCCCGCAAACACCAGTGCGACCAATGTCAGGGCCAGCAGCAGCAGGCGCTTGCGGCCGGGTGTGAGAAAACCGCCCTGGGAGGCTGTGTCAGCCTGGACGGTGTCGTCTGCCGTGGTACTTGTCTGGCCTGACTCACTCATGGTGGCGAGTTTGGAACACGCGGATGGTGCTTTCGTAGTTTCGAGAATCTCGTCGTCTCATGGAAAATGCATTGTACGCGCCACCCTGTATAAACAGGCACTGGCCACACATGCATTCGCCATCACCGGCAATTTGAAAAGGTAGCACTTCATGGGCACTACTAAAACACTATCACAGTTTGTGCTGAACACTGGCTTCGATGATTTTCCACGCGAGGTGGTGGAGGTCGCCAAGGAACATGTGCTCGATGTGTTTGGCGCCATGCTGGGTGGCTACACCGAGCCGGCCGCGCAAATCGCGATGCAGTTTGCCAAGGCCACTGGCGGCCATGAAGAAGCTGGCGTGATCGGCGGGGGCTTTCGCACATCGATCGCCAACGCGGCTTTTGTCAATGGCATCTCCGGCCACACGCTGGAAATCGAGGCGGTCGGGCGCGCGCCGGGTAGCGACACTTTGACCATGGTGGCGGCGGCCTTGTCGCTGGCCGAGAAATACCAGCTCAGCGGTCGCCAGATCATCGAGTTCGTGGTGCTGGGCGAAGAATTCCAGGGGCGCCTGGGGCTGGGCGCACCGGGTGGTTCGGGGCGCGGGCATTGCGGGCTCAACCTCTATGCGCCGCCAGCCATCGCCGCGGCCTGCGCCAAGGTGATGGGGCTTTCACTGCTGCAGACGCAGATGGCGGTTGGCCTGGCCTTGTCGCGCGCTTCGGGCTACTACCGCCACACTGGCACCATGGCCCACACGCATGAATCAGGCTTGGGCTGCAGAAGCGGCATAGAAGCAGCCATGCTTGCCGCCCAGGGCATGACCGCTGATCCGGACTTGCTTGAAGGCGAAGGCGGTTTCGTTGATCTGATGTGCAACTGGGAACGTGGCCATGACTTGTCCATCACCACTGCCAATCTGGGCCAGCCCTTCTACATTTTGTCGCCGGGCACCAGCGTGAAAAAATATGGCTGCTGCTTTCTGGTACATCGGCCCATGGAGGCATTGCTGCTGCTGATGGAGCAGCATGGCTTGCAGCAGGAGCAGGTGCAATCGGTGCGCATTGAAGTCAGCCCACTGACCCTGCGCATCCTGAGCGCTGCCAACCCCACCGACGGCGACCAAGCCAAGTTCAGCATGCATCACGCACTGGCTGCGGTGCTGGCCGATGGCCGCGCGCCGATGCCGTATCTGGCGCCGTTCTCCGACGCCGGCGCGGTCGATCCGCGCTATGCGGCCGCGCGAGAAAAAATCGAGGTGGTGTTAAGCCAAAATCTTGCCCCCGGCCTAGCAACTGGATCAGCCCCGCCGGTGACTGTGACGCTGAAGGACGGACGCAGCTTCACACTGGCCGCAGGGCCCGATGTGTTCAGAGGCAGCCCTGAGAACCCGCTGGCTCAATCAGAGATGCTGGCGCGCTACCGAAGCTGCGCAAGCCAGGCGCTCACGCCAAAGCAGGTGGAGCGGTCGATAGAGATTCTGCATAAGCTGGAGCTGCAGGCCGATCTGCGCGAGCTGATGGATCTGGGAACATTCGCGGCCGGGCCGCGGTGACATTCGCCTTAACTGGAGGTAGCTGAAAGCTGCGACTACGAGTGGCCTCAACCTCCAAGAACGCGAACAGTGGAGCCAGCGCCCCCGCCCACCCGTCGCCCACTCGCATTACGAGGTTTGGCGAGCGAGAAAATGCGTGTGGAAATCTGAGTGGATACTCAGCGTATGGGGATCGAAGCGGCGCGATGCTCCGCATTTCTGTCTCGAGAGCCGATCCTCCAATTGCTTGAGGTCTCGCTTCTCATTACCAATCCTGCGGCGTCAATGGCGGTTGCGTAGACACTTCTCAATCTCATCAACCGTGACCTCGGGTGTCTCGGCAAAGTGTGTCCGCGCAACGCCGAGGACAACCAAGGTAAAGCTGCCGTTTTCGTCAGGGACGCTCCAACGAATCAATGTGCTTCGTAGACGATCAAACCACCATCTCAGCGCCCAACACGACTTACCCACCGCGTCGTGCGTTCGGGTCGAAGTCGTTTCGTGTTTCGATCGATTCGACTTCCGCCTCATCGATGTCCGCTAGATCAGCCAGCTCCGAACGGGTCCATCCTTTTTGCTCCCGTACAAATCTAACTGCCTTGCCCAGCTCGGTGGGCACATCTGCGAACACGGAAGGCGTGACGGTACGCTGCTCGATGTCCTTCTTAAATTGCTCGAGCGATGTTCCGCCTGCACCAACATTGGTGTCATCACCTTCAGCGAGCTTCTCCAGAAGCCACTCGCGAGAGATCTCGAATTTCATGGCTTTCTCCTAGAAAGGAACTTCGCCGCCGCTTCGGGGCTAAGTTCGTAGTACTTCAAATGCTCCTTGTCAGGATCGACGCCCAGGTCCTGCAACCCGTTGCGCTCGTAGAAGCCCTCCGCCTGTGGAAGGGAGTGAAGTCCAAGCCTGGGGGCTGAGCATCAGCTCGGCCGCTCTTACACGCGTCGCAAAACTTGCGCGATACGAGGAACTCGGGATCATCTTCGCGCACTCGCACCCCGAAGGAGTCGCAGATTTCTCCGAGCAAGATGACCGTGAGGAACAACGGCTGTTGCCATTCTTCCAGGCGCGCGTGCCTGATCGAATGCACGGGACGCTCGTGCTAACACAAGACAGCATCCGCGGGCGGTTGTACGTGCCCGAGCGGACACCTGCGGACGCGGTGGTCGTTATCGGACAGAGATTTCGCCAATGGACTTCCACGTCAGCCGAGGACCCCGAACCGATCTACGACCGCCAGGTGCGAGCCTTCGGCAAGGAAATTCAACACGTGCTGAAGCACTTGCACGTTGGGATTGTGGGCTTGGGCGGAACGGGATCTCCGCTTGCCGAGCAGCTCTGTCGACTCGGAGTTGGTCATCTGTCCTTCTTCGACGGCGATACGTTGGACCCGACGAATGTGAACCGCGTCTATGGGTCAGCAATCGCAGACAAGGACAGAGCCAAGGTCCACATCGCGAAGGAGCGCTTGGACGCCATCGGCCTGGGCACCAAGATAGATGCGCACGATGAACACATCACGTTCGAGACCACGGCGCGCGCCCTGCGTGATTGCGACATCACCTTCGGCTGCACGGACAAAGAGCTTCCCAGAGCGATCCTGACACAGCTTTGTCTTCGCTACTGCATTCCGGTCATCGACCTCGGAGTCCTCATTGACTCCCAGGATGGAGTCATCTCGGGTGTCTATGGGCGAGTGACGACGCTCATACCTGGCGAGGCCTGTTTGTTCTGCAGAGGGCGCATTTCCGCAGAGGGAATCCGGGTCGAAGCGCTATCCGAGGTCGATCGCAGCGCTCAAGTGCTCGATGGCTACGCGCCCGAGCTACAGGAGCCAGCGCCGGCGGTGATCCCGTTTACAAGCGCGACCGCGAGTGCAGCAGTCTGCGAATTCCTTCATCGCCTGACGGGTTTCATGGGATCGGAGCGATTGTCTTCCGAAGTGCTGCTCGCGATAGATCAATCGCGAATCCGAACGAACCGACTTCAGCCGAGGGAAGGCTGCGTTTGCGGTGACGAGTCGTTTTGGGGGCTCGGTGACTGCTCACCGTTCCTCGATATGGTGTGGCCTACTCGCACCAGCTGACGCGACCGTCGCGCAACCAGAAGTGCGCGCCGCAGGACGTAGCATCCACAGAGGGATGCACACTGAACTGCTGCGCACTTGCCACGTCGACTCGCCATCGTGGTGAATGACTGCCCATGAGGTTGAGTGCAATTTCTTGGCCACAACCACACGGGCACTTCAAGATCAGCCACTTTTGTTTTCCGGCAGTCCCAACAAGCGCTGCAATCCCGTCACGCTGCGCAGCAGCTCGGGCCGCGGAGCGATCTTGGAAGGCGGCGATCGTATACCGCGAATCTTTCCGAGCACGTTGGTCGGCGTTGGCGTCGCTTGGCCGATCCGATGATCGGAAAAAGGCGAAGAGGCGCAGGAGCCAGGCGAAGAATCTTTGAAGCATGACGTTCTAGCTTAGCGTGAATGGCACTTACTTTAGGCATTGAGCCTAGGGCGGCGCGCGTAAGTGGTTGAAGACAAATGGAGGGTGGCTGGCCTAGGTTCGATAGGATGGTTGGTTACAAAACACCCAAACCATCTCACCAAAGGCCAGCCAGCATGGATCGTAAAGGGCAAAGCCAATTGAATCAACGCCGCAGCCGCAGCCGCATTCGGCGACGAGCGCAAGCCACTGATGCCGTGGAATTCTTCAACATTCTGACCAGCCCGCAGTTGCTGGAGACGACCGAACCGCTGCTCTCCGAGCACCGCGAGCGGCTGCATCCGCCGACCGTGACGCTGTCGATGTTCATGCGCCAGACGCTGGAGGCCGATGGCCTGAGTGCTTGCAGTGTTCGCACCGGCGCGTACTGCAAGGCACGCCAGCGGCTGCCTGTGGAGATGGTCACGGCGCTGACACGGCAAACAGTCCGGCTCTTGAGCCAGAAGGCGTTGCGGCCATGGCAGTGGCGCGGGCGTGCGGTCAAGCTGGTGGACGGCACGGGGCTGTCGATGCCCGACACCCCCGAGAACCAAGCCCTGTATCCGCAGCACAGCACCCAGGCGCCGGGTGTGGGCTTTCCTTTTGTGCGACTGGTCGCGGTGATCTGCCTGGCCACCGGCGCGGCGCTGGACGCGCCGATCGGGCCGCACAGCGGCAAGGGCAGCGGCGAACTTGGGCCGGTGCGCGGTCTGCTTGATGGTTTTGAGCCGTACGATGTAATGCATCGCTGATGCACTGTACTGCAACTGCTTCCTCATTGCCACGTTGCTGGAGCGGAACGTGGACGTCGTGTTCGAGCAGAACGGATCGCGCATCACCGACTTTCGCCGGGGCTGGTCGTTGGGCCCGCGGGACCACATCGTGTTCTGGCCCAAGCCGCCGCAGCCTGAGTGGATCACACCCGAGCAGTATGCGAGCGCGTCACAGGAGATCATGGTGCGCGAAGCCAAGGTAGGCCACCAGGTGCTGGTCACCACACTGCTCAATGCGCGCGCGACCAGCAAAGCCGAGCTGTCGGCGCTGTACGCGCGCCGATGGAATGTCCAATTGGATCTGCGCAACCTCAAGACCACGATGGGCATGGACGTGCTCAGCTGCCAGACGCTGCAGATGAACGAGAAGCAGCTGTGGACAGAGTGGACAGCGCGCGCACTATCGGCGACCAAGAACAATCAGCGGCTGTTTGCGTTGATTGCCCAAAGCAAGGGCGGCCGTCGGGCAGAACGCACCGAGCCTCGAATGAAAAACGACGACCCAAGCCCTAACCTTGGCCGAAGGCGCCACGGGCTCAGGCCCGCCGTCAGGTCGAGAGGTGCGGTCATGCGTGCAGGGCTAAGTAAGTGCCGTTCTGATTACGCCAACTTCCGCCCAAGGTCGTGCACCTGGTCGAGATTGACCAACTGGTCGAACAAGGCGCGTGCATCCAGGCCCACATCGGCCACGCGGATGCAGTCCTCGAACTTGATCCACAAGGCCTCGATGGACAAAGGGCTGTCGTGGTCGCCGCGCACATGCGCGATGGGGCCGCTGTCAATTTCGCTGGCGTCGCGGCGGGTGACGATGACCCGGTCATGGATCGCGTAGCCGGGGCGATCTGGGTTGTCTCTGTCGTCGGGCACCACCTGCACTTTTTTCATCAAGGCCTGCACATCAGGGCGCAGCACGAAATCGTCTGTCACCTCGGCCAGGCCGATGCGCCCGGCGATGATGGGCGCGGCCAGCGCGAACTCGATGCTGAACTTGGCCTCCAGTCCGGTCTGGGGCGCATGGTTGCGCAGCACGACACAATTGCGCCGGCTGATGGACACGGTGATGCGCTCCACATCGGCAGCGCGCATGGGATGTGCACGCAGCATGTCGAACATGCCGTCAATCGCCCGGTGGGTGCAGTAGCACATCGGATATTTCTTGACGCTGATCTGGTTGCCTTCACAGATCTGCCAATCGATTCCCGCGCGCACTGCAATCGTGTCGTCCACTCGGCCGGCAAACGAGAAAGCGTGCAGGAAACTGGGCGCGTGCTCCAGCGCGTCGGTGGCGGCGGTGAAGCCGCTGGCCACCAGCCGGGCCGACGCAAGGCCCGCGTGCGCCGCGCGGCCTGTGTGAAACGGCTTGGTCATGGTGCCGGCGTTCACGATCAAGCCGCTGGCCTGCGATGCGGCCAGGCCCAGGGTCATCGCACATTGCTCGGCATTGAGTTGGCGCAGATTGGCGCATGCGGCAGCCGCAGCCAGCGTGCCAAACACGCCGGTGGGGTGCCAGCCCTTGTCGTGGTAACGCCCGACATCGGCGTCGTGGTGCATGAGCTGCGCGACAGTTTCGTAGCCAGCGGCATAGGCGGCAATCATCTGCGCGCCAGTGGCGCCAATGGCTTGGCCCTCGGCCAGAATGGCTGGCACCAGCGAGGCACTGGCATGGCCGATGCCGCGCTGCGAGACGTCGTCAAAGTCGAGCGCATGCGCGGCGCAGCCGTTGATCCAGGCGGCGTCCAGCACGCTGGCGCGGCCCTGGCGTCCTAGCAGGATGCATGGCCCGTCTGTGGGCGCGAGCATGGCCTTGAGCAATTGCACCGCCGGCTCGCGCGCGCCGGCGATGGCCACGCCCAGTGTGTCGGCAAAGGCGATGCAGATTGCCTTGCGCGCCTGTGTCGGCACATGCTCAAAGCGCAGGCCGGCGATGAAGCGGCCCAGGTCGAGGCTCAAGGTGCTTGTCATGATATGTCTCCGTGCGCCGCCGTTGCAGGCGCGCCCTCAGTTGGAATGGCACTTATTTAAGCAAGAGATGCTTGTCATCCCGGCCTTGAGCCGGGATCCATGTCACCCTGGCCCATCTATTTGTCATAGTGAAGTGGATCCCGGATCAAGTCCGGGATGACAGGTTTCTTGGGAATTTACGGCTTAAGTAAGTGCCATTCCCCTCAGTTGGACTTCATGCCGGACTTCTTGATGATGACACCCCAGCGCTGGGCATCCTTGCGCATGATGGCGCTCATCTCCTGCGAGCTGGTGGGTGCGGCTTCCGCGCCCAGGCCGGCGATGCGCTCGCGCACATCGGGCTGCTGCAGGATGCGCAGCACTTCGGATGTGAGCTTGTCCACAATGGGGGCAGGCGTGCCGGCACGCACGAATAGGGTGGTCCAGTTGCTGAACTCCATGCCCGGCAGCGTTTCGGAGAAAGTCGGCACATCTGGCATGGCGCTGGCCCGTTGCGTCGGCGTGACCGCGATCACCTTGAGCTTGCCGGCCTTCACATGCTGCGTGGCCGATGGCAGACCGACGATCAGCATTTCAATCTGGCCGCTCAGCAGGTCGGACATGGCAGGGCCGCCGCCTCGGTAGCGCACATGCTGGATGTCCACCTCGGCGGTGGACTTGAGCAGCTCGTGCACCAGCTCATAGGCGTTGGAGCCCGAGCCGATGTTGAGCTTGCCCGGCTGCGCCTTGGCGGCAGCGACCAAACCCTTGACATCGCTGAACGGCACCTTTGGGTGCGCCACCAGGGCCGACGGAATGGTCACCAGGCGCGAGATCGGCGTCACGTCTTCCACCGGGTCGAAGCTGTGCTTGACCAGGAACTGATTGATCGTGTGCGTGCCCATGGAGCTCACCAGCATCGTGTAGCCATCGGCGGGTGCGCGCACCATGGCCTCGGTGCCCACGCTGCCGCTGCCGCCAGCGCGGTTGTCCACCACCACCGGCTGGCCCAGCCCCTCACTGAGCTTTTGCGCGATCAGCCGGCCGATGATGTCGGTGTCGCCACCGGCGGGCCAGGGCACGATCAGGCGAATCGGCTTGGATGGATAGCCCTGCGCCTGCGCGGTGGCGGCGATCAAGGCCATCAGAAATGCGAGAAGTATTCTTGTCATGGTTTTGTCTCCAGTGCAACGTCGTCTTGGCGCGGCGCAAGCCACGATAGCACCTCATCGGTGTTCTCGCCAAGCAGCGGCGCGGCCTGCGCGATGCCCGCGCTGCGGCCGGCGAAGAGCCAGGGCGGCACCACGATCTCTTGCTGGCCGATGTAGCGATGCTCCACCACGCGGGTGAGCGCGCGCCGCGCACGCCACGGGGCGCCGGACATCTCCTGGTAGGACGCCACCGGTGCCACCGGCACACGCGCGGCCAGCAGTGCATCGACCACGGCGGCGGGCTCGTGGTGCGAGGTCCAGGCCTCCAGCGCCCGTTCAATCTCCTGGCGCTGGTCTATGCGGCCTTGCGCGTCCAGGGCCGCATAGCGCGCAAGATCTGCGTCGCCCGCGGCCGCGATCAGGGCCTGCCACTGCGCATCGGTCTGCACCGAGATGGCGACCCATTCCGCATCGCCTTGGCAGGTGAAGTGACCATGCGGCGCATACATGGGATGCCGGTTGCCCAGCACAGGCGCCTGGCCATAGAGTTGGCTTTCGACCAGCGGCCCGGGAAGGATGGACAAAATCGCATCGGTCTGCGACAGATCGATCCACAGGCCCTTGCCGGTTTCCTTGCGCCGCTGCAGCGCGGCCATCAGCACGCACAGCGCATGGCTGGCCGCATTGGGGTCGCCCAGCGCGGTCTTGGCCATGCCCACCACCAAGGGTGAGCCGTCGGCCTCTTGATGGCCCACCAGCGACTCCAGCCCCGCCATCGAGGTCATGATGCCCGCATAGCCCTTCATGTTCGACAGCGGGCCCCACTGGCCCGACAGCGACATGGACAGCATCACGATGGCTGGGTTCACGACCGCAAAATCCTCATAGCCCAGGCCCAGCTTGGGCAGCGCACCCGGGCGCATGTTCTCCACCACGATGTCGCAGGTGGCCGCCAGCTCCAGTAGCCGGGCGCGGTCTTGCGGTGACTTGATGTCCAGCACCACGCTGCGCTTGCCGTGGTTCAACTGATTGAACCAGGGGTTGAGTTCGGCCACCGGCCCTGGCACTTCGTGCCCGTCGCGCAGCGGTCGACCGCGCTGGCGCACTGAGTCCAGGCGCGAGGGGTGCTCGATCTTGATGACCTCGGCGCCCAGGTCGGCGAGCAGCGAAGCCACCAGCGGGCCGGACCACACCCATGACAGGTCCAGCACACGCAGGCCCTTGAGAAACTGCGCTGGCTGCGCGGACTGTGCAGTGGGCCAGGGCTTGGGCGCGTGCTTGGCTGGCAGCGCGGGCCGCTCATAAAGCCGCCACGGTTCGGTGGGCACCTTCACGCTGGACTGCTGTGCATCATCGATGGCCACCGACTCCAGCGAGCCACGAAAACCGAACTGCGGATTGTCCAGCGCCTCGCCCACGAACATGACGGGCGAGGCCGGAAAGCCGTACTCGATGCCCTTGGCCATGATGTCTGACTTGGTGAGTTCGGCCAGCCAGGGTAGGAGATGCGAATCGGCTTCTGCCTCGTGTTTGCGCGCCACCACGCGCGGATCGCGAAAGCGTTCCTCACGGCCCCAGGCTGGGTCACCCATTGCACGCAGGATGCCATGCCACTGCTCATCGCTGCGGCAGTACAGGGCGACGAAGCCATCCTTGCAGGTGAACAGGCCCAGCGGATAAATGCCGCCTGACATAAAGGGCCTGCGGCCGTCTCTTTGCCACTGCCGGCCAAAGGGCAGGTAGTTCTGCGCCAGCGTGCTCACCAGGTGGCTGAGCACATCGCGCGATGACACATCCACTGGGCTGCAGGCCGCACCCGCACCGCTGAGGTGGGCGGCCAGCGCAGCGGCGGCAGCGCTCACACCGGTTTCGTAATCGACGATGTCAAAGGGCGGCGTCAGCGGCTCGCGGCTGGGCTCGCCAATGGCCCAGCTCATGCCGGCCCAGGCCGAACTGGTCAGGCCGCAACCGGGCGAGAAGCCATCGCTGCTGCCGTCGGCCGACAGCACCAGCACGATGGTTTGTGGGCCGAGCCCGGCGCGCCGCTCGATGATGGCGGCCACCTGCTTTGCAAGTTCGTCCTGCCGCTCATCGACTTCGACAATCACGATGTGCGCGCCGGCCAAGTCGGCCTGCAAGGCCGCATCGTCGGCCAAGGTGCCCGCGCGTTTGCCGCGGTGTATCACCTGCTGCATCGCGGCGCGTGTGCGCTGTGAGCCAGCGGCATCGGTGGGTGGGCCGTAGCGGCTGACGCTGGCACCCAACTGCGCCAGGATCAGCCCGCAGTAGGCGCCGGCAACATGGCGTGAGAGCTCGACCACATGAACGCCGCCGAGCAGGGCGGTGGAAGGCAAGGGGCGCAGATCAGATGCTTGATTCATGATGGGTGGCAACGAA
This sequence comes from Comamonadaceae bacterium, assembly GCA_947476285.1. Lineage (GTDB taxonomy): Bacteria > Pseudomonadota > Gammaproteobacteria > Burkholderiales > Burkholderiaceae_C > Ramlibacter. The sequence goes on along the minus strand of CANJPU010000030.1, from coordinate 7,389 downwards.
AGCGCGGCCCTGCGCGGCCCCAAAACGGAGCCAGATGACACAGGAGCACCGGCAATCGTGACTGCGGCCCATGCTAGCCGTGCAGGGCCGGGGCCGGAATATCCGCCATAGAACAGCGGGTGTGAATCGGCGTCATGGACCGCGGCCGGGCCAGGCTGCGGCTATGACCGCCATTCACAGGCGGTGTTCCTGCGGCTCGTGTATCGGGCCTTGGCGTTGAAAGCTATGCTCGCCGTGGGCCCGGTGCATTTCGCGCCGTGGGTTGCCCGTGCGTTCGCGCGTGCCGCGAGTCCCTTGGGCTTGCGATTTGGAGACCCGACAAAATGGCAGACGACAGTTGCGTGAGCTACGAACTCGATGACGGCGTGGCCATCATCACGCTGCGCCGCGCGGACAAACTCAACGCGGTGAACGCGGCAATGCGCCAGGGCATCACCGAGGCCTTCCAGCGTTTTGAGCTGGATGATGACGCCAAGGTCGCGATCCTCACCGGCGAGGGCAGTGCCTTTTGCGCCGGCGCCGATCTCAAGGAGATGGCGGCCACCGGCAAGACCATTCCGGGCGCCAACGCCATTCCTCATATCGGCAGAACGCTGCAGGTCTCCAAGATGACCATTGCGCAAGTCAATGGCGTGGCCTACGCCGGCGGCTTTCTGCTGGCGCAGATGTGCGATCTGTGCACTGCCTCGGAGAACGCGCAGTTCGGTCTGACCGAAGTGCGCTGGGGCCGCGGTGCGCCCTGGGCCACGCCGCTGATCTGGATGCTGCCCCAGCGCATCATGATGGAGCTGCTGGTCACCGGCGAGCCGCTCAGCGCCAGACGCGCCTACGAGCTGGGCTTTGTCAACCGCCTGACGAGCCCTGAAGACCTTGCCGCCGAGACCATGAAGCTCGCGCGACTGATCGTGGCCAATGCGCCGCTGGGCGTGAAGGCCGGGCGCAAGCTCACTTACGCGGCCACCGAAATGGGCCGCTCGGCGGCGCTGCCCATCGGCGATCTGTGTTTTGAGCCGGCCTACAAGAGCGAGGACGCCCTTGAAGGCCCACGCGCCTTCAAGGAGCGCCGCAAGCCGCGCTGGCAGGGGCGATAAGCATGAGCGGCAAAGTCGTGCGCATTGGCTGTGGGGCCAGCTCTTGGGGGGACGACACCGGCGAGCCGCGTGAATTGCTTAGCCGCACCCACCTGGACTACCTGGTCATGGACTATCTGGCTGAGGTCACCATGTCCATCATGCGCAGGCAGATGGACCGCGACCCCGAGTCGGGTTATGCGAGTGATGTGGTCACCGTTATGCGCGATATCCTGCCGATGATCGCGCAAAGCGGCACCAAGGTGGTGACCAACGCGGGCGGCCTCAATCCGGTGGCATGCGGCAAGGCCATCATCGCATTGGTCAATGAGCTGGGCCTGCAAGACAAAATTCGCGTGGCGGTGGTTGAGGGCGACGACGTGTTCGCGCAATTGCCCAAGCTGGCGCGCGAAGTTTCATTCAAGAACATGGATGACGACCGACCCTTCTCTGAGATTGCCTCCCGGGTTGTGAGTGCCAACGCCTACTTGGGCGCGCGGCCCATCCGCGCCGCGCTGGACATGGGCGCCGACATTGTGCTGACCGGTCGCTGCGTGGATGTGGCGCTGGTGCTTGGACCTCTGATGTATGAGTTCGACTGGGCTGATGATGACTGGGATCGGCTTGCATCGGGTGTGGTGGCCGGCCATCTGCTTGAATGCGGCCCGCAGTCGACCGGCGGCAATTCGCACAGCTGGAAGACGGTGCCCGGCCTGGAGCATGTTGGCTATCCGATCGTGGAAGTCACTGGCGACGGCGCGGTGGTGCTGACCAAGGCGCCTGGCACCGGCGGCATGGTCACCCGCGCCACTGCCACCGAACAACTGCTGCATGAGATTTTCGATCCGCGCGCATTCCTTAGCCCCGATGTCAATGTGGACTGGACCAGCATCATCCTCAAGGACCTGGGCCAAGACAGAGTCAGCGTGACCGGCATGCGCGGCGCGCCGCCGCCCGATACGCTGCGCGTCTCCATGACCTACCGCGATGGCTACAAGACCGTGCTGATGTGGCCCTATGCCTGGCCCGATGCCATGGCCAAGGCAAATATGGCCATCAAGAAGATAGAGCACACCATCGCGCGCCTGGGGCTGCGGCTGGATGCCACGCGCGCAGACATCTTTGGTGCCGGTGCCATCCACGGCGCACGTGCGGCCTTGCTGGGCGAGCGACACGACGAAGCACTGGAAGTGTTCGTGCGCTTCGCCGCGCGCAGCCAGCACAGGCAAGACATTGGCCGCCTGGCCGCACAACAAGCGCCCATGCACAAAGGGCCGCCCGGTCTGGCCGGGCATATCTCGGGCGGGCGCGGGCAGGTGACGCCGATCTACACGCACTGGGCCACCTTGATTCCGGGTGACCGGCTCAGCCCCAAGATTTCGGAGTTGCGATGACAGACAAGGCCAACAGCCAGCCGGGCCGAGTGCGTCGATTGGCCGACATCGCCTGGGCCCACTCGGGCGACAAGGGCGACAATATCAACCTGGGTGTGGTCGTGCACCGCGAAGCCGACTACCCCTTGCTGCTGCGCGAGCTTACTGCGCAGCGCGTGCTGGAACACTTCGCGGACATTTGCCAAGGTGAAGTCAGGCGCTATGAATTGCCCAACTTTCATGCGGTCAATCTGGTCATCACCCAGGTGCTCGATGGCGGACCGATGCGTTCGCTGCGCATGGACCCCCAGGGCAAGACGCTGGGAGACTCGCTGCTGCTGATGGTGCTGCAAGATCAGAGTGCTGCCGAGAATGAGTAAGCACAGAGCGAAACTACAGCGTCACACACAAAAATCATCAAATTGAGATGGAGAGACATCATGTTGAATCGTCGTGAAGCGGTGCTGGCAAGCTTGATGCTGGGGGCCAGTGGTGTGGCGCTGGCCCAGGCCTACCCGCAAAGGCCGGTGAAAATTGTTGTTCCCTATCCGGCCGGTGGCGCCACCGACATCTATGCCCGCGTGCTCGCCAAGAACCTGGGCGAGCTGCTGGGCCAGCCTTTCATTGTGGAGAACAAGCCTGGCGGCGACACCATGATCGGCGCGCAGGCTGTGGCCACCGCGCGCCCTGATGGCTACACCTTGCTCTATACCGTGGCGGCGACGGTGAGCATGAATCAGTTCCTCTACAAGAAGATGGCCTACAAGCCAGAAGACTTCACACCCATCAGCCTGACCGGCACCAGCCGCTTCACGCTGACGATCAACCCCGACCTGCCTGCCAAGAACATCCAGGAGTTCGTGAAGTATGTGAAGGATAGGCCGGGCAAGGTTGTGATGGCGGTGCTGGGCCAGGGCTCGGGCGGCTACTTCACCGGCAAGCTGTTCGAGAAGGTCTATGGCCTGGATCTGATCACCGTGCCCTACAAGGGATCGTCCGAGGCCAACATGGCGCTGCTCTCGGGCACCGCGCATTTGTATCCGGACGGCATCTCGGGCGTGCTTGGCATGCACAAGGCCGGCAAGGTTCGAATCGTCGCGGTGACCAGCAAGACGCGCTCACCTGAGCTGCCCGATGTGCCCACCATGGTCGAACTGGGGTTTCCTGATTTCATCATCGGCAACTGGTTTGCCCTGCTCGCGCCCACTGGAACACCGCCGGCCATCGTGCAGGCGCTCAATGCCGCGACGGTCAAAACCGTGGCAAGCGAAGAGTTCAAATCCAAGCTGCATGCCAATGGCATCGTGCCGGAAAGCAGCACGCCCGCAGAGCTGGGCACATTGATCAAGGAAAGCACCGAAGTGGCCCGCAAGACCATTAGCAGCTTGGGCATCGAGGCGAAGTGATAGCCCTGAGCAAAAGTCTGCGAGCCCATCTTGAGCCCGTTTGACTATGTGATCGTTGGCGCCGGCGCTGCCGGCAGCGTGATGGCCTATCGCCTGGGCGAGCAGGGCCATCGTGTGTGCGTGATTGAGGCTGGCCCGCCCGATTCAAACCCCTGGATTCGTCTGCCTGCAGGTGTGATGAAAACCTACGCCGACACCGCCATCACCTGGCAGTTGGCACACGAAGGCTCTGCTGGCACCAATGGCCGGCGCATTCCGTTCATTCAGGGCAAGGTGCTGGGCGGCTCCAGCTCGGTCAATGGCATGGTCTACAGCCGGGGTCAGGCTTCTGATTTTGACAACTGGTGCAGCATGGGCAACGAATCCTGGGGCTACCAGGATGTGCTGCCCTACTTTCGCAAGGGCGAGCGATTTCAAAGCGGTGGCGATGATCGCTATCGCGGGCGCGATGGCCCCATCCCCATCGTCACCACGGCCTGGCGCGATGCGGCTTGCGAAAGCTTCATGCGCGGCGCGGTCGAATCAGGCATCCCGCGCAATGATGATTACAACGGCGCCACGCAGGCCGGCGTTGGCTATTGTCAGAGTTCAATCGAGCGCGGCTGGCGATGGAGTGCCGCGCGCGGCTACCTGCACCCGGCCCGCAAGAAGTGGGGGGTGACAGTGCTGACCGATGCACGTGTGACGCGCATTCTTGTGCAAGGTGGGCGTGCCACGGGCGTGGAGTATCTTGTGCAGGGCAGTGATACGCCGCAAGTGGTGCTGTCGGGCCTGGCCACCATCGTGTGCGCCGGCACGGTCAATAGCCCCAAGCTGCTGCAACTGTCGGGCATAGGGCCGGCCGATTTGCTGCAGGCGCACGGCATCCCGGTGCTGCTGAACCTACCCGGCGTGGGCGAGAACCTCAGCGACCACTACGCCGCGCGCATCGTCGGACGCGCACGCGATGGGGTCAAGACCATCAACGACAGGGCCAAGGGCCTGCCGCTGGCAAAAGAGGCCCTCGCCTGGATGCTGGGCCGCCCGTCCATTCTCGCCATGAGCCCCATCCTGGCCTATGGCTTCTGGAAGACCGACATGGACCTGCCGGAAACGCAGTTTGCGGTGAGCTTCACCCCGGCCAGCTACAAGCTGGGCATGACGCGGCGCCTGGATGATTTTCCCGGCTTTACTTGCGGGGCCTGGCGTGTGCGGCCGCAAAGCCGTGGCCACATTCGCATTGCATCGCGCGATCATCAAATCGACCCGATCATTCAACCGAATTTTCTGGACCATGAGAACGACCGGCGCATCTTGATTGCGGCATTGAAATTCGCACGCAAGATCACGCAATCGGCGGCGATGCAAGAAGTGATGCAAGCCGAATTGTTGCCAGGCCCTGCCTGCCAAACCGATGACGAATGGCTGGCCTTTGCGCGCCAGTACGGCATGTGCAACTACCATCTGGTGGGCACCTGCAAAATGGGCCCGGCCACAGACCCGATGGCGGTGGTGGATGCGCGACTCAAAGTGCATGGACTGCAAGGTCTGCATGTGGTGGACGCATCGGTCATGCCCACCACGCCATCGGCCAACACAATCGCCGCGACCATGATGATTGCCGAGAAAGCCGCTGACATGATTGGCGCGAACAAGGGTGAACCGACATGATGCAAGTCATAGACACCGCGAACCTACCTCGGCAGGCGCTGCTGATCGGCAAGCACAGGCTGGTGGGCTCGGGCGAGGCAGCGGTGCACCGCTATGCCGCCACTGGCGAGTCCACCGGTGAAGTCCATCTGGCCAATGCGCATGATGTGGATGCCGCCGTCGCGGCCGCACGCGGCGCATTGCCCGTCTGGCGTGCCATGGAGCCAGCAGCACGCAGGCAAGTGCTGCTGCGTGTGGCGGCGCTGCTGCATGAGCGCATCGAGCGGCTGGCCTACCTGTCAACCGTGGACACCGGCCTCACACTGGGCACAGTGCGTGGCGCCATCGCCGCTGCCGCGCAGTGGCTCAGCTACTACGCGGGCTGGATAGACAAGGCCGAAGGCCGCCTGATTCCCACCGGCGGCGACTCGCTCGACTATGTGCGCTATGAGCCCTACGGCGTCATCGGCATCATCGTGCCATCGAACTCACCCATCTCGGGCATGATCCTCGGCCCGGTGCTGGCGGCGGGCAACTGCGCGGTGATGAAGCCCTCTGAGCTCACGCCTTACGCGATGGCAGAGTATGGGCAGATCTTTCTGGATGCCGGCATGCCACCGGGCGTGGTCAACGTGGTGCCGGGCGGCGTTGCTGCAGGCGACACACTGGTGCGCCACCCAGGGGTGGACAAGATTCACTTCACCGGCAGCGGCGTGGTGGGCGCGAAAGTTTCCAGCATCGCCGCATCGCTGCTCAAGCCGGCGTGTCTTGAGCTGGGCGGCAAGTCAGCCAACATTGTGTTTGCCGACGCTGATCTTGACGTCGCCGCGGATGTGGCCATGCGCGCGCTGGTGCGCCAAAGCGGGCAATCTTGCGTGGCCGGCACGCGCATCATCGTGCATGACAGCGTGGCCGACGATCTGCTGGCACGCACCATCAGCCGCACCCGCACTCAGAAAATCGGCGACCCAATGGACAGCGCCACCGTGGTCGGCCCAGTGATGACACAGACCGCCTGCGCGCGCATCTGCGGCATCATCGAGCAAGCCAATCAACAAGCGCATGGCCGCCTGGCACTGGGCGGTCAGCGCCTGGGCGCAGAGTTCGCTGGCGGCTACTTCATCAGCCCCACCATCTTCGCCGACGTGCGCAACGACAGCCCACTGGCACAAGAAGAAATCTTCGGCCCAGTGATTTCATTCATTCGCTTCACCGACGATGACGAAGCAGTGGCACTGGCCAACGCCAGCAAGTTTGGCCTGGCCGCTTATATACAAACATCCAACTTGCGCACAGCGCACCGCGCCGCCGCCCAGATAGAAGCGGGCAACGTCTGGATCAACGGGACACAAGGCATCCTGGCGGCCGGGCCATTTGGGGGAACCAAGCAAAGCGGATATGGAAGGCTGGGTGGGGTCGATGGCTTGCGGGAATTTAGTCGGGCTAAGAATGTTTGGATTGCGCTTTGATTGGGGGCTGTGGGTGTGCGTGTGGGTCGGGTTGGCTGGCACGCGCACCGAGCTGGTGCTGTTGGGGCGACGCTGAACAAGCCTCTGCGTTCCGGCTGAGCCAACATCATCCATTCGGGCTGAGCCTGTCGAAGCCTTACTGCCGGTCCCGGCGTGGCCAAGGCAGCGGTTGATGGCCTGCTTGGTCTGCGCGTCGCGACAGGCGATGCCCGGCAGTCGCTCACTGTGGCGGTCTGCGCTTCGCGCCGACTTCGCTGGGATTTGCGGCCTGAGGTCGGCGGTGTGCAACTCGCTACTCGCCCTTCGGCCGATCCGCTCAGACAAGCACACCGAGCATGAATTGAAGCGCTTCGCGCCCGACCGTACGCCCGTGGAGGCGTTCACACAGCAAGGTGAAAGTCCTTGTCGGGGAAAGCCAGAACCCCGTAGCCGAAGGTAACTG
>CANJPU010000029.1 GCA_947476285.1 Comamonadaceae bacterium | reverse complement strand
GCTGCGCGGGCATCGGGATATGAACTTCCTGATGACGGTCTTGGAGGCTCGGCAAACCGCCGTGCAGGCCAGCGAAAGAAAAGCCGCGTAGTATCACGTCAGAGGAGCCGTCACCCGGCAGCGTTCAACAGTGATCGGGACATTGCCAGCGTCGTGAAGACCAGCACATACTCGGCCGCCTCCAGCGTCTGGGGCTGCACCTGACTGCGCCCGCGCATGCTCTCGCGGCGTACCCGATCTTGACCCTTGAGCGTCGCCGCAGCGCTCTTGCGTACCGCGCACAGTCGTCCCACAACCTCGTGCGCGCGCTGTCCGCCTCGCTCCGCCTTGACCCGCAGGCAAGCGGGCCAGCTGCCCGCCTGCCCCACCTGCAAGCCTCGCACATGTTTGAGCACGTCCAGCGGCCGGTCCGTGCCCGGATGCGTCAGCGGCAGGGTCACCAAGTTCATGCGCACGATGACATCGGCGCCGTGGCGCTTGACATGGGCAATCCCGCCCGGGTGTGCGTAGCCGCGGTCGGCCACGAAGATGTCGCCCTTGTGCACCTGGAAGCGCTTGAGCGTCTCTCCTTCGTCACTGGGACCAAGATGCACCTCCTGGCATTGCAGGCTGGGCAAGCCAATGGCGTAGTGCAGTCGCCACTGCGAGCCGGTCAGGCCAGGCTCGCGCACCACGCTGCCATCGACCACGCGCAGCTAGCGCCCGCCCAGCAGCCCCTGTGCGCCATCGCCGCACTGCGCCTGGCGCAGCCCCTGAGCCATCCATTCGAACCAGGGGCCGCACGAGCGCAGTCTCTTGAGTAGCGCCACGTCGCTGACTTGCGCAATGCCCGCCAGCTGAGCCCGTGCGGCCGTCTCGCGCAGGCCGCAGCCTTCGGCAAGGTGAATGAGCATGACTCGCAGCAGCGCCCGCGCATCGGCAATGCCGCGCGCACGCCGGAAGGCGCCCAGCTCGCGCGCCTTGTCCATCCATCCCTCGGGCAGCAAAGCCTGCACAATGCGCCAGTCCTCACCCAGCCCAATCGATTCTTCCTGCGGTTGCTCTGTTGATTTCTCCATGGGGCACCTCCGACTTGCTGACTATCTCAGTCGAAGGAGACCTCAGAAGTGAGTGGCTAAGTTAGCGCTTATGGGATCGAGTCCGGGATGACAAGTGTGGGTGCAGGGATGACAAACCATTGTCATTGCGGGCTTGACCCGCAATCCATGTCGCGCCGGGAGTTGCGTGGTTTATTGAGACGGTTACTCGGTTTGGGGTTGGCGCAAGCTCTGGCTTGTGTGGTACGTCGTCACCCGCTCCACCTCATTCTTGCTGCCTAAAATCACCGACACCCGCTCATGCAGTTGCGTGGGCTGAATGTCCAGGATGCGCTGCTTGCCGTTGGTGGCGGCGCCGCCGGCTTGCTCGACGATCCAGGCCATGGGGTTGGCTTCGTACATCAGGCGCAGCTTGCCGGGCTTTTCGGGTTCGCGCTTGTCCCAGGGGTACATGAAGATGCCGCCGCGTGTGAGGATGCGGTGTACATCGGCCACCATCGAGGCGATCCAGCGCATGTTGAAGTCCTTGCCGCGCACGCCTTCCTTGCCGGCCAGGCATTCGTCGATGTAGCGGCGCACCGGTGCGTCCCAGTGGCGCATATTGCTCATGTTGATGGCGAATTCTCTGGTGTCTTCGGGAATGCGAATGTTGTCCTCAACTAGGATGAATGAGCCTTGCTCGCGGTCCAGCGTGAACTCGGCGACGCCATCGCCTACGGTGAGCACCAGCGTGGTTTGCGGGCCATAGACGCAGTAGCCGGCGGCCACCTGCTTGTTGCCCGGCTGCAGAAAATCTTGCTCGCTCACGCCGTTGTTCTGGCCGGCGGGGCCCTCGGGTTTCTTCAGCACACTGAAGATGGTGCCAATGCTCACGTTCACGTCGATGTTGGATGATCCATCGAGCGGGTCGAACAGCAGCAGGTATTCGCCTTGCGGGTAACGATTGGGCACCACGTAGATGCCGTCCATTTCCTCGCTGGCCATGGCGGCCAGGTGGCCACCCCATTCGTTGGCTTCGATCAGCACTTCGTTGGCGATGATGTCCAGCTTCTTCTGCATCTCGCCTTGCACGTTCTCGGTGTCGGCCGAGCCCAGCACGCCGCCGATGGCGCCTTTGTTCACCGATTGGCTGATGCCCTTGCAGGCGCGGGCCACCACTTCGAGAAGCAGACGCAATTGCGAAGGGATGAGGCCGTCCACGCGCTGCTGTTCGACCAGGTAGCGGGTGAGGGAGATGCGGGAGGACATGGGCCTGCTCCTAGGGTCTGTTCGTGTTATTCGGCCAGCGCGCGCGTGACGACTTCGCGCACATCGTTGCTCAGATCGGGTCGCGCAGCCACGCGCGCGATGGCTTCGCGCGCGGCGCCGCGCAGCGGCTCGACCAGTTTCTTCCAGCGGTCCAGCGCGCGGGCCAGACGCGCGGCAACTTGCGGGTTCATTGCGTCCAGCTCGATCACGCGCTCACTCCAGAACACATAGCCGGCCGCGTCGTGGCGATGAAAGGCACCGGGGTTGGCGCTGCAATAGCTGAAGATCACGCTGCGGGCTCGGTTGGGATTGCGGATGTTGAAGTCGGCGTGGCCCATGAGCCCACGCACTGTGGCCAGCACATTGCCGCCGCGATCGGGTGCGCCCGCTTGCAGAGCGAACCATTTGTCCAGCACCAGTGGGTCGTCTTTGAACAAGGCATGGAAACGCTGCAAGGCTGGCACCGCCAGCTCATGGCCGCTACTGACCAGGGCCGACAGCGCGTTGAAGCGGTCGGTCATGTTGCCCGCGTCCTTGAAGCGCTGGTAGGCCTTGCCGGGCCAGACGGTGTCTGCCGTGTCGCGCGCTGCCAGGCAAAGGTGCGTGAGCGCCAGGCCGGCCAGCGCACGTCGCCCGCTGGAGATGGGATCGGGGCGGTAGGCGCCGCTGTCGCGATGCGTCTCAAAGGCCCATTCCCAGTCGTCCCGCAAGGCTGTTGCCAGTTGCATGCGCATGGCTTCGCGCACCGCGTGCACGCGCTGCGGGTCAACCACCTCCAACTGCTCGGCGATGTAGGTTTCGGCCGGCAGGGTCAGCGCCAGATCCTTGAAGGCGGCCGACAGGCTGGGGTGGCGCAGCACGCTGCGCATGGCTTCGATGTAGGGCGCATCGAGCAAGATATCGGCTGCGGCCAGATCGGGGCGGGCGATGTAGGACAGCGCACGATTGACACTCAGGCGTTGGCCCGCTTCCCAGCGGTTGAAGGGATCGGTGTCGTGGGCCAGCAGGGTCAGCAGTTGTGCCTCGCTGTAGTCGATGTCCAGAATGACCGGCGCACTGAAGTCGCGCAGGATGGAGGGCACTGGCTGAGTCTTCAGGCCCTTGAAGACCAGAGTCTGGCTGGCCTGGGTGAGCACATGCATGTCGCCGATCAGCTGGCGGCCATCTTGCGTCAGTAGGCCGAAGGCAACGGGGATGACAAAGGGCTGCTTGTCAGGTTGGCCGGGCGTGGCGGGGCAGCTTTGCGTGAGTGTCAGGCTGTAGACGCCGGCCTGCTCGTCAAAGCTTTCAAGTGCCTTGATGCGTGGCGTACCTGCCTGGCTGTACCAGTGCTTGAACTGCGCCAGCAATGGCGTCAGGCGCGAATCGGGGTTGGCATCGGCAATCGCCTGGGCGAAATCATCGCAGGTGACTGCCTGCCCGTCGTGGCGCTGGAAATAAAGCGTCATGCCGCGGGCAAAGCCCTCGCGTCCCACCAGGGTCTGCATCATGCGGACGACTTCCGCGCCTTTTTCATACACGGTCACCGTGTAGAAATTGTTGATCTCCAGGTATTGATCGGGCCGCACCGGGTGCGCCATCGGGCCGGCGTCTTCAGGGAACTGGGCGGTGCGCAGCACGCGCACGTCTTCGATGCGCTTGACCGCGCGGGCCGATGCCTCGCCGGCCAGATCTTGCGAGAACTCCTGGTCGCGAAAGACAGTGAGGCCTTCCTTGAGCGAGAGCTGAAACCAGTCGCGGCAGGTGACGCGGTTGCCAGTCCAGTTGTGAAAATACTCGTGGCCCACCACGCTTTCGATGTTGGCGAAATCGGTGTCGGTGGCGGTGGCCTGGCTGGCAAGAACGTACTTGGTGTTGAAAACGTTCAGGCCCTTGTTTTCCATCGCACCCATGTTGAAGTCGCTGGTGGCCACGATCATGAATCGCTCCAGGTCCAGCGGCAGGCCAAAGCGCGCTTCGTCCCAGGCGATCGAGGCCATCAGCGAGTTCATGGCGTGTTCGGTCTTGTCCAGATCGCCGGGGCGCACATAGATCTGCAGTAAGTGTTCCTTGCCGTTGCGCGCTGCGATGCGTTGTTCACGGCACACCAACTGGCCGGCCACCACCGCGAACAGATAGCTGGGCTTGCGGAAAGGGTCGACCCACTTGGCATAGTGGCGGCCGTCTTCCAGATCGCCCTGTTCCGTCAGGTTGCCGTTGGACAGCAGCACCGGATACTTCGCTTTGTCCGCACGCAGCAGCACAGTGAAGCTGGCCATCACGTCGGGGCGGTCCAGGAAGTAGGTGATGCGGCGAAAGCCCTCGGCCTCGCACTGGGTGAAGAAGGCATCGTTGCTCAGGTACAGGCCGCTGAGCTTGGTGTTCTTGGCCGGCGCGCAGGTGGTGAAAATTTCCAGTTCGAAGGGCTCGGTGCCTTCGGGCAGGTTCTCAAGCACAAGCTGGTTGTTGTCCAGCTTGAACGAAGTGCCCTGGCCATTGACCAGCACCCGGGCCAGGTTGAGGTCTTCGCCATCGAGTCGCAGCGCCTGTGGCGCCGTGTCGGGGTTGCGGCGCACCTTCATCTTGTTCAGAACGCGGGTCTTGGCTGGGTCGAGGTCCAAGCACAGATCGACGGCGTCGATCCAGAAAGGCGGCGCCTTGTAATCCGCGCGGTGAATCACCGTGTTTTGTCCTTCACGCATCTAGTGTCTCCAGAAATTCGAATCGTTGTGTCATACGCCCTGCTTCAAGGAGGCCTCGATAAACACATCAAGGTCACCATCCAGTACCTTCTGGGTGGCTGACACTTCCACTCCGGTGCGAAGGTCCTTGATGCGGCTGTTGTCCAGCACATAGCTGCGGATTTGGTGGCCCCAGCCGACGTCGGTCTTGGTGTCTTCCAGCTTTTGCTGTTCTTCCATGCGCTTGCGCATTTCGTGGTCGTACAGGCGCGAGCGCAGTCGCTTCCAGGCGACGTCGCGATTGCTGTGCTGGCTGCGGCTGTCCTGGCACTGCACCACGATGTTGGTGGGGATGTGGGTCAGGCGCACGGCCGAGTCGGTCTTGTTGATGTGCTGGCCGCCGGCGCCGCTGGCGCGGTAGGTGTCCACCCGCACATCAGCGGGGTTGATGTCGATCTCGATCGAGTCGTCGATCTCGGGATAGACGAACACGCTGGCAAAGCTGGTGTGGCGCCCGCCCGCCGAATCGAAGGGCGACTTGCGCACCAGCCGGTGCACGCCGGTCTCAGTGCGCAACAATCCGAAGGCGTACTCGCCCTCCAGCTTGATGGTGGCGCCCTTGATGCCTGCGGTGTCGCCCGGGGTTTCGTCTTCCACAGTGCTCTTGAAGCCCTTGCGCTCGGCGTACTTGAGGTACTGGCGCAGCAGCATGCTGGCCCAGTCGCAGGCCTCGGTGCCGCCCGCGCCAGCCTGAATGTCCAGAAAACAATTGAGCGGATCGGCCGGGTTGTTGAACATGCGGCGAAATTCCAGCGCCTCCACGTCCCGGGCCAGCTTGGCGGTCTCGGCCTCGATGGTCATCAGGCCGGCTTCGTCGCCTTCTTCCTTGCTCATGTCATAGAGCTCAAGATTGTCAGACAGCTCTTGCGTGAGCTTGGACAGCATGACCACCACGGCGCTGAGCTGCTTTTGCTCTTTGCCCAGTTCCTGGGCCTTCTTGGGGTCGTTCCAGACCTGCGGGTCTTCCAGCGACGCGTTGACGGTTCTCAGGCGCTCCGATTTGGCATCGAAGTCAAAGATACCCCCGGAGAGCCTGGGTGCGTGCGGACAGATCGGTCAACTGTGTGCCGATGAGATTGGTGCGTTCTGCGTCCATGTCGAAAATTCCTTGTGAACCGGCGATTCTGACATGAGCGCGGGCCCCCACTAGATTTGCAGGAAGTCCTCGATCAGCTTGGCCAGCACCTGCGGCTGATCGTGGTGCAGCATGTGGCCGGCATCCTTCACGACAGTGCGTTGGAGATGAGGGACCGACTTCATGCGTTCGTGAACTTCCTCCAGCGTGAATTTTCCGTTCCACCACTTGGTCATGCTTTCGTCGCTGGCCTCCACCATCAGGGTGGGGGCGGTGATGCACTTGAAGATTTCCAGGACTTCATCGACTCGGTACAGCTTGGGGTTGATGATGCGATGGGCGGGGTCGCCCAGGATGCGCCACATGCCCTGGTCATCGGGTCGGGCCCAGTGCATGGCCAGCCATTGCGCTTTGTCCAGGCGCAGGCGCTTGTTGGTCTTCATCAGGCGCTTGGCTACGTCCTCGGATGAGGCGTAGGGCATCAGGTTGATTTCGCCGCGATGAAAGGCCTTGATCTCGTCGATCCACTTCCCATAACGCGCCGCCGCCTGCGAAGGCTGCGTGCGGGCCATGCCGAAGCCTTCCAGATTGACCAGGCGGCGCACCCGCTCGGGGCGCACGCCCGAATAAAGCATGGACACGTTGCCACCCATGCTGTGGCCCACCAGATGCACCGCAGCGCCGGGGCTGTAGTGGTCCAACAGGAAATCCAGGTCGGCCAGGTAATCGGGGAACCAGTAGTTGTCGGTGGCTGGCACTTCGGTTTGGCCATAGCCGCGCCAATCGGGCGCGATCACGTAATGGTCGCGTGCGAATGCGTCCACCACGAACTGATAGGACGCGGCCACATCCATCCAGCCGTGCACCATGACCAGCGGGATCTTGTCCGGCCCAGGCTCACCCCAGATTCGCACGTGGTATTTCAGATTGCGGATGGGGACAAACTCGCAGCGGGGTGTCTTGATGGCTTGGTACATTCGGTTGATCATCCTGGGCAATGCAATCGAAGTTTCGAGAATTTGCTTCGACGCATTTTTCTTCCATCATAGGAGACTCGCAAATGGCTGTCAGTCAAGGGCGCGATCATCACCGACAGATGCACGGGGAGTTTCGCTGGGAGGTACCAGAGTATTTCAACATCGCACAGGTCTGCTGCACGCGGTGGGCCGGCTTGCCCGATGGGGCCGACCGTGTGGCCATTCGGGTCCACGGTGCAATCGAAAGCGAGCTTTCGTATGCGCAATTGCAGGCCAGGGCCGATGCCTTGAGCCAACAGCTCGCGTCGCTGGGGGTAGGGCGGGGCGATAGGGTGGCGGTGCTTATGCCCCAGCGCCCGGAGACGGCCATTGCCTACATGGCGGTGTTCCAGCTTGGCGCGGTGGCTGTGCCGCTGACGGTGCTGTTTGGCCCGGACGCGCTGGCGTATCGGCTGCAGGACAGCGGGGCGGTGGTGGCGATCAGTGATGAGGCTGCCATCGCGAGTCTGGGCCAGGCGCGCGCCGAATGCCCCGCGCTGCGCACCGTGATCGGCGTTGGCGGCGCTGCCGCGCAGGGCGATGTGGCGCTGTGCACGCAGCTGCCCCCAGGTGCCGTGGCCCCCGAGCCGGTGCGCACCCGCGCTGATGATGGGGCGGTGCTCATCTATACCAGCGGCACCACCGGCCCGCCCAAGGGTGCGTTCATCGCACACCGCACGCTGATCGGCAATTTGCCGGGCTTTGTGTGCAGCCAGAACTGGTTTGGCTTCGGGCCTGGCCAGACAGCGCAGGAGAGCGACGCAGTGTTCTGGTCGCCCGCTGACTGGGCCTGGACCGGCGGCTTGATGGACGCGCTGCTGCCCACGCTTTATTTTGGGCGGCCCATCATCGCGTGGGGTGGGCGCTTCAGTCCGGAGCTGGCGTTCGAGCTGATGCACACGCACGGTGTCACGCACACCTTTTTGTTTCCCACTGCACTCAAAGCGATGATGAAGGCCTTCCCTGAGCCACGCAAGCACTTCCACCTGAGGCTTGAGGCCATCATGAGTGCGGGTGAGGCAGTGGGCGATGCGGTGTTTGCCTATTGCAAGGATCAACTGGCCGTCACGGTCAATGAGATGTTCGGCCAGACCGAGATCAACTACGTGGTGGGCAATTGCAGCATGCAGTGGGCCGGCGCAACGCACCGAGGCAGCGGCCTGGGCTGGCCGGCGCGCCCCGGCAGCATGGGCCGGCCATACCCCGGCCATCGTGTGGCGGTGATCGACGAGCAAGGCCGCGAGTGCCCTGTGGGTGTGCCCGGCGATGTGGCGGTCAATCGCTTGGACATCCATGGACAGCCCGACCCGATTTTCTTTCTTGGCTATTGGAAGAACGACGCGGCCACGCGCGACAAGCACACCGGCCACTGGTGCCGCACAGGCGATCTGGCTACGCGCGATGCGGACGGCTACCTCTGGTACCAGGGGCGGGCTGACGATGTGTTCAAAGCTGCGGGCTACCGTATCGGGCCGAGCGAAGTGGAAAACTGCCTGGTCAAGCATCCTGCCGTGGCCAATGCGGCGGTGGTGCCAAAGCCAGACGGCGCCCGTGGCGCAGTGGTCAAGGCCTTTGTGGTGCTCTCACCCGAGTTCGCGAGCCGGCGGCGTGAGGCCGGGCCGCAGTTCGATGCGCAACTGATCGCGCAATTGCAGTCGCATGTGCGCGGAAAGCTCGCGCCCTACGAATACCCCAAGGACATCGAATTCATCGACGAGTTGCCCATGACGACCACCGGCAAAGTGCAAAGGCGGGTATTGCGGCTGCAGGAAGAGGAAAAAGCGCGCGCTCTTTAGAGCCCGACGCACTCACTCCGGCTTGTACTTCTTGCCCTTGACCAAGCGCAGCGGCGTATAGACCAGCACCACTGTGCCGTCCTGCTTGACGACCTGGTTGCGGCTTCGCACCAGGCCCAGGCCGGGGCGCTTGGCGCTTTCGCGGCACTCGATGACTTCGCATTCCACGTGGATGGTGTCGCCAACGAAAGTGGGGCCTTGTACGCTCAGTTCCATCTGCAGGAAGGCCAAGCCCGTGCCCTGCATCATGGCCTGCACCAGCAGGCCTTCTGCAAACGTGAAAACCTGTGCGCCGGGTACCACGCGGCCCTTGATGGCCGATTGGGTCTTCAGAAATTCGAGGTTGGTAAAGAGCACCTCGACCATGCCAGTGTTGGTGACAAAGTTCATCACGTCCGACTCGAAAATAGTGCGCCCTATGGTCTTGAAGCGACGCCCCACGGGCAGGTCCTCCCAGGGAATTCCCAAGCCCAGTGTTTCGATTTCCTGCACCACAGTCTCCTAAGATATGCTCTGCATTATTGACGTTTCCGTCATGCCTGTTGTCCAACTGATTCAAGCGCATCAGCGCCGTCCCGAGGAAGAACGCCATGGAGATACTGCACCCCGCAATCGCCGCCTGTTTCAAGGCTCTGACTCTGGCTTCGGCTTGCACTGTGATCGAGCCGCCGGCCGTGAGCTTCAACCCCACAGTGCCGCAACCCAAGTCCACGGTGAGCGTGCAAGAGGCTGCCGCCTTGAGTGAGCGCATCGCGCGTCTGCAGGCGCAGCGCAATCAGGTTCGCGCGCAGACTGCATCCGAACCTGACCTGTGGAAGCGCCAGTCGCACTACGAGGAACTGCACCGCATCGGCATGGAGCTCTCGCCGCTGGAGCGGCGCATGCAGTCGATCACCGCGACGCGTTAAGGCTTTGGTTGGCTCAGGGTCGGGCGGCGCCTGAGATACTTGGCGCCCATGCAACTGCAAGACATTCTTTATTCGCAAGGTTTTGGCACGCGCCGTGTTTGCGCAGGCCTGGTGCAGCAAGGCCATGTCAGTGTGGCCGGCGAAGTGGCGACGGACGCCAGCCTGGATCTACCGGTGCAGGGTTTTCAGTTCCGGGTGGATGGCGTCGATTGGCCCTACCAGGAAAAGGCCTATCTGATGCTGCACAAGCCCGCCGGCACCGAGTGTTCGCGCAAGCCCGGCACTTATCCCAGCATCTACACATTGCTGCCCGCGCCACTGCGCCAGCGCCCGCAAAAGGGCGCCACCCAAGGCGTGCAAGCGGTGGGGCGTCTGGATCAAGACACCACGGGGCTGCTGCTTCTGACGGACGATGGGCAGTTCATCCACCGCATGAGTTCGCCCAAGCACCATGTGCCCAAGGTGTATGAGGCGCGGGTGCGCCATGCGATCGAGCCGCGGCAGATCGAGCGCCTGCTCGCTGGCGTGGTGCTCGATGACGATCCGAAGCCGGTGCGGGCTGCGGCCTGCGAGGCGCTGGGCGAGCATCTGCTGCAACTGACCCTGACCGAAGGCAAATACCATCAGGTCAAGCGCATGATCGCGGCGGTGAGCAATCGGGTGGAGGGCCTGCACCGCGCGCGCATCGGGGGTCTGGTGCTGCCTGCCGATCTCGCGCCCGGTCAGTGGCGCTGGTTGAGCGCGGCCGATCTTGCAGGCCTCAAGGCAGTGCAGCCAGAAAGCGCGTGATGTGCGAGAGCGTCAGCTCGGGTGCGTCCCGCTGTGGTGAATGGCCGCAGCCTGCCAGCGCAATGGGCGTGAAGTGCCCAAGAGTTGGCGTGATCTCATCGATCTGCCGCATCGAGCCATAAGGGTCTTGCGTTCCCTGGATGGCCAGCACCGGTGCGGCAATGCGCCTGCATTGGGGGCGAATGTCGAAATCTCGAAACTGCGGGCTCAACCATGCGTCGTTCCATTGCCAGAAAGCGCAATCGACATCGGCGTGGTAGCGCTGCAGCCGCTGGCGCAGCAGGCCTGATTGCCAATCGGCGCGGGCTTGCGCGATGGCGCGCAGAGATTGATCTTCCACCAGCACATGCGGCGCCATCACCACGCAGGCCGTCACTGCCATCTGGCTGGCGTGCAGCAAGGCGATGCTGCCGCCGTCCGAGTGCCCCAGTAGCACTGGCAATTCGACATGCAGTGCGGCCAGCAGTTCGGGCAGCACCTCCCATGCCTCGCGGTGCATGTAGTCGGGCTGCAGGCGGCCTGCACCACGCACATCCGGTATTGGGTCGGATTGACCATAGCCGCGTCGCGAATAAATCAGGCCAGCTCGGCCGGTGCGCCTGCACACCTGGGCTGGCCAATCGCGCCACATGGCCACCGAGCCCAGGCCCTCATGCAGAAAAACAATGGGCGCCAGGATGCTGCCAGCGGGGCCGGGCAGGCGTTGAACCTCCAGCCGCGCTGAGCTGACCTGTATCAATTCCATTGCGACGATGGTAATGGAAACGAAAAGAAACGCTGCTTGCGGCGGCTACACTCGAAGCTTGTATTGGAACCGTCATTCGTGAATCTTCTTCCTCGCGCTTTTTCCCTCTGGGCGGCAGCTCTTGCGGCAGCCATTTCCTTTCACCCACTGGCCCAGGCCGCGCCGGCGCCGGTGTTCGTGCTGAACTCGCTGGATGCCAGTGTCAGCGTGATTGACCCGGTGCAGTGGAAGGAGATCAAGCGCTTGCCCACCGGCAAAGAGCCGCATCACCTGTACCTCACGCCGGATGAAAAATCCGTGATCGTCGCCAACGCGCTGGCCGATTCGCTGACATTCATCGACCCTCGCACGGCCGAGATTCAGCGCACGGTGCGCGGCATCCTCGATCCCTACCACCTGCGGTTTTCACCGGATATGAAATGGCTGGTGATCGCCGGCAACCGGCTCAACCATGTGGACATCTACAGTTGGGACGGCAAGGAACCGCAACTGGTCAAGCGCATCGCTTCGGCCAAGACACCCAGCCACATCTGGATCGATGCCAAGAGCAGCATTGCCTATGTGAGCATGCAGGACAGCGATGAACTGGTGGGCATTGATCTGCCCAGCCAGAAGCTGCTGTGGCGCGTCAAGACCGGCGCGCTGCCAGCCGATGTGTTTGGCACACCCGATGGCAAGCGGCTGCTGGTGGGCATGACTGGCGGCGATTCGGTCGAGGTGTACGACATCACTGGAAAGGAGCCCCGCCTGGCTTCCAGGATCAAGACCGGTGCGGGCGCGCATGCGTTTCGCGCCGCTGGCGATGGCCGCCATGTGTTTGTGAGCAATCGCGTGGCCAACACCATCAGCAAGATTGACTTGCAGAAACTGGCCGTGGTCGACAGCTACGCCGCGCCGGGTGGGCCTGATTGCATGGAAGTGCTGGCCGGCGGCAAGCTCTTGCTGGTGAGTTCGCGCTGGGCTCGCAAGCTCACCATCATCGACATGGAAACCCGCAAGATTGTTCGCCAGGTCAATGTAGGCAAGTCTCCGCATGGTGTTTGGACGCTCGATCACGCGCCGCGCTGAAATCGCCGGCCTCCTGCGGCTTGGCAGGGCCTGCCTCATCGGCGTGGCCCTCGGAGCAGCGCAGGCCGCTGATTGCGACAAGCCGCTCTATCTCACCCTCGATACCGGCCACATGGAAATCGCACCGCTGGTGGCCGATGTGCTGGCCCGCCAGCAGGTGAAGGTGACTTTCTTCGCGGCCAATGAGCCTACCCGCCAGGGCGATGGCAGCCTGGGCGAGCACTGGTCCGCATGGTGGCGCGAGCGCGCGGCAGAAGGTCATGAGTTCGCATCCCACACCTTCGACCACGTCTACTGGCGCGCCGATCTGCCTGGCACGCCAGGGCAATTCCGGGTGCGCCCATCGGCAGGGCCGCAAAAGGGTCAAGACATGGACTGGTCAGCGGCGCAGTACTGCGAAGAAATCGACAAGGCCTCGCAGCGGCTGCGGCAAATCACAGGCCGACCAAGCTTGCCCTTGTTTCGCGCACCGGGTGGTAAGACATCGCCGCGCTTGCTGCAAGCGGCAAAGGCTTGTGGTTTCGAGCATGTGGGCTGGAGCCCGGCGGGCTTTCTAGGGGACGAATTGGCAAGTGAGCGCGTCAGCAACGCCGCCTTGCTGGCCCGTGCCTTGCGTGACATTCGCAGCGGCGACATTCTGGTCGCGCACCTGGGCATCTGGTCGCGCAAGGACCCGTGGGCGCCGGCGGTGCTAGAGCCTCTCTTGATCGGCCTGAAGCAGCGGGGTTTTTGCTTTCAGACCTTGCGCGAGCATCCTCGCTTGCGCGAGTGGATCGCCAAGGGAAGGTGAACCATGGATTGGATTGAAGACACCTTCGGGCTCGCTCAGCAATGGCTGTACGAAACGCTGATGCAGCCGGTGATGTTTGCATTGGGGGAGGGCAATCGGCTGGAGGACGCTTACGCCGCCAGCGGCTGGCTGCTGGCGGGGCTGATCCAGATCGCGGTGCTGGTGGCAGTGATAGGCCCCTTGCAGCGCTGGCGCCCGGTGGAGCCGGTGCGTGACCGCGCCACGGTGCGCACCGATGTGATCTACACCCTGATCCACCGCCTGGGCCTGTTTCGAGTGGGCTTGTTCTTCCTGGTCGATCCCATCTTTGACATGTTCTTTGGCGTCTTGCGGGTGGCCGGTGTGGGAACCTTGCATCTGGACCAGTTGTGGCCCGGCATCACCGAGCATGCGTTGGTGAGCCTGGTGATCTATCTTGTAGTGTTCGATTTCGTCGAATACTGGATGCACCGCGGCCAGCACCATTTCAACTGGTGGTGGAGCCTGCATTCCCTGCACCATGCGCAGCGGCAAATGACCATGTGGAGCGACAACCGCAACCATCTGCTGGACGATCTGCTGCGCGACGGCCTGCTGGTGCTGCTCGCCCAGCTCATCGGCGTGGCGCCTGGGCAGTTCGTGGCCATTGTGGCCATCACCCAGCTCAGCGAAAGCCTGCAGCATGCCAATCTGCGGCTGTGGTTTGGGCGCGTGGGCGAGCGGCTATGGATCAGCCCGCGCTTTCACCGTCTGCATCACAGCATAGGTCTGGGGCATGAGAGCGGCAATGATGGCTTAGTGGTCAATGGCCGCAGCCCGGCTCTTGGAGGCCACAACTTCGGCGTGCTGCTGCCCTGGTGGGACATGCTGTTTCGCACCGCCAACTTCGATGTCCGCTACCACGCCACCGGCGTGCGCGACCAGGTCGAGCATGGGCGCGAGTACGGCCGTGGGTTTTGGTCGCAGCAGTGGCTGGGGCTGCTGCGCTTGGTGGGTAAAGCCTAGCAACCGCGCGCCGCGTTATGCTGGCGCATGAACCTCGTTCTTGATTCCTTCTGGCGCGCGGTGGCCTACTGCCTGCATGCGCGGGTGATCGCCTTGTCGTTTCTGCCGCTGGTGATCATGGTGGTGGCCTCTCTCACTCTGGGTTATTTCTTCTGGGATCCCACCTTGCAGTGGGTGCGTGCGTGGCTCGACTCCTTTGATCTCCTGCGCAGCGTGTGGGACTGGCTGCAAAGCGTGGGCGCGGCCAATCTCAAGACGGTTGTCGCGCCGCTGATCGTCATCTTTGCCCTGACACCCATCATTGTGATTTCGTCGCTCTTGCTGGTGGCAGCATTGATGGGGCCGGCACTGGCCGCGCTGGTGGCCGAGCGGCGTTTTCCGCAGTTGGAGCGCAAGCACGGTGGATCATTGGCAGCGGGCATCGTCTGGTCGCTGGGCTCGAGCTTGCTGGCGTTGGTGGTGATGGTGATTTCGTTGCCCTTGTGGCTGGTGCCGCCGCTGATCCTGGTGCTGCCGCCGCTGATCTGGGGCTGGCTCACCTATCGCGTGATGGCCTATGACGCACTGTCCGAGCATGCAAGCGTGCAGGAGCGGCGTGAGCTGTTTCGGCGTCATCGGCCGTGGCTGCTTGGCATGGGCGTGTTCTCAGGCCTTCTTGGCGCGGCCCCGAGCATCGTCTGGGCTTCGGGGGCGTTGTTCGCGGCGGCCTTTGTCCTTCTGGTGCCGCTGGCTGTCTGGATCTACACCCTGGTGTTCGCATTCGCCGCCCTGTGGTTCGCGCACTACTGCTTGTCCGCTTTGCAACAGTTGCGCTTGGAAGCACAGGCGCAGCCTCCGGTCAGCCCGGTGGATTTGCCCGAGGCATTTCCCGAAGCAACCCGCATGCCGTTAGCATTGCCAAATGAACCAAGAATCCCACCTGACTGAGGCACCTGTGGTGGGCCTCGTGATCGTTGGCGACGAGATCCTCTCTGGGAAGCGCGCCGACAAGCACATGCCCAAGCTGATCGAGCTGCTGGCGGCGCGCGGCCTGCAACTGTCCTGGGCCGAATATGTGGGTGACAGCCCCGAGCGCATCACAGCCACCTTGAAGCGCGCCTTCGAATCGGGCGACATTGTTTTTTCGTGCGGCGGCATTGGTGCCACGCCTGATGACCACACACGCCAGTGTGCCGGCCGAGCCCTGGGTGTGCCGCTGCAACTGCACCCGCAGGCGCAAGAGCTGATCAGGCTGCGCATGCAGGACACCGCACGCGAGCAGGGCGTGCCCTATGAGCCCGATCGGCCAGACAACATTCACCGCCTCAACATGGGCGTGTTCCCGCAGGGCGCGCAGATTATTCCCAACCCCTACAACCGAATTCCCGGCTTTTGGGTCGGGCAGGTGTATTTTGTGCCGGGCTTTCCTGTGATGGCCTGGCCGATGATGGAGTGGGTGCTGGATCAGAAGTACCGCCACCTCTTCCGGGAAAAGGCCTACGTCGAGAAGTCGGTCATCGTGATGGGGGCGATGGAAGCCTCGCTCACTCCGCTCATGGAAGAGATTGAGCGCGACCATCCGAAGATAAAAGTATTCAGTCTGCCCAGTGTTGACCATCCAGAGTATGGTCGGCACATTGACTTGGGAGTCAAAGGTCCACCCGAGCCAGTTGAGCCCGCGTACGCGCAGTTGTTGCAGGGCTTGAAGAAGTTCGGCGCTCGCCTTGGCCCTGAATTGGTGCGATAAGCCGATGGCACCTGAACGGTGCCACGCCTTGTTTTGCACCAAGGATGGGCGAATCTCTTTAAAAAGCGTGGACCAGCCTTAGAGAAAACAGCTCAAGATCGGGGACAATCCCGAGTCGTTGCCAAAGAGCGCATGCACCAGTCTTTGGCACAGAAACTGCATTCCCAAATTCATTCCCCATTTCACAACCATCCAACCAGGAGAATCTTGATGGCAGCCAAGACCGTCGCAGACGTGATAAAGATGGTGAAGGAAAACGAAGTCAAGTTCGTCGACTTCCGTTTCACCGACACCCGCGGAAAAGAGCAACACGTCACTGTGCCCGTTTCGCATTTCGACGAAGACAAGTTCAGCTCGGGCCATGCGTTCGACGGTTCGTCCATCGCCGGCTGGAAGGGCATCGAAGCCTCCGACATGCTGTTGATGCCCGATCCGAACACGGCCAACATCGACCCATTCTTCGAAGAAACCACGCTGTTCTTGTCGTGTGACGTGCTTGAGCCGGGCGACGGCAAGTCCTATGACCGTGACCCGCGTTCCATCGCCAAGCGTGCCGAGGCCTTCCTCAAGGCATCTGGCCTGGGCGACACCGCGTTCTTCGGACCGGAACCCGAATTCTTCATCTTCGACGATGTGCGTTGGGGCGCCGATGGCTCGGGCTCATTCGTTCACATCGATGAGTACGAAGCACCCTGGAACTCCGGCAAGGTCATCGAAGGCGGCAACAAGGGCCATCGCCCCACCACCAAGGGCGGCTACTTCCCCGTGCCCCCGGTCGACAGCACGCAAGACCTGCGCGCCGAAGTTTCGCTGATTCTCGAATCCCTTGGCATTCCGGTCGAGGTGTTCCACCACGAAGTGGCCGGCGCCGGCCAGAACGAAATCGGCACCAAGTTCAGCACCCTGGTGCAGCGTGCCGACTGGACCATCCTGATGAAGTACGTGATCCACAACGTGGCCAATGCCTACGGCAAGACCGCGACCTTCATGCCCAAGCCTGTTGTGGGCGACAACGGCTCTGGCATGCACGTGCACCAGTCGGTCTGGAAAGACGGCAAGAACCTGTTCGCTGGCGACGGCTATGCAGGCTTGTCGGATTTTGCGCTGTACTACATCGGCGGCATCATCAAGCACGCCCGTGCCCTGAACGCCATCACCAACCCTGGCACCAACAGCTACAAGCGCCTGGTGCCCGGCTTCGAAGCCCCGGTCAAGCTGGCCTACTCGGCGCGCAACCGCTCGGCATCGGTGCGCATCCCCTATGTGGCCAACCCGAAGGGCCGCCGCATCGAAGTGCGCTTCCCCGATCCGACCTGCAACCCCTACCTGGGTTTTGCCGCCATGTTGATGGCCGGCCTCGACGGCGTGGAGAACAAAATCCATCCAGGCGAAGCCGCCACCAAGGATCTCTATCACCTGCCGCCGGAAGAAGACGCGAAGATTCCGACCGTCTGCCACAGCCTGGACCAGGCCTTGGAGTATCTGGACAAGGGCCGCAGCTTCCTGACCAAGGGCGGCGTGTTCACCGACACCATGATCGATGCCTACATCGAGCTCAAGATGCAGGAAGTCACGCGTATGCGCATGACGACCCATCCCATCGAGTTCGACATGTACTACTCGCTGTAAAGCGCAAACAAAGCACAAACAAGCTGTAGGTTTCTACAGCCTGTGGCTTCAAAAGGACGGCAATTGCCGTCCTTTTCTTTTTTAGATCATGGACTTAATTGGCTTTTCTGAAGGATTGCGCGATACTGATAGACCGTCCTGAGCATTTCGGTGCGAGGAGCACATCCGATGAAGTACACCCTGTTGATTCCGCTTGCCGTCTTGGCGATGGCGATGAACAGCTACGCGCAGACTCGCATTTACCGCTGCGGGAATACCTACACCAACAATGCCGCAGAGGCGCAGTCCAAGGACTGCAAGCCACTCGAAGGCGGCAACATCACTGTGGTGGAGGGCACCCGGGTCAGCGTGCCACCCGCGACCAGCGTGCGTGTGGCCAATGCGCAGCAAGCCGCGCCTGCACCCGGCAGTGGGCCGCGCGTGGATTCCAATGAGCAGCGCTCTCGCGATGCAGACGCACGCCTCATCCTGGAGTCCGAGCTGAAGAAAGCCGAGGCCCGGCATGCCGAACTGATCCAGGAATACAACAACGGCGAGCCCGAGAAGCTCGGCCCCGAGCATCGTAACCATCAGAAATACCTCGATCGCATTCAAGAATTGAAAGCCAGCATCGCGCGCAACGAAAGCGATATTGCCGGCATCCGGCGTGAGCTGAGCCGGGTTGCGTCAAAATGATGGCTTGACCAAGCTCAAGCCCAAGCCAACGCCATCCGCCAATCGATTCCAATCGCTGGATCTGCTTGCCACGCTTGTGGCGGTGGTTGCAAGCGATGGGTTGGTTTTGTTTGCCAACTCGGCGCTTGAAGACGCGCTGGGCATTTCACGGCGAACCATTGAAGGGACTGACTTTTCGCAGTTCTTCACCCAGCCGCACATACTGCAGAACGCGCTGCAAGGCGCGCAGAGCAACGAGTTCGCCGTCTTGCGCTACGACACCTGGCTGCAGCGCCAGACCAAGGGCGAGCCACTGCTGGTCCACGTGGTGGTGGCGCAGACCGACCAGCCGGCCCAGTTCATTGTCGAGTTGCTGCCATTGGAGGCGCAGGCCCGGCAGGACCGCGAAGAACGCCTGATCGATCAGGCGCAGGCCAACAACGAGTTGATCCGCAACCTCGCGCATGAGATCAAGAACCCACTGGGCGGCATACGCGGCGCCGCCCAGTTGCTGGAAATGGAAATCGATTCGCGTGAGCTCAAGGAATACACGCAAGTGATCATCCATGAGGCTGATCGCCTGCAGACGCTGGTGGACCGTCTGCTGGCGCCGCACCGCCGGCCGCATGTGGTGGGTGATGTGAATATTCATGAGGTGTGCGAGCGGGTTCGCTCGCTCATCCTTGCCGAGTTTCCAAGGGGCCTGAAGGTCGTGCGCGAGTACGACATCTCCATTCCTGAGTTCAGGGGCGACCGCGAGCAGCTGATACAGGCCGTGCTCAATATTGCACACAACGCGTGTCAGGCTCTGGCTGAGCAGATCGCGGCAGGCGAGGCACAGCTTGTTTTCCGTACGCGCATTGCGCGCCAGGTCACCTTCGGCAAGCAGCGGTATCGGTTGGCATTGGAATTGCATGTCATTGACAACGGGCCCGGTGTACCGGACTCGATCAAGGATCGAATCTTCTTTCCCCTGGTATCAGGCAGGGAAGGTGGTTCGGGTTTGGGGCTGACGCTGGCGCAAACCTTCGTGCAGCAACACCACGGCTTGATCGAATGCGACAGCGTGCCCGGAAGAACGGATTTCAAGATGCTGATTCCGTTGCCGTGAAAGCGGC
Source organism: Comamonadaceae bacterium (assembly GCA_947476285.1). GTDB lineage: Bacteria > Pseudomonadota > Gammaproteobacteria > Burkholderiales > Burkholderiaceae_C > Ramlibacter. The sequence continues at coordinate 38,316 of CANJPU010000029.1, read as the reverse complement.
CGGCACAGTGCACAAAGCAGATTGCCTGACTACATGAAGCCGATCTGGATCGTTGATGATGACCAATCCATCCGCTTCGTGCTGGAGAAGGCCTTGTTGCGCGAGGATCTTCCCACTCGCAGCTTCTCCAATCCGCGCGAAGTCCTGCAGGCACTGGAGTCTGCGGACGAAGACAACATTCCGCAAATCCTCGTCAGTGACATCCGCATGCCCGGCGGATCGGGCCTGGACCTGCTGACCAAGGTCAAGGAAAAGTACCCCGGCCTGCCGGTCATCATCATGACCGCGTTCTCCGATCTGGACAGTGCGGTGTCGGCGTTTCAGGGCGGCGCCTTCGAATACCTGCCCAAGCCGTTCGATCTGCCCAAGGCGATTGAACTCATTCGCCGCGCGGTGCAAGAAAGCCAGCGCGAAGAGGTGGCCGAAGAACGCATGGCCGCTGCGCCCGAGATGCTGGGGCAGGCGCCCGCGATGCAGGACGTGTTCCGTGCCATCGGCCGCTTGTCTCAGAGCAACGTCACCGTGATGATTACTGGCGAGTCTGGCTCGGGCAAAGAGCTGGTCGCACGCGCATTGCACAAGCATTCACCCCGCGCTGGCGGGCCCTTCGTTGCAATCAACACCGCGGCAATTCCCAAGGACTTGCTCGAATCCGAATTGTTCGGTCATGAGCGCGGCGCCTTCACCGGTGCGCAGACCATGCGACGCGGCCGCTTCGAGCAGGCCGAGGGCGGCACCCTGTTCCTGGACGAAATCGGCGACATGCCTTTCGATCTGCAGACGAGGCTGCTGCGCGTTTTGTCCGACGGACACTTCTACCGTGTGGGCGGACACAACGCAGTCAAGGCCAATGTGCGCGTGATCGCAGCCACCCACCAGGATCTGGAACAGCGGGTCAAGGAAGACGTGTTTCGCGAAGACTTGTTTCACCGCCTCAATGTGATTCGTCTGCGTCTGCCGGCGCTGCGCGAGCGCCTGCAAGACATTCCCATGCTCACCCGCCACTTCCTGCAGCAAAGCGCGCAGCAATTGGGCGTCGAGCCCAAGCGGATCTCCGAGGCAGCACTGACGCGTCTGGCCACCTTTGGCTTTCCGGGTAATGTGCGCCAGCTTGAGAACATCTGCCACTGGCTCACAGTGATGGCACCCGCGCAATTGATCGAGCCCAAGGATTTGCCTCCGGAGGTTGGGTCCGGTCCTGCGATACAAGCGTCGGCGCGTGGCGCGTCTGCCTACACGGAAGCGATCAAGCCCGTGCTGCCTGTTGGCGAGATGGCGGACACCGTCATGCCCGCGTCTCATGCCCCGTCACCGGTGCAGCCCGATGCGGCCGCATTGAATGGTCACCGAAGCTGGGAGTCTGATCTGGAAGCCGAAGCACTGGAGCTGCTGCAAGGCGGCAGCCATGACGTGTGGGATATCTTGACTCGCCGTTTCGAATCGAAATTGATTTTGACCGCTCTGGCCAACACCCGAGGCCGCCGCATAGAGGCCGCACAAAAGCTGGGCATAGGGCGCAACACCATCACCCGCAAGATTCAGGATCTGGGGCTGGAGTGAGCCTGGCGGCCGCTCTGTGGCCCTCCTAGCCGCCGGCAGTCAGATCTCAACCGTCACCGGTGCGTGATCGCTTGGCTTTTGCCATTTGCGCGGTGTGCGGTCCACGCTGCACGACTTCACCTGCGCTTGCAGTGAGTGACTCACCAGAATGTGGTCAATACGAAGACCGCGATTCTTCTGATAGCCCAGCATGCGGTAGTCCCACCAGCTATAACTTTTCTCGGGCTGCTCGAACATTCTGAAGCTGTCGCAAAGGCCCAATTCGATCAGCTTGCGGAAATGATCGCGCTCTTGCGTGGTGTGGTGAATGGTCTCGCGCAGACCCACCGGATCATAGGAGTCGCGGTCTTGTGGCGCGATGTTGAAATCGCCCAGCAGAATCAATCGCGGATGCGCGGCCAATTCGTCGCGAACATAATCGTGCAGCCCACGCAGCCAGTTCATCTTGTATTCGAATTTCTCGCTGCCCGGCTCCTGGCCGTTGACGAAGTAGCCGTTGATCAAGCGCACCTCGCCGCCAGGGCCATCCAGCGTGGCTGCAATCACGCGCGAATGCTCGTCGGAAAACCCGTTGATGTTGCGCACCACGTCGCGCAAGGGATGACGGCTGAGAATGGCAACGCCGTTATAGGTTTTCTGGCCGAACACCGCGCAATGCGCGTAGCCTGCCTCACGCAGAGCTTCGTGCGGAAATTTGTCGTCGGTCAGCTTGAGCTCTTGAAGGCACAGCGCATCGACCGGGTTGGCCGCCGTCCAGTCCAGCACATGCTGCAGGCGGGCGGTGAGGGAGTTGACGTTCCAGGTGGTGATTTTCATGGTTATCGTGGCTTTAGGTCGGAGGGCTTCGCGCCCATGTTGGACCGCGCTGCGACCTCGGCGCAGGCCTGCATCAGTTGATCGAAGGGCAGGGCGTTGCCGACCATGACTTCGTCTTCGAGCATGCTGGCGTAGTCGCTGGCGAGCGATTCACGGGCAGCACCTGTGGGCACGATCTGCAAAGCGCCTTCCACCGCGCGGAAGTAGTCTATGACTTCTCCACCGGCGTCCTTCTCGCAGAAGAAATAGGACTTGTGTTCGGCCACGGCCCGAGCGACCGTACGGTCACCAATGACAGCGCCGAAGTGCGTGCTGCGCATGATGGCGGCCAAATCGTGCCAGTGCCTGGCGTAATGCTCGCTGCGGATTCGCCCCTGGGCGCAGTAGACATGGGCTGCGGTGGCCTTCTCCCAGAACGTCCGTGCCACACTCATCACCCAAGGAGACGCCGAGGGAAACGTGACGCCGTCGACATGACCTTGCATGTCACACGACACACGCAATACCTCATGCGGTTCGCCGGTCGACCGGCCGCCGAACTCCAACGTAACGACGGGTGGCACGTAGCCGGTACCTTGCTTGATCGCCGGATAGTGCAGCAGAAGTTTGTGCGTTGCGCACCGCCGATTTCCAGCCTCGCCTCCAGCCGCTCCGGTTCCAACGCTGCATTGACAAGCGACTGCACATCGTAGGCAATCCACTCCGGTAGGCGGTCCCGAACCGCCTTGGTCCACTTGCTGGCTTGGCTACGGCTCGTTGGCAGAAATGCTTCGCCACCTGTCAGGTCCCCGATCAACTTGCGGATGTCGTAGGTGAGGTCGATATCTTCGGAGAACCGATCGATGATCTTGTAGGCCTTTGAGAGAGAGGTGCCGCCCTTGAAGGTCAGGTCTGCGGCGAGTGGTGATTCGAACAGCGTCCCGAGCGCCCAGACCACCCAGGCATCCTTCTCGAGCAAGTGGGTAGGGCGATCGGTCTTGGTCCGCGCTTGTTCCAGCACTTCCCGCTGGTCGCCGCGGCTGAGGGCGAAGAAGCGCTCAGCCACGAACCGCTTCTTCGCCAATGGCGCGTGCCATCCAGGACGGCAAACAGGCGCGCGCCGATGCCAGCGTTTGCCACTCCGAGGGCGGCAGCGTGCGGCGCAAGGCGGCCAGCGATTCGCCCACATGTGCCGGCCCCATCCAGGCCAGGGCGCGCACCGCCGCACCGGCCGGGCCGGAGCCCAGCGCGAGCATCCAGCGCGGAGCGTGCTTCACCATGACCTCCGAGCGGCCAAGCTTCAGTTTCCGAGTGCGCCCGGAGGTCAGGTAGACCTCTCGAATCGGCACCTGCTGGGTGAGCCCCAGCGTGTTGGCAGCACTGGCACCGTGGGGCGTCACGACTTCGCCACTCTGCGCCGCCAGTGAGTGGACCACCTTCTCAGGCGCTGGCGCACGCGTCCCGAACCGACTCGACACCGGCGTGACGTAGGTTCCGCGCGCAACGCGCAGCAGCTTGCCTTCCTTGGTAAGGCGTGACAGGGCCTGATCGACGGCCGCCCTGCTCCCAAGGTGCAGAAACTCCTTGGGCGACAACACGCCCCCCTCAGGCAGGGACCGGGCGTGCAGCAGGATGGATTCAGGGAGCGTGGTCATGATCGTGTCCGGATATCAGAATTGTATGCCTGTTTCTGACATGGTGTTGTCCCCCGGGTGCGCCAGGAGGCTCAACGGTCGAGTGGAGTGACGATTTGAGAAAATCGCACAAAATCAAGTTGACGAAACCGAATAAATGCATAAATGAATCTGCCGCTGCCTACCTTCTTCGATCCGGAACTCAGTTCTGACCGGCTGCAGTCGGTTGCGCAACGGCTACTGGTTATTTTTCAAACCAGCAAATCATTCCTGCGGGGCAACTCCTCTGAGACTGCGCAACAAGCTTGACCTCACAAAAACCGCTGGGCCACATGCACATACAGTGGAATGCCAATCAGAATGTTGAAAGGAAAAGTCAACCCCAAGGACATGCCAAAGTAAAGCGATGGGTTGGCCTCGGGAATCGCATGGCGAATGACCGCAGGGACGGCGATGTAAGACGCACTGGCTGCCAGCACCATCAGCAGAGCCACGTTACCTGGTGACATGCTCAGCGCCCATCCAAGCGCCAGCGCGATGCTTGCGTGTGCCAGTGGCCCGGCAATGGCATAAACCACTAGCCAGGCTGACCGGCCCCTGAGCTTTCCCATGTTTTGCGCAGCCAGCAACCCCATGTCCAGCAAAAAGAAGGCCAGCATGCCTTTGAATAGATCCACAGAAAAGGGCTTCATCGCGGCTTGGCCAGATTCCCCTGACAGCACGCCAATCAGCATCGCGCCTACCAGAAGAAGTTGGGCGCCATCAGTAAGGGCTTCATGCAGGATGCGCCCAAGAGGAGCGTTGCCTGCTGCTGTGGCAGCATTTTTGCGCGCATGGTTAGCCAGCACTACGGCCAGCACGATGGCAGGCGACTCTATCAGCGCCATGGCGGCCGCCATGTGGCCGCCGAAGCTGATGCCATGGGTGTCCAGGTACTGAACGGCGGTGATAAAGGTGACCGCGCTAACAGACCCGTAGGTGGCAGCAATTGCCGCCGCATCAAAGCCGTTGACAAATCGCCGCAACACCAGGTAGCCCAACGCGGGTACCACAATGGCCAGGCCAAGCGCCGCGCCCAGGCTGATGAGCACGTCTGCTGTCAGGCCAGAGTGCGCCAGCGCAAAACCGCCCTTGAGACCCAAGGCCATCAACAAATACAAAGACAGAAATCGCGACACCTGAGGCGGTATCTGCAGATTTGACTTCAACGTGCCCGCCAAAATTCCAAACACAAAAAACAAAATGGCGGGGTCGACGAAGCTTTGCATTGGTGCTTTTCAGGTGTCAATCAAAAATTTCACTAAGCCAGGACTTTTTCCGGTGCTGATAGTAGCGTGTTCCACCGCGCAAATCCGAGTCTTCAAAATGCGAGTTTCGCGGTACGCCGGCGAAGGGGCTTTTGACTGCGCTGCAAATTGCGCGTCAGTACCTGGGCGGCGCGCGCCAACGAGCGATCCAGTGCGGTGCGCCAGTCACGCGCTAGCGAGGCAATGACAACCGTGCCTGCGCTTTCGGTTTTCAATTCAACCAGGCAGCGTTTGTCCACCCCGCCGCGCGGGCCGTTAACGTCTGAGAACCGCACCTTGGCGCGCGGCACCATGGCCGCCAAGCGGCGCAGGCGCAAGCGCACGCGCTCCACAGACATGTCGCGCATGTCGGTGCCAGAAACATCGCGGGACTCAAAAATGATCTGCATACGTTTTCTCCAAGGGGTTAAAGAAGGCATCACGATAGATTCGGGTTGAATTCTTAAAAAGCAGATAATTTCTCATCAAGAGTCCTGAAAAAACTGATCATGAGCACCCCTTTCAATTACAAGCACCTGTATTACTTTTGGGTTGTCGCCAAAGAAGGTGGCATCTCTCGGGCCGCAGACAAGCTGGACATGGCGGTGCAAACCGTGAGCGCGCAGGTGCGTGAGTTGGAGCGCGCGCTCGGGTATGCGCTGCTCAAGCCGGCCGGGCGCGGCTTGGCGCTGACCGATGCAGGCATAGCCGCCATGCAGCAAGCCGACCAGATTTTTCAGTTAGGGGAAGAACTCCCTGCGCGCGTGCGTGATGCTGTGAGTGCGCCGACAGTGCGCCTGGCAACCGGCATTTGTGACGGCCTGCCCAAGTTGGTGGTGCGCCGCCTGATGCAGCCGGTGATCGCCGAGCCGAACTTGCGCTTGATGTGCCATGAGGGAGAGCTGGATGATCTACTGGGAGACCTTGCTTTGCATCGGCTGGATGTGGTGCTATCGGACCGACCCGCACCAACCAATCCAAACCTCAAGCTGTACAGCCACTCCATGGGATCGTCCGCCATCGGTTGGTACGGTACGAAAGCCCTGGTGGAGGCAACGCGTCAAGACTTCCCGCAAAGCCTGGCCCTTGTGCCGCTGTTGATGCCCTCAGCTCAAACGGCAGTGCGCGCGCGCCTTGATTTGTGGTTTGAGCAGCATGCCATCCGGCCGCGGATCGTTGGTGAATTTGAAGACAGTGCGTTGCTCAAAACTTTTGGAGCCAGCGGCATGGGAGTTTTTCCAGCCGCTGAATGGGTTCACGATGACCTATTGACCCACTACGCAGTAGAGCGCTTGGGTCACTGCGAAGGGGCCACCGAGCACTTCTTTGCGATCGTTGCCGAAAAGAAGGTGCAACATCCGCTGGTGCAGCGTTTGCTACGACCAGCAATCTAGTCAGTCCTTGGGTTGTGCGGGCGGCATGCGCAAGCTCAGCAGCATGGTCAATGCCAATATGCTCACCACCACAATCAGCGAGAACAGCACCGGAATCTTGTAGACGTCGATCAAGCACATCTTGGTGCCAATGAACACCAAAATAATCGCCAGACCGTAGTTGAGAAAATGGAACCGGTTGGCCACCGCTGCCAGCAAAAAGTACATGGCTCGCAGTCCAAGAATTGCGAACACATTACTGGTCAGCACAATGAAGGGGTCGCTGGTGATGGCAAAGATCGCGGGGATGGAGTCCACCGCAAAAATAACGTCCACGAACGCAATCAGGCAGATCACCATGAACAGGGGCGTTGCGATCCTCTTGCCGTTTTCGATTGTCCAGAAGTTCTCGCCGTCGTAGTTCTTGCTCACTGGCAGCAAGCGGCGCAGGAGTTTGAGCGCCGGGTTGTCATCAAGGTTTGGCTCTTTGCCAGCGGACCACCACATTTTCACGCCGGTGAGAATCAGGAATGCACCGAACACATACAAGACCCAGTGGAACTGCGCCAGTAACCAGCCACCCACCAGGATCATGACGGTGCGCAACACAATGGCTCCGATGATGCCGATCATCAGCACGCGCTTTTGGAAGTGCGTGGGCACCGCAAAGTAGCTGAAGATCATCAGGAAAACAAAGATGTTGTCCACTGCCAGGGACTTCTCGATGAGGTAGCCGGTCAAAAATTCCAGCGACTTGGTGTTGGCAATGTCCGTCGACCCAGTGGTCTCTTTGATCGCCCACCAGAACAAGCCGTTGAACAAGAAGCTGAGGGCAATCCAGACCAGACTCCAGTTCAACGCTTCCTTGACGCCAATGTCGCGCGAACCCTGCTTGCTGAGCACCACGAAGTCGACGAACAAGGACACCAGTACGAAGGCCACGAAGGTGGCCCACAGCCACAAGGGTGCAATTGTTTGCATGGGAAACCTCACAATTTGGAGCGGCGTCACTCTGCCAGGGTGTTTTTCTCAAGCTACGCGGGAACGCGTCAGTCCACAGCTGCCGCGTGAGTCTAGCGAGAAAGAGCCAACCCAATCCTGACAGAAACATCAGTTTGGTTCGTAAAAACAGGAATGTTCTCACGCATTTTCCTGCTTTCAGCGCCGCGTCCGGGCAGGCACCATCGCGTGCGGTGCAAATCGAAAAACCGATTCAAAGGAAACTCACATGAAGCGACTGCTTTCACTTCTCGCCCTAGTCTTTACCGTCGCCCTTTCAACCGTGGCCATGGATGCTGAAGCGGCCAAACGCCTGGGCTCTGGAAAATCCACGGGCACGCAACGCCAGGCGACCCCTGACAAGGCTCCCACCGCTGCAACGCCATCGGCCGCAGCAACACCGGCCGCCGGCGCGGCTGCGGCCCCGTCCCGCTCGTGGATGGGCCCGGTCGCCGGACTCGCTGCTGGCCTGGGGCTGGCCGCTTTGGCATCCCACTTTGGCTTTGGCGATGAGTTGGCATCCATGGTGATGATGGGCTTGCTGGCGGCAGCGGTCATGGTGGCGATTGGCTTCTTCATGCGCAAGCGCGCCGCGGCGCGGCAGGCCAACACGGCCCGACCGGATGGACTTCAATATGCGCATGTGAACGCTGGTGCACCGCGCAATGCAGACAGAGTTGAGCATGATGCACCGGCCTACAAAGTCTCATGGCCCGCAGGCGGTGGCGGCGCAATCGGGTCGGGGATCAGCTCGGGGATCGGCTCTGGCATTGGCTCGCGAATTGGCGCGGACAACATCAGCGCAAGCCGGATTCCCGCCGACTTTGACGCCGCCGGTTTCGAGCGCAATGCCAAGGTCAACTTTATTCGCTTGCAAGCCGCCAATGATGCGGGTGACCTAGACGATATCCGCCTGTTCACTACGCCCGAAATGTTTGCCGAACTGAAGCTGGAAATCGCCGAGCGTGGCACAGCGACTCAGAAAACCGAAGTGGTCAGCATCCATGCCGAGGTGATCGAAGTGGACGAAGACGCCGATCGCTATCTGGTCAGCGTGCGTTTCACGGGCGTGATTCGCGATGGCACCGTTGAGCCCGACGAGGTGTTCAACGAGATCTGGCATTTGGTGAAGTCACGCCAGGGTAGCAGCGGCTGGGTGCTGTCGGGAATTCAACAGATGTCGTGAGCCTGCATGGCTGCCTGCCAACATGCTGGCGCAACTCTGAGCTGCCCCCCGTGTTCCCCTGTGCCAGTACGCTGACGTTCACTACATTCCGGTGGTGATCATCACCGCAGCTCAGATGTGCAGTATCGCCAGCGCGCCGATGGCAACCCCGATCGCGCCCATGCCGAACATCCCCCACTCCAGCCACTTCTTGCGCGTGAGAAGCGCAATGGCCGCCAGGGCGATTGATACCTGAAGTGCGGTGGTGGCCTGGGCCCAGCGGTGGTGCTGGTGCATTTGCTGGTCGCTACGGGTGTCCCAGTCAGTGGCCGTGGCTTCGAGCTTGCGCGCGTCGGCCTCAATCTCCTTCTTTTCTTTTTCATAGCGGTCTACCTTGGCCTGGTAGACGGCTTGCTTGTCCGGCGGTGACAGATCGCGCGAGACTTCGGCGAGCGATTGCTTGGTGCTCTTGGACTGGAAGTAGTTCCAATGGTTGGAGGCTTCCGTCTTCTTGATGGCCGCGTTGTTCTTGTACAGGCCGGCATTGGCTTGGGTCGCGCCGCCCATGTAGGAGAAGATCGCTCCCACCGTGGCGATGACGGCTGTGAACATGGCGATCTGGTTGATCATCGCGCCGCCGGCACCTGCGTCGTGGCTGGCGTGCTGGGTTGCGTGCTCCAACTCATGATCGTGGGGGCCGTGCACATGAAATCCACCTTCAGACATATCAATCTCCTTGGTTCAAGTTGTTCCGATAGCTGACAAAACTGTAGTGCAGGCCTGTTGCCGACTGATGACTCTCGCGGGCGGTTTGGGCCCAATTGGGCCCGAACGCGGGCGCATGGCTGTCGCCTTCGAAGTCGGCGTCGATCTCGGTGACTTCGGCGCGATGCGCCAAGGGCAGTGCCTGAGCATAGATTTGCGCCCCGCCGATGACCCAGGCCAGGTCGTGGCCAGCGCACTGGGCGACCGCGCTTTCCAGTGAATCGGCTCGGCTCGCGCCGTGGGCATGCCAATCGGGTTGACGCGTGACCACGATGTTGGCGCGGCCCGGCAGCGGGCGAAAGCGCTCGGGCAGAGAATCCCAGGTCTTGCGGCCCATGATGACGGGGCAGCCCATGGTGAGGCGCTTGAAATGCGCCAGGTCTTCCGGCAGATGCCAGGGCAAATCGCCATCCTTGCCGATGATGCCGTTGCGCGATTGCGCGAAGATCAATCCGAGCTGCATGGGCTTAGACGGCGACGGGCGCCTTGATGGCGCCGTGGCATTGGTAGTCCAGCACTTCGAAGTCTTCGTACGCGTAGTCGAATATCGACGCAGGCTTGCGCTTGATGTTGAGCACCGGGTAGGCAAATGGCTGGCGGCTGAGCTGCAGTTCCACCTGCTCATGGTGGTTGCTGTAGATGTGGCAATCACCACCGGTCCAGATGAAATCGCCGACGGCCAGATCGCACTGCTGGGCCATCATGTGTGTGAGCAGCGCGTAGCTGGCGATGTTGAAGGGCACACCTAGAAAAATATCCGCGCTGCGCTGATAGAGCTGGCAGGAGAGCTTGCCATCGGCCACATAGAACTGAAAGAACGCATGGCAGGGCGCCAGCGCCATCTTGGGAATGTCGGCCACGTTCCAGGCGCTCACGATGATGCGGCGCGAATCGGGGTTGGTCTTGATGGTCTTGACCGCCTCTGCGATCTGGTCGATGTGGCTGCCATCGGGCGTGGGCCAGCTTCGCCATTGCACACCGTAGACTGGGCCGAGGTCACCGTCGGGTCTGGCCCATTCGTCCCAGATGGTGACGCCGCGCTCCTTGAGCCAGTTGTTGCTGCCAGAGCCCTGCAGAAACCACAGCAACTCAATGATGATGGACTTGAGGTGCACTTTCTTGGTGGTGACCAGAGGAAAGCCTTCGTTCAGGTCAAAGCGCAGTTGTTGGCCGAAGACGCTGCGCGTGCCGGTGCCGGTGCGGTCGGTCTTGGGCGTGCCATGGGTGTGGACATGGCGCATGAAGTCCTCGTATTGGGACCTGACAGGGCGAGGGCGTGCGGTTTCGTTCATGGGGCGAATTATCGCAATGGCCGGATGTTCAGGCGCGCAGCACCCGGCCGGGGTTCATGAGATTGTCGGGATCCAGCGCGCGCTTGATTGCACGCATGAGTTCGAGTGCCACAGGCTGCTTGTGCAGCTCCAGTTTGTCAACCTTCAGGCTGCCCACGCCGTGTTCAGCCGAGATGGAGCCGGCAAAGCGCTGCACGCTTTCATAGACCAGTGAGTTGACTTTGTCCTCCCACTCCACCAGAAAGGCCGCGCTGTTGCCGCCGCTGGGTGCCTGCACGTTGTAGTGCAGATTGCCATCGCCCAGGTGGCCGAAGTTAACCAGACGCACGCCGGGAATCTGATCCGCCAGCAGTGCGTCGGTCTCGCGGCAGAACTGCGCGATGAGCGACACCGGTATGGAAATATCGTGCTTGATGTTGAGCCCCTCTTCGGCCTGGGCCAGCGGAATGGACTCGCGGATCTGCCACAGTTGTTGGGCATGCGTGATGTTTTGTGCCACCACCGCGTCGATCACGCAGCCTTGTTCCAGGGCTTGCTCCAGCAGGCGCTCAAACTGCGCGCGGGCATGGCTTTGCGATTCATGGTCGGAGTTTTCCAGCAGCACATAGTAAGGCGCCGATTGATGCAGCGGCACCCGCATCTGCGTGAAATGCCGCGCCACCAGATCCAGCGCGAACTGCCCCATCATCTCAAAGCCCGTCAGGCCCGCGCCCAGTTGCTGGTGCGCCAGGCCCAGCAGCTTGACGGCATCCTCCACCGACGGCACGGCCGCCCATGCGGTGAGGCGGGCAGCGGGCAGGGGAACGAGCTTCATCGTGGCTGCAGTGATGATGCCCAGCGTGCCTTCACTACCAATGAAAAGATCGCGCAGCGAATAGCCCGTGTTGTCCTTGCGCAGACCGCTCAGGCCGTCCCACACCTCGCCGCGTGCGGTGACGACTTCCAGCCCCAGGCACAGATCGCGCGCATTGCCATAGCGCACCACCTGAGTTCCGCCCGCATTGGTGGCCAGGTTGCCGCCAATGGTGCAACTGCCCTCGGCTGCAAGACTCAGTGGAAACAGAAAGCCCGCATCTTGCGCTGCCTGCTGCAGCTTTTGCAGAATGCAGCCGGCCTCCACGGTGACGGTGGAATTGTCCGCATCCAGTGCGCGCACGGTCTGCATGCGTTGCAGACTCAGCAGCACCTGGGTGCCGCTCTCGTCGGGCGTGGCGCCCACCACCAGGCCAGTGTTGCCGCCCTGAGGCACGATGGACGTGTGCGCCGCCGCGCAGGCGCGCACCACTTGCGCGACCTCGGCCGTGCTGCCCGGGCGCACCACGGCCAGAGCACGCCCGCGCGAACGCTTGCGCCAGTCTTGTTCCCAGGCGCTCAGATCGCCTTCGGTAAGTACATTGGCGTCGCCCACAGCTTGGCGCAATTGATCGAGCAAGTTCAAGGCACAGCCTTTCTCTGGCGTAGCCGCACGTGCATCAGGCAGGCGACGAACAACACCAGGCACAAGAAGACTTCCACCAGCGCCAGCCGCGCGCCCAGACCCTTGTCGCCGTAAGCGCGCACAACGCCTTCGGTGAAATAAAGCCAGACAACCAGGCTGAGCCACCGATAGGTGTACATGCGCCGGCGCAGCAGGCCGGCCAGTGGCAGACACAAAGGCAGCACTTTCAGTGCTACCCAGGAGCCCCCCGGGCGCACTGGGGCGAGCCATAGCTCCCAGGCCAGGCCGAGCACAATCAGCGCCAGCGTGCTGCCGACGGCCAGCCAGCGGGTGAGGGCGACCTTAGGGTCAGGAAGCGCGGAAGGGAGCGATTCGGATGTGGACATGGGCGATGGCATCATAGCGGTCGATGGACATTCGCCAATTTATCGCCGATCTCAGCCATTTTCCGTGGCGCAACACTGCGCTCACCTTGGGCGAGCGCTTCCGCGAAGACCGGCTGGGCCTGACCGCCAGCAGCCTGACCTTCACCACCACCATGGCGCTGGTGCCGTTCTTCACCGTGGCGCTGGCGGTTTTCACCGCGTTTCCGATGTTCAGCAAGCTGCAAGGGGCATTGCAGGCCTGGCTGGTGCAAAGCCTGGTGCCAGAAGCCATCGCGCGCCAAGTGCTGGGCTACCTCACCCAGTTCGCCGGCAAGGCCAGCCGTCTGGGCGCGCTTGGCTTGGCGGTGCTGGCCATCACCGCACTGGCCCTGGTGTTCACCATTGACCGCACGCTCAACAGCATCTGGCGGGTGCGGCGCCCGCGCCCCCTGGGGCAGCGCGTCTTGATCTACTGGGCTGTGCTCACGCTGGGGCCTTTGCTGCTGGGTGCTTCGGTGAGCATCAGCTCCTATGTGCTTTCAGCCTCCCGTGGGCTGGTGTCGGCCATGCCCGGCGCTGTGCAGCTGCTGCTGGACATGGCCGAATTTTTCCTTCTGGCCGCAGGCCTGGCCGCGCTGTACCGCTATGTTCCCAACACACCGGTGCGGCGCAGCCACGCCTGGGCCGGCGGCTTGTTTGCGGCCATCGGCATCGAAGCGGCCCGGCGTCTGCTTGCCTTGTACATTGCCCAGGTGCCGAGCTATTCGGCAGTCTATGGCGCCTTCGCTACCTTGCCTATTTTGCTGGTGTGGATCTACATCGCATGGGTGGTCGTGCTCTGGGGCGCGGTGATTGCAGCCTACATGCCCAGCCTGGTGGCGGGAACCCGAAGGCGCGCCAGCAGCCACGGGTGGCAGTTTCAGTTGGCCATTGAGGTGCTCAATGAATTGAGCCGCGCCCGCGGCAGCGCCCGACGCGGCCTGAGCATGCCGCAGTTGACAAGCAGGCTGGAAGTGGACGCATTGCAACTTGAGCCGGTGCTCGAAACCCTGGTCGCGCTCGACTGGATCGGGCGGGTCAATGAGATCGAGGACGAGCAAGAGACTCGCTACATTTTGCTGGCAGACGAACAATCCACCGCGCTGGAGCCGCTGATCCGCCATTTGCTGCTGCCGCAATCGGAGGCAACCGCCAAGCTATGGCGCAGCGGTCGCTTGTCCACCTTGTACCTCAAGGATGTGATCTGAGCCCAGCGTGAAACACGACACCAGGCGGAGATTCATGACCCGAGAAATCCTTGAATGGCAAACAGTGTTTGATCCGGGGCTTCGGACATCTGCCGATGGCCCACCGGGACATAGACGACCTTGACAATTTTTCCGGTTTTGTTTGCCAGGTCAATCAAGGCTTGCGCGCTCTTGGGAGGTGTCATTTGATCCACCGCGCCCAGCAGGAACAGCACAGGGCAGGTGAGGGTGGACACGGCCTCCAGCGCGCCGGTGTAGCTGTCGCAGGCTTTGAAATCGCGGTAATACAAATCAGCCCCCGGATTACTGGCCAGCACCCTGCGGCCCAGTGCCATATTGACGCCATACACCCAGGTGCCCGGCCCCAGAAGCGAAGGCGGCGCGGCCAGCGTGCTGCGAGAAAACACGTTGTCCATCTCCAGCGCGCGGATCGGGTCTTTCAAGGATGCCTCCAGCAGCGCCGGCGAGACCCGCATGGGGTAGGCAATGCCGATCAGCACCAGGTGGGTCACTCGGTCTTTCAGGCGCCCCGCAGCCTCCAGCGCGATCAATGCGCCCATGCTGTGGCCTACCAGTGCCAGCTTTTGCAGACCTGCCGCATCGGCCAGCGCAACGATGAACTCGGCCGCTTCTTCCACAGTGGAGGGTGCCTCGCCCTGGCTGCGGCAGTGACCCGGCAAATCCACTGCCAGCACATTCCAGCCGTGGTTGGCCATGTAGCGGCTTTGCAGGGCCCACACGCTGTGGTCGTTCAGCGCGCCGTGAACAAACACCACCGTGGGCTTGGCGGCATCGAATGCCTTGCCGCCGGTGTAGCAATAGGTCTTGGCGCCATTGACTTGCAACTCCATCACGCACCTGCCTTTTCTGCGGCACGCAGCGCACGCTTCAAATCGTCTATCAGGTCATCGGGGTCTTCCAGGCCAATGGACAGGCGAATCGTGCCCTGGGTGATGCCGCCGGCAGCCAGGGCTTCGTCGCTCATGCGAAAGTGCGTGGTGCTGGCCGGGTGAATCACCAGTGAGCGGCAATCGCCCACATTGGCCAGGTGGCTGAACAGCTTGAGCGCCTCGATGAACTTCTTGCCTTGTTCGCGGCTGCCTTTCAAATCGAAGCTAAAGACCGAGCCTGCTCCCTTGGGCAAGAGCTTTTGCGCCAGCGCATGGCTGGGGTGCGACTCCAGCATGGGGTGGCCCACACGGCCAACGAAGGGGTGGGCCGCCAGAAATTCCACCACCCTGCGCGTGTTGCTCATGTGCCGCTCCATGCGCAGCGGCAGCGTCTCTATGCCTTGCAGGATCAGCCAGGCGGTGTGCGGGCTCATGCAGGCGCCAAAATCGCGCAGGCCCTCGCGCCGCGCTCGCAGCAAGAAGGCGCCGATGGTGGACTCTTCGCTGAACACCATGTTGTGAAAGCCTTCGTAGGGCTGGCTCAGCTCCGGAAACCGGCCCGAACGGTCCCAGTCGAAACTGCCGGCATCGACCACCACACCGCCAATCACCGTGCCATGGCCACTTAGAAACTTGGTGGCCGAGTGGTAGACGAGATCAGCGCCCAGGTTCAGCGGCTGCATCAGATAGGGCGAAGTCAGAGTCGAATCCACCAGCAGCGGCACGCCCGCTTCGTGCGCGATGGCGGCCACCTGCGGAATGTCCAGCACGTCCAGCCCTGGGTTGCCCACTGTTTCGCCAAACAGCAGCTTGGTCTCAGGCCGGATCGCCGCGCGCCAGCCATCGAGATCGCCCGGCTTGACGAAAGTGGTGGCTATGCCAAAGCGGCGCATCGTGTAATGCAGCAAATTTTGCGAGCCGCCATACAAGGCCGTGCTGGCCACGATGTGCGAACCCGCCCCCATGATGGTGGCCACGCTCAGGTGCAGCGCAGCCTGCCCGCTGGCGGTGGTGATCGCGCCAATGCCGTGCTCCAGCGCCGCTACCCGTTGCTCCAGCACCGCATTGGTCGGGTTGCTCAGGCGCGAATACACATGGCCTGAGCGCTCCAGATTGAACAGCGAAGCGGCGTGATCGCTCGACTCGAACACGAAGGACGTCGTCAAATGGATGGGTACGGCGCGCGCACCGGTGGCAGGGTCGGGCGCAGCCCCCGCGTGAAGCGCCAGTGTGTCGAAACCAGGGTCGGAGTAACCAGGCATTGCAGCGATCCTCTATGTGCAAAAAAGCTTTGTGAAATTCAACTAGGAATTGGCCATGATTGTGGGCTATATTCATTCACCGGCAGGTCAGCTTTGCCACAGCAGGAGACGACCATGAAAGTCAGCGACATTCTGCGCGTCAAGGGCAACACCCTCTACACCATCACGCCCGACGAACCCCTTGCCCGCGCCATCGAAACCATGGCCGACAAAGACATCGGCTCGCTGGTGGTCATGGAGCGTGGCGAACTGGTAGGCATGCTCACCTTCCGTGAAGTCATCCTTAGCATCGTCAAGAGCGGCGGCGTGGTGGGCAACACCACGGTGCGCAGCGCCATGGACGACCACCCGCTCACCTGCACATCCGAGACCGAGCTAGATGAAGTGCGCCGCATGATGCTTGAGCGCCATGCCCGCTACATGCCGGCCATGGACCAGCGCATGCTCATGGGCGTCATCAGCTTCTACGACGTCGCCAAGGCCGTGGTGGACAGCCAGAATTTCGAGAACCGCATGCTCAAGGCCTATATTCGCGACTGGCCCGGCGGCGAAGAACAGCAGGCCGGTGCCTCACCGCTGTGATGCGGTCAGCCGCTCTGGGATAATCGGGCCATCGCCTCCAGGGCGCGCCCTATGCGGGCCACGGAGGACTGGGAGAGCTTCAGACAAATGAGCGGCAATACCTTCGGCAAACTTTTCGCGGTCACCAACTTCGGCGAATCCCATGGCCCGGCCATCGGCTGCGTGATCGACGGCTGCCCGCCCGGCATGAAGCTGTCCGAGGCCGACATCCAGCCCGATCTGGACCGCCGCCGCCCCGGCACCAGCCGCCACGTCACCCAGCGGCAGGAAGAAGACAAAGTCGAAATCCTCTCCGGGGTATTCGAAGGCCGCACCACCGGCACACCCATCTGCCTTTTGATTCGCAACACCGATCAACGCAGCAAAGACTACTCAGAGATTGCGCAGACATTTCGCCCCGGCCATGCCGACTACACCTACCTGCAAAAGTACGGCCTGCGTGACCCGCGCGGCGGCGGCCGGGCATCGGCACGCCTGACCGCGCCCATGGTCGCGGCCGGCGCGGTTGCAAAAAAGTGGCTGGCTCAAAAGCACGGCATCGAGTTTCGCGGCTGCATGCAGCAAATCGGCGAGCTGGCCATCCCCTTCGAGAGCTGGGACCATGTGCACCGCAACCCCTTCTTTGCGCCCGTTGCCGACGTGAGTGCGCTTGAAGCCTACATGGACACATTGCGCAAGGCCGGCGACTCCTGCGGTGCGCGCATCCGCGTCACCGCCAGCAGCATGCCCACGGGCCTGGGCGCGCCCTTGTTTGACAAGCTCGACGCCGACATCGCCTACGCCATGATGGGCATCAACGCGGTCAAGGGTGTGGAAATCGGCGCTGGCTTCGAGAGTGTGAGCCAGCGCGGCACCACGCACGGAGACTCGCTCACACCAAAAGGTTTTCGCGGCAACAACGCGGGCGGCGTGCTGGGCGGCATCAGCACCGGCCAAGACCTGGAGGTGAGCATCGCCATCAAACCCACCAGCTCCATCATCAGCCCGCGCGAGTCCATCAACATTCAGGGTGAGTCGGTCCAGGTTGTCACCAAGGGCCGGCACGACCCATGCGTCGGCATCCGCGCCACCCCCATCGCCGAAGCCATGCTCGCCCTGGTGGTGATGGACCACGCCCTGCGCCACCGTGCGCAAAACGCTGATGTAGACGCACCCATGCCGCCGATTGCGTCGTCGTTTTTGTAGGGGCGGTGGGGCGGGGATTTTTACGCGGCCTCCACCAGGCCACCACTTCCGGTGCGCAACCTGCGTGGCTGGTTTGGCTCGGTACCAGTGCCCACTGTTGTTGAGGGCGGCTGTTCCCACGTCCTTGCCAACTGGTCATGACGGCGCGGTTTCAGTGCGCGCCACAAGCTCACGCAGCACGCTGGTGCCGATGTTGACCATGAACATTGGGCAATCCGACCCCAATTTCCCGAGGTTTGAGCCATGGGCATCCGCGCAGTCCCATCGATGAACGCAGCGCCGCACGCCATGCTGCCGCTGGAGGCAATCACCCATCGCATCGTCGTGCTGCGCGGCCAGAAGGTGTTGCTTGACTCCGACTTGGCCGCGCTCTACGGGGTAGAGACCAAGCGCTTCAACGAGGCCGTGAAGCGCAATCTGGTCAGATTCCCAGCCGATTTCATGTTCCATCTCGACGGCGAGGAGTTCGCGGCTTTGAGGTCGCAATTTGCGACCTCAAAGTCACCGGCCGGCCGCGGCGGCCGGCGCTATCTGCCGCGGGCCTTTACCGAGCACGGCGCGATCATGGCCGCCTCAGTTCTGAACAGCCCGCGCGCAATCGAGGTATCGATGTACGTGGTGCGCGCGTTCGTGCGGCTGCGCGAGTTGGCCGCCACGCACCAGGACTTGGCAAAGCGGCTCGATTCGCTGGAGGAGAAGACGGAGCTGCTGGCCATGCAGCACGACACGTTCAGCCGCAACACACGCGTGCAGCTCAAGCAGGTGTTCGATGCGCTGCGGGAGCTAATGACGCCGCCCGAGCCGCCCAAGCGGCCAATCGGATTCTTGCCTCCCGAGCAAGGCAAGAAGGACAAGCCCGTCGGCAAGAAGCTGTAGGCCTTCTTCCTCATATCGGCGTGAGCGCGCTTGAAAATGACCTGGACACATTGCGCAAGGCCGGCGACTCCTGCGGCGCGCGGGGTGCTTGACGGCATCAGCACCGGTCAAGACCTGGAAGTCTCCATAGCCGGCAGCGAGGCGCGCAACACTCCTCAGTCTGCTTGACCCTGAAAATACCTCGATCGGATTTCGTGCGTCGTGCGCTCCAGAAGGTCGCCCACGGTTTCCAGCCATTTCTCGTCAACGGGTTGCTGGCCGCCGCGGATGGCGGGGTAGATGTGGTCCTTGATGAGTCTGTGCAGGCTGCGTGCGCCTGCGTTGCCGGCGGCGTTGAGCAGGGAATGCAGGGTGAAGGTCAGGCTCTCTAGGTTGCCGGCGCGCAGCAGTTGGGGTAGCTGGCCATACAAGTGGGCCATCTCCTTCAGGCACTCTTCCAGGTCGGACATCATTTCCAGATGAATCAGGCTTTCAATGCGCTCGGTGTCCAGCAGTTCCTGGTAGATATCTTGGTGGCGCTGCAGCGGTGCGACGGGCGGTTCGGCGTGGTACGCGGGTGCGGCGACCGGGTCGCTTCCCAGCAGGCTGCCTAAGCTGTAGAGCAGTTCAGCAGGATCCACCGGCTTGGTGACATAGGCGTTCATGCCAGCGTTCAAGGCGAGCTGGCGGCTTTCTTCGCTGAACTCCGCAGTGACGGCCACGATGGGCACGCGCGAATGTACGTGGCCGCGGCGAATGGCCAGGGTGGTGTCGATGCCGCCCATGCCGGGCATGTTGGTGTCCATCAAAATTGCATGAACCGTGTCCAGGCGCTCTAGCAGATCAAGCACCTGCTGGCCGTGTTCGGCTTCATGGATGATGGGCTTGCAAACGTCCAGATGGGCGCGCAGCATTCTGCGATTGAAGCTGCTGTCGTCAGCGACGATCAAGGTCTTGCCCATGAGCGCTTCGGTTTGAGCGCCGGCGCGCCGGGAAGCATGGGCCATGGCGGCCCGCATCGCATCGACCAACTGGAGTTGCGAGCAGGGCTTGCACAGAAACCCGTCTGCACCCACTTTCTGCATTTTGACGCGGCCGATGTAGCCAGCCTCGCTGGAGTAAGCCAGGATGGGGACGTTACGCTGGCGCGTGATCTCGCCGCTGCGGATCTTTTCGATGGCTTCGTAGCCGTCCATGATCGGCATGTTCAGGTCCATCAGCACGAGGTCGTACCGTTTCGCGTTGAGTTTGTCGATGGCCTGCTGGCCGTTGCCGGCTTCGTCGATCTCGCAGGCGAGGTCTTTGAGTTTGCGTGCAGCATCGTTGCGCAGCAAGGCCTGATCGTCCACCACCAAGATGTGTTTGCCTTTGAAGGCTGGAACGGCGCGCTTTAGTTGCCGTTGGCGGTCGCTTTCCAGCTCGCGGTGGGGGACCGTAGGGAAGTGTAGGACGAATTCGGTGTATTCGGCAGGAGCCGAGCGGCAGGTGATGTCGCCGCCGAATGCCTGCATCGCACGCCTGCAATAGGCCAGGCCCAGGCCTGTGCCCTCGGGTTTGCCTGAGCTCTTGAAGTTCTGGAAGAGATCGGGTAGTACATCGGCCGGGATGCCCGGGCCGGTGTCTTTGACGGTGACGGTCTTGTTGTCGACGCTGATGGTGATGGTGGCCTTGGGGTGCAGCTTGAAGTAATAAACCGCGTTCTTGATCAGGTTGAACAAGATGAAGACGTAGATGGTCTCATCGCCCCTGAAAGTGAAGTCTCGCAGCACATGCAGGCTCACTCGCACGCGGTCCGATGTGGATTCGAAGTTGAATTCCTCCAAGGCCTTGCGGGTGACGTCCTCGGCAGACAGGTAGGTGAATGTCGACGCATCGATGGGCCGTGCGTTGACTTCGTTCAGAGTCATGGTGATGACCTGCAGGCCGCGTCGGACGGCGGTCTGGCCCTGGGCGAGATGGCCGAAGACGGTTTCGAGTTCGCGCAGAGCGGGCGTGGCCTCCTGCTGGCTGGTGGTCGGGCTCATCGCTTCGGCGACGCAGGCGCGTTCGATGCAGTCCAGGCTGTGCTTGGCCATGCCCAGGGAGTTTCGCATCTCATGGGCGATGGAGCCGGCCAAGGCCTGCAGACGTTGCTGCTTGATCTTTTCGTCGACGCGGCTTTGATTGAGCTGGATGCTTTTCTTGACCGAGTGATGGCACACGATGCCCGAGATCAGCGCGAAACCAAAGAGCGGGAAGTTCTGGATCAGTGGTTCGAAGTTGAGGCCAAAGCCTTGTGGCGCCGCCAGCAGGAACATGGCGGCCGCAAGCAGCACGCCCCCTATGAGGCAGATGAGCAGAATTGCCAGATCGAAGAAGAACATGCGCATGAGGAACAACACCATCACTGCGCAGGTCATGTAGGTGCCTGAGAAGTTGTTCATGAGCATCAGGAAAGTGAAGGTCACTGGCAAGATGAATGTCATGCACAGATGCCAGTACAGGGGCATCCACTTGCTCAGATAAGGCGGCATTTGGGCGTGGAAGATGAGCGGCACGCCCATTAGTGCGACAGACAGCCGCAACAGCGCGCTTTCATACGGCTGGGGGAGCACGTAGGTCCAGAAGTACCAATAGAGAGGATGGCCGATCGCTCCAAGCCAGCCGACGGGTGCGAAGGCGTTCTCTGACAGCTGGGCATTCTGGATGGCTGCCCGCTTGATGAATTGCACAGCGCGACTGAATGGAGCTTGCATGTTGAACTGTGGTCAATACCGGCGCTTGATCGGCCTGCGGCTCAACAGGAAGGGCGCATGGTCGAGAAGGCCATCCTGGTGCCCCGGTTCCACTCGAGGCAGGAGTCGCCCTTGTGCAATTGGCTTTGTTGAATGGCTTGGGCGCTGCCCGCTGGCGCGGATGGGGTCACAAGATTTGCGGTCTTGTGCGCGATGCCTGATCCTGGGCTGCGGTCCGAGTGGCCGCACAAGTACTGCCACCCTGGGAGCGACACGGTGCACGGGATGCTCAGATATGGCCAGCTGACGAATGAAGATCGGAACTTGTCCGGGCCTTCGTCGGGCAAGCCAGGAGCTCGTCGGACTTTGGGCCAAAAGCTAGGCAAATTTGACGCACGAGTTCCATATCTTGATACCAATTAGGTCTTACTTATAGAAAGTAAAGCCTACACTATATCTTTGGTACGCAGCGTCGACAATGAACTGGTCAGCCAGATGACAGAACAATCGCAACGGCAGCATGCTGCGAACTTACATATGGACTTCTATGGTCTCCTACTGCACCACTTCAACCGTCATCATGGGTTGATCTGACGCCATCAGTCCTCAGACACCGGAACACAACTGCAAAACAGGTTGCGGTCGCCCCAGACGTTGTCGACCCGGCCGATGGGTGGCCAGTACTTGGCATGCCGCCTTGCATCGAGCACGGCTGCGCCTTCTTCGCGCGTATAGGCATGCGGCCACTCGGAAGTCAGCAGGCTCGCCGCGGTGTGGGGCGCGTGTTTGAGGGGGTTGTCGTCCTGCGGCCATTGCCCGCTTTCGACTCGGCGGATTTCGCCCCGTATGGCCACCATGGCGTCGATGAAGCGGTCGAGTTCGTCCAGGGTCTCGCTTTCGGTGGGCTCTACCATCAGCGTGCCGGGTACCGGAAAACTCAGCGTGGGTGCATGAAAGCCGTAGTCGATCAGGCGCTTGGCGACGTCTTCGGCGGTCACGCCGCAGGCGTCCTTGATGGGGCGAAGGTCCAGGATGCACTCGTGCGCCACATGCCCGTTCGCGCTGGCGTAGAGGGTTGGGTAATGGTCCTTGAGGCGCGCGCTGATGTAGTTGGCGCTCAGAATGGCCGCCTCGGTGGCCTGGGTCAGGCCTTGCGGGCCCATCATTCGGCAATACATCCAGCTGATGGGCAGCACCGCCGCATTGCCCAATGGCGCCGCCGACACCGCACCGACAGGGTTGGACGCACTGGCATCAGCGGCTTGCTTGCTGACATAGGCGCCAGCGCTGGCCGCGCTGGCATGCCCGGGCAGGAAAGGCACCAGATCTTGCACCACGCAGACTGGGCCGACGCCGGGCCCGCCGCCGCCGTGTGGAATGCAGAAGGTCTTGTGCAGGTTCAGGTGGCTCACATCGCCGCCAAACTCACCCGGCGCGGCCACGCCGACCAGGGCATTCATGTTGGCACCGTCCACATACACTCGGCCGCCATGTTGGTGGACCATCGCGCACAGTTCCTTGACCTGCATCTCGAAGACGCCGTGCGTACTCGGATAGGTGATCATCACTGCCGCGAGCGTGTCGCTGTGCTGCTCGCATTTGGCCTTGAGGTCGACCAGATCGACGTTGCCGTTCGCATCGCAGGCGGTGACCACCACCTGCATGCCGACCATTTGTGCGCTGGCCGGGTTGGTGCCGTGGGCCGATGAGGGGATCAGGCAAATGTTGCGATGGCCTTGCCCCTTGCTCTCATGAAAGGCCTTGATCGCCAGCAGGCCGGCATATTCGCCTTGCGAGCCGGCATTGGGCTGCAGGCTGATGCCAGCGTAGCCGGTGGCCTGGCACAGCCAGTCGCGCAGTTGCTGGTCCAGCAGCGCATAGCCTTGCATTTGCTCACGCGGCGCAAAAGGGTGCACGTTGGCGAACTGCGGCCAGGTGATGGGGATCATCTCGCTGGTGGCGTTGAGCTTCATGGTGCAACTGCCCAGCGGGATCATGCTGCGGTCCAGGGCAAGGTCTTTGTCCGACAGAGCGCGGATGTAGCGCAGCATGCCGGTCTCGCTGTGGTGGGAGTTGAAAACCCGGTGCGTGAGGAAACTGCTGCTGCGCCGAAGCTGCATTGGGATGAGTGATTCGATGCCTTTTTCGAAGCTCGAAAAATCTGGCACTGCTTGCCCCGGTGCTGCAAACACAGACCACAGCAGCGCGATGTCTTCGCGCGTGCTTGTTTCGTCCAGCGAGATGCAGATGGACTCTTTGCCATGGATGCGCAGATTGGCCCGCCGCGCACGGGCGCGTTGCGCGATCGATTCGGTTTGCGCGCCGGTGCTCAGGTGCAGGGTGTCGAAGGCGCCGCCCGGCGTGGGCGCGTAGCCCAGTTGCGCGAGGCCCTTGGCCAGAACGGCGGTGTAGCTGGCGACCCGCTGCGCGATGCGCTTGAGGCCCTCAGGGCCGTGGTACACCGCGTACATGCTGGCGACTACGGCAGGCAACACTTGGGCCGTGCAGATATTGGATGTGGCCTTCTCGCGCCGAATATGCTGTTCGCGCGTTTGCAGCGCAAGGCGATAAGCCGGGTTGCCGTGGGTATCGACACTGACGCCTACCAGTCGCCCGGGCATGGAGCGCTTGAGTTCATCACGGCAGGCCATGTAGGCCGCATGCGGCCCACCCGCACCCATGGGCATGCCAAATCGCTGAGTCGAGCCCACCGCGATGTCGGCACCGAATTCACCGGGCGGCACCAAGAGCGTCATGGCCAGTAGATCGGCGGCCACGATGAACACGGCTTGCTTCGCATGCGCCTGATCGACGTTGGAGCGCAGGTCGTCGATGCGGCCATGTGTGGCAGGGTACTGGGCCAGCACCGCAAAGTAGTCGCCTTGCATCGCAGCATTCCACTGTGCAGCAGATTCGGTCAGCAGTACTTCGATGCCCAGCGGGTGTGCGCGCGTGCGCACCACCTCAATGGTTTGCGGATGGCAATGGCCGGAAACGACAAAGACATTGCTCTTGCTTTTGCTGCTGCGGCGGGCGAGCGTCATGGCCTCGGCTGCGGAGGTGGCTTCGTCCAGCATGGACGCATTGGCGATGGGCATGCCGGTCAGGTCGCAGACCATGGTCTGGAAATTCACCAGGGCTTCCATACGGCCCTGGCTGATCTCGGCCTGATAGGGCGTGTAGGCCGTGTACCAGGCTGGGTTCTCCAGGACATTGCGCAAAATGACACCTGGTGTGTGCGTGCCGTGATAGCCCTGGCCGATGAAGCTGCGAAACACCTGGTTTTGGTCGGCGATGGCGCGTAACTCGGTCAGCGCGGCTGCTTCGGTGATGGCCGCGGGCAGCTTCATCTGGCTGCTGCGGGCAATCGCGCGAGGCACGATGCTGTCGATCAGCGTACGGCGCGATGTCTCGCCGATGGCTGCGAGCATGCGGCCCTCGCCCTGTTCGTCGATGCCGATGTGGCGGGCGATGAATTCAGAATTGTTTTCAAGCTCACCCAGCGGGCGGGCGGATTGCATCAACATGGCGGCTTCCGTTGTTGAGCCAGCGCGGCTCGTTGCAGGATCAATGGTCCTTGGAGAACTTGGCGTAGTCGGGTTGGTCCATCAGCACGTCAAACTGCGCCATGTCCTTGATCAGAATTTTGAAAAACCAGCCATTGCCCATCGGGTCGGAGTTGGCCAGCGACGGATCGGCGCGCAGATCTTCGTTGACCTCGGTTACTTCACCTGCCACCGGCATGAAAATGTCCGCCGCAGCCTTGACCGATTCGACCACGCCGGCGACATCGCCTTTGGCATAGCTGCGGCCCACTTCGGGCAGTTCGACAAACACCACATCGCCCAGCGCATCCTGCGCATGCAGCGTGATGCCAACCACGGCCGCCTCATGGTCCTCCAGTTGAATCCACTCGTGCTCTTCGGTGTACTTCACGGTCATGTTCTTCTCCTGTAAAAATTAATTGGGGTCAGATTCCAATTTGCCGATTCGAATTTACCCGCGGAAGTATCGGCTTGGAACAAAGGGCGTGGCCGCCACTTGCATTGCCACGGCCTTGCCGCGCACCATGGCGTTGATGCGTGTGCCCAGAGCTGCCCATTGGGGCGGAACGTAGCCCATGGCCACTGGCTTGTCGATGGTCGGGCCCAAGAGTCCGCTGGTGACCATCCCGATCGGCTGGCCACTGGTATCGCACAACTCGGTGTGCTCACGAACAGGCACCCGATCCAGCGCGATCAGGCCCACCCGCTTGCGTTGCAGCGGCACTGTGCCGTCCAACTCGCCCAGCACTTGGGCCGCGCCGGGAAACCCGCCCTCGCGCGAGCCACCTTTGCGCCGCACTTTCTGGATTGCCCAACCCAGCGCGGCCTGTGCCGGTGTGGTGGTGGTGTCGATGTCATTGCCATAGAGGCACAGCCCCGCTTCCAGGCGCAGCGAATTGCGCGCGCCAAGGCCGATGGGTTTGACTTGCGGCTGGGCAAGCAGGGCACGGGCCAGAGGGTCGGCCTGCGACTCATGCACCGAGATTTCAAAACCGTCTTCGCCGGTGTAGCCGCTGCGGGTGATGAAAAGCTCGGTGCCATTCCAGTTGAACGCGCCGCCAGTCATGAAGACCAGTTTGTCCACGCCTGGCACAAGCTGCGCGAGAGCGGCGGCGGCCTGTGGGCCTTGCAAGGCCAGCAGTGCGCGCTCGGGCATGGGTAGCACCTGGCAACGCGAGCCGATCTGTTGGCGAATATGAGCGATGTCGCCCACCTTGCAGGCGCCGTTGACGATGATGAACAAATCATCGCCGCGGTTGAAGAACATCAGGTCGTCGATGATGGTGCCCTCGTCGGTGAGCAGCAGGCCGTAGCGTTGCTTGCCCACTGGCAGATCAATCACGTCCATGGGTATCACCGATTCAAGCGCGGCAGCAGCGCCCGCACCCGCCAGCCGCAATTGCCCCATGTGCGACACATCGAACAGGCCTGCGGCCTCGCGCGTGTGACGGTGCTCGGCCATCAGTCCGGCGGGATACTGCACCGGCATCGAGTACCCGGCAAAGGGCACCATGCGTGCGCCCAGTTCCAGGTGCAATGCGTGAAGCGGGGTTTTTTGAAGCTCAGATTCTTGCGTGGCCAATCGGGCTCTCCAGGGGCGGCAATCCAGGCCCGCACACGCGAGCCCAACCATGGTACACACCATGGGCGGCCCCTGCTGTCCGCTTTACCTGAGAGATTCGCCCGCTTGCACGGGTTTGCTCCTTCGGTGGGCCGACTGCCGCATACACGTAGCGGCGACGGCCTCTCTCCAGCAAGGTGAACGCCCCGCAACCGGGGCGTCTTGTCAGTCCTTTGTGCCTGAGCGTTTGGCGGATGCCTGCGCCTTCGGCGGCTTCCATGCTTGTGCATAAAAACTCTCTCCTGACGCCGCGATTGTACTGCCGCCGGAAAGGTCGAGCGGCACCGAATGCGTCCGCGCTACATGTTCGCGTAGTTGGGTCCGCCGCCGCCCTCGGGTGTGACCCAGACGATGTTTTGTGTCGGGTCCTTGATGTCGCAGGTCTTGCAGTGCACACAGTTCTGCGCATTGATCTGCAGGCGCTCGGTGTTGTCTTCGTTCTTGACGAATTCATACACACCGGCTGGGCAGTAACGGGCCTCCGGTCCGGCAAACTTGGACAGGTTGATCCCTACCGGCACCGATGCGTCCTTGAGCGTCAAGTGCGCGGGCTGGTTTTCCTCATGGTTGGTTCCCGACAGGTAGATCGATGAGAGGCGATCGAAGGTGAGTATGCCGTCGGGTTTGGGATATTCGATCGGCTTGCATTCCGATGCGGGCATCATGTAGACATGGTCAGGCTTTTCGCGGTGAATCGTCCAGGGGATGTGTCCGCCCAGCAAAAATTGTTCAATGCCAGTCATCACGGTGGCCACGGCGCGGCCTTTCTTGAACCACTGCTTGAAGTTGCGCGACTTGTTGAGTTCCTCGTAAAGCCACGAATCTTCGAACGCCTGCGGATACGCGACCAGCTCGTCATGCATGCGCCCATGGGTCACTGCCTCATAGGCGGCTTCGCCCGCCAGCATGCCGGTCTTGATGGCTGCATGGCTGCCCTTGATGCGTGATGAGTTGAGGTAGCCCGCATCGCAGCCCACCAGCGCGCCGCCGGGGAACACCGTCTTGGGCAGCGAGAGGATGCCGCCCACGGTGAGCGCGCGCGCGCCGTAGCTGATTCGCTTGGCGCCCGTGGGGCCTTCGAAATACCAGCGGATGTTGGGGTGGGTCTTCCAGCGCTGGAATTCCTCGAAGGGGCTCAGCCACGGGTTCTTGTAGTCCAGTCCGACCACAAAGCCCACCGCGACCTGGTTGTTCTCCATGTGGTACATGAAGGAGCCGCCGTAGGTGTCGTCTTCCAGCGGCCAGCCGGCGGTGTGCACCACCAGCCCGGGCTTGTGGCGCGAGGGGTCGATCTCCCACAGCTCCTTGATGCCGATGCTGTAGCTTTGCGGGTCGCGCCCTTCGTCAAGCTTGAAGCGGCTGATGATCTGCTTGCCCAGGTGGCCGCGTGCGCCTTCGGCGAAGATGGTGTACTTGGCATGCAGCTCCATGCCTATCTGAAAGTTCTCAGTGGGCTCACCGTCTTTGCCAACGCCCATGTTGCCGGTGGCCACGCCCTTGACCGAGCCGTCTTCGTTGTAGAGCACTTCGGCAGCCGCAAAACCAGGAAAAATTTCAACGCCCAGGCCCTCTGCCTGCTGTGCCATCCAGCGGGTGAAGTTGGCCAGACTGAGAATGTAGGTGCCGTCGTTGTGGAAGCACTTTGGCAGCAAGAAATTAGGTGTGCGGCTCGCACCCTCTTTGTTGGTAAACAAAAAGATGTCTTCTGTGACCGGTGTGGTGAGCGGCGCGCCGAGTTCCTTCCAGTTGGGAAAGAGTTCACTGAGTGCGCGCGGGTCCATGATGGCGCCCGAGAGAATGTGTGCGCCGGGCTCCGAGCCTTTCTCCAGCACCACCACAGACACTTCCTTGCCCTGCTGGGCGGCCAGTTGCTTGATTCGGATGGCGGTGGACAGGCCTGCAGGGCCTGCGCCGACGACCACCACATCGTATTCCATCGCTTCGCGCGGTCCGTACTGCGCCAGTAGTTCTTCTTGCGTCATAAAAAGCTCGCTGATAATGGTTCTGGTCATCCAGTGCTGCTAGATTCTATGCTGCAGCCGCAGGACAGTGAACGGTCATTCTGGTTTTGGCGTCTCAATCGCGCGAGGAGAGCATTGTGAGTAACAGCATCGATTTGTCGGGCCGGGTGGCCTTCATTACTGGCGCCTCGGGCGGTTTGGGCGCGCAGTTCGCGCGCACGCTATCGCAGGCCGGGGCCGCCGTCGTGTTGGCCAGCCGCAGAGTGGAAAAGCTAAAAGACTTGCGTGCGCAGATCGAGGCACAGGGCGGCGATGCGCATGTGCTGCCGCTGGATGTGACCTCGCTGGACAGCATCAAATCCGCGGTCGCGCATGCGGAGACCGAAGTGGGCGCCATCGACATCCTGGTGAACAACTCCGGCGTCAGCACCACCCAGCGCGTGCAGGATGTGAGTGAAGAGGATTACGACTTCATCTTCAACACCAACGTCAAGGGCGCATTCTTTGTGGCCCAGGAGGTGGGCAAACGCATGCTGGCCCGAGCACGTGGCGCGGCACCGGGCACCTACATTGGTGGGCGCATCATCAACATCGCTTCTACCGCGGGGCTAAGGGTTCTGCCCCAGATTGGGGCTTATTGCATGAGCAAGGCGGCTGTGATCCAGATGACCAAGGTGCTGGCCATGGAGTGGGGGCGCTTTGGCATCAACGTCAATGCCATTTGCCCAGGCTATATCGACACCGAGCTCAATCACCACCACTGGCAGACCGAGCAAGGGCAGAAGCTGATTTCGATGCTGCCGCGCAAGCGTGTGGGCCAGCCGCAGGATCTGGACGGCTTGCTGTTGCTTCTGGCCAGCGGCCAGAGTCATTTCATCAACGGCGCGATCGTGGCCGCCGACGACGGCTTCGCCATCTGACACGGTCGTGGCAGGCTTTGCGCTGCCTGGAATGGATATTGCATTGGCAGGGAGGTGCCCAACAGCCTCCAAGAGTTGTCAATTCTTTCAATGCAAGCCACTCAAACGCTTGGCCCCGAGTGGGCCTCACCCATCGAGGTCTATCTGCGTTCACTGCACGCCCGCCATGCCGAGTATGGCCAGGGCAAGGTGGCCGACTACATTCCCGAGTTGGCCAAGGCCGATCCGCGCTGGTTCGGCATCTGCATCGCCACGCGCGACGGCCATGTGTATGAGGTAGGCGACTCCCGCCAGTTGTTCACAATTCAGTCTGTGTCCAAGGCGCTGGTCTATGGGCTGGCACTGGAAGACCAGGGCGAGGCCCAGGTGCTGGCACGCATTGGTGTGGAGCCATCGGGCGATGCCTTCAACGCCATCAGCCTGCAGCCGGGCAGCGGCATGCCCTTCAATCCGATGATCAATGCCGGCGCCATCGCCACCTGCGGGCAGATTCAAAAGCGCAATGGCCGCACCCGCATAGAGCGCATTCAGTCCTACCTGTCCGGCTGCGCCGGCCGCAAGCTGGACATTGATGCGCAGGTGTACCGCTCAGAGAGCGAAACCGGCCACCGCAACCGAGCCATCGGCTGGATGCTGCGCAACTTTGACATCATCGAAGAGGAGCCTACCGACATCCTGGAAACGTACTTTGCGCAGTGCGCGATTCAGGTGAACTGCCGAGACTTGGCTTTGATGGCCGCAACCCTGGCCAACCAGGGCGTCAACCCACTCACGCGCCACCAGGCCATCGCGCCTGAGTGCATCGACAACATTTTGTCGGTGATGTCCACCTGCGGCATGTACGATTTTTCCGGTGAATGGATCTACCGAGTCGGGCTGCCCGCCAAGAGCGGCGTGGGTGGCGGCATCATGGCGGTGCTGCCGGGGCAGTTGGGCATAGGTATCTTCTCGCCGCTGCTCGATGGCCAGGGCAACAGCGCGCGCGGCATCCGCGTCTGCGCCGACTTGTCGCACGAGCTCGCGCTGCATGTGTTCAACAACGGCAACGGGCCGCTGCCGGCCCTGCGGCTGAAGTACGACAACGCGCAGGTGCGCTCGCGTCGGCGCAGGCCGCAGGCGCAGCGCGAGGTGCTGGCTGAACACGGCAAGCGCATTCGCGTGCTGGAGCTGCAAGGCGATCTGATCTTTTCCACCCTGGAGCCGGTGCTGCGCAGTGTGCATCAGCAGGCCGGCGAATGCGGCTTCTTCGTGCTCAGCTTGCGCAGCGTCATCTCGGCTGACGACACCAGCTTGCGCCTTTTGGCCGAGTTGCAGCAGGCGCTGACCGGGCGCGGGGTGCGCCTGTTCGTTTGCCAGGCCCGCGCACTGGAGTCGCGGATGCGGCGTTTCGCTGCAGACCCTGAATGCTTCTATGGCGACGACGACCGGGCGTTGGAGGAATGCGAGAACCTCTTGCTGGCCGAGCATTCGCATACGGTGCCTGCAGCAACTGCGCGGGTCGCGCTGGGCGAATGCGAGTTGTTTGCCGGCTTGGGCACCAAAGATCTGGACTGGCTGCAGCCCAGACTCAAAGAGCAGCGTCATGAAGCGGGCGAGTTCATCGTGCGCGCGGCCGATGCTGGCGATGCGCTCTTCGTGCTGCAAAAAGGCAGCGTGGAAGTGCGCCTGCCCGCTCCGGGCCGCAAGCAGGGAAAACGCATCGACGTGTTCACCGCCGGCATGAGCTTTGGTGAGATGGCTTTCATCGACGGCGCGCCGCGCTCGGCCGATGTGATCGCGCTCGAACCGGTGGTATGCCGGGTGCTGGAGCTATCCACTTTCAAGGAACTGGACGAGACCAACCCGCGGCTGAAGATCAAGCTGCTTGAGCAGATCACGCGCCAATTGTCTGTGAGCCTGCGCCGCATCAACAGCGAGGTGCTGGCCTACAAGGGCTGAGCGCCCGGCTCACTTCTGCCGGGGCACGCGTCCCATCAGGTAGAACTCTGGGTTGGGTTTCATGCTGGAGAAGTTTGCCATGCGGTTGGACAGCCCGAAGAAAGCGGTGATGGCCGCGATGTCCCAGATGTCCTCGTCTGAAAACCCATGGGCATGCAGCGCGGCAAAGTCGGCCTCTTCGATCTGCTCCGAGTGCTTGCAGACCTTCAGAGCGAAATCCAGCATGGCTCGCTGCCGGGGTGTGATGTCGGCCTCGCGGTGATTGACGCTGACTTGGTCAGCCACCAGCGGCTTCTTTTCGTAGATGCGCAAGAGCGCGCCGTGCGCGACGACGCAGTAGAGGCAATGATTGGCGGCGCTGGTGGCGGTGACGATCATCTCGCGGTCGCCCTTGCTCAGCGAGCCGTCTTCCTTCGCCATCAGCGCGTCGTGGTACGCGAAGAAGGCCCGCCATTCGGCCGGCCGGCGTGCCAGCGCCAGAAACACATTGGGCACGAAGCCGGCTTTTTCTTGCACCTCCAGAATGCGCAGGCGAATGTCTTGCGGCACGTCCTGCAACGCGGGGGCTGGGTAGCGGTTCATCATGTGCTCCTTCAGGTGGATTACTGGCTGCCAGCCATCAGCTTGTGCACCAGGTCGGCGGTGGTGCTGGCTTTGTACTTTCGCATGAGCCGCGCACGGTAGATCTCCACTGTGCGGTGGCTGATGAGCAGGGCTTTGCCGATCTCTTTGGAAGTCATTCCATCGAGCAGGCGGGCTGCGACTTCGCGTTCACGCGCGGTGAGCTCGGCCTTGACCGGCCGGCGCGAACTGAGGTCTTCGAAGGACCAGATGCCGGCGGCGTGCGGTGCGGCACGGTTCAATGCGCGGCCAGTGACATGGCACCAGAACACCTCGCCATTGGCTCGCTTCATGATGCGGTCATCGGCATAGTGACCATGTGCATTGAGGATAGGGGACATTCGCGCGCCCAGGCGCTCGTATTCGTCGGCGCTCGGGTAAAGTATCTGAAAGGATTGGCCCACCAGCAGCTCGCGCGATGCGCCGAACATCTCGCAAAGTTGCTGATTGCAGTCCACAATGGCGCGGTTGCGCGAGAGGCACAAGCCAACCGGCGCCAGGTTGAAGGCAAGGTGATAGTCAACAGGCACCGGTGCTAACCTTTACGAGGAACTACGTAGCATATTAGGTAGTATCGTACGGCATCTGGCGCATGCGCGCTTTCGGTCATCTATCAGGAGACTTTCAGTGAACAAGATATTCCCCTCTGCGGCCGCTGCGCTGGAAGGCGTGGTCCGCGACGGCCAGTTGATGGCGGTCGGCGGCTTTGGCCTGTGCGGCATTCCCGAGGCGCTGATCGAAGCGCTCAAGGACACTGCCGTCAAGAATCTCACGGTGATTTCCAACAACGCGGGTGTCGATGGCTTCGGCTTGGGCAAGCTGCTGGAGACGCGGCAGATCAAGAAGATGATCTCCAGCTACGTAGGCGAGAACAAGGAGTTCGAGCGCCAGTACCTAGCCGGCGAACTGGAGCTGGAGTTCACGCCCCAGGGCACTTTGGCCGAAAAGCTGCGTGCTGGCGGCGCTGGCATTCCCGCCTTCTTCACCAAGACCGGTGTGGGCACCATCGTGGCCGAAGGCAAAGAGCTGCGCGAATTTGACGGCGAGACCTACGTGATGGAGCGCTCGCTGGTACCTGAGGTTTCCCTGGTCAAGGCCCATGTGGCGGACAAGTCGGGCAATCTGCAGTTTCGCTACACCGCGCGCAACTTCAACCCCGCTGTCGCGATGGCCGGCAAGCTGTGCATCGTCGAGGTGGAGCACATCGTGGAAACCGGCGCACTGCTGCCCGACCAGATCCACCTGCCGGGCATTTATGTGCACCGCATCGTGCTTAACGCCCATCCCGAAAAACGCATCGAAAAGCGTACGCTTTCCGAGAAAGCTGGAGCCTGATCATGCCCTGGACCCAAGAACAAATGGCCGCGCGTGCGGCGCAAGAATTGCAAGACGGTTTCTATGTCAACCTCGGCATCGGCATTCCCACCCTGGTGGCCAACTATGTCGGCGACAAGGAAGTGTGGCTGCAGTCCGAGAACGGCATGCTGGGCATTGGCCCGTTTCCCACCGAGGAAGAAGTCGACGCCGATCTGATCAACGCTGGCAAGCAAACCGTCACCACCATCAAGGGAACCTCGATCTTCGGCAGCCACGACAGCTTCGCCATGATTCGCGGCGGCAAAATCAACCTGTCCATCCTGGGCGCCATGCAGGTCAGCGCGACCGGCGATCTGGCTAACTGGATGATCCCGGGCAAGATGGTCAAGGGCATGGGCGGTGCGATGGACTTGGTGGCTGGTGTCAAGCGCGTGATCATTCTGATGGAGCATGTGGCTCGCAAGAAAGACGGCGGCTTCGACCTGAAGATTCTGGAGAAATGCTCACTGCCCCTCACCGGTGTGGGTGTGGTCGACCGCATCATCACCGACTTGGCGGTGATCGACGTGACGCCGCAGGGCCTGAAGGTGGTGGAGCTGGCGCCCGGTGTGAGCCGCGAAGATCTGCAGGCCAAGACGGGTGCGAAGTTGCACTGATCGTAGCGTCACCGGAGGCCGACTCGCTCGCGCATAATCCGGGATCATGAAGGCTGTCATTTTGTCTGGGGGGCTGGGAACTCGCATCAGCGAGGAGACCAGCTCGCGCCCCAAACCCATGGTGGAGATCGGCGGACGCCCGCTCTTGTGGCATATCCTCAAGATCTACTCCGCCCATGGCGTCAACGACTTCATCATCTGCTGTGGCTACAAGGGCTACATGATCAAGGAGTATTTCGCCAACTACTTCCTGCACATGTCTGACGTGACTTTCGACATCCAGCACAACCGCATGGAAGTTCACCAGCAGCACGCCGAGCCGTGGCGCGTCACCCTGGTTGACACCGGCGAGCACACCATGACTGGCGGACGCCTCAAGCGGGTGGGCAGCTACCTTCGGGACGAAGAGGCTTTCTGCTTTACCTACGGCGACGGCCTGGGCAACATGGACATTCGAGCCACGCTGGATTTTCATCGCCAACACGGCAAGCTCGCCACCGTCACGGCGGTGGCGCCACCGGGCCGTTACGGGGCCATGCAGCTCGACGGCGAACAAGTCAGTTCGTTCACCGAAAAGCCGCAGGGCGACGGGCAGCACATCAACGGCGGCTTCTTCGTCCTCAGCCCCAAGGTGCTGGACACCATCGCCGATGACGGCACCTATTGGGAACGCGAGCCCATGGTGCAGCTTGCCGCCCAAGGACAACTGCAGGCCTGGCGGCACGACGGGTTCTGGCAGGCGATGGACACCCTGCGCGACAAAGTCCATCTCGAAGAGCTGTGGAGCACCGGCCATGCGCCGTGGAAGATCTGGTCGTGACCACGGCTAAGCTGGCGCCAGCCTGGCATGCAGATTTCTGGCGCGGCCGGCGGGTTTTCCTGACGGGGCATACCGGCTTCAAAGGTGGCTGGCTGTCGCTTTGGCTGCAGTCCCTGGGGGCACAGGTCACTGGCTACGCCTTGCAGCCAGACACCCAGCCCAACCTGTTTGAGGCTGCAAAAGTGGCTGACCAAATGGACTCCATCATCGGGGACATACGCGATGCCAAGGCGGTGCAAGACGCCATGCAAATAGGCAGGCCCGAACTTGTCCTGCATCTTGCAGCGCAGCCACTGGTGCGTGCCTCCTATGCGGACCCGCTTGCCACCTATGAAACCAATGTGATGGGCACGGCCCATGTGCTGCAAGCCGCCCGCGCCACGCCAAGTGTGCGTGCCATTGTGGTCGTCACCACCGACAAGGTTTACCAAAGCCGCGATGACGATTGCGCGCACACAGAATCTGATCGTCTGGGTGGACACGATCCCTATAGCAGCAGCAAAGCCTGCAGCGAACTGGTTACGGCAAGCTATCGTGAATCCTTCTTCCCGCCGCACCAATACGAGCAGCATGGCGTCGCGCTGGCAACGGCGCGTGCGGGCAATGTCATAGGCGGTGGCGACTGGGCTGGCGACAGGCTGGTGCCTGACGTGGTTCGCGCCAAGGTGCTGCATCAGGAGCTTGTGTTGCGCAATCCTCATTCGGTGCGGCCTTGGCAGCATGTGCTGGAGCCTCTGGGGGGCTATCTTGTGCTGGCGCATGCGCTGCTTACACAAGGCCCTCAAGCCGGTCGTGCCTGGAATTTTGGTCCCGCGCATGCCGATGCCCGGCCGGTGCACGATCTGGTCGAAAACCTGTGCGGCCACTGGGACATGCGCTGGCGCGAGCAAACCGATCCGCTCGCGCCGCATGAATCGAATTGCCTGCGACTCGATTGCAGCCAGGCGCTTGCCCAACTGGGCTGGCAGCCGCGCTGGAATCTTGCGACCGCTCTGGAGCGAACCCGCACCTGGTATGACGAATTCGAGCGCAGCGCAAATGCGCGGGCGCTGTGTCTGTCAGATCTGCAACACTACCTTTCTTCTTGATTGCGCGAGCTTGTGAAACAGTCTGATTCAGCAACCCAGCAAGCACTGCGCCGGCAAATTGCCGCGCTGGTGGAGCAGTACGCCAGTGAGTCGCACAAGACACAGCCATTCGTTGCCGGGCAGTCGCCCGTGCCAGTGGCGGGCAAAGTGCTTGGCGTGCTGGAAATTCAGAACATGGTCGACGCGGCGCTCGATGGCTGGCTCACGGCTGGACGCTTCAACGACGCATTTGAAGCGAAGCTGGCCGCCTTTCTGGGCGTGCCATATGCCATCACCGTCAACTCTGGTTCGTCGGCCAATCTGGTCGCGTTCTCGGCCCTGACCTCGCCGCAGTTGGGTGAGCGTGCCATTGTCCCCGGTGATGAGGTCATTGGCGTTGCCGCTGGTTTCCCAACCACCGTCAATCCCATCCTGCAATTTGGCGCAGTGCCGGTGTTTGTGGATGTTCAGCTTTCCACCTACAACATCGCCCCCGATCTGATCGAGGCAGCCATCGGCCCGCGCACAAAGGCCATCATGCTTGCGCACACACTGGGCAACCCTTTCGATGTGGCCAAGGTTCGCAGCCTGTGTGACAAATACGGGCTGTGGCTGATTGAGGACTGCTGCGACGCGTTGGGTTCAAGCTATCAGGGGCAAAAGGTGGGCACGTTTGGCGACATCGCCACCCTGAGCTTTTATCCGGCACACCACATCACCATGGGCGAGGGAGGTGCGGTCTTCATGCGCGATCCGCAGCTCAAGCGCATCGCCGAGTCATTTCGCGACTGGGGCCGCGATTGTTATTGCGCCCCCGGGGCAGACAACACCTGCGGCAAGCGCTTTTGCTGGAAGCTCGGCCAGCTTCCGCAGGGCTATGACCACAAGTATGTGTACAGCCATGCCGGCTACAACCTGAAGATCACCGACATGCAGGCGGCCTGTGCGCTGGCGCAGATGGACCGGCTGGAAGAGTTCATTCAGCTACGCAAGCGCAACTTCGCCCATTTGCATCAGCGCCTGGCAGCCTCAGTGGGTGATCGGCTGCTCTTGCCCGAGGCCACTGCACAGAGCGATCCGTCCTGGTTTGGTTTTCCAATCACACTCACGCCGCAGGCCGGGGTGGCCAGAGTCGACCTCTTGCAGTACCTGGACCAGCACAAGATCGGCACTCGGCTTTTGTTTGGGGGAAACCTGGTGCGCCAGCCCTATATGCAGGGGCGAAACTATAGAGTCAGCGGCGAGCTTATCAACACCGAGCGCGTCATGCACGATACTTTCTGGATCGGTGTCTATCCTGGGCTGAGCCTAGACATGCTCGACTTTGCAGCCGAAAAGATAGAGCACTATCTAGGCGTCGGTTTTTAACCTGGGTCTAAGGGCATGAAAGGCCAAGCATGATCATGCAAGCAATGAGCCTGGCAGGGTGCTGGCACTTGCGCTGCAACATTCACCGCGATGCGCGAGGCTTGTTTGTCAAACCGTTTGCAATGGACTCATTCAAGCAGACCGGACTACGTACCGATTTTGTCGAAGATTATTTTTCCGTCTCGCAAAAGGGTGTGATCCGCGGCATGCATCTGCAGCGTTCGCCCCATCAGCATGCAAAACTGGTGTATTGCTCGCAGGGAAGCACGCTCGACGTACTGCTTGACCTGCGCGAGGGCTCCGCCACCTATGGTCAAAGCACCAGCGTTCAGCTTGGCCAGGCACAGGATGCGGGTGGGTTTGATGCGGTGTATGTGTGCGAGGGCGTGGCGCACGGCTTCGCTGCGCTGACCGATGGCGCCACCGTGCATTACAAGGTGACTTCATTGCACAACCCGGCCGCAGACGACGGTGTGCGCTGGGACAGCTTTGGCTTTGCCTGGCCAAAATTCGAATTCGAGCCTATTGTGTCGGCGCGCGACGCCGCACTCACGCGACTGAAAGATTTTGCAGCCTTGCGCTGAGACTTTCCAGGTGGACTCTCACCCGAGGTCGGCGACGATGGACGGTAGTTTCTGCTGCTGTATTTTCTTGCACTGGTCGAAATCAATCTCGGCCATCTCTTGGTCTGTCAGGCGAAGTTTCAAGATCTTCATTGCATCGTTCGCATCGACGCCCCAGGAGATCTTTGATTTGCCGTTCTTCATCTTGAAGATGAACAGATTTTGAGCAGGCCGGAATTTGTCCGATTTCGCAATGCCGCCATTAACCAGATGTCGTGCGAGCCATGCCTCCTTGCGGCTGTTGATGGCGGGCGCATGAAGGCCAGCCCAGCACTCCTGGATGAACTGGTAGTCGATGTCCTTTGGGCGATGTCCCAGAACTTGTTGAACAGATGAGCTGAGGGTGGCGGCTCCTTTCGCCCGCATGTGAACATGCGGGTGCCTAGCAAGCAAAGAAAGGAACCACCGAAATGAAGTCTCTCACAAAGTCCGCACTGCGGGCGATCCCTGCT
>CANJPU010000028.1 GCA_947476285.1 Comamonadaceae bacterium | reverse complement strand
GTTTGGCGATGCGGAAGACGTTCTTGCGGCGACCGCGGTAACCCTTGGCCAGAGCCAGGATTTTCTTGTGACGAGCGCGGGCGGTAACACCACGTTTGACGCGAGGCATGTGTGTACTCCTTGTTCGTCAGTTGATCAAAGCCCGGCAAAGGGCAGCATCTGCGCCATGTGACCCATGTTGGTCTCATGCACAGCGACTGAACCACGCAGGTGGCGCTTGTTCTTGGTGGTCTTCTTGGTCAGGATGTGACGCTTGAAGGCTTGACCGCGCTTGACGGTGCCACCGGGACGAACGCGGAAACGCTTTTTCGCTCCGCTCTTGGTCTTCATTTTGGGCATGTGAATGCTCCTTTAACATTGTGCTCGTGAGGCGCCGCGAATGCTTTTCGCGTCTTGATGGCCCCGAGCCACTTATTTAAAAGCAGAGAGTTCTAAGGCTCACCACTTTCGGAAAGCACAAAGGCTTTCCTTCATCGCCCCACCGACGACGTGCCGATGAAGCTTTGATTCTTTACGCCGAAGCCGCTTGCTGCGCTTCGGCTGCTGGCTTCACTGCCACTTTGCGTTTGCCCGGCGCGATCATCATGATCATCTGCCGGCCTTCCAGCTTGGGAAACTGCTCCACCACGATCAGATCAACCAGTTCGTCGCGAATGCGGTTCAACAGAGCCATGCCGATCTCCTGGTGCGTGATCTCCCGGCCACGGAACCGCAGGGTGATCTTGCACTTGTCGCCTTCAGCCAGAAAACGCCTGATGTTGCGCATCTTGATGTTGTAGTCACCGTCATCGGTGCCTGGCCGGAATTTGACTTCCTTGATTTCGATGACCGTTTGCTTGGCCTTCGCTTCCGCCGCTTTCTTCTGCTCTTGGTACTTGAACTTGCCGTAGTCCATCAAGCGACAGACTGGCGGGTTCGCCGTGGCAGCAATTTCAACCAGATCGACGTCAAGCTCGCCTGCCATTCGCAGCGCCTCGCTCAGACTGACGATACCCAGCGGTTCGTTCTCAGGCCCCGAGAGGCGTACTTCCGGGGCCATGATTTCCCGGTTCAGGCGGTGCTTGCGCTCCTCGCGGTGGCGACGGTCGCGAAATTCAGTAGCGATGGTCCAGATCCCTTCAAAAACTCGGCTACCTTAAGTAGCGAAACTGCCTCAATGCACGCGGCAAGCGACTTGATTGCTTTGGCAGTCAGAGCTTGTTGGCGATGTCCTGGGCGATTCTTTCGGAGAATGCTGCCAGAGGCATCGCGCCGAGGTCTTTGTTACCCCGGGCGCGCACTGCGACAGCACCTGCTGCCCGCTCTTTGTCTCCAAGGACAAGGATGTAGGGAAGCTTTTGCATCGAATGCTCTCGTATTTTATACGTAATTTTCTCGTTACGCAGGTCTAGTTCTACCCTAAGCCCTTGATTTTGCAGAGTTTTGGCCACTTCTCTCGCATATTCGGCCTGCGAATCGGTGATGTTGAGCACCACAACCTGCACCGGAGCGAGCCAAGCAGGCAAGGCGCCGGCATGCTGTTCAATCAAAATTCCGATGAAGCGCTCCATGCTGCCGACGATGGCCCGGTGCAGCATCAGGGGGCGGTGACGGGCGCTGTCTTCGCCCACATATTGCGCATCGAGCAGCTCTGTCATGTTGGGATCGACCTGGATGGTGCCGCACTGCCATTGACGGCCGAGGGCATCCTTGAGGGTGTACTCAATCTTGGGACCGTAGAAGGCGCCCTCGCCCACTGCCACCTCA
Organism: Comamonadaceae bacterium; assembly: GCA_947476285.1. Lineage (GTDB taxonomy): Bacteria > Pseudomonadota > Gammaproteobacteria > Burkholderiales > Burkholderiaceae_C > Ramlibacter. The sequence continues at coordinate 59,016 of CANJPU010000028.1, read as the reverse complement.
AAATGGCAGCCCGAGCGGCGAAGGCTCTCCATCAGGGCATGCTCGGCCTTGTCCCATGACTCGTCGGTGCCGATGCGCGCCTCTGGCCGCGTCGCGACTTTGTAGATGATGTCGTCAAAGCCAAAGTCCTTGTAGACATTCTGCAAGAGCGTGGTGAAAGCGGCGCACTCGTCGAGAATCTGGTCTTCGGTGCAGAAGATGTGCCCATCGTCCTGGGTGAAGCCGCGCACCCGCATGATGCCGTGCAAGCCCCCGGTGGGCTCATTGCGGTGGCATTGGCCAAATTCACCGTAGCGCAGCGGCAGATCGCGATAGCTCTTGATGCCTTGCTTGAAAATCAGGATGTGGCCGGGGCAATTCATCGGCTTGAGCGCATAGTCGCGCTTTTCCGACTCCGTGGTGAACATGTTGTCGCGGTACTTGCCCCAGTGGCCGGTCTTCTCCCAGAGCGACTGATCCAGCAGCTGCGGGCCTTTGACCTCCAAGTAGCCGTTGTCCCGGTAGACCGCGCGCATGTACTGCTCAACGGCCTGCCAGATGCTCCAGCCCTTGGGATGCCAAAACACGGTGCCAGGCGAATGCTCGTCAATGTGAAACAAGTCGAGCTCGCGGCCGAGCTTGCGGTGATCGCGCTTTTCGGCTTCCTCCAGCATGGTGAGGTACTGAGCGAGTTCTTCCTTGGTGGTCCAGGCCGTGCCGTAGATGCGCTGGAGCATTTCATTGCGATGGTCACCGCGCCAGTAGGCGCCGGCCACTTTCATCAATTTGAAGAACCTCAGCTTGCCGGTGCTGGGCACGTGTGGACCACGGCAGAGGTCTTCGAATGCGCCTTCGCGGTAGAGCGACACATCTTGCCCGGCCGGAATGCTGGCGATGATCTCGGCCTTGTAGTGTTCGCCGATACCTTTGAAATAGGCCACGGCTTCATCGCGCGCAAGCACTCGGCGAGTGACGGGCTCGTCCTTGGCCGCCAATTCGCTCATGCGCTTTTCGATGGCTGCAAGATCTTCCAGGGTGAACGGCCGCTTGTAGGAAAAATCGTAATAAAAGCCGTTTTCGATCACCGGACCGATGGTGACTTGCGCATCGGGAAACATCTCCTTGACCGCATAGGCCAGCAAATGCGCGGTGGAATGCCGGATGACGTCCAGACCGTCTGTGTCCTTGGCGGTGACGATGGCCAGGGCGCTGTCGGTCTCGATGCGAAAGGAGGTATCGACCACCTTGCCATCGATTTTGCCGGCCAGGGCGGCCTTGGCCAGGCCTGGACCGATGGAGGCTGCGACTTCGGCCACAGTGACCGGGCCTGGGTATTCGCGTTTGGAACCGTCTGGAAGCGTGACTTGGATCATGATGAAAAAATTCGATTGGCTGGATCGCCTGGTCGGCGGGTTGAAGCTTGCTCAAAAAAACAAAAAGCGCGGTCGAAAGCCGCGCTGATGGGGTTGCTGAATGACTTCAGTACACGCGACTTACCAGCCCTTAGCGGGCCGTGAAACCTTCCGGTGTAGTTCGCGGTGTCATAACCAAAGTGCCTTTCTCGCTCTTGTGCATGTTCTGGTTCATTTGCCAGCGGTGCGATTTTAACCCGGCGCCAGAAAGCCTGTGCCCATGCAACGCGAGCACGGTGTGATCACGATCTGCTTTTCTACCTCGAAATTCTCATTGATGTTCTCGCTGTCGATGCGCAGCTCGCCCGTGCCGCTGCAATCCGGGCAGCGAGCCTGAGAAAGCTGACTGGCATCGAAGGCGCCAGTCTTTTCGTTAATGGATGAGGTCATGGCTTTCTCCAGCGCAAACGTCAAGTTCGATACTCTAACCCTGTTAGCGCCAAAGAACAAACCCGCTCTCCCAAGGGGATCGCGGGTCTTGAACTGCGCTGCGAGGGAGCTGCGGGCGCGTATGCGCCGCTTCCTCTTAAGCTGCCTTCTTCTCGTCGAAGAACTGCGCGTCTTCCGTCGAGCCCTTGAGCGCGGCGGTAGAGGCGTTGGCTTCGATCGTGGTGGTCACCGAGTCAAAATAACCCGTGCCCACTTCGCGCTGGTGCTTGACTGCCGTGAAACCCTTGTCCGCGGCAGCGAACTCAGCCTGCTGCAACTCGACGAAAGCTGTCATGTTGTTGCGGGCATAGCCATAGGCCAGGTTGAACATCCCGTAGTTCAGGCTGTGGAAGCCGGCCAGTGTGATGAACTGGAACTTGTAGCCCATTGCGCCCAGTTCCTTCTGGAACTTGGCAATGGTTGCGTCGTCGAGGTTCTTCTTCCAGTTGAAGGACGGGGAGCAGTTGTAGGCCAGCAGCTTGCCAGGGAATTTGGCATGGATAGCGTCGGCGAATTGCTTGGCGAAGGCTAAGTCGGGCGTACCGGTTTCGCACCAGATCAGGTCCGCGTAGTCGGCATAAGCCAAGCCACGGCTGATAGCCTGGTCAGCGCCGTTGCGGCTGCGATAGAAGCCTTCCACCGTTCTCTCGCCGGTGAGGAAAGGCTTGTCGTTTTCGTCCACGTCAGTGGTCACCAGATCGGCAGCCTCAGCGTCGGTGCGCGCAAGCAAGATGGTGGGCGTGCCCATCACATCAGCGGCCAGGCGAGCAGCCACCAGCTTGGAGACGGCTTCGCGGGTGGGCACAAGCACCTTGCCGCCCATGTGGCCGCACTTCTTGGCGGCTGCCAACTGGTCTTCAAAGTGCACGCCCGCGGCGCCCGCTTCGATCATCGACTTCATCAGCTCGAATGCATTGAGCACGCCGCCGAAGCCGGCCTCGGCATCGGCCACTATAGGGGCGAAGTAGTCCACGTAGCCCGCATCGCCAACGCTCTTGCCTTCGCTCCACTGAATCTGGTCAGCGCGGGTGAAGGTGGCGTTGATCTTCTTGACAACCTTTGGCACCGAATCGACCGAATACAGCGACTGGTCCGGGTACATCTCGCCATTGCTGTTGGCGTCTCCGGCCACTTGCCAGCCCGACAGATAGATGGCCTTGAGGCCGGCCTTGACTTGCTGCATGGCCTGATTGCCCGTGAGTGCGCCCAGCGTGTTGACGAAGGGCTCGGTGTTGATCAGGCTCCAGAGCTTCTCTGCGCCACGCTTGGCCAGCGTGTGCTCAACTTGCAGGGAGCCGCGCAGCTTGACCACGTCGGCGGCACTGTAGCCGCGCTTGATGCCTTTCCAGCGCGGGTTCTCAGCCCAATCCTTTTCAAGTTGGGCAATCTGCTGCTCGCGGGTCAGATGGGTCCAGGATGTCATGAAGTTCACTCCGAGGTTGTTGATAACTGGTTCGGCACCTCTGTCGCAACTCGTGTGCCGGTGCATGAACTTTAAGTCTTGTAGAAGACTTTATGAACCTCTTATGTCTTATACAAGATACATTATTATATTAAATAAAATCAATGACTTGCACAGCAGATTTCTCAATGCGGCAAATAATTTCTTATATTGAGAAATTATTCCGCAACGCAGCATCGTGTCTTTTCATAATACGCAACCGGTTTCACGACACATGAAATGCAAGCGTGCAGCCGCAGACTCAGCTTGGGGCATGATGCGACCCACCTTGGATCACACGCACATTCCATGAGCCCCGGCATTCACCGTTTGCATGCATACGCCTGTCTGGCGCTGAGCATGGCATTGGTCGGCAGCTATGTGGCTTTGTCCAAGCCACTGGTTGCGGCCATTCCGGTTTTCCTGCTGGCCTGGCTGCGATTTGGCATCGGTGGATTGGCGATGCTGCATTGGCTGCGCAAGCCGGCCGAGGAAAAAGCGCTCACGCCGCAGACTCGCTGGCTGCTGTTTCTGGAGTCTTTCCTGGGCAATTTTCTTTTTTCCATCTGCATGCTGTTCGGAGTGAGCATGACGAGCGCGGTATCGGCGGGCGTCATCATGGCGTCGATTCCGGCGGTGGTGGCCATGATGAGCTGGCTGTTTCTGCGCGAACACATCGCCCCGCGTATCTGGTGGGCGGTCGCGTGCGCCGCTCTGGGCATTGCGCTCTTGGGCCTGGCTGCACCGCAGGATGTCGGCACGCCCAGCGATCGCGTTTGGCTGGGCAACCTGCTGGTGTTTGGTGCTGTGCTGTGTGAATCAGCGTACGCGGTCATCGGCAAGAAGCTCACTGGTGTGATGGGTCCTCGGCGTATCACGGCCATCATCAATCTCTGGGGTTTCGCGCTGATCACACCTTTGGGTCTGTACATGGCCTTGCGTTTTGAGTTCTCGGCGGTACGCCCTGGCATCTGGATGCTGCTGGTGTTCTATTCGCTTGCCGCCAGTGTGTGGACCGTCTGGCTATGGATGACCGGCCTCAAGCTGGTGCCTGCGGCCCGTGCCGGTGTATTCACCGTGATGCTGCCGCTGTCCGCTGCCCTGGTGGGCGTGGTCGTGCTGGGCGAGCCCCTCGGTGCGATGCAGATCGCCGCTTTCGCTTGCGCCTTGGCTGGCGTGTTGTTGGCAACATTGCCGCACAGGCCCATCGACTCACGCTGACCACTGTGAAATCTCCAGTGTGGGCGCGCTCTTGTCGCTGGTTTCTGCTGCACTGGGTGAGCACCAAATGTGCGCGCAACGCCAACTCGCTATCGTCAGAGGGAAAATCGAGATCAAACGCAAGTGAAAAAAACGACACGCCACAGTGAAAAAAGCCACTTTTCCCTTGGAAACAGGTTTTTTCTCCAGTAGCATCCGCAGTGCCAGAGAGGAATGCAGATTCCCTCTGGTGATTAATCAACTTCTAGAAGGAAATGATCATGGCAACTGCGAAAAAAGCTGCGGCGAAAAAAGCGCCCGCAAAGAAGGCCGCACCAGCGAAGAAGGCTGCTGCAAAAAAGGCCCCGGCGAAGAAGGCTGCTCCGGCCAAGAAGGCTGCTGCGAAGAAAGCTCCGGCCAAGAAGGCCGCACCGGCTAAGAAAGCTGCTCCGGCCAAAAAGGTTGCTGCGAAGAAGGCTCCGGCCAAGAAGCGCACGCCCAATGCCGCGTTCATGAAGGCCCTGACGCCCAGCCCGCAACTGGCTGCGGTGGTGGGCTCAGCCCCGCTGCCCCGCACTGAGGTGGTGAGCAAGCTGTGGGTCTACATCAAGAAGAACAAGCTGCAAGACGCTGTCAATCGCCGCATGGTCAACGCCGATGCCAAGCTCAAGGAAATCTTTGGCAAGGCGCAGGTTTCCATGTTCGAGATGGCAGGCCTGATCGGCAAGCACGTCAAGTAAAACGGGCTTCGCCTGTTCTTGCAAGGGCCGCTTCATGCGGCCCTTTCTCATGGCTTGGTGCCAATGCGCCTACTTTTTCGAGGCGGCAGCCCTGATGGCGCTGAGACTTGTGCGCGTGGTGATGAGCTCGGGATCGATCATCACCTCGATCAATGTGCCCTGCTTGCGCTCCAGCGCGGCAATAAGTTGCGGCTCGAACTCTTCGGTGCGGGTGATGCGCGCAGCTTCGTAGCCATAGGCACGAGCCAGCGCAACGAAATCTGGATTGGCAAGCCCGGTGCCGCTGACATGCGCCGGATATTCGCGCTCCTGGTGCATGCGAATGGTGCCGTACATGCCGTTGTTCAAGAGCACGATGATGGAGCGCCCGCCGTGCTGCACCGCCGTGGCAAGCTCTTGGCCGTTCATCAGGAAATCACCGTCGCCTGCCATGGTCAGCACGGTGCGGCCGGTTAGCAGATTGGCTGCAATGCCTGCCGGCACGCCATAGCCCATGGCGCCGCTTGTGGGCGCGAGTTGGGTCTTGTGCCCCTTGGCCAGACCATGGTGCTTAAAGAAACGGTGCACCCAGCTTGCGAAGTTTCCGGCGCCATTGGTGTGCACCGCATCCTCAGGCAAGTGTTTCTTCATCACTGCCACGATAGCCGGCATGTCGATGTCGCCCGGCAGAGGCTGCGCAACCAGGTTGGCTTCATAGTCGGCATGCGCGGCTTCGGTCCAATCGTTCCAGGGCAGATCGGGCGGCGCGGCGAGCACCTCCAGCGAACGGGCTGCGGCATTCATGGTGGCAACAATGGCCAAGTCAGCCTGGTACACGCGATTGAGTTCTTCTGCGCTCGCGTGGATGTGCACCAGCTTTTGCCGGGGCTTTGGCGCTTGCAGCAAGGTGTAGCCGCTGGTGGTCATCTCGCCAAGGCGCGGGCCGATGGCCAGGATCAGGTCGCTCTCACGGATTCGAGCAGCAAGCTTTGGATTGGGCGCGATGCCCACATCGCCCGCATAGAGCGGATGGTGGTTGTCAAAGGTGTCCTGAAAACGGAAGGCATTGCCCACCGGCAGATTCCAGTTTTCGGCGAAGCGCTGCAACGCCTGGGCGGCCTGGGGCGTCCAGCCGCCGCCACCGGCAATGACGAATGGCTTGCGCGATTGCAGCAGCATCTCGCGCAGCTCACGCAGCGAGCCGGGGTCGCTCCAGGCCTGTACTGGCTCCACGCGGGGCAGCGGGCGCGCCGTGGTGGTGCGGGTGAGCATGTCTTCAGGCAAGGCAAGCACGACCGGGCCAGGCCTGCCGTTCATCGCTGTGGCGAAGGCACGTGCGACGTACTCAGGAATGCGGTCGGCATCGTCAATGCGCTCGACCCGCTTGGCCATGCCTTTGGTGCTGGGCCCGAAGAAGCTGGTGTATTCGATCTCTTGAAATGCCTCGCGATCGCGCTGGTCACCTGCCACGTCGCCCACGAACAAGACCATGGGCGTGGAATCCTGAAACGCGGTATGCACCCCTATGGATGCATTGGTTGCGCCAGGTCCACGGGTCACAAAACACACGCCGGGTCGGCCGGTCAACTTGCCCTGCGCCTCGGCCATGAACGATGCGCCGCCCTCCTGCCGGTTGATGATGAAGCGCAACTGCGGGTAGGCATGAAAGCCGTCGAGCACCGCGAGAAAGCTCTCGCCCGGTACACCAAAGGCGTGCGTGACGCCCTGCGCGACCAGGCACTCCACCAGCAGATGGCCGGCAAGTTGGGGGCGGATGTCGGACATGATGAAACCTCTGCGGTTTTCAGGTTTTTCTGATGTTCAATAAGGCACGGAGTAGAGCGTGCCGCGAAACTTGAGCACCGCACTTTTCGGTTTGACCTGATCGAGCACCACGCCCGGCCCGATCTCGCTGCCTTCGTTGAAGACCTGCCCATTGACAATGAGCATGCGCGCGGCAACGTTGGCCGAGTAGACGCCTCCGCTGATCGCGAGCTTGGGCGCATCGGGCGGGAGCCCGGTGGCGAGCGTGGGTGCGGGTACTGGCGCCGTTGCGGGTGCGGGGGCGGGTGCGGGCACCGGTCTGCCGGGCCCGGCCGCCTCGGGTGACGGCACTGCAATCGCGGCCGCTGGTGGGCCAGCGGCTATTACCTGTGCGCTTGCGCGAGGCTCATGCGCCAGCGGCATCATCGGCGCGGCGGGCACAATGCCTGGCGCCGCTTGCGGACCCGCCGGCACCACCATGGGCGCTGGCGCAGCCGGTGCCTGCACCACTGCGACAGGCGGCATGGCAGCCGGTGCCACAGCAGCCACAGGCCGGTCCCGCTGCGAATAAATGGATGCGAAGCCCCAGGCCAGTACAGCCACGCCCACCGCGCAAGCCAGCCAGACCCACAAGCTCAAGGGCGAGCGCAAACGCTGCGCGCCCGATGGCAGGGAAGAAGCCTGCGCATGAATGCCGCGTGCCGGATTGCTCTCTCGCTGGGCATCGGCTTTTCGAAGGGCGTCGAGGATGTATGACATGGGTGTTCAGGACTCGGTGCGCAGGCGAGGCTCTAGCACGCCAGCCGCCCTATTAAGTTGCATGAGGGTCATGGGCCCGGGTACACCATCTGCTGTCAGGCCATGAGAAAGCTGAAATGCGCGCAGTCGCGCCTGGAAAGCTGCCGGCCCAGTGTCCGAGGGCGACGATGCGCCAGGCATTGCCGGCATGGCCGCGAGACGAGCCGCAGCCCACTGCGCGCTTTGGGCCCCGCTGGCTTCGAAGCCCTGCGGTGCGCGCCACAAGGTCGCGAAGTCGCCTTGCCAGCGCTCGGCCAGCGCGGCCAGTGGCACAGTCTGTTCGGTGCCCTGCGCCCGCAAGGTGGCGGTATCGCGGGTGAGCCCGGTCAAAATGGCGTAAGCGGGCACACCACTGCGGACATCCAGAGTGAGAATTCCCGGTCTGCCCAATTCGCGGATGGTCGCCAGGCTTAGGTTCTTGCTGAAGCATTGCAGTTGCTGCTGGGCCAAAGCCTTGCAGGGAAGCTGCTGCACCGGCGCAGCCCCCCAGTCCTGCGCCAGCTCTCGCCATGCTTGGTCTGAATCACGCAGCATCACAGGTTTTGAAGCCGCGCTAACAGGCACCGCGGCAGAAACCTTGACCTGCGTGGCAGCTTGCGGGGCCGCAAGCGCGGGCACAACAGGCTCGGGCGGGCGACTCATTCGGTTGGCTGCAGCCAGCAGCCCCACTCCGGCAATCAAACCCAGCCCCATCCCCAGCATCGCAAGCGCCCTGCGACTCAGACCTGCAGCCGAGGGCACTGGACCGAACACTTCGGCCCCGGCCTTGTCCACGGTCTGGCTATCGACCTCGGCGCGCGAATGGGCGAACGCACCCAGCAGTGCCCTGTCACAAAGCAGGTTGATGCGCCGTGGCACACCTCGCGAAAGCTTGTGAATGCGATCGATGGCCCGTGCTTGGAATGGCGAGGGCCGCGCGAGGCCCGCCACTTCCATCCGATGCTGAATGTACAGTGCGGTCTCAGTCGGCGTCAGCGCATCAAGGTGATAGCGGGCGATGACCCGCTGGGCCAGTTGCTCCAGTTCGGGTCGGGCCAGCATGCCGCGCAGCTCGGGCTGGCCAATCAGAATGATCTGCAACAACTTGCGCTCGCGCGTCTCCAGATTGGTGAGCAAACGAAGCTGTTCGAGCACCTCTACTGACAGGCTTTGCGCCTCATCAATGATCAGCACATTGTTGCGACCGGCCCCGTGCGATTGCAGCAGGAACGCATTGAGTGGATCGATGTAGTCCTTGACCGTAGGCGGCTGCGAAGAAGACCGCGACACCTCGATGTGGAATTCGTCGCAGATCGACTGCAACAACTCCACCACGGTGAGCTTTGGGTTGAAGATGTAGGCGACGTTGCAGTTGCCTGGCACCTGCTCAAGAAAGAGGCGGCACACTGTTGTCTTGCCGGTGCCAATCTCTCCGGACAGCAAGACAAAGCCACCGCCTGCGCCCAGGCCGTACAACAAATGCGCAAGCGCCTCTCGGTGACGCTCGCTCATGAAGAGATAGCGCGGATCCGGAGCGATGGAAAACGGCTCCTGCTTGAGGCCGAAGAAGGCGGCGTACATGCTTAGTAGGATAACCCCAGAGAGCCCCTGTCCAATTGCAATCAGGCAGAGGCACCGGCCAGCCCAGGGCGCCGCATCCGCCCCACATTGAAAGCGCTGGCGATCAGCAGACACATGGCCAGAGCCATGCCTAGCCAGATGCCTTGGTATTGCTGGCGGTCCATCAGGGCGCCAAACGCAATGGGAGCAACTGCCTGCCCGATGTCCAGGCCGGAATAAACAACGCCGTACACGCGCCCAGTGGAACCCTCGGGTGTCGAGCGCTTGACCAGCAAATCGCGCGAAGGTGATGAACTCCCGGTAGAAAAGCCCATCACCGCGAACAGCACTGGCACAAGCATGGCGGGAACAGGCGCAAGCGCCATCACCAGAGCCAGTACCACGGAAACGCCCAGACCGACGGCAACCACCTTTTCGCAGTTGCGCGGATTGGCCACCAAGAAGCCCCCCAGCACCATGCCGCCAGCCGAACACACCATGAAGACCGTCAGACACATCGCAGCCATCGCCACCGGAACGCCGTGCAATTGCCGCGCAGCCTCAGGCGCGTAGACCTGCGTCACGCTCAGCACGACCGCATAGAAGAAAAAGAAAGCAAAGCACATCCAGACCTCAGGCAGGCGCAGGAAAGCCATGCTGTGCTCTTGCGTGGCCACGGCCATCTGCGCAGAACGATCCGGCTCGGGCAAGCTCAGTCGGTCGCGCTGTGCCCACAGCACGGCCAGCACCACGAAGGCCAGCACACCAGCGCACATCAGGGCCACACGCCAGGAGAACAAGATAGCCAGCGGCACCAGCATCGCAGGGGCCAAGGCCCAACCCAGACTGCCGGAGATGCTGTGAGCACTGTAGGCATGGCCCAGGCGCGAGGCGCTGACCTTGCGGTTCATCAAGGTGAAGTCAACCGGATGAAAGACACCGTTGCCAACGCCGGCGATCACCGAGAAAAATGCCAGTACCCAGTAACTCGGGCTGACTGCGAATCCGAATGCCGCCAAACCCAGCACGGCCAGGCCAGCCAGCAAGATTGGCCGGGCACCGAATCGATCGACCAAAAAGCCCGAGGCCGCCTGCATGATGCAAGAGACAGCAAAGAACAAGCTGATGAGAATTCCAAGCTCGGTGTAGCTGGCATTGAACTCATCTTTCAGCCATGGAAAGAGCGGGGCCAGCATGAGCTGGCTGTAGTGGCTGATCATGTGGCCCAGACCCACCAGGCCGATGACACTTACATCCTGGCGCAATGGCGTTGTGGGAATGGATGCGCCAGCGGAAGTGTTCATCGGCGACTATCCTATCAGGACGCCATCGCCGGCCACTGTGCATCTGCCGATGGGGATCGGCTTTGGCGCCTCACAGGATCACTCCTGAACAGCCATCGGCGCGGCCGGCTGCGCACTCAATTCATGCACAAGCATGCCCGCCAGCATGGCCACTGCAAACACCAGCGCCGAGGGGTTGCCCGCACCTGCAGCGACCACCGCAGGGCCCGGGCAGAAGCCAGCCAGACCCCAGCCCGCGCCAAACACCAGGCTGCCCAGCACCAGGCGGGCGTCGATGTCTTCACGATTGGGCAGATGCATGGCCGAACCAAGGAAACTGACAGTGCGCTTGCGCGCCACCGCGAATGCAAACACGCCCACGAGGATGGCGCCGCCCATCACCAGCATCAGCGATGGGTCCCAGGCACCGGCCAGATCGAGAAACCCAATCACCTTGCCAGGGTCGGTCATGCCTGACGCGACGAGCCCAAGCCCGAACAACAAGCCGACAAAAAATTCTAGAGCACGATGCATGGCGACCTCCCTCAGGCAAACAGGTGGCGGACGACAAAAACCATGGCGAACCCCGCCGCCATGAAAGCCAAGGTGGCCGCCAGTGACCGCGGCGACAAGCGCGACAAGCCGCACACGCCATGTCCGCTGGTGCAACCCGCGCCGTAGCGCGTGCCCCACCCCACCAGCAAGCCGGCGATCACGAGCGTGGACCAGCCCGCATCGACTCGCATCTGCGGCATCTGCGCGAACAGCCCCCACGCCACCGGGGCGAGCAGCAGACCGGCGATGAAAGCGACCCGCCAGCTTGTGTCCCCTGACTTGGGCCGAAACAAGCCGCCCAAAATGCCGCTGATGCCCAACACCCGCCCGTTAAGCAAAATGAACATGGCTGATGCCAAGCCCAGAATGATGCCGCCGGCAAGCGATGCCCACGGTGTGAAGTGCCCCCAGTCAATGTTCATTTCGTGTTCCTTCTTTGGTGTGTCACATTCAGTCCCTTGGCCTGTGCAGATGGCGCCGCCAAAGGGCAATCGCACAAGCGAAGCGTAGGCGATACTTGCAGCCACGACAGGAGAAACTCATGGATATTCGTGCGAAAGTCGCCATCGTAACCGGAGCCGCCAGCGGCATCGGCGCGGCACTGGCCAGGCGTCTGGTGGCCCAGGGTGCCCGGGGCGTCGTGCTCGCCGACGTTCAGATCGAGCGAGCCCAAGCTGTTGCAAACGAAATCGGCGCCGGCCGAGCCCTGGCCATGGCCTGCGATGTCAGCCGCGAGGCCGACATCCAAGCCCTGGTGGCTCGCACCCGCGAGCACTTCGGCCAAGTAGACATCTTCATGTCCAACGCCGGCATTCTCGGGCACATGGGTGGGTTCGATCTGGAAGACGAGCTGTGGGACAAGATGTGGAAAATCCACTGCATGGCCCATGTCTGGGCCGCGCGCGCGGTGGTGCCCGACATGGTGGCACGCGGCGAAGGCTACTTCGTGGTCACCGCCTCTGCAGCCGGGCTGCTCAACATCGTCGAATCCGCGCCTTATGGCGTTACCAAGCACGGCGCCGTGGCCTTCGCTGAATGGCTTCGCATTGCCTATGGCAAACAAGGGCTGCGGGTCTCGTGCCTGTGTCCACAATCGGTACAGACCGACATGACCGCAAGAGGCAGCGGCTCGGCTGGGATTGACGGCATGCTCTCAGCCGATCATGTGGCGGGCGATGTCCTGTCGGCCATGCACGATGAGAAATTCCTGGTCCTCCCCCACCCGCAGGTGGCTCAATATTTTCAGGGCAAGGCGCGCGACCATGATCGGTGGCTGGGCGGCATGCAAAAGCTCTATGCGATTCACGCCGCCCGCAAGGGCTGAATTCGAGTTCAGGCCGATGTGTTCACCACGATGCGTCCGCGCACCTGCCCGTCCATCAATCGCCCTGCCGCTGCAATCACATCGCCCAGGCCGATATCAGTGGTCATGGCATCGAGCTTGGCCGCATCCAGATCCTGTGCCAGCCGAGCCCATGCCTGCCCGCGCAGGGCAAGCGGCGCCATCACGCTGTCCACGCCCAGCAATGCCACACCACGCAAGATGAACGGCGCCACCGACCCGGGCAAGTCCATGCCCTGAGCCAGGCCGCAAGCGGCCACTGCACCGCCGTAGCGGGTCTGGGCGCAGGCATTGACCAAGGTGTGGCTACCCACCGCGTCCACCACCGCTGCCCATCGCTCTTTTTGCATCGGCTTGCCAGGCGCGGAAAGCTCCGCTCTGTCGATGATCGCTTTGGCTCCGAGTGACTGCAGATACTGCGCCTCGGACGCCTTGCCAGTGGACGCCGTGACTGAGTAGCCCAGCCGCGAGAGCAAGGCCACCGCGGTCGAGCCGACCCCTCCAGTCGCGCCGGTCACCAGCACGTCGCCATCGCCCGGTTTCAGGCCGTGCCGCTCCAGCGCCATGACGCACAACATGGCCGTGTAGCCTGCGGTGCCGATGGCCATGGCCTGGCGTGCACTGAAGCGCTCAGGGCGCCGGATCAGCCACTGGCTCTTGAGGCGTGCCCGCTGCGCCAAACAACCCTTGTGCGCCTCACCCACGCCAAAGCCATTGAGCACGAACTTGTCGCCGGGCTTCCAGTCGGGTGAACTGCTGGCCGACACGGTGCCTGCGCCGTCAATGCCGGCCACCATGGGCCAGCTTCGCACCACCGGCGAACGGTTGGTGATGGCCAGGGCATCCTTGTAATTCAGAGTGGAATACTCGATGTCGACGGTGACATCTGCTTCGGGCAGGAAGCTGTCATCCACCTCGCGCACTGCGGCGCTGAATTCGGGATTTTTTTCCAGGATCAGGGCTTTGAACATAGGTGCTCCTAGGTCAGGACGGCTGCGGGCCGTCGTAGCCTTCGATGATGATCAAGTCGGCGGTGGCAACTGGCAGCCGCAGCCCGATTGCCTCCTGGTAATCGGCGCTGTGGTAGCAATCGAGCGCAGCCTGGTAGCTCGGAAATTCGATCACCACATTGCGCGCGCGGCTGGAGCCTTCTTCGCGCTGGAACGGACCCGCGCGCACCAAAAAACGAGCGCCATATTCGGCCAGAGGCTTGGCATTTGCCGCAACATACGCCTTGTACCGCTCCGTGTCACTGACGTCTGCGCGAACGATCCAATAGCCTTTGGGCATGCGATGCTCCTGGGTGGGGTGGAAGGGAAAATTCTATGGCATTGCTCGGTGCGATGGACGCAAGCCCAATTCGAGCAGCCTATCCGCGCGGCTCTTTCACTTCCACATCGGTCACGTCGCCAATCGCATTCGGCGCAGGCGCGCCGGGCGGCGGCCGGTTGGCCTGCTGCGCCCGGCGGTACATCCGATCAAAACCGCCGCGCGGATCGATGCGGATGATGAAGGGCATCACGGGTCTGCCGGTCAGCTTGGCCCAGACAGCTCGCACGCACCAGATCACCAGCATCAAGGCCATGGCCACAGCCAAGCTGGCCGCAAAGATGAGGCCAGCGGCAATCAGGACCAAGCGCAACAAAAAGGTCATCAACATCGGCATGCTCAGGCCACCGCCTCTTCAGCGACTGGCTTGGCCTGGCCGAAGAGGAAGACCCCCGGCTGGCGCACCGGGTCCACGCTCACGGGGATCACGCTCTTGGGCGGGAATCGCCCTTCCAGGATCAGTTTGGACAGCGGATTCTCAATGCGCTGCTGGATCGCGCGCTTGAGCGGACGCGCGCCAAACACGGGATCGAAACCGACCTTGGCCAGCTCTTCCAGCGCGGCGGGCGACACCTGCAGCGTGAGGTCCATCTTGGCCAGGCGCTGCTCCAGCACCTTGAGCTGGATCGCCCCGATCTTGGCGATGTGTTTGGCGTCCAGCCCGTGGAAAACCACAGTCTCGTCGATGCGGTTGAGAAACTCGGGACGGAAGTGGTTCTTCAACTCATCCCACACCGCGTCCTTCACATCTTCATAGGGGCTACCCACCATCGCCTGGATCTTGTGCGAGCCGATGTTGCTTGTCATCACGATCACTGTGTTCTTGAAGTCCACGGTGCGGCCATGCCCGTCGGTCAGGCGGCCGTCGTCGAGCACTTGCAGCAGCACGTTGAACACATCGTGATGCGCTTTCTCCACCTCGTCGAGCAGAATCACGCTGTAGGGTTTGCGCCGCACCGCCTCGGTGAGGTAGCCGCCCTCCTCGTAGCCCACGTAGCCGGGCGGCGCACCGATCATGCGAGCCACCGAATGCTTCTCCATGAATTCACTCATGTCGATGCGGATCAGATGATCTTCGCTGTCAAAAAGGAAGCTGGCCAAGGCCTTGCAAAGCTCGGTCTTGCCCACGCCGGTGGGGCCCAGGAACAGGAAAGAACCGGTAGGCCGGTTCGGATCGGACAGGCCCGAGCGCGAACGGCGAATGGCATTGGCCACCGCGCTAATGGCTTCGTCCTGGCCGATCACGCGCTGATGCAGCTTGTCTTCCATCATCAGAAGTTTCTCACGCTCGCCCTGCATCAGCTTGGAAACGGGAATGCCGGTGGCACGCGCCACGACTTCGGCGATTTCTTCGGCTCCCACCATGGTGCGCAGCAGTTGCGGCCGCCCGCCGTCTTTGGCCATCTTGGCCTTGCCGGACTCAGTGGCCTGCGCTTCTTTCAATCGCTTTTCCAGTTCGGGCAAGCGACCATACTGCAGTTCAGCCACTTTGTTGAAATCACCCTTGCGGGTGAATTCCTCGATCTGCCGGCGCAGTGAATCGATCTCTTCCTTGACCTGGGCGCTGCCTTGCGCCTGGGCTTTCTCGGATTTCCAGATTTCGTCCAGATCGGCGATTTCCTTTTGCAGTTTGGTGATTTCCTCCTGGATCAAGGACAGCCGCTTCTTCGACGCCTCGTCCTTCTCGCGCTTCATCGCTTCGCGCTCGATCTGCAACTGAATCAGCCGGCGATCGAGCTTGTCCATGACCTCGGGCTTGGAGTCGAGCTCGATCTTGATCTTGGATGCCGCCTCATCGATCAGGTCGATGGCCTTGTCGGGCAGGAAGCGGTCGGTAATGTAGCGGTGGCTGAGCTCAGCGGCGGCCACGATGGCAGGGTCGGTGATCTCCACGCCGTGGTGGACTTCGTATTTCTCCTGCAAGCCGCGCAGGATGGCGATGGTGGCCTCCACGCTGGGTTCGCCCACCATGATCTTCTGGAAGCGGCGCTCCAGTGCGGCGTCTTTCTCGACGTACTTGCGGTATTCGTCCAGCGTGGTGGCACCCACGCAATGCAGCTCGCCGCGCGCCAGCGCCGGCTTGAGCATGTTGCCCGCATCCATCGCACCTTCGGCCTTGCCTGCGCCCACCATGGTGTGCAACTCGTCAATGAAGACAATGGTCTGGCCTTCGTCCTTGGCCAGTTCGTTGAGCACGCTCTTGAGCCGCTCTTCGAATTCACCTCGGTATTTCGCGCCAGCCAGCAGTGCTGCCATGTCCAGCGAAAGCACCCGCTTGTTCTTGAGCGTCTCGGGCACTTCGCCGGCCACGATGCGCTGAGCCAGACCTTCAACGATGGCCGTCTTGCCAACGCCGGGCTCGCCGATCAGCACTGGGTTGTTCTTGGTGCGCCGCTGAAGTACCTGGATCGCACGGCGGATTTCATCGTCGCGGCCAATCACTGGGTCGAGCTTGCCCTGGCGGGCCCGCTCGGTCAGGTCCATGGTGTACTTCTTCAGCGATTCGCGCTGGCCTTCGGAATCGGCGCTGTTCACGTTCTGCCCGCCGCGCACGGTCTCTATCGCTGTTTCCAGCGATTTGCGCGACAAGCCGTTCTCGCGGGCGATGCGGCCGATGTCCTGCTTGGAATCGGCCACCGCGAGCAGGAACAACTCACTTGCGACGAATTGATCGCCGCGCTTGATGGATTCCTTCTCGGCCGCCTGCAAAAGGGATACGGTGTCGCGGCCCACCTGGACCTGCTCCTGCCCCTGCACCTGCGGGAATTTATGCACGGCCGCTTCGGCAGAGGCCAGCAAGCCCTGCACATTGACGCCGGCACGCTCCAGCAAGGCACGCGGCCCATCCTGCTGGCGCAGCATGGCCACCAGCAGATGCGGTGGCTCGATATAGGCATGGTCATTGCCCAGGGCGAGGGTTTGCGCTTCGCCCAGTGCCTCTTGAAATTTGGTCGTCAGTTTGTCTATTCGCATGGGAAATCTCCATTTCCACACCAGCTTAGGCCCACAGCCAAGTTTTCAAGGGCAATGTATTCTTCCGTTCGCCACTTTCCAATGACTAAAATCAAGGTATGAAGATCCATCAGATGTCCGTGACCTACTTGGCCGAGCAAGACCGAATCTTGCTGCGGATCAATACTGCGGCATCTGAGGAGATGCGCCTGTGGCTGACCCGGCGGCTGCTGCTTGGCCTGTGGCCCATGCTCTCCAAACTGCTCAAGCGCCACCTGCTGCGCCTGGAAGCCGCCGGCAACTCTCTGGAAACCGCCGACGAAGACCTCAAACAGATGCTGACCGACTTTCGCAAGGAAGAGTTCCTGAAGCAGGCTGATTTCGAAACACCCTACAAGAACGAGCTGGCCGCGCTGCCTCTGGGCGAAGAGCCCTTGCTGGTCACCGACGTGGATGCCTCGCCGCTGCCCAGCGGCCGGCTTCGCCTGAACTTCAACGAGCGCCCCCTTGATACCAACAGCAAGCCGCGCAGCTTCCAGTTAGAGATGCAGCCCAAGCTGATGCAGGGCCTGATGCACTTGCTGGAGCAAGCCCTGATCCGCTCCCAATGGCGCGACCCATTCTCGGCCGCTCCAGCCCCTGCCGAAGAAAGCGCTGTGCCCGACGACGACGGCGCCAGCAAGCCCAAGCCGCGCTACCTTAACTGAGCCACCGAAAACCCTGCGACCTGTTTGTAGGAGTCTGACATGCGGCGCAGATCTTCCTGGCTGATCAGCTCATCGATGTGGCCAAAGGGGCGGTCGCCGCTGAGTTCTTCCACCTTGATGTTGATGAGATCGGGCGGCGCGCTGCGGTTGGCCAGCACCACCTTGGAAGCAGGCTCCAGCCGCTGCGCTTCATAGGCCAGCAAGGCAGCTTGGGGATCGCCTGTGGTGGCCAACTGCTGCGCCAGGATGCGCGCGTCGATGAGCGCCTGGGCCGAGCCGTTGGAGCCACGCGGATACATCGGATGGGCCGCATCGCCCAGCAGCGTGACGCGGCCAAAAGTCCAACGTGGCACGGGGTCGCGATCGACCATCGGATATTCAAAAATAGCTTGCGCGCCGGTCAGCAATGCGGGCACATCCAGCCAATCAAACCGCCAATCCTTGAAAATCTCCAAGAAATCTCCAGCCTGGCCTGCTTTGTTCCAGTCGTTCATGCGGGCGCCCTCGCGCCGGATTTCAGCGACCCAGTTCACCAGTTGTCGGCCCTGCGCATCCACCCGGTCGGCAATCGGGTAGATCACCATCTTGCCGGTGTTGATGGAGCCGATGCGCAGATAAGTCTTGCCACTCAGGATGGGCGCATGCACGGTAACGCCACGCCAGGTGTTGATGCCGGCAAATGCAAGCTGCTCGTTCGGATAAAACTGCTTGCGCACTGCGGAATTGACGCCGTCGCAAGCGACCACCACGTCGGCTTGTACCGCGGGCAAATCTAGGCCGCGGCCATCGCGAAACGCGATCCGCACGCCGGCCTCGTTCTGCTCCAGCGCCACGCAGCGATGGTCCAGGTGAACGCAAGCGGCGCCCAAGCGCTCCCGCGCCGCGTCATACAGCACGCCATGCAGCCTGCCCCGATGCAAGCCGATCTCGGGTAGCTCATATCCTGCATGCCTGCCCCTGGGTTCGCGATAGATGAACTGACCGAAGCGGGTGTAGAAAACACTTTCCAGGTTTTCAATGCCGGCCGCTTCCAACTGGGCTTGTACACCCAACTGAGCCAGCTCGCGCATGGCGTGGGGCAGCAAGGTGATGCCCACGCCGACCTCGCGCACCTGGGCCACGCTCTCGTAGATGTCGCAGGCGAGGCCACGCTGCTGCAAGGACAGCGCAAGGCCCAGGCCCCCGATGCCCCCGCCGATAATTGCTATTTTCATGGGCGATGCTTTGACCGGCATCATTGAGCGGTGATGTTGCGCGCCTTGATCAACTGCGCCCAGCGTTGTGCGTCCTGCTCCACCAGGCGTCGAAATTCTTCTGGGCTGCTGTTCGCCGGGTCCATGCCCTGTGCCTCAAAAGCCAAGCGCACTTCGGGCGCGGCCAGAATGTCCTTGAGCTCGCGGTTGATCCGGGCGACGAATTCGGGCGCGCTGCCCGGCGGCGCAAAAATGCCGTACCACATGTCCACATTCACATTGCCGGCCCGCGCCTGCGCCAAGGTGGGCACATCGGGCAACAAGGAGTGGCGTTTCTCGCTGCCAATTCCCAGCGCAATCAGTCTTCCACTCCTCACATGCGGCAGTGCCACGTGAATTGGCAAGAACATCAGATCGACCTGGCCGCCCAGAAGGTCAGTGACCGCAGGCGCGCTACCCCTGTAGGGAATGTGTGTGACGAACACGCCCGCAGTGGACTTGAACAACTCCATGGACAGGTGATGCGGAGTGCCCACGCCCGGGCTCGCGTAGTTGATTGCGCCCGGCCGACGCCTAGCATCGGCCAGCAAATCGACGGCCGTCTTGTAGCCGGTTCTCGGATGGGTGACCAGGAGTAACTGCCCCCAGCTTGTGAGCGACACTGGCATCAGGTCTTTCACCGGATCGAAGGGCAGACCGGGAAACAGGCTGCGGTTCATCACCAGCGTGTTGACACTGACCAGCAGGGTCGAACCATTTGGGGCCGCACGCACTACCGCTTCGGTTCCGATGTTGCCCGATGCGCCGACACGGTTTTCCACCACCACAGGCCGGCCCAGCCGCTCGCTGAGTTTGGGACCCACAGTGCGCGCAATCAAGTCGATGCCGGTGCCCGGCGTGAAGGGCACGATCAGCCGCAACGCAGTTTGCGCGGGGTTCGCTGCGCTCGGGGGTGCAGTCGACTGGGCAGCCGCACCCCCAGCGGTCACTGCCGCCAGAGCCAACATGACACAGCGCATGGAAATGCTTGGCATGCCCATTGAATTCCCCAGTAGGTTTGTATGCTAACCATTATTGGAAGCGTCGGAGACAGGCACAATCCATGAATTCCCTAAACTGCGCGCAACGTGCCAATATCCACAAAATCTCCCGCTGCCTTGGCACGGCTTTATGCGCGCCCCGGCTTTCTGCTACGCAGAGCGCATCAAATCTCCGCCGCAGTGTTTGAAGACGAGTGCCGCGAAATCGCGCTCACACCCGCCCAGTTCGGCGCGCTCACCGTGCTGGCGGCACACCCAGGGCTGGGCCAGTCGAACCTGGCACGCGCGTTGGGTTTTGACAAGGTGACTGTGTTGCGCGTGTTGCGTGGGCTGGAAATGCGTGGGCTGGTGTCGCGCGTACCTGCCAAGCACAACCGACGCAATGTCGCCGTCACGCTCACTGCTACCGGCACCGCAGCCTTGCAGGAGGCGCAAAAGCCAGCAGAGAAAGCCTACAAGCGCCTGCTTGCACCTTTGAACCAGCACCAGCAGGAACAATTCCTGAATCTGCTGCAGCAACTCACAGGTGAGCTGGAATCGGACGCAAGGGCCGCGTTCGTGCCACCGACTGCGCACGCCTGACACCTTGTCATGACTGGGGCTTGTCCAGGCCCCAGCGCGCCAGCGCAGCGTCGTCGCTTTGCCGGGCATCGACCCAGCGCGCACCTTCTGGCGTTTGCTCCTTCTTCCAGAATGGTGCCTGAGTTTTCAGGTAGTCCATCAGGAACTCGCAGGCCTTGAAGCTCTCGCCTCGGTGCGCCGAGGTCACTGCCACCATGACGATCTGATCGGTAGGCTCCAGCAGCCCAATGCGGTGAATGACACGGGCGCCATAGATGTCAAATCGCTGCAGCGCCTGGTCGATCATGACTTCTATCGACTTCTCGGTCATGCCTGGGTAATGCTCCAGCTCCATGGAACTCACCGTTGCGCCATCATTGCGATCACGCACCGTGCCGACAAAAACGCAGACCGCGCCGACGCGCCGGTCGCTCTCGCGCAGCGCAGCGATCTCGGCGCTGACATCAAAGTCATGGTGCTGAATCGAAACGCGCATGCTGTGGCCGCCCATTACCGCTAACCACCCGTCACCGGGGGAAAGAACGCCACCTCGCAGCCCTCGGTGAGTGCCGCAGTCTCTTCGCTCATCACTTGGTTGAGCGCGACCCGCACCGCCTTGCCTCTGGCCAGGCTGTGCGCATATTCACCGCCGCGCGCAACCAATTCGTCGCGCAAGGCAGCCAGAGTGCCAGCCGAGGTGTGCACTGTCTCCATGCCCTGCCCCACCGCTTCGCGGATGGATGCGAAATACTTCACCGTGAGCTTCATGCCATCAACTCCGCAAAGGCAATGAAGTTGACCACATCGCCGTGCGCAATGGTCTGCCCCGGCAGGTTGTCCACCAGGCCATCGCCCCACACCGCGGAAGTCAGCACGCCGGAACTCTGATTGGCAAACAAGTCCAGCCCGCCCTGGGCGTTGCGGCAAACCCGCAGGAACTCGCGCCGCTTGTCCGCGCGCGGCCAATTAAAGTGCGCCGGCAGTCGGCTTGCACTGGGTTGAAGCCGGCTGGCGCCCTGCAGTTTCAGCAGGAACGGACGCACCAGCAACAGGAAAGTCACAAAGCTGGAAACCGGATTGCCCGGCAGCCCCATGAAGTGCGCATCGCCAATTCGCCCGTAGGCAAAGGGCTTGCCCGGTTTGATGGCGATCTGCCAGAGATCGAGCGAACCAAGAGATTGCACTGCGGGTTTGATGTGGTCTTCCTCGCCCAAAGATACACCGCCGCTGGTGAGGATCAGGTCGCTATCTCTGGACGCATCCTGCAAAGCCTGGCGCGTCGCCTCGAACTGGTCGGCCACGATGCCACGGTCACTGACTTCGCATCCCAGCCGCCGCAGCAAGGCGCTGAGAAAAAATCGGTTGGAGTTGTAGATCGCGCCGGGCTTCATCTGCTGGGGCGCAACCTCACCGGGCATCACCAATTCGTCGCCGGTGGAAAAGAGCGCCACGCGTGGACGGCGCGCCACTTGCACAGTCGCCTTGCCAATGCTGGCCGCAAGTCCGAGCGCCGCAGGCGTGAGCCGCTCGCCACGCGCCAACACCAGGCCGCCTTTGCTGACGTCCTCGCCGCTGCGGCGAATCCACTGGCCGGCCTCGGGCACACGCATGATGCGCACTGCATCCTGGCCTTGCGCTGCGGCATCCTCTTGCATGACGATCGCATCGGCACCCGGTGGCACGGGTGCACCGGTGAAGATGCGCGCCACAGATCCCGGCGCAAGGGGCAGAGGGGCACTTCCGGCGGCAATCCGCTGGCTAACTGGCAAGCTCACGCCCTCGTGAACAATCTCGCCACTGCGCACCGCATAGCCGTCCATCGCGCTGTTGTCTTGGGGCGGCACCTGAAGCGGCGACCTCAGGTCTTCTGCCAACACCCGGCTATCGGCGTCGAAGGTGGAGACGCTCTCACTTGCGCTCAGGGGCTGGGCCCGCCCAAGTAACTCGGCCAGCGCTTCATCCAAGGGCTTGAGCGGTGGTCGAGGCTGACTCATGCGCAGATCTCCGCGTGGTGTTGAAAACCTTCTGCATTGTCCACCAAGCCGACCACTCTCATGATGAGATCAAGCCGAATGACTCGCGATGAAGTCCTTGACAGCCTGCACGTTGGCGGCCAGTACGGTCACCCGCTTGGGCAGGCTCTCGATGCCCTCGAACTTCGCTGGACGATCAGGCTCACAGCCCAGAGCCTCCACGATGGTGGCGGCGAACTTGATGGGCAATGCCGTCTCCAGCACGATCATGGGCTCACCCGGCTGCACATGCGCGCGCGCCACCTTCAGGCCGTCTGCGGTGTGGGTGTCGATCATCAGATGGAAACGTGCATACGTGTCGCGAATGGTGGTCAGACGGTCAGCATGCGTGCTCTTGCCGCTGACAAATCCGTAGCGCTGCCCCGCCTGCTTGAAGGCCGGGTCCAGGCTCAGATCGAAGCGGCCTTGCGCGGACAACTGCTCGCCAAACAGGCTCTTGACCCTGGGACCGTCGCGCCCCAGCAGATCGAATATGAAACGCTCGAAATTGCTGGCCTTGCTGATGTCCATCGACGGGCTGGAGGTCTCATGTGTGTCGGCGCTGGACCTGACGCGGTAAACCCCCGTGCGGAAGAATTCGTCCAGCACATCATTCTCATTGGTGGCCAGCACCAGCTTGGCAATGGGCAGGCCCATCATGCGAGCCACATGGCCCGCGCAAATGTTGCCGAAGTTGCCCGATGGAACAGCAAAACTCACCGGCTTCGCATGCGTCAGCGCACCCGCGTTTGCGGTGGCCTGAAAGTAGCCCGAAAAATAATAGACAACCTGCGCCACCAGCCGGGCCCAGTTGATCGAATTGACAGTGCCGATCTTGTAGCGCCGCTTGAACGCCAGATCATTGGAAACCGCCTTGACGATGTCCTGGCAATCGTCAAACACACCCTCAACCGCGAGGTTATGAATATTGGGATCCTGCAGGCTGAACATCTGGGCCTGCTGGAAGGGGCTCATACGGCCATTGGGCGAGGTCATGAAGACCCGCACACCCTTCTTGCCGCGCATTGCGTACTCGGCTGCGCTGCCAGTGTCGCCTGAGGTTGCGCCCAGAATGTTGAGCTGCTCGCCGCGGCGCGCCAGCTCATACTCGAACAGGTTGCCAAGCAACTGCATGGCCATGTCCTTGAAGGCCAGCGTGGGACCATTGGACAGGGCTTGGAGGTACAAGCCGTCTTCCAGTTTCTTCAGCGGAACAATCGCCTGTGTGCCGAACACCTCTTCGGTGTAGGTCTTGCGGCAGATGGCCTTGAGATCCTGCGCCGGAATGTCGTCAATGTAGAGCGAGAGGATTTCAAAGGCGAGCTCGGCATAGGGCAGCACGCGCCAGCGCTCCAGCGTGGCCAAATCGACCTGCGGATAGCGCTCAGGCAGGTACAGTCCGCCATCGGGCGCCAGGCCTTCGAGCAAGATTTCGCAGAAGTGCTTGCGGTCAGGGTGGCCGCGGGTGGAGATGTAAAGCATTGCGTATGAAGCGAGACGGCGGGCATACAGCCCTGATCAGGCCAATTCTTCCTTGCGGATGCGGGTGATGGGCGCCAGCACCGTGGGCAGCTTCTGCATCTTGGTGAGCACCTCGTTCATCGTGCCTTCGCGCACATCATGGGTCAACAAGATCAGATCGGTCTGCTTCTCGCCTTCCCCGGCCTCGCGCTGCAGCATGGCATCGATGCTGATGCCAGCGTCGGCCAGCAGGCCTGTGACCTTGGCCAGCACACCGGCTTGGTCGGCCACACGCAGGCGCAGGTAGTAGCTGGTCACAACCTCGCTCATCGGCAGCACGGGCTCGTTGCTCATGGAGTCAGGCTGGAAAGCCAGGTGCGGCACGCGGTGCTCGGCGTCAGCAGTGTGCAGCCGCGTGATGTCCACCAGGTCAGCGATCACCGCGCTGGCGGTGGGCTCGCTGCCTGCCCCCTTGCCGTAGTAGAGGGTGGTTCCCACCGCATCGCCCTGCACCATGACAGCATTCATCGCGCCCTCTACGTTGGCAATCAGGCGCTTGGTGGGCACCAGCGATGGGTGCACCCGCAGCTCAATGCCGACGGGTGTGCGCTTGGTGATGCCCAGCAGCTTGATGCGGTAGCCCAGTTGCTCGGCATAGCGGATATCCTGCGCGCCCAGCTTGGTGATGCCTTCTACGTAGGCCTTGTCGAATTGCACCGGAATGCCAAAGGCAATGGCCGACATGAGGGTGGCCTTGTGCGCGGCGTCCACGCCTTCGATGTCGAAGGTGGGGTCGGTCTCGGCGTAACCCAGGCGCTGCGCCTCCTTGAGCGCCACATCGAAATCAAGCCCCTTGTCACGCATCTCCGACAGGATGAAATTGGTGGTGCCGTTGATGATGCCGGCGATCCACTGAATGCGGTTGGCCGTGAGCCCCTCGCGCAAGGCCTTGATGATGGGTATGCCACCAGCCACCGCGGCTTCAAAGGCCACCATCACGCCGCGTCGGTGCGCGGCTTCGAATATTTCAGTGCCGTGCACAGCCAGCAGCGCCTTGTTGGCCGTGACCACATGCTTGCCTGCGTCGATCGCCTGCATGACGAGCTTGCGGGCCACGCCATACCCGCCAATCAGTTCTATGACGATGTCAATGTCTGGATTGGCAATCACCTGGGCAGCGTCGCCCACCACCGCAACCCCATCGCCCACCAGCGCGCGGGCGCGCTCGGTGTCAAGATCTGCCACCATGGTGATCTCAATGCCGCGCCCAGCGCGACGCTGGATTTCTTCTTGGTTGCGCTTGAGCACCTTGAAGACGCCGCTGCCCACGGTGCCTATGCCCAGCAGGCCTACTTGAATGGCTTTCATTTGGAATGTCGTTTTCTGTAGCTTTCGAGGAACTTTGCAATTCGGCCAATGGCCTCGCGCAAATCGTCTTCGTGGGGAAGAAAAACAATGCGGAAATGATCGGACTCGGGCCAATTGAAGCCGGTGCCCTGCACCAGCATCACCCGAGTTTCTTGAAGCAGCTCCAGGAAAAACTGGCGGTCATCGGCGATCGGATAGACCTTGGGGTCGAGCCTGGGAAACATGTACAAGGCAGCCGCGGGTTTGACGCAAGTCACACCCGGAATGGCGGTGATCAGTTCATAGGCAAGATCGCGCTGACGCCGAAGGCGCCCGCCCTCGCCGACCAGTTCGTTGATGCTTTGATAGCCACCCAGTGCGGTCTGAATGGCCCACTGCCCGGGAACATTGGCGCACAGCCGCATGTTGGACAACATGTTGAGGCCTTCGATGTAGTCGGCCGCGCTTTTCTTGTCGCCCGATACAACCATCCAGCCCGCCCGATAGCCGCAAGAGCGGTAACTCTTGGACAGGGAATTGAAGGTCAGCGTGAGAACGTCTTCGGACAGGCTGGCGATAGCCGTGTGCTTGACGCCGTCGTAGAGAACCTTGTCGTACACCTCGTCGGCGAAAACGACCAGGTTGTGCTCTCGCGCAATATGGAC
Source organism: Comamonadaceae bacterium (assembly GCA_947476285.1). Classification (GTDB taxonomy): domain Bacteria; phylum Pseudomonadota; class Gammaproteobacteria; order Burkholderiales; family Burkholderiaceae_C; genus Ramlibacter. The sequence goes on along the minus strand of CANJPU010000028.1, from coordinate 33,288 downwards.
GATGCCCATCAGCAGCGCATCCGAATAAAGCGCGCCGGTCGGGTTGTTGGGATTGATCACAACGATGCCCTTGGTGCGCGGCGTGATCTTGTTGCGGATGTCCTGCAGGTCGGGCATCCATCCGTTGGCTTCGTCGCACATGTAGTGCACCGGCGTGCCGCCCGCCAGACTTGCGCATGCGGTCCACAGCGGATAGTCGGGCGCGGGTACCAGCAGCTCATCGCCGGTGTCGAGCAAGGCATTGGTGGCCATGGCGATGAGTTCGCTGGCACCATTGCCCAGATAGATGTCATCCAGGATAACGCCCTTGATGCCCTGCTGCTGGCTGTAGTGCATCACCGCCTTGCGGGCCGCAAAGATGCCTTTGCTGTCTGAATAGCCTGCCGAGCTGGGCAGGTTGCGGGCCATGTCCTGCTGGATTTCTTCAGGCGCATCAAAGCCGAACAAGGCCAGGTTGCCAATGTTGAGCTTGATGATCTTGTGGCCGTCTTCCTCCATTTTGCGGGCCGCATCCATGATGGGGCCGCGGATGTCATAAAGGACGTTGGCGAGCTTGGCTGACTTCTGAACTGTTTTCAATGCCCCTCCGGCGATGTTTTCTGGGGTGAAAACTTATAATTTGACCACAGTTCCGCCGCTCTTTAGTGCAGCGCAGCAAGCAAACCCTCCTATCCGCCCCATGAAACTGCAACCCGACAAATTTGAAGTGCAGGCAATCACCGCCCATGGACCCGGCTGGGTCGCGGTTGATGGCCAGAGATTCGAGCACAGCCTGATCGTGAGCTCAAGCGGGCTTCGGCTCCATTGGCCGGCCGACCGATTCGAAGAACTGGACGCAAGTCACTTTCTTGCGCTCGCCCAGCTAGATGCCGAGATCATCATTTTCGGAAGCGGCCCACGCATCCGCTTCCCGAAAGCGGCATGGCTTGCACCTGTGCTGGCGCGTCGCATTGGCATCGAGACCATGGACACTGCGGCAGCTTGCCGCACTTACAACGTGCTGGCACAAGAAGGCCGAAGCGTCGCTGCGGCACTGCTGATCGAGCACGCCAACTGAGCGCGCCACGCATCTGCGCGAATCAGAGTAAAATCACGGGTTCCAGCGGGTATCCGAACCCGCAATCGTAGCAACGAGACTTTCTGTCACACGAGAAACAAATCCCCATGGCGATCGTTGTCAACAAACTTATCCCCGAATTTGAAGCAAACGCCACGGGCGGCGTCAGAGTCAGCAACACCTCGCACAATGGCGCCGTCCTTGTGCTGTATTTTTATCCCAAGGACAACACCCCCGGTTGCACCACCGAGGCAATGCAGTTCCGCGATAAATACAAAGACTTCGTCAAAGCTGGCGCACAGGTCTTCGGTGTTTCACGCGACAACATGAAATCGCACGACGAATTCAAGACCAAGCTTGAGTTGCCGTTTGAACTCATCGCCGACACCGAAGAAAAAATGTGCCACATGTTCGGAGTGGTCAAAAACAAGATCATGTACGGCAAGAAGGTCAAGGGCATCGAGCGCAGCACCTTCCTTATCGGTCCCGATGGCGTGCTCAGACAAGAGTGGCGCGGCCTGAAGGTTCCGGGGCATGTCGAGGAAGTGCTCAAGGCAGTCAAGTTGTTCAAGAAGGCCGCCTGACGTTTTGTCGCAACAAGCGCTTGGGCGCGGTTGAAGCGTCACAGCACTTGTGCATAATGAATTCATGCCGTTGATACAGACGCGCCGCGTCATCACTGCTGAACCAGACAAAGCCGCCCGGCTCTCCCGGCGGCTTTTTCGCTTTTTGAATTGCTTACCAGGGAAACCACCAGCCCATGCCATTGCCCCCCGCCCCCACCAAACGCGCAGCCCTGCTCCCGCCGGAAGCCTACGACGCACCGGCACGCTCATCACACAAGGCATCGCGAAAATCGGAGGCAATCCACGCCGACAGCCCGCTCGCTGAAAAGCCAAAGGCCATGGACTTCGACCCTCGGGGTGGCGGCGAGCGCCATCCCGAGGCATTTCGCGAGGAATCATCATTCGCCGATGCCAGTGAGGTTCTGGGCCTGAAAAAACGTGCCCAGGAGCACCCACAGCCCGCACCGCGCCCGGCGCGCAAGCCCAAGTCCACTGGCCCCTGCAAGCTCTTCGTGCTGGACACCAATGTGCTCATGCACGACCCGATGAGCTTGTTCCGCTTCGAGGAACACGACATCTTCCTGCCCATGATCGTGCTGGAAGAGCTGGACGGTCACAAGAAGGGCATGACAGAAGTCGCCCGCAACGCAAGGCAGGCCAGCCGCACGCTTGATGCGCTGGCCGGGGCGCAGGGCGCTGATATTGCAAGCGGCCTCAGGCTCAGCACCACCGGCCACAGCGAGGCCGGCGGCTCCCTCTTCTTTCAGACGCAGGCACTGGCCAACACCCTGCCCGCCAGTCTGCCCCAGGGCAAGGCCGACAACCAGATCCTGGGCGTGGTGCAGGCGCTGCGTGAGCAGCATGCCCCGCGTGAGGTGGTGCTGGTCTCCAAAGACATCAACATGCGGGTCAAGGCCCGTGCGCTGGGCCTGGCCACCGACGACTACCAGAACGACAAGACCCTGGATGATCTTGAGCTGCTCTACTCCGGGTCGCTGGCTTTGCCAGGTGATTTCTGGGCCAAACACGGCAAGACGGTAGAGAGCTGGCAAAGCGGGCAGCACACCTTCTATCGCATCACCGGCCCGATCGTGCCCAGCCTGCTGATTAATCAATTCGTCTATTTCGAATCACCCGGCGAACCCAGCCTCTATGCCCGCATCACTGAAATCCGTGGCAAGACTGCGGTGCTCAAGACGCTGAAGGACTACGGTCACCTGAAAAATTCGGTCTGGGGCGTCACGACCCGCAACCGCGAACAAAACTTCGCGATGAATCTTCTGATGGACCCAGAAGTCGACTTTGTCACCCTCACCGGCACTGCGGGCACAGGCAAGACCTTGATGGCACTGGCCTCGGGCCTCACACAGGTACTGGACGACCGCCGCTACACCGAGATCATCATGACCCGCGCCACCGTCAGCATGGGAGAAGACATCGGCTTTCTGCCCGGTACCGAAGAGGAAAAAATGGGCCCCTGGATGGGCGCCCTGGACGACAACCTCGAAGTGCTGGCCAAGACCGAGACCAGTGCCGGCGAGTGGGGACGCGCGGCCACCAACGAGCTGATCCGCAGCCGCATCAAGATCAAGAGCATGAACTTCATGCGCGGGCGCACCTTCTTGAACAAGTACGTCATCATCGACGAAGCGCAAAACCTCACACCCAAGCAGATGAAGACACTGGTGACCCGGGCGGGGCCTGGCACCAAGATCATCTGCATGGGCAATCTGGCGCAGATCGACACGCCCTACCTCACCGAAGGCTCATCGGGTTTGACGTTTGCGGTCGACAAGTTCAAGGGCTGGCCACACAGCGGCCACATCACGCTGGCACGCGGCGAGCGCTCGCGCCTGGCGGACTTTGCCAGCGAAGTGTTGTAGAGACTAGAAACTTAGAAATCGCTGCCCGAAGCCAGCGATTCAAAGCGCGTCATCTCTTTGAGGAAAGCCAGCTTGATGGTGCCTGTGGGCCCGTTACGCTGCTTGCTGATGATGATCTCGGCGACGCCGGGCTCTTTGGAGTCTTTGTTGTAGTAGTCGTCACGGTAGATGAACATGATGACGTCGGCGTCTTGTTCGATCGCGCCGGATTCACGCAGATCGCTCATCATGGGGCGCTTGTCGGTGCGCGACTCCACCCCACGCGATAACTGCGACAGCGCAATCACGGGGCATTGCAACTCCTTGGCCAGCATCTTGAGGCCGCGCGAGATCTCACCCACTGCCGTGGCGCGGTTTTCATCGTTCATGCTGCTGGAGACGCTCATGAGCTGCAGGTAATCGACCACGATCAAACCCAGCTTGCCGCACTGGCGCGCAAGCCGACGCGCATTGGCCCGCAGTTCACTGGTTGTCAGGCCCGGCGTCTCGTCGATGTGCAGCGAGATGTTGCGCAGCTTCTCGACGGCCTCGGTGAGCCTGGGCCACTCTGAATCAGTGAGCTTGCCAGTGCGCAGATGCATCTGGTCGATGCGACCAATGGAGCCCACGATACGCACAGCCAACTGGCTCGCGCCCATTTCCATGGAGAACACAGCCACCGGCAGGCCTTCATGCAAGGCCACGTGCTCTGCGATGTTGATCGCCAGTGCGGTCTTTCCCATCGAAGGCCGCGCCGCCAGCACGATCATGTCGCCAGCCTGCATGCCCGAGGTCATTCGGTCCAGGTCGTAAAAGCCGGTGGGCACCCCTGTGATGTCATTGGGGTTGTCCGCCATTTCCTGCACGCGGTCCAGAAGCTGCACCACCAGGCTGTCCATGCCCTGGAAGCCCTGCTTCATGCGCGAGCCTTCTTCACCGATGTTGAAGATCTTTTGCTCTGCTTCGTCCAGAATTTTGTCGACCGCCTTGCCCTGCGTGTTGAACGCCGCAGTGGCGATCTCGTCGCTCGCACTGACCAGCTTGCGCAAAATAGAGCGCTCGCGCACGATCTCGGCGTAGCGCCTGATATTGGCTGCACTGGGCACGTACTGAGCCAAGGAATTGAGGTAGGCCAGACCCCCCACCTCTTCGGTCTTGCCCAGGCCTTGCAGCTGCTCGTAAACCGTGATGACGTCGGCTGGTTTGGTGGCGTTGATCAGGCCGGCGATGGACGCATAAATCAGCCGATGCTCATAGCGGTAGAAGTCGCCATCCACCAGCAGGTCACCCACTCTGTCCCAGGCTGCGTTGTCCAGCAGCAGCCCACCCAGCACGCTGGATTCAGCCTCGACCGAATGCGGTGGGATGCGCAATTGCGCGATCTGGTGATCACGAGAAAACTCGTCGTCGACGGAGGTAAGAACAGCGGACATGGATGCTTGTAATTGACGGTTGATGCTACGGCGCGAAGCTGTGCACGTCTAGTGGATAAGCCTGTGGAAAGTCGGCTCTGACGCTGTGAATTGCGGCGGACAGCTTGTGGATTGCCAGTGTGCAAGTCGGTATAACCACGGCACGCACGAAAAAGCCGCCCGCAGGCGGCCTCTTCTTGATGGGAAACGCGTTTTGGCTTAAGCAGTTTCGCCCAGCACCGTGACAGTGATTTCGACCAGCACATCGGTATGCAAGGCGATGCTCACCTTGCTGTCGCCAACGATCTTGATCGGGCCATTGGGCATGCGGACCTGGGCCTTGACGACCTTGTAGCCTTGCTTGCTGAGCTCTTCGGCGATGTCGGAATTGGTCACCGATCCGAACAGACGACCGTCCACGCCAGCCTTCTGGGTGAGCTTGACGGCGGTGCCAGCGAGCTTCTCACCTTCGGCCTGGGACTGGGCCAGCTTGGCTGCGGCGGCTTTTTCGAGTTCGATGCGCTTGGCTTCGAATTCGGCCTTGTTGGTTTCCGTGGCACGGCGCGCACGGCCCTGGGGAATCAGGTAGTTGCGGGCGTAGCCGTCTTTGACCTTGACGATTTCGCCGAGGTTGCCAAGGTTGAGGACCTTATCTAGCAGAATAACTTGCATGTCGCTCGCTCCTTAGATGCGGTGCTGGTCGCTGTACGGGACCAGGGCCAGGAAGCGCGCGCGCTTGATGGCGGTGTTGAGTTGGCGCTGATAGATCGCGCGGGTGCCGGTCAGGCGAGCCGGGATGATCTTGCCGTTTTCGGCGATGAAGTCGCGCAGGGTGGCGACGTCTTTGTAGTCGATTTCCTCGACGTCCGCGACGGTGAAGCGGCAGAAGCGCTTGCGCTTGAACAGCAGCGACTGGGTGTTGCGCTTGGGACGCTTGTCCTTGTTGAATTTCTTGAACGTGGCCATGTGGGACCTCTTGAAAAATTAATCTTGCTGAAATGACTGAATGTGGAGCACGGGGTGCTTGCCATTACGCGCTGTTGCCAGGAAACCTGTGAACCGCCACTGGCTGCCTATGGGTTGCCGACCGATCGTCTCGGCCAAAGCCCCAAAGGCCACCGCTTTCATCTCCACCTTGACCTGCCTGACTTGCTCCGCTTCATTAAGCTGTGACTCGTGTTCGAGTCGCAGATCCAGGGCGGGCAATCCGGCTGGCGTGTACCGCAAGGCGTTGACCTGCGCGATACTGGCTGTGATGACTAGCTGGTTCACTCCCGGCAATACGCCGTCTGGCGCCGCTTAGGACTGGTACTCCGCTTGCTGGGTCTTGCGTGCCTCTTCGCGCTCGACTGTACGCATCATGGCGGACGGGCCGGTGTCGGCCTTCTTGCGCACCACGGTCAGGTGGCGCAGCACGGCGTCATTGAAACGGAAGGCGTGCTCCAATTCGGCCATGACGGGCTGATCGGCTTCGATGTTGACGCACAGGTAGTGGGCCTTGCCCAGCTTGTTGATCTGGTAGGCCAATTGGCGGCGGCCCCAGTCTTCCACACGGTGCACTTTGCCGCCGCCGGCGGTGATCATGACCTTGTAGCGCTCCAGCATGGCCGGAACCTGTTCGCTCTGATCCGGATGAATCAGCAAGATGATTTCATAATGACGCATAACACTCCTTAAGGATTGCGCCCGCAATAAGTGCGGGCTGGTAAAGCCACCCACTGCGTCTTGAAGTGGTGTGGCAAGGAAAAGCCTGCGATTATAGCCCAGCATTCTTCCCAGACGAGGTACGCCCATGAAAACGCCCAGTCGCATCAAACTGTCATCGTCCATGGCCGACAAGCTGCGCAAGACGAGCTTTCGCAAGTGGTACGAGCGCCAGCTCATGACCAGCCATGTTCACATGCTGCTCGCGTTCTTGAGCGTGATCGGCCTGCTGGCCAGCATGGAGGCATTTCGTGATGCCTCTGTGGCTGAGAAGGTGATGGACGTGGTCTTCGTGATCATCTGCGCCGCCGTGGGCCTCTGGGCCTTGCGCCGCTACCTCTTTCTGCTGATGCATGCGGAAGAAATCGCCAACCAGGCAACCTGCTCAGCCTGCGGCGAGTACGGCCGCTTTCGGGTGGTCGGGCCAGAGCGCGTGGGCGATGAGGTGGAAGTGTGCTGCCGCAAGTGCAACCATCAGTGGTTGATTGCCGGTTAATTGCCGGTTGATTGCCGGTTGACCGCCCAAATCCCCAAGAAAAAACCCCCGTGGCGCAAGCCCCGGGGGTTTTCAAGATAGCTGCGTCAGTTTATGCAACTGCGCGTGCGGCCGTCCCTTTCAGGTCGGGGTAACGCACATGATCCACCAACTCCTGCACTTCCTTGCTGGGCTCAGGCGTGAGCAGGCTGCCAATAATGATGACCAAGATGCCCAAGGGCACGCCGAACACACCGGCCGAAATTGGCAGGATGCCAAACCACAGGTCCACCGGTGAGGTCACGCCGAATATGCTGCGCAACCAGGGCTGGTTCATCACCATGTAGTACACGGTGATGCCAAGGCCCGCGATCATGCCCAGCGATGCGCCCACCCGGTTGGCTCTCTTCCAGAAGATGCCCAGCACAAGCACAGGGAAGAAGGCCGCCGCCGCGAACGAGAACGCCGCCGAAACCAGGAACAGAATGTCCGCCGGTTTCTGCGCGGCCACATAGGCGGCCGCCAAAGCAACTATCAGTAGCAACGCCTTCGATATCGTCACCCGCCGAGCGGTGGATGCGTTCGGATCGATCATCTTGTAGTACAGGTCGTGACTCAGGGCGTTGGCAATTGTCAGCAGCAAGCCGTCAGCAGTGGACAGCGCCGCAGCCAAGCCACCAGCGGCTACCAGACCGGAGATAACGTAGGGCAGGCCGCCGATTTCTGGAGTGGCCAGCACGACGATGTCGCCACCGATGCTCATTTCATTGAGCTGCAAGATGCCGTCCTTGTTGATGTCGGTGATCGACAACAGGCTGGGATCGACCTTGTTCCAGGCTGATACCCATGCGGGCAACTGATCGATTGGTGTTCCTATTAGCACATGGAACACCTCATACTTCACCAGTACTGCCAGCGCGGGCGCTGTGAAGTACAGCAGGAAGATGAAGAACAGCGACCATGTCACCGATTCTCTCGCCTCCTTGACGCTCGGTGTGGTGTAGTAGCGCATCAGAATGTGCGGCAGTGCCGCAGTGCCCACCATCAGGCAGAAGATCAGCGCCAGGAAATTCCTTCGCGATGTGTCGTAGGTCTTCTGCGCTGCTGCGTCCCCATTCGGGTCACCCGCGAACTGCTGCGCGTGCGGTGGCATTCCGTTGAGCGGCCTGGACTTGACGTCCGCGCCTGCCTTGGCCCGCGTCCATGCGGCAGTCGCGGCTGCCGCGTCCTTGGGCAGGGCCGCAAGTTCCTTCTCGGCCGCGGTGACCTGAGCTGCGGGCGCACTGGATGACTTCAGGTCAGCCAGCTTTTTCTCCGCGGCCGCTTTATCGGCCGCCAGCGCCGTAGCCGGGTCTTTGAGCTTCTCGGCCAGATCAGCCGATCGCTTCTTGAAGATGTCCCTGACTTCCAGCTCCTTGGGGTCTTTGGCCAAGAGCTTTTCCTTGGCCGTCACCTTTTCGAGCTGATAGCCATACACCGCCTGTGGAATGGGCACGCTGGTCTGCTTGATAGAAAGCCAGACCACCGGAATCATGTAGGCCACGATCAAGATAATGTACTGTGCCACCTGCGTCCAGGTCACTGCGCGCATGCCGCCCAGGAAAGAGCACACCAAAATACCGCCAAGGCCCAGGAAAATCCCGACCTCGAACTGCACATTCACCATGCGAGCGGTGATCAGGCCCACGCCATAAATCTGGGCCACCACATAGGTGAACGAGCAAAGAATGGCCGCCAAAATACCCAGAAAACGAGGTATGTTGCCACCGTAGCGCTCGCCCAGAAAGTCAGGAATAGTGAACTGGCCGAACTTGCGCATATAGGGCGCCAGGAACAGCGCCACCAGGCAGTAGCCGCCGGTCCAGCCCATGATGAAGGCCAGGCCGTCATAGCCCGTCAGGTACAAGCCACCCGCCATGCCGATGAAGGAAGCGGCCGACATCCAGTCCGCACCCGTTGCCATGCCGTTGTAGAAGGCCGGCACTCTTCGGCCGGCCACGTAGTATTCGGCCGCGTCGGTGGTGCGGCTCATGATGCCGATGCCTGCGTACAGGCCGATGGTTGCCAACAGAAAAGCCATGCCGATCCATGCCCTGGGCATTCCCATTTGCTCAAGAATCGCCAAGGCAACCAGAAAGACCAGGAACCCTCCTGTGTACCACTTGTACACCTTGTTGAGGTTCTTGCGGAAGGCAGCGGAGGTCGCACTCTTGCTCGCGCTCTGGTCGACGTCAAACATTCCAGCCATGATCAGTCCTCGCTTTCTTCGACACCGTATTCGATGTCCAGTTTGCCCATGTAGCGGGCGTAAAAACCGATGATCAAGATATAGATGACCAAGGCGCCCTGCGCACCCATCCAGAAACTGAATGGCCAGCCGAAGAAATTGAAACTGAGCTCTCGGGCGTAGTAGCTCACCACGAAGGTGATCACAAACCAGATGGCCAGGAGAATCCCGGTAATCCTCAGGTTTCGTCGCCAATATTGGCGATGACTGTCTGTCAACTGCATTCTTAGCTCCTCATGTTAGTAAAACAGCGCCCTCGCAGGCACACTGCGATCACCACGGCCACACTCGTGTGACCACCCCCGACTGCACCCCTCTCAACGCGGTGCGACGCGCCCAGCCAATGTCAATTCAATTGCCTCAGGATGGCTGCGCGACACGCAAGCCGGTTTCCCGCTCCAATTGAGCTGCCACTTTCGGCTCAAACCCCTTGAGATGGCGGATGATCTTCACCGCCTCGTCGGGCTCATGCCTGTCCACATGAACCCGCGCCAGCTGATACCAGCCATAGGGGCTCATGGGCTGAAGCTGGGTGTTCTGCTTGAGTGCAGTCACAGCCTCGTCGAAACGACGCAGGCGGATAAGAACCAGGCCCAGGCCATACCAGGCCCGGTCCAACTTTGGGTCCAGTTGGGTGGCCTGACGAAACGCCGATTCAGCTTTGTCGTAATGCCCCAGGTCTTCGAGCAGAAAGCCGAAGTTAAACCAGTGGGCGCCGCTACGCGGATCCACGCGCACCAGTTGCTCGAGCATTGAAAGCGCGGCCTGCCTGTCACCCTCCTGGGCATGCACATGCGCGATGCTGCTCATGGCATAGGCGTCGGTCGGAAATTCCGCAAGCATGGTTTCAAACACGCGCAGTGCCTGACGCCGCTGCCCCAGCACAAGCAAGCCCATGCCCTGCCATTTCAGTGTCAGGCGCCGAATCATTTGCATCATTTGCACAGTTGCACCCCGATCTGAACGCAGATGGTGATCTTGGAAATGGTGGCCGCAAGCCAGACAGACACGAGCAACAGGAAGGCGACGATCGGTACGTGCCGATCGATGACGACGCGCGGTGTCACCAGCCTGGCGAAGCTGACCACCGGACGTGTCAACACCTGAAGCAGTTGATAGAACAAGTTCTGGTCCCGCTTGGCGCCAGCCAGCAGACCCAGTAGCCATTGCCCCGCCATTGAAAGAAGGGCAATTTCTGCCAGTAACTTAAATATGCTGACCAGGGTGAGCAATGACGCCTCCAGAGGTGGAATTGGTGCATGGTTTGAAACGGCGCTTACTGCCCGCTTACAAAGCCCGGAAGTACTGGAAATCCCCGTCAGGGATTTCCCGGATCAATCCGCTCGCAAAGTGAGCAAACTAACCAACACGGTGACCACCACGCCAGCAGCCACGCCGAACACGCCCGCAGATACCGGCATGATCCCAAACCAGAGACTGGGCTCGGGTGCGAGCCGGAAAATTGCGCGCACCGACGCGGCGTTGACAAGCATGTAATACGCCGTGACTACTAGGCCGGCCAGCATGCCACTCACCGCCCCCGCCCGAGTGGCGCCTGGCCAGAAAATGCCCAGCACCATGACCGGCATCAACCCGGCCGCGGCCAGAGAAAAAGATGCCGACACAAGCGGCAATATTTCGGCCGGCTTGAGCGACGCGACCATCGCGGCAAACAAGGCAACAGCCAGGAGCGCGAACTTCGACAGGATCACCCGCTGCTCAGGCGTGACGTGATGGCCCGCCTCATGGCTGTAGACATCGCGCACCATTGCATTGCTGATGGTCAGCAAGAGCCCGTCTGCCGTGGACAGCGCGGCCGCCAGTCCGCCCGCGGCCACCAGACCGGACACGACATAAGGCAAGCCGCCGATTTCAGGCGTCGCCAACATGATGACGTCGGCACCCAGATGAATTTCACCAAACTGCACGATGCCATCGCCATTGACGTCGACGACTGCGACCAGGGAGGGATCGACCTTGGCCCACTGCAAAATCCACAGAGGCAATTGATCAAAGCTGATGCCCACCAATGATTGCATCACCTCCCGCTTCACCATCACAGCCAGCGCCGGCAAACTCAAGTACAGCAAGGCGATGAAGAACAAGGCCCAGCCGACCGAAGAGCGCGCGTCGGCCACCGAGCGGGTGGTGTAGAAGCGGGTCAGCAAGTGCGGCATGCCTGCAGTGCCCAGCATCAGGCAGAAAATCAGCGCCAGGAAGTTCAAGCGCGACGACTCGAAAATTTCTTTCTGCTCAGGCGTGCCATTGGGGTCGCCGGCGAACGGTTGCGAATGTGGCGGCAGGCCTCCCAGCGGTTTGGCGCGTTCGCGGCTGTCCTGCATGGCACGGGTCCACATTTCGCGGGCGCTGGTTTCGCTTCGCGGCAAGGCCGCGAGTTCCCGATTGGCAGCCACGATGCGCGCCGAATCAGCGTTTTGCGTCTTCAACTCTCGCAGGTGCCGTTGGGCCTGTTCGCGATCTCGCCTGAGCGAGCCGTGAATGTCGCGCAACTTCGCCTCATATTCAGCCGCCTTGCGCTGGTACTGAACCTGAACCTGCTTTTCGGCTGGCGAATCAATAAGCTGCCTCTCCAGTTCGTTGATCTTATGCAACTGCTGCCCGTAGACCATTGGCGCCAAGGGGTTGCCCATCTGCTTGTAGGCCAACCAGGACACGGGCAGCGCAAAGGCCAGCAGCAAGATCACGTATTGAGCAACCTGAGTCCAGGTGATCGCCCGCATGCCACCCAGGAAGGAACACAGCAAGACCCCGCCCAGGCCTAGCAAGATACCGATTTCGAACTGCACGCCAGTCAGGCGCGATGCGATCAGGCCAATGCCGTAGATCTGGGCCACCACATAGGTAAACGAACACAAGATGGCAGCCAGCGCGGCAATCACTCGCGGCCAGTGCCCGCCGTAACGCACCGCAAAATAATCAGGCACTGTGTACAGGTTCATGCGCCGTAGATAGGGCGCCACGAGCAAGGCGACAAGGCAGAAGCCCCCCGTCCACCCCAGCACATAGGCAAGGCCACCGGGCTGGGTGCTGGACCCGGAAAACCCCTGTAAGTAAAGGCCTCCAGCCAGGCTGATGAACGATGCCGCGCTCATCCAGTCGGCGGCAGTGGCCATCCCGTTGTACATCGGCGGTATGCGCCGGCCGGCGACGTAGTATTCCTCTGGGTCGGTGGTTCGGCCATAGATGCCTATGGCCGCATAAATCATGACGGTGGAAAAAAGAAAGATGGGTCCCAGCCACTGCCGCGACAGGCCATGCTGTTCGGCCCACGCCAGCAAGCCCAGTGCGGTGCAAAAACCCACGACGAACAGGGCAAGGATGCGTGCCAGCCGCCGCTTGTAGGCGGCATACTCGTTGATCTCGGCCATTGGTTCGTGCAACCCCCTCAATCGAGAATCATCGCACTGGGTAGCCGCCACCCCAACAGGGTATGTGCTATCCCGCCAGCAATTTCCAGGTCGCGATCACGCTGTCTGGGTTGAGCGAGATGGACGAGATGCCCTGATCGGCCAGCCACTGCGCGAAATCCGGATGGTCGCTCGGGCCTTGCCCGCAAATGCCCACGTACTTGCCCTGTGCGAGGCAAGCAGCGATGGCGCGCGAGAGCAACGCCTTCACCGCCGGGTCGCGCTCGTCGAAGTCCGCCGCCAGCAATTCAAGACCAGAGTCACGGTCCAGCCCCAGCGTGAGCTGGGTCAGGTCGTTCGAGCCGATGGAAAAACCGTCGAAGTACTGCAGGAACTCTTCGGCCAGTATCGCGTTGCTGGGCACTTCGCACATCATGATGACCTGCAATTGCGCTTCGCCGCGTTTCAATCCGTGCTGCGCCAGCAGCTTGGTGACGCGATCGGCCTGACCCAGAGTGCGCACAAAGGGCACCATCACCTGCACATTGGTCAGGCCCATTTCATTGCGCACGCGCTTGAGCGCCTCGCACTCCATCGCGAAAGCCTCTTGAAATTCGCCGCTGATGTAGCGCGCCGCGCCGCGAAAGCCCAGCATCGGGTTTTCTTCCTCGGGCTCGTAGCGCGATCCGCCAATGAGCTTGCGGTACTCGTTCGACTTGAAATCCGACAGGCGCACGATCACCGGCTTGGGCCAGAATGCTGCCGCGATGGTTGCCACGCCTTCGGCCACCTTATCCACATAAAAGGCCCGAGGCGACGCATGGCCGCGGGCCACTGACTCAACCGCCTTTTTCAGGTCGGCATCCACGTTGGGATAGTCCAGGATCGCCTTGGGGTGCACGCCGATGTTGTTGTTGATGATAAATTCAAGCCGCGCCAGCCCGACGCCCTGATTGGGAAGCTGGGCAAAATCGAAGGCAAGCTGAGGATTGCCCACGTTCATCATGATCTTGGTCTTGATGGCCGGCATCTCGCCGCGCCGCACCTCGGTGACTTCGGTCTCCAACAGGCCGTCGTAGATAAAGCCGGTGTCACCCTGCGCGCAACTCACCGTCACCAGTGTGCCCTCTTTGAGCCGCTCGGTCGCGTCGCCACAGCCCACCACCGCCGGGATGCCCAGCTCGCGCGCGATGATAGCCGCGTGGCAGGTGCGCCCGCCACGGTTGGTGACGATGGCGCTGGCCCGCTTCATCACCGGCTCCCAGTTGGGATCGGTCATGTCGGTTACCAGCACATCGCCCGCCTGCACCTTGTCCATCTCGGAGATGTTGTGCACCAGGCGCACCGGCCCTGTGCCGATCTTTTGCCCGATCGCCCTGCCCTCGGCCAGCACGGTGCCCTTGCCCTTGAGCTTGTAGCGCATCTCGGCCTTGCCGGCCTGATTGCTCTTGACCGTCTCGGGGCGCGCCTGCAGGATGTAGAGCAGGCCGTCGGTGCCGTCCTTGCCCCACTCGATGTCCATCGGACGCTCATAGTGACGCTCGATCACCAGCGCGTAGCGGGCCAGTTCCTCGACATCGATGTCAGTGAGGGAATATCGGTTGCGCAGCTCCAGCGGCACATCGACGGTCTTGACCAGCTTGCCCGAGGCGGCCTTTTCGGCGTCGCTGGTGAAGACCATCTGCAGCAGCTTGGAGCCCAGGTTGCGCCGGATCACCGCCCGCTTGCCCGCTGCCAGCATGGGCTTGTGCACATAGAACTCGTCCGGATTGACCGCCCCCTGCACCACGGTCTCGCCCAGGCCATAGCTGGAGGTGATGAACACCACCTCCTGGAAGCCCGATTCGGTGTCGATGGTGAACATCACACCGGCCGCGCCCAGGTCGCTTCGCACCATGCGCTGCACACCAGCCGACAGCGCGACATCCGCATGCGCAAAGCCCTTGTGCACCCGGTAGCTGATGGCACGATCGTTGTAGAGCGATGCAAAGACCTCTTTCATCTTGTGCAGCACCGACTCGATGCCCACCACATTGAGGAAGGTTTCCTGCTGACCGGCGAAGGACGCATCGGGCAGGTCCTCGGCCGTGGCGGACGAACGCACGGCGAAGCCAGCGTTAGGGTTACCGGCGGACAGGACGGTGAACGCGCTGCGGATGGATTGCTCAAGATCGGCCGGAAAAGGCTGCGCCTCGATCCAGGTGCGAATCTCGGCCCCTGCGGCAGCCAGGGCTCGTACATCCTCGGTATCCAGAGTGGCCAGCCGCTGAGCGATGCGATCGGCAAGCCCCGAGAAAGCGAGAAACTCGCGGAAAGCGTGGGCGGTGGTGGCAAAGCCCGTGGGCACACGCACGCCCTGCGGCAGTTGGGAGATCATTTCGCCGAGGCTGGCGTTCTTGCCGCCAACCACCTCGACATCGCTCATTCTCAGGTTTTCAAACGGTACGACCAAGGCGGTCGGGCTGAAAAGTGCAGACATGGGAAAACTCCAAAAGTTGAAACCGGGTCTGCGCGGCTACGCAGCAGCAATGCACCACTCGCCAACAGGCTTTTTGAGTCTTGGAATGAGCTGGGCGGGTACATGTGCTTTGAGAATCGGATAATTGCCGACATTGTAGGCGTCGGTACTGATTTTGCGGTTTGCGCGATTCCGCATGGCACAACCCCGACCTGCGCCTTCTTACTGGAACAATCTTGCCCATGCACACCCGCACAGTGTTCTTCATCTCCGACGGCACCGGCATCACCGCCGAGACCTTCGGCAACGCCATCCTGGCGCAGTTTGAATTCAAGCCGCGCCATGTCCGCCTGCCCTTTATAGACACCGTGGACAAGGCGCACCAGGCAGTGCGCCAAGTCAATCACACCGCTGAGCTGGAGGGCCACAAGCCCATCGTCTTCACCACATTGGTCAACAGCGAAATCCTTCAGGTGATCGAGGGCGGCTGCAAGGCCATGCTGCTGGACATGTTCGGCACATTCGTCAGGCCCCTTGAGATCGAACTGCAGACCAAGTCCAACCACCGGATCGGGCGCTTCTCGGACATCAGCAAGAGTCAGGCCTACCACGACCGCATTGAGGCGATCAACTACAGCCTGGCGCATGACGATGGCCAGTCCAACCGCGACCTGGCGCATGCCGACGTGATCCTGGTGGGCGTGAGCCGCAGCGGCAAGACACCCACCTCGCTGTACCTGGCCATGCAGCATGGCCTGAAAGCCGCGAACTACCCGCTGATTCCCGAAGACTTCGATCGCCAGCAACTGCCCAGCGCCCTTGTGCCCCACCGCAGCAAGATCTTCGGCCTGAGCATCCAACCCGAGCGCCTGGCCGAAATCCGCAATGAGAGACGCCCCAATTCCCGCTATGCATCGCTGAACAACTGCAGGATGGAGGTGGCAGAGGCTGAGGCCATGATGCGCCGAGCGGGCATACGCTGGCTAAGCACCACCACCAAGTCCATCGAGGAAATCGCCACCACCATCTTGCAGGAGATCAAGCCCGAGCGTCTGGAATATTAGGAATCTGATTTACGCCACCCACCGGCCGTCACCGCAGCAGCAGCGCGAAATCCAGGCCCGCACCAACGGCACCCATGCAGTCCCCATTCGTGTACCGCAAGCTACTGACAGCCGCCGGCGTGATCGCGCTGCATCTGGCGGCGCTCTGGGCCTTGCAAAGCGGCTTGGTGAGACACACCGTGCAATGGGTGATTCCGGTCGCCTTGCACAGCGAATTGCCCACTTCGCAGGCGCCTCCTCCTTCACCACCCTCACCTCCACCCCGGCCGGCCCCGGCTCAGCGGCCACCGGCCATGCCCCGTCAGCCGCCGGCTCCCGCGCCAAGCCCGCCGCAAGCCGCCCCACAGGCACCCGCCGTGCGCTCGGCCCTGCCGCCAACTACCGAAGTGCGGCCCACAGCCCCAGTCGAACCGGCCTTGCCGACCCAGCCGGGGCTCACGCAAGCCAGCCGGCCAAGCGCCACACAGGCGGTCTCTCCGGCACCGCCTCCGCCGAGCCTGGAGTTACCCTCCAGCCAGGCCTCATATCTGCAAAACCCAGCCCCCATCTACCCGGCGCTGAGCAAAAGGCTGGGCGAGCAAGGCAAGGTGCTGGTCCGGGTGCTGATTGGCGCGGACGGCCTGCCAGTGCAAGCGCAGCTCAAGACATCCAGCGGCTTCGACCGGCTCGATCGCGCCGCACTGGAATATGTGATGAGGTGCCGCTACGTGCCCGGCAAAATCGGCGGTGTACCGCAGGCCATGTGGCACGAGGCACCCGTCGTCTTCGTACTCGAATAGCCCTTGCGGCAGAGGCATCTGCCCGAGCTGCTTCTGCCCGGCCTAAAGGTTCAGTGCGGCGATCCCCGCACGGGCGATCTGCGAATCTTCGCTGGATTTAACGCCGCTGACACCCACCGCGCCCAGACATTGCCCGTCTTTCATGATGGCCACACCGCCTTCGAGCATGCCCTGCAGGGTGGGCGCATTCAGAAACGAAACGCGGCCGCCGTTGATCACGTCTTCGTAGCTCTTGCTGTCCCTGCGACCCAGTGCCGCTGTATGGGCCTTGGCCGGCGCAATGTGCGCCGAAATGGGCGGCGCGCCGTCCAGGCGCTGCAGCCACAGCAGATGGCCGCCGTCGTCGACGATCGCGATGGAAACGGCCCAGTGATTGGCCTGCGCCTCAGCCTCAGCGGCAGCGGCCATGGCCTTGACGTCGGCCAGTTCGAGGAAATGTTTGCTTTTCATGGAACAAGTATTGCGGCAGGGGGAGGGAGCTGCAAGCATAACTGTTTGCCTCAAAATGCAAATCGAAAGTAGGGCTTTTCACCTTGAAGGGTTGAACCATCCTAGAATGCGCCCATCTAATCGCCACTAGGCATAGGAGATTGCACACATGAACGATCAACTGCAGACCGCCACTTACGACTACGCCGTACCTGCGCAGCAGCGCAATCGGGTGCTGCGAAACACCTACTGGCTGCTCGCCTTGAGCCTGCTGCCCACCGTGCTGGGCGCCTGGCTGGGCGTGGCCACCGGCATCACCCGCGGTCTTTCGGGCGGAGTCGGTCTCGTTGTGTTTCTGGTCGGCGCCTTCGGTTTCTTGTACGCCATCGAGAAAACCAAGAACTCAGCAGCCGGCGTGCCGGTGTTGCTGGCTTTCACTTTCTTCATGGGCCTGATGCTCTCGCGGCTGATCGCCATGGTGCTGGGCATGAACAATGGCGCCAGCCTGGTCATGACAGCGTTCGGCGGCACAGCCGGCGTGTTCTTCGTCATGGCCAGCCTGGCCAGCGTCATCAAGCGCGACCTCTCGGGCATGGGCAAGTTCCTGTTTGTCGGCGCACTCGCCATCATGATCGGCGGCATCATCAATGTCTTCGTCGGCTCGACCACCGGCATGCTGGTGATCAGCGTGATGGCCATCGGCATCTTCAGCGCTTACATGCTGTATGACCTCAAGCGCATCATCGACGGCGGCGAAACCAACTACATCAGCGCCACCCTGGCCCTCTATTTGGACATCTTCAACGTGTTCCAGAGCCTGCTGGCACTGCTGGGCCTGACCAGCGGCGAGAAGTGAGGCGGTCGCGCAGCCATTGCCGTAGTCGACACTTTCCACTTGGACGCGTAGTGTCTGGTCGCCTGATCAGCCTTGTAAAGTCTAAGAACATCGAGTAGGTCCGCCTTCGTGTACGGAGGCGCTCTCAGGTCCGAAATGGATTTCAAGAGCGCGCCTTCCACCTGCTTTGGTGCTGCGGTTTGCATCAGATCGACGAACCGTCCGGGGGTCACGACGCTGACACCAAGTGCCTCCACTTCGTCAACGGCAAGCGTGGCGCCTCCTGGAGACAGAGGATGTTCAACCAGCACTGCGCCGCTTTCTCCGAGTGGCGGTGACGTATTCCCGTTCCGAAACTGAATACATGCCAGCGTCAGATGCGGCCTTCTTGTAATCCTTGTCGGCGCCGGACTTGTGTGCCTTCATCCAGCGCAGAACCGATTGTTTGGGCACTTTGCGATGCCCACCCCTGGAGACAACACCTCCCGCTAGCTTCTTCGCATCAATAAGCATGGCTACGTAGGGACGACTGCAGCCCATCATCTCGGCTGCGGCTTGCGTGGACAGCATTTCGTCTGGCTTGCCTGCCGCGACTCTCGTTGCATACTGGTCTTGGTTCGATACCTTCACAAGATGAATCTGCATCGCCATCCGCAGTTGCCTGGCTGCCTCGTCCTGCCCATCGAGCAGTTCGTGCAAAGCATTGACGAGCAACTCTTGCCTGGGCGGACGGTCCAACCCAGCCAACTTCTCAGCCAGCCGCGATCCCATGGCAGAGAGCGGGTCCGATGGCAAGCGGTGCGGTCGATCCAACGTGGTTCGCATGATGTACATCCTTTCGATTTTTGAAATGTAATCGAAAAACGAAAGACACGCAAACCCATTTACCCATTTCGCGCACTCAGGTCTTAGGGCAATGCTGAATAAGTCCGTTCACGTTGAACTTGTCGAAACGCCCCCATTGCAAATCAACGACTTGGCGAAGGCTTCGACAAGCTCAGCCCGAACGGAGGGACTTGTTCAGCGCAGCCTTAGGCAAAGACCTCAGGAGACTTCACAGTTCAAACACCGCCATGCTCTCCACATGCGCTGTGTGCGGAAACATGTTGACCACACCGGCTGCCGTGCAGCGGTAACCCGCCTGATGCACCAGCAGGCCCGCATCACGCGCAAGGGTGGCCGGGTTGCAGCTGACGTAAACGATGCGGCGCGGGGGGCTCCAGGTGCCGCGCAGCTCGGGCTGGCTATGCAGTTCGGCCAGGGCCTTGACCAGTGCGAACGCGCCTTCGCGCGGCGGATCAACCAGCCAGCGGTCGGCAAAGCCGTCAGCCACCAGTTGAGTCGGTGTCATTTCGAACAAGTTGCGTGCCGCGAAGGTGGTAGGAGCGAGCGGGCCCTGTGCAGATTGCGCCCGCTGCACACGATTGAATTCCAGGTTTTCCCGTGAACGCGCCACCAGGGGTTCGCTGCCCTCTATGCCCAGCACCTGCCCGGCGCGGGTCGCCAGCGGCAGTGTGAAATTGCCAAGGCCACAGAACCAATCGATCACCCGCTCGCCGGCCTGCACATCCAGCAGCCGCAGCGCGCGCGAGACCAGCACCCGGTTGATGTAGGGATTGACCTGGGTGAAATCGGTTGGCCGGAAAGGCATGGTGATGCCGAACTCGGGCAGGCTGTAGGCCAGTGGCGTCCCGCCCTCGTCCAGCAGGCGCACCGTGTCCGGCCCCTTGGACTGCAGCCACCATTGCACCCTGGGGTGGGCAGCCGCAAATTCACGCAGCCGCGCCAGATCGGCTGTGCCCAGCGGCTCCAGGTGCCGCAGCACCAGTGCGGTCACATCCTCGCCGCACGCCAGTTCGATTTGGGGGCAGGTCTCAACCGCGTCCATCGAGCCGATCAGCGCGCGCAAAGGCAGCAGCAGCGCGCTGACATGCGGCGGCACCACATGGCATTCGCGCATGTCGGCCACATAGCGGCTGCTGCGCTCATGAAACCCGATCAACACCGCCCCCTTCTTGTGCACATGCCGCACTGAGAAGCGGGCACGCCAGCGATAGCCCCAGGCCGGGCCCTCGATGGGGCGCATGATGGATTCGGCCTTGACCTTGGACAGGTGCCACAGGTTGTCTTCCAGCACGCGCTGTTTGATGGCTACCTGCGCGCCTTCGTGCAAGTGCTGCATCTTGCAGCCTCCGCAGGCGCCCGCATGCAAGCCGAAATGTGGGCAGCGGGGCCGCACGCGCTGAGAGGATTCCTTGTGAATCTCCGTGAGCACGCCCTGCTCCCAGTTGTTCTTGGTGCGATGAACCCGCGCGGACACCCATTCAAACGGCAATGCGCCATCGATGAACACCACCTTGCCATCAGCGCGCCGCGCCACGCCCTTGGCGTCGATGTCCAGCGCATCCACGGCCAGCCAGCCTTCAGGCAATTCGAGATTTTTCTTTTCGTCAGTCATCCTAGAAACAGCAGTTGGGCGCGCTCGAGTGGGTGTCTGGCAAGCCCGATGGCAAGGCGCGACGACGCCGCAGGCTGATGCCTGCAAGGAGGAGCAACGCCGCCAGCGGGCTTGCCAGGCGCCCAATCGAGTGCGTAGCGCTCTCACCCAATGGGTGAGGAACTTCAAGGCCAAAAAAGTTAATGTCCACGGGCGCTTCCTGCTGAATATAAGCGGTCAACTGCTGTTTCTAGGATCACGCCCGAATTGTCTCAGGCGGCGGGCACCGGTTTCGGGCTCAGGCCCATGCGGCCAGATATTCCTGCCAATGAGGTTCCTGCGCAACCAGATTGGCCAGCGTGTCCTTGACCATCGCGATCTCCTGCTCATACTCGGCCTCGGTGAAGCCGCCGCGCATCTTCTGGAAGCGGCAGTACAGCAGGTACGTGTTCATCACGTCGGTTTCGCAGTAGCGGCGAATGTCTTCGAGCTTGCCCTGCTGGAAGGCCGAATAAACCTGGGAGCCGTCCATGCCCAGCTTGCCGGGAAAGCCGCACAGCTTGGCCATGGCATCCAGAGGCGCGTTGTTCTTGGGTTGGTACATCGCCAGCAGATCCATCAAATCAAGATGGCGCATGTGATAGCGGCTGATGTAGTTGTTCCACTTGAACTCGCGCGCATCGGCGCCGCCGTCTTCGCCCATGCACCAGTATTTGTCGGCCACCACGCCATGGCGAAGGCCACGGTAATGCAGCACCGGCAGATCAAAGCCGCCGCCATTCCAGCTCACAAGCTGCGGCACATGGCGCTCCAGCGTGTTGAAAAAGGTCTGGATCAACTTGCCCTCGCTCGCGTTGTCGCGATCGACGAAAGAATGCACGCGCAAGCCCTCGGCATTACGAAAGACGCAACTGAGCACCAGCACACGCTGCAGGTACAGGGGCAGAAAATCGCTCTGGCCTTTGTCCTTGCGCTCCTGGCACCATGCGTCATAGACCTGCTGGTCGGTGTCCTGCGCGGCGCTGCCGCGCAATAGCCTCAGGCCCGCGATGTCGGGGATGGATTCGATGTCAAAGACAAGTACAGGCCAGCTCATGCCGGCACTTTAACCTCAATCACATTCAAAACAGCGCTTCTTTGCTGATGCCGTGACGCGCCATGTGGCGACGCAGCTTGTGCAGCGCCTCGTTCTGAATCTGCCGCACACGCTCTCGGGTCAGGCCCATGCGGTCACTGAGCACCTCTAGTGTCTCGGGTTCGCGGTCATGCAGGCCGAAGCGCCCTTCCAGCACTTCCTTTTCGCGCCCGGACAGCGAGTCGACCCAGATATCGAGCAAGCGCTCGACTTCATGGATCTGGGTGGCACCGGAGGGATCGACCGACGACTCATCGGCCATGGAGTCCGCCAGCGTATGCTCTTCATCGGAGCTATTGCCGATCACCGCGTCCAGCGAGCGGGCTGGTTCGGCCATTGCCAGCAACTGAGCCACGTCGTGCACATCCTGGCCCAGCAAAGCAGCCACATCCTCCACACGAACCCCCTCGCCGCCAAATCCGTTGCGCGCGGCGGCGTAAGCCGGGTCGCTCTCCAGCATGCGCCGTGCACGCAGCACTTGCTGCAGCTCGCGCACGATGTGCACCGGCAGGCGAATGGCGCGGCCCTGGTTCATTACCGCGCGCTCGGCCGACTGGCGTATCCACCAGGTGGCGTAGGTGGAAAAACGAAACCCTCGCTCGGGCTCGAACTTGTCGATCGCGTGCATCAGGCCAAGGTTGCCCTCTTCGATCAGGTCTGACAGCGGCACGCCCCGCCCCAGATAGGTCTTGGCAATGCTGACCACCAGACGCAGGTTGTGCTCGATCATGGACTGCCGGGCAGCAAAATCACCAGCGCGCGCGCGGGTGGCCGCCTCAAACTCTTGCTCCGGTGTGAACAGCGGCGTGCGCCGCACATCGCGCAAGTAGAGGGTGAGTGTGTCGCTGGATTCACCCGCGACATCCGCGAGAATCTCACGGGGGCTTAATTCTTGCATCGGCGCGTCCGCAGCGCCGTCGGGCATGGCCATGCCAGCACTATCATTCGCAATCGGATTGGCTGGCACGCTGTCTCCGTTGCGTTTTTTCATGCCTACCTCACCGGAAGGTATCGGCTCGGATCAACTGGCTTACCCTGCCGTCGGATCTCGAAGTGAAGCTTGACCCGGTCCGCATCGCTATTGCCCATCTCGGCGATTTTCTGGCCGCGGCGAACATTCTGGTCCTCTTTGACCAGCAGCGTCTGGTTATGCGCGTAGGCAGACAGGTAGGTGTTGTTGTGCTTGAGGATGATGAGGTTGCCGTAACCGCGCAGGCCCGCGCCTGCATACACCACCCGCCCGTCGGCCGCAGCCAGCACCGCATCGCCTACCTTGCCAGCGATATCAAGCCCTTTGTTGCGCTGCTCATCGAAACCCGCCACCACACTGCTGCCTGCCGAAGTGGGCCAGGCAAATGACAACTCGTCTTCGCCCACTGGGGCAGGAGCGGCACCTGCTGGCGGCACACTGGCCACTGTGGTGGACGACGCGGCGGCGCGCGCTGCGCTCGCGGCTGAAGGTGCCGCAACAGGTGCAGCAACAGGCGCCTGCAAGGGGCGCGAGCCTGTGCTAGTGCCGCGGTCTTCCACCGGTGCGGGCGCGCGGGGTGCCGATGTGCATGCGGCCAGCACCGAGGCTGCCACCACTGCCAGCACCCAATGCCAGCCGCGCGCGTGCAAGGCGGGTTTTGAGTGTGCTTGCTGTCGGATTTGAGCGGTCAACTGCGGTTTCCAGATTCAGGCGATACCTGATTTTAGGGGGACAAAGTGAACAGCTTCAAGCACAGTTTGTTTCAATCCTTGAGGCGTCTTGTCCACCACCACCAAGGCCTGCTGCCCCGAAGCCATCTGCGTAGGTGCAATCATGCGCCCACCCAGCGCAAGCTGCTCCGTCCAGGCCAAAGGCAAAGCGTCGCCACCGGCAGCGGCAATGATGCCGGCATACGGTGCGCCCTTGGCATAGCCCGCCATGCCGTCGCCAAAGAGCAAGTGCACATTCGCCAGCCGATACGGCCGAAGATTCTCGCGCGCCTTGTCATGCAGACCACGCAAGCGCTCAATGCTGTAGACCTCAGTGGCGACCTGGCTCAGCACTGCCGCCTGGTAGCCGCATCCGGTGCCGATCTCAAGCACCCGGCCCAGTCGGCCGTCTGCTTGCCTGCCCGCACCCAGCAGCAGCTCGATCATGCGTGCCACCACGCTGGGCTTGGAGATGGTCTGGCCCAGACCAATGGGAAGGCTGGTGTCTTCATAAGCCTGGTTGATCAATGCCGTGTCCACAAAGCCATGCCGCTCCACAGCCGACATCGCGGCCAGCACCGCAGGATCGCTGATGCCCTGCTCCGCCAACTTGCGCACCATGCGCGCGCGCACGGCCTGCGAATCCAGCCCCACGCCGCTGGGCTGCGCATGCCGGGCTGATGCCGCAGCCGACACCACTGAGCCCGGCCTCCTGGCCGCAGCGGGCAGATCGAGGCGCGCGGGGAAACCGGGTCGCCGTTGCGTCATCGGCCCGCCTGCAATGAAGCGGCCCAGGCGGGCAGGTCATCATGGTCGGTCAGATCCACCTTCAGCGGCGTCACCGACACATGACCGAGCGCGGTAGCATGAAAATCGGTTCCTTCGGCGTCGTCCTTGGCCGCGCCCGCGCCGCCGATCCAGTACATGGTCTCGCCATGCGGGCTGGTCTGCGAAATGATCTTTTCCGCGGCATGCCGGCGCCCCAGTCGGCAGACCTTGAAAGACTTCAACTCGCTCAAGGGACGGTTGGGAATGTTCACATTCAAGAGCCAGGGCGAATCTTGCGGCACGCCGCGCGCCAGCATCTGCTGCACCAGCTCGCGCGCCTTGGCGCCAGCGGCCTCCAGATGCGCCCAGCCCTTTTGCGTCTGAGAAAACGCGATGGCAGGAATGCCAAACAGATACCCTTCCATCGCGGCGCCCACCGTGCCCGAGTAGATGGTGTCATCGCCCATGTTGGCGCCATTGTTGATGCCGCTGACCACCAGGTCAGGCCGGTAGCCGAGCAGACCCGTCAAAGCAACATGCACGCAATCGGCAGGTGTGCCGTTGACATAGCGAAAACCATTGGCCGCGCGATGCACATAGAGCGGCGAATGCAGAGTCAAGGCATTGGACTTTGCGCTGTTGTTGTGCTCAGGCGCAACAACCTCCACATCGCCCAGATCTTTGATGGCTTCATAAAGCGCGACGATGCCAGGCGCCTGGTAGCCATCGTCATTGGAGAGCAGTATCTTCATTGTGTGGTGGTGGGGTTGCGTCGATTGTAGGCGGCGCAAGCGCGGGCATTCTCGGGCATGATGCATGGCTTGCATATCACGTGAGGAATTTCATGCAGGCCTGGATTTGCGAAAACCCCGTCGGCGTCGATGCGCTGGTCTGGAAAGACGTGCCCACCCCCCAGCCCAAGGCCGGCGAGGTGCTGATTGAAATCAAGGCGGCGAGCATGAACTTCCCCGACCTGCTCATCGTTCAGAACAAATACCAGATGAAGCCGCCCCTGCCCTTTGTGCCGGGCGCGGAATTCGCCGGCGTCATCAGTGCAGTGGGCGAAGGCGTGACACACCTCAAAGTTGGGCAGAGCGTGGCCAGCCTGCCGGGGCTTGGCGGCTTTGCAACCCATGTGGCCGTGCCCGCGGCCTTGTGCGTGCCCCTGCCGCCCCAGATGAGCATGGTGGAAGCAGCCGCCTTCCTGATGGTCTACGGCACCTCACACCATGCGCTGATGGACCGCGGCCAACTCAAAGCCGGCGAGACCGTGCTGGTGCTCGGCGCCGCTGGCGGTGTCGGCACATCGGCGATACAAATCGCCAAGGCGGCCGGCGCACGGGTCATTGCCGCTGCATCCACCGATGAAAAATGCGCGCTGTGCAAATCCATCGGCGCGGACGCCACCATCAACTACAGCCGCGAAAACCTGCGTGAGGCGATCAAGGCCGCGACCGCCGGCAAAGGCCCGGACATCATTTACGACCCCGTGGGCGGCGAATTTGCCGAGCCCGCCTTTCGCTCCATCGCCTGGCGCGGCCGCTACCTGGTGGTCGGCTTCACCGGCGGCGCCATACCGGCACTGCCCCTGAACCTGGCGCTGCTCAAAGGTGCGTCCCTGGTGGGCGTGTTCTGGGGCGACTTTTCCCGGCGCGAAATCCAGGCCAACGCGGCCATGCTGCTCGAACTGGCCCAGATGTACGGCCAGGGCAAGATCAAGCCGGTCATTGACTGCGTCATGCCCATGGCAGACCTGAAAACCGCCTTCGCCCGCATGGGTTCGCGCCAGGTCATGGGTAAGCTGGTGTTGGTCAACTAACGAGCCCGCTATAATCTCGAACTCTACGGTGGCTGTAGCTCAGTTGGTAGAGTCCAGGATTGTGATTCCTGTTGTCGTGGGTTCGAGCCCCATCAGCCACCCCAGTGTTTATATGGAAACCCTGCTATCTTTTCGGTAGTGGGGTTTTTTCATTTTGGATTCATGTAGGCAATCTGTAGGCAGCTTTGTCCTATGCGCATGGTGAATTAGTCACGCGTTGAGCAAATCGTTGCCGAAGTCTCACCCAAGGATTTCGGGGCAAGGGCCAGCAGCGTGCTCTGCAAGCAGTATGTGATATCCGTCAAAATCAGGTATTCCGCGAACCCCACCGGTACCACACCAAGCCAATTTGGCAGGTCTCCCCGGCTCTGGCATCAATCACTGTTCGTCACAGACTTCTGAAATTTCGGGGGGATTGTGTCTAACGGTGGACTTTGGGTGTGGCTGCTGCCCAATGTTCAGGTAGCTAGCGTGCGGATGAAGTGCGTTTTGCATGACCCAGTTGCATCCCAGCTCAATTTTTTGAATCAACTACATGCGGTAGCGAACGGGCGCTGCAACGGCTTCATCAATCATCCTCGCCAGCAACTTACTGGTGGCACCAATGTCGTCCTCTGAGCAGGCCTGAAGGGCCGTCTTGGCTTCGTCGAAACGCCCAAGTTCCCGGTATAGCTCTGTCACCTCAAGTGGGTCGGGGCCATACGTTTCGTTGCCACCTTCCAGAAGCAACTCCAGCAATCGCGCCATGTTGCCAATCTGAAGCTGTGATGGTTGATAGGGGGGGAGGGTAAAGGGCTTGTTCTGCATCGGCGGCGGCGCAACGGGTTTCTTGCGAAGTAGGCGACCAATCAGTTTTTTCCACGTCGAGCGTGTATCGGGGTTCGCTACTTGCCATTCCGCTGCCCACTTTGCTTCTGACGCTTTGTCTTCAGCTTCCCGGTGGGCACGGTAGATGGCTCGATAGTCATCGTTTAGATGCAGCCAGTACAAGCGACGCGCAACCAGTTCAACGGCTTTGTTTGGGGATAGGGTAGCTTTGGGAAGGTCTGCGGCTCTGACATGATCTGTGGATGGCGTGTCTGGTGGTGCATCAAAGCCGAAACTGATGACGTCAGATAAACGATAGAACTCACCGCACTTGCACTTGCGAAGCCCGCCACCCCCGGGCATTAGGCCGCCATCAGAATGACCGTCAGACCAGTACTCCCAAGCACTGAAGTTCATTGAGCCGTATCGCGGCGTCGAGTATTGAGTGTGGCAACAAGGCGTTGCGATGAGAGAGTGGCCGGTGATGCGGGTCATGTGATGGGGACCTGTAGAAGAGTGCAAAATGTAAGCAACATATGAAATTTTTTATCAATACTGGCACAGTGAAAAATATGGATACCAATACAATAAATAATCGCCATATGATAGGAATTGCTGACGCGAAAATTGAGGTGCTCAAAAACAGATTGACTAACCTTCCTTTAAATTTATTTGGAGCGTCGGCAGTGTTGTTTAATAAATCAATGTCCCGGGTCGCACTTCGTGCTTGTTTTCGACATATAGATAAGTGAGTATTCTATGAAGGCGAGTGATGCAAGAAAAATTAAAATTGAAGCGGGTGAGAATCGCGAGCACCAAATACTATTGGAAATAGAAGCTGAGAAAAAAAAACTTGAGCGCGAAAAAATTGCTGAATCACAGAGAATATATGATGAAGTTCAAAAAGGCATACTACTTAAAGACTTTGAAGAAAAGAAGTCCCTAGTAGCGATTGATTTGACCTCTGTGCGGAAGAAAGTGGTAGAAGCTATTACAGGTGGAAAAAATTACATTCTTCTAGATGTAGATTTTTTTGATACTTTAAAAGCACATCTTAAGGCAGTCGGATTGATAGGGTTTTCATTGGGGTTCCCTCAAATGACACTACCGCCGATCTTGCAACCCTTTAGGTCAGAGAAAGGGTATGGGGTTTTAGATGTGGCAGCAGTTCTGCGAGGGTATTCAGAAGAATTCCAAGCTGTAAAACTAAAGTTAATTGCAGAGAGAGATGCGGACGAGAAATTAATATTTGAGAATAAAGTTTATGAGATTTTAAAATCGTTCGATCCTGATGATTGGCCAAAAATAGACTATGTTGACAAATCCATTCTCGAGGATTTACAGGAGAGAGTAATCAGAGGGGGGGCAGTGACATCAGATGAGTTAATTGTTGCCTCGTCCATTTTTGGCGGTAATTTGCATCTACTAAATCTAGCCAGTAGAACTGCCCAAAATCGGAGCATCGAGTACTATTCTAATCTGGGTGACTCTGCTCATTATCTTAGTAAAAAAATTGGTTTTTTTGATGCTATTGCATCTGAAGATAAGCTAATGCTGTGTTGGGGTGGAGATTTTTGGCGGTCGGATATTTTTTATAACTCACCTTACAATCAGGCTCCAATTTTTCACTGGACTTACACTGCTGAAAATACTATTGATGCTGATTTTCTAACTAATGTGAAAATATTGAATTGGCTCGATGATTTGTACTTTCAAGATTTTTTTAATTTTTGCAATAGATTTATATCGGCATGTGCTACGGATGAACTTGATAGCTGTGCGATAAGTGTGAGCATGGAGGGGTTAATTTTTTCGGCTGGTTCATATCGCGAAGGATTTAGTTTTTTAGGTCCAGTCCCATTAAAAAACAAAAACCAGGCTCAACAATTGTGGACTTTGGTTTTTACATTGCTCGAATACAGAGTAAGTGCTGATGAGGGTAAGGCTAGATTTGAAATTAGTTGGGCGTAAGTGGTGTAGAAAATTTGTTGTATGGTGAATATAAACGTTTTTATTTATTCGGGCTGAGCGCTAGTTATATCTGCTGCTGAGACCGATATAAAATTTGCGCTACATTCTGTATCGCATCGGCTCATTGACCTTTTCTGAAATTAGTTTCCGAATTAACCTGCTCGCCGTATGCTCAGATTCCTTGAACTTCTCGATGGATTTCTGGGCTTCGCCATAGTCCCCAAGCTCTCGGTGAAGCTCCGCGATTTCAAGCGGGTCCGGCTTCTCTGAGTTCAACAACAAAGACAGCAGCACTTGCATGTTCTCCTGCTGAGTCGCTGTAGGTGTGTGCGGCGGGATTGTGAAGATTTTTGATGGTGGTACGACTGCCGCTGGCCTTGGTGGCTTGTTTCCCGGTAGCGATCCACCCAGTGTTCTCCAGAAAGTGGTGGCCCCCTTGTTTGCTTCATCTACTGCGTCTTCAACTGATTTACGGTGCGCTCGGTAAAGCTCCCTGTACGGATCGTTCAGGTAGCGCCAGTAACGCCTACGGACAACAATCTCAATATCTTCGTTTAGCGGCTGTGCAAGTAGGTTCGACAACTTTTCGTCAATGACTTGAAATGCGGGTTCTGTTGCCTGCTTTTCTTCTTCACTGATGCCAAAGATTTCGACTGAGTTCTGCATCAAAAAATAAGCGCCGCATTCGCATCGCCGTAACCCACCGTCGGTGGGCGCGAGGCTGCTAACTCTTTGGCCATCAGTCCAATGCTCGCGGGCGCTGTAATTCATTGACGCGTATCGGGGTGCGACAAACTTGGTCCCGCAGCATGGGCTGGTGATGATGCGATAGCCGCTAATACTGGTCATAGATTGGCTCTGATAAAAGTTGACTCAATACGCTGGGCAATCCACGATGCTACGGCACTCGTTTGAAATCAAGATCAGCTAAAAATTCTGAAGCCGGATCGACACCGGTCACCAGCAATAGATCTCGAGCCCGCGTACAAGCTACGTAAAGCAAATGGCGCTCGGAGTCATAGACCTCTTGTAAATCGGCTTCGTCCCCCACCGTTTCGATTCGTTCCTGCAATGGAATAACTTCATCGTCGCACGCCATCACGACTACAGCGCGAAACTCAAGTCCCTTGGCTAAATGCATGGTGATGATCGATACGTGGCCGCTGCTAGTCTCTACGTGATCATCAAGAATTTTGTACTTCAAGCCTGATGCCGCAACAGCAGACTGCGCACGTTTTAATTGAGCCCCCGAACGAACGAAGACACCAAATTCATGCGGCAACACACCCGCATTGAATTGCTCAGCAAGCCAAGCGGACGTGAACTTGATTTCCTCAGCCTCACTTTTTAGTACGCGTACAAGAGGCGGTGGACCATTGAACACGGATACTGTGTCGCTCCGGTTCTCGATATTTCCATCCACGTCGCTGACCTGTGGCTCGAGCAGCCGGTCTGCATGCTGCCGAATCTGATGCGACGTTCGGTAATTGACTCGTAAAGTGCGTGACCGACCACGGATATCCACCCCCAGCGACTTCCATGAAAACGGCTGCTGAAAAATACGCTGACCTAGGTCGCCGGCAAAAAACAAGGCATCTGCCCGGTGGGCACTCAATGCTGCCAAAAACCGAAGGTGAGCGACACCCAAGTCTTGAGATTCATCCACAACGGCGAAGTCGAATGGTGGTCGTTTGCTGGCCTTCAAGCCCGAGGCTAGGGCTGTAAACATTCCCGCATAAGTGTCTAGGCTCTTCGCTTTCAATGCGCTTCTGACTTTTTCAAAGATGGTCCACAACAACGCCCGCTGGACTTCAGGTAACCGAGTCTTGCGGCCAAGCCGCGTGACATCGCGGTATTCTGGCCAGGTCGCCAATTGCCAGGCATCAACAACTTGCTCCCATTCAGTCATTAGAAAATGCTGACTGAACTTGTTCGCCGCCACGGATGCCGCGGCTTCGCCTATGAGCAGGAGAATAGTGTCGCGACTAGCCAGTTTCACGGAACCGTACTGGGCTTTGTAAAGCCGCTCACCGACGGAATTTAGTGAGTGAACGTCAATCCGCTCGGCAAGTCGGGGTTCACTACCGATCAATCGGTTTAGCTTGGTATTTAGCGCATGAGCCAAGGTGTCAGAGAAGGTCGTTAGCAAGACTCGCGCATCTGGATGCGTTCGCGCCAGGTGCACTGCACGGTGCAGTGCCACGATGGTTTTTCCAGTGCCTGCGGAGCCTGAGACTCGGGCAGACCCGCTGTACTCACGGTCAACCCACTGACGCTGCTCCGGGTGTAGAAAGACCGTCCACTTTTCCCACGGAAAGTCCAAGGCCGTTTGCAGTTCAGCTACGTTGCTCATCACACGGAAACGACGCTGAGCATCTGGATGCTCAAAAGGATCGGTACTCGCTACTGCGGGCTGCGCCACGCGGGGTTTACCACCGGTCGCCAACTCAAGCAGTGCCTCTGCCGCTTCGGCGGGCAGGTGATCGACAAGTTTTAGCAGCGTAGCTTCAGTTGCCTGTATTACGTCCGCCAACCATTCCGGAGGTACGCCATACCCCAGTAACTCAGCTTCCGACTTATCTGCGAACAGCAACTTGGCTGGAGGTGTAGGTTCGACCGACAGTGGAATTTCTGACTGTACATAGACGGGTACAAATATCTCTTGCACTGTCTCTCGTATCTCGACGAGTTGCGCGGCTCCGGTGGTGGGGTGAGTCTCCAACTTACGACGTTGCGCCCAGTCATAGGCTTTGTCATGGTGATCTACATAGCAGAGTAGGAAGCTGTTCGGAGTCTTGTGAACAATGATCCTGAGATTACTACCGGCTCTTACCGACCAAAAGCACTTGTCCTTTGACTGCTCAATCCGGTGCAGACTCATGCTGGGATGCGCCGGGTTCAGTTGCAGGTCAAACGCAGTGGTTTTAATGGCTTTCTGCTCATCGCCAGTTAGTCGTGCGAGACTGTCGGTGAAAGTATCGGCTATTCGAAAGTCCATTTTTTTCCACGCTATGTAAATTTACTAATATCATTTAGATTCGAAAAATTAGATGGACTTGATCTAATGAACAACTTTCGGTATTTTTCCAGACACTAGGCAGGCAAGGGCTGAAATTAATTTCTGTTCTCTATCAAATAACGTTAGCGCCAATGTCAATGTGTAGAACATGCTTTCTGCAACGTGATCGGTATAAAACAAAGCTGCCTCAACGTTGTCTTTGTTATCGCCGATCACTAGCCTATCCATCACCACGTCGTGTGGGCGCTTGGTATTAACAATAAGCATCTTGCTACCGGCATTCGGATGAACAAATTCAGACAACATTTCATAAGCCCGAGACAGTGGTAATCCCGATACCTTTTCCAAGTCTGGTATTACTGTGCCAATATGAATTTTTTTCACTTCGTCGTTGGCTGAAGTAATGACGTTGTACTTCTCTGAGTAGTAGCGTTTCCAATTAATTGATGAAGCCGAGTTCGCATTAGATAAGGAGGAGAAAATTTCGTATGTTCCCTGGTAATACTTCTTTAATATATTTTTTCTTTCCGTCGGCGATCTGGTTTTTGCGGCAGTATGTAGATATTCCAGACATTGCTTGAGTTTTTGCTCGACCCTGCGAAATGTGTAGTAATTAACGCATACCACCTCGAACATCGCGCGATTCAAGATGGCTGAAACGTAAAACTGACCGTTGGTCAGAGAACTCAATAGAGAAAGGCCAAGTTCGCGCAATTGATATATTGATTGAAAATGAAATAATTCACAGGTGCTCAATAAAATAAACTCTTGCGGGGAGGCTGCTTCATAGTTTTTCTGAATAATGCTTGCGTCATAGCTTTTAAGCACCCCAAGATCTGAAGTAGCCGGTATGCTCAAAAAAAATTGATCAAAATGCGGGAAAATATCAATAATATTTTCAAAGAATTCTTTTGATTTTGAATTTAGTTGACTCTGATTTTTATTTACCGCATCTACGATCCAGATCGGAAAAATATTAGGGCCACTCATACTTTGAACACCTTCATCACCTCATCCCCAAGGTGATTGATGACTTTGACTGCGATGCGTCCTAACTTCGGTTTGGGGAATGCACGCGATGTGTCGCTGTTCAGTGTGGCCCAGGCTTCTTGGTCAATCTCTGCTTTCAGCGTCGTCTTGAGGTTGCTATAGGGATCGTTAGCGCCCAAGAAATAGGCGTGACGTACGAAGAAACTTTCTTCGTTGTAGTTGGTGTCAATGAACCAACATGACCTTGCCCCTGTTTACCGCACTCCATAGGCTGCCCATTATGCGGACTTCCTGTCTTGCTGCTGGGCCGCGATCCAGCGTTGCTCGAACGTCATCGGGCTGACGTAGCCCAGCGTCGAGTGCAAT
>CANJPU010000027.1 GCA_947476285.1 Comamonadaceae bacterium | reverse complement strand
CTGCGCGGGCATCGGGATATGAACTTCCTGATGACGGTCTTGGAGGCTCGGCAAACCGCCGTGCAGGCCAGCGAAAGAAAAGCCGCGTAGTATCACGTCAGAGGAGCCGTCACCCGGCAGCGTTCAACAGTGATCGGGACATTGCCTGGCCTGCGCCTCAGGAGAATTCAGAAAGCCCACTGCTGCCGAATGCAGATTCATGGTGCCGTCACGGATGTTGTCGATGTAGAAATTCAGGCCTGCAGGCTCTGGGTCGCGCCCGAGAACGGCGGAGTACAGACGGGCAATGGGAAGTGTCTGAGATGCGTAGGCCGGGTCGTCGTACAAGACGTTGGTGATGGACTGGAAGCTCGGGTACATCGAATAGAGGATGAGTTCCTCTGGGGTGGCCGGCCGGCCAAGAACCACGTTGAATGCGTCGTTGATTACTTGTGAGCTCAGGATGGCCATTCACTTCTCCAATTCAGGTGAAAACCGCTTGCCTGGTGCACCCAGACTGCGGGGTAATTAAATGCAACAGAACGAGTATACGTAGACTGTGACCATGTCATAAGACTCTTACTTATGCCATCGCCGGCTGGAATTTAACACATAGTCAGCAAGCATTCTTAACTCGCATCGCGGGTCAGTGTTTTGTACTATAAATTTCACGTGCGTCGAGAATATCCGTGGCTTGTTACCCACATCCAGATACAGTCTGGCCCGCTGCTGCGCCGTGGGGCGCGCGTGTGTGTGTGAATTTCCGGCCAATCCTTACTTCGTGTTGCCGGTCGTCGGTGCCCATCGTTCAAGCCGGCTTCACCCCTTGGACCATGCGCATGGCCGAGCTGATCAGGGCTGACACTTCGGTCATGTTGCTTGGCACGATGAGTGTGGTGCTGGCATCAGACGCGACCTTGCTGTAGGCGTCCACCGCGCGTTCGGCCACTTTCAGTTGCACAGCTTGTTCACCGCCGGGCTGGCGAATCGCCGCCGCGATGCGCTCGATGGCGCCTGCCGTGGCATCGGCCACTGCAGTGATGGCCGAGGCCTCGCCTTGGGCTTTGTTGATGGCGGCCTGTTTCTCGCCTTCGGATCGGGCGATGAAGGCCTCGCGCTCGCCGGTGGCGATGTTGATCTGCTCTTGTCTGCGGCCCTCTGATGCCGCAATCAGCGCACGCTTTTCGCGCTCGGCGGTGATCTGCGCCTGCATCGCGTGCAGGATTTCCTTAGGGGGGGTCAAATCCTTGATCTCATAGCGCAGTACCTTCACGCCCCAGTTGAGGGCCGCTTCATCAATGGCCTGCACGACCTGGGCGTTGATGATGTCGCGCTCTTCGAAGGTCTTGTCCAATTCCAGCTTGCCAATGACGCTGCGCAGAGAGGTCTGGGCCAGTTGGGTGACGGCGACGATGTAGTTGGACGAGCCGTAGCTCGCGCGCATCGGGTCTGTCACCTGGAAGTACAGAATGCCGTCCACCTGAAGCTGTGTGTTGTCGCGGGTGATGCAGACCTGGCTGGGCACATCGAGCGGGATTTCCTTCAGGCTGTGCTTGTAGGCCACTCGGTCCACGAAGGGGATGAGAAAGTTAAGGCCCGGTGTGAGCGAGGAGTGGTACTTGCCCAGGCGCTCTACCACCCAGGCGTTTTGCTGGGGTACGACCTTGATGGCGCGCACCACGAAGATGACGGCTACGACGAACAGGATGAGTGCGATTTCCATTGAGTTGTGCTCCAGTTGGGGGATCAGATTTTTTCGACGACCAGGCGGCTGCCCACGACTTCGCGCACGCGGTGCGCGCCTGTGCCGTGCACCACGCCGTCCAGGGCGATCACGGTCCAGTTGGCGCCGCGGTACTTGACGTTGGCCGTGCCATCGCTGTTCCAGGCATCGACATGCACGGTTTCGCCAACGTCCATGTTCACATCATGGTTGGCCGACGGGGCGAGCGCCTTGGGGTGTTTGCGGCGCTGCTGATGCCAGGCTGCCACCGCGCCACCGCCCACTGCTGCCGCCGTGATGAGTTGGGCCGTGGTGCCCAGGCCCGCATGTGCGGCCAGCGCGCCAGCCGCCATGCCGAGCGCGAGCATCAGCAGGTAGAAGGTGCCGGTGAGCAATTCGACGGCGACTGCGGTGCCCGTCAACAGCCACCAGATGGTGGATTCAGCCATGGACTCTCCTAATGCTTATGTGTTGGTGACACCACATTTTGGTTGAAATCCGATCGGGCGCAACAAGGGGGCCTTTTTATTTGCATACACTTCGCGCCTGTTTTCCGCTTTTTCGGCCCTTTGTATTGAAAGCCGCCCCATGAAATTTCGCTTTCCTATCGTCATCATCGACGAGGACTACCGCTCGGAGAATTCGTCCGGGCTGGGCATTCGCGCGCTTGCGCAAGCCATTGAGGCGGAGGGCTTTGAGGTACTGGGCGTCACCCGCTATGGCGATCTGTCGCAGTTTGCTCAGCAGCAAAGCCGCGCCAGCGCGTTTATCTTGTCCATCGACGACGAAGAGTTCACACCGGGGCCTGATCTGGACCCCGCCGTGCTGAATCTGCGCAGCTTCATCGAGGAGGTGCGGCGCAAGAACACCGATGTGCCGATCTATGTGCACGGAGAGACCAAGACTTCGCGGCATATTCCAAACGACATCCTGCGCGAGTTGCACGGCTTCATCCACATGTTCGAGGACACGCCCGAATTCGTGGCCCGGCACATCATCCGCGAGGCCAAGAGCTATCTGGAAGGCGTGCAGCCGCCGTTCTTCAAGGCCTTGCTCGACTACGCAGAAGACGGCTCTTACTCATGGCATTGCCCGGGCCACTCAGGTGGCGTCGCGTTTCTCAAGAGCCCGGTGGGGCAGATGTTCCATCAGTTCTTTGGCGAGAACATGTTGCGGGCGGACGTGTGCAATGCGGTCGATGAGCTGGGCCAGTTGCTGGACCACACCGGCCCGGTGGCGGCCAGTGAGCGCAACGCGGCGCGCATCTTCAATGCCGACCATTGCTTCTTCGTGACCAACGGCACCAGCACTTCCAACAAGATGGTCTGGCACCACACGGTGGCACCGGGCGATGTGGTGGTGGTGGACCGCAACTGCCACAAGTCAATCTTGCACGCCATCATCATGACTGGCTCGATTCCGGTTTTCATGAAGCCCACGCGCAATCATTTCGGCATCATCGGCCCCATCCCCAAGAGCGAGTTCGAGCCCGAGGCCATCAAGGCCAAGATCAGGGACAACCCACTGCTCAAGGGTGTCGATGCCGACAAAGTCAAGCCACGGGTGATGACGCTCACCCAGTCCACCTACGACGGTGTGATCTACAACACCGAGACCATCAAGAACATGCTTGACGGCTATGTGGACACGCTGCATTTTGACGAAGCCTGGCTGCCGCACGCGGCTTTTCACAGGTTCTACGGCTCCTACCATGCCATGGGCAAGAACCGGGTGCGGCCGCGTGAATCGCTCACCTTCGCGACGCAATCCACCCACAAGTTGCTGGCGGGCATCAGCCAGGCCAGCCATGTGCTGGTGCAAGATTCGCAAAACCGCAAGCTGGACCGGCACTTGTTCAACGAGGCCTACCTGATGCACACCTCCACCAGCCCGCAGTACGCGATCATCGCGAGCTGCGACGTGGCCGCCGCCATGATGGAGCCGCCCGGTGGCACCGCACTGGTGGAAGAAAGCATCCTGGAGGCGCTGGACTTTCGCCGCGCGATGCGCAAGGTCGATCTCGAATACGGCGAAGACTGGTGGTTCAAGGTCTGGGGGCCGGACAAGCTGGCCGACGAGGGCATTGGCAGCGCAGAGGACTGGATTCTTCAGGGCGAGACACGCACTGCCAAGACGGGCCAGAACCCGGCGCGCAACTGGCACGGCTTTGGCAATCTGGCCGAGGGCTTTAATATGCTGGACCCGATCAAGTCCACCATCGTCACGCCCGGCCTGGACCTCAATGGCAAGTTCTCCAAGACTGGCATTCCGGCCAGCATCGTCACCCGCTTCCTGGCCGAGCACGGCATCATCGTGGAGAAAACCGGGCTCTATAGTTTCTTCATCCTGTTCACCATCGGCATCACCAAGGGCCGTTGGAACACGTTGCTGTCGGCCTTGCAGCAGTTCAAGGACGACTACGCGCGCAACCAGCCGATGTGGCGCATCTTGCCCGAGTTCTGCCAGCAGTTTCCGCGCTACGAGCGCATGGGCCTGGCCGATCTGTGCCAGCATGTGCATGAGCTGTACGCCAAGTACGACATCGCCCGCCTGACCACTGACATGTACCTGAGCGATTTAACGCCGGCCATGAAGCCCAGCGACGCGTTCGCCTACATAGCCCACCGCAAGACCGAGCGGGTGGAGATAGACCACCTGGCAGGGCGGATCACCACTTCGCTGGTAACGCCTTACCCACCCGGCATTCCTCTGCTGATTCCAGGTGAAGTGTTCAACAAGAAAATCGTGGATTACCTCAAATTCTCGCGCGAGTTCAACCTGCAGTGCCCGGGCTTTGAGACCGACATCCACGGCTTGGTGGAGGAGGCCGCAGCGGACGGCAAGGTCCGCTACTACGCGGACTGCGTGAAAGATTGACGGAGGGTGCGCGAGCCATCACCACAGGCAATGGCTGCTGCTTCAGTTGTCGATGATCGCCACGGCGGTCTGGCTGAAGCCGCCGTCCACATAACTGATTTCGGCAGTGACGCCAGAGGCCAGATTGCTCATCAAGAAGGCTGCGACATTGCCCACGTCTTCGATGGTGACGTTGCGGCGCAGGGGCGATGCACTCGCCACCACGTTGAGCAGCTTGCCGAAATCTTTGATGCCACTGGCCGCAAGCGTCTTGATGGGGCCGGCGCTGATGCCGTTGACCCGGATGCTTCTGCCATCGGGCAGGCGGCCGACCGCCTCGGCCAGGTAGCGCACCGAGGCTTCCAGGCTGGCCTTGGCCAAGCCCATGGTGTTGTAGTTGGGAATGGCGCGCATGGCGCCCAGGTAGGTCATGGTCAGCAGTGCCGACTTGTCGTTCAGCATGGGCAGCGCAGCCTTGGCCAGGGCCGGGAAGCTGTAGGCGCTGATGTCGTGGGCGATGCGAAAATTTTCTCGGGTGATGCCCTCAAGGAAATTCCCGGCGATCGCCTCGCGCGGTGCAAAGCCAATGCTGTGCACGAAGCCATCGAATTTCGGCCACACTGCGGACAGGTCGCCAAACATGCGGGCGATCTGCGCATCGTCGCCCACGTCGCAGTCAAAGATGAGGCTAGAGCCAAAGTCAGACGCAAACTCGACGATGCGTTCCTTGAAACGCTCGCCCACGTAGCTAAAGGCCAGCTCGGCCCCCTGCGCGTGGCACGCCTTGGCGATGCCGTAGGCTATCGAGCGGTTGGACAGGACGCCGGTGATCAACAATTTCTTGCCAGTGAGGAAACCCATATATCTCTCAAATCAGTGAAAAGCCGGCAGAATTGTCGCATGCGGGCTTGGTTTCTTTTTCTGGCTTCATTGCTGGCTGCTCCTGTGTGGGCAGCTCATGGCTATGCACTGTGGGGCGATCTCAAGTATTCGCCCGAATTCGCGCATTTCGAATACGTCAATCCGGCGGCGCCAAAAGGCGGCGAGCTTCGGCTGGTCAGCAACTTGCGGGTGTCCACCTTCGACAAGTACAACCCTTTCACCATCAAGGGGAACGCGCCGGCCTACCTCTCGGGCCTGTTGTTCGACAGCCTGTTGACCAGTTCTCTGGATGAAACAGGCTCAGGCTACGGCCTGCTGGCGCAGGACGTGGAGGTCGCGCCCGATGGTTTGTCGGCGGTCTTTCGCTTGCGGCCGCAGGCGCGTTTTCACAATGGCGACCCGGTGCTTGGCGCCGATGTGAAGCACAGCTTTGAAACCCTGATGGGGCCTTTTGCTTCGCCGGGCTACAAGACCATTCTGGAAGATGTGGCTGGCCTTGATCTGATCGATGAGCGCAGCGTGCGCTTTCGCTTCAAGCGGCAAAACCGGGAGCTGCCGCTGACAGTTGGCGGGCTGCCTATCTTCAGCCGCAAATGGGGCATGGAGGCCGGCAAGGCCAAGCCATTCGATCAAGTGGTCATGGACATACCGATTGGCAGCGGCCCGTACCGCATTGGCCCGGTCAACTTCGGCAAGGACATCACCTACCTGCGTGATCCGGCCTACTGGGCGCGCGACTTGAACGTGCGCCGTGGCACCGCCAATTTCGACCGCATCACGGTGAAGATCTACAAGGACAACACCGCGCGGCTGGAGGCGCTCAAGGCGGGCGAATTCGACTTGATGCGTTTCTTCTCCGCCGGTGACTGGGCCCGCCGCGTCAATGGCAAGCGCTTCAAGACGGGCGAACTGGTCAAGGGCGAATTCCGCCACAAGCTGGCTTCGGGTTTTCAAAGCTACGTGCTCAACACGCGACGCGACAAGCTCAAGGACATCCGGGTGCGCGAGGCGCTGGGCCTGGCCATGGACTACGAGTGGATGAACCGGCAGATGTTCTACAACTCGTACGACCGGGTGGTGGGCCTGTTCGGCAACACCGACTGCCAGGCCAGCGGCCCGCCCAGCCCGCAGGAGTTGGCGCTGTTGGAGCCTTGGCGTGGCAAGGTGCCCGATGCGGTGTGGGGGCCGATGTACCGGCCGCCTCGCACCGATGGTGCCTCTTCGCTGCGGGCCAATCTGCGGCGTGCCCGCGATCTGCTGACGCAGGCAGGCTGGCAGGTGCGCGATGGCGCCTTGCGCAATGCCAAGGGCGAGGCCTTCGTGTTGGAATACCTGGACAGCAATGAAAGCGGATCGCGTACTGTGAGCCCCTGGATTCGCAACCTGGAAAAACTCGGCATCAAGCTCAATTACCGCGGGGTTGACTTCGCGCTTTACCAGCAGAGGCTGCAGAAATTTGATTTCGAGATGGCCTCATTGGCCTATCAGGGCACGCTCACCCCGGGGCAGGAGTTTGCAGACCTGTTTGGCAGCAAGACTGCCGATGTCGAAGACTCGGGTAACCACGCCGGCGTGAAGAGCCCCGCAGTCGATGCGATGATCACACGCATGACGGGCGCCAAGACAAAAGAAGATTTGCTGCCTGCCTGCCGCGCGCTGGAGCGCATCATCGCCCACAGTCACTACCTGATTCCTCAATGGACATCCAGTACCCACCGCATCGCCTACAACGCGTGGCGCCTGGCCATGCCCGCTCAGATGCCGCCCTATGCGCAAAGCGAGGCCTGGGCAATTGACACCTGGTGGAGCCGGGGCAAATAGGGATACACACGCACCATGGCTTCATACATTTTCAAGCGCCTCTTGCTGATGCTGCCGACCTTGCTGGGCGTGCTGCTGGTCACCTTTATCGTGACGCAGTTCGTGCCGGGCGGGCCGGTGGAGCAATACATGGCTGAAGCCAAGGCCGGCGCGGGCTCGTCGGCCGAAGGCGGCGGGCTGAGCTACCGAGGCGCGCAGGGCGTGGACCCAAAGCGAATCGAGCAGATCAAGGCCTTGTATGGCTTTGACAAGCCCGCTCATGAGCGCTTCTGGCAGATGCTCGGCCAATACGCACGCTTTGATCTGGGGCGCAGCTTCTTCCAGAACAAAGACGTCTGGCAACTCGTGCGCGAGAAGCTGCCGGTGTCCATCAGCCTTGGCATGTGGACATTTTTCATCAGCTACCTGATCGCGGTGCCGCTGGGCGTGGCCAAGGCGGTGCGGGCTGGTTCACGCTTTGACCTTGTCACCACCTTGCTTGTGCTGGCGGGCTATGCGGTGCCAGGTTTTGTGCTGGGCGTGGCTTTGCTGGTGATATTTGGCGGGCAGTTGCAGTGGTTTCCTCTGCGCGGCCTGACCTCGGTCAACTGGGATGCGATGAGCTGGGGCGCGCGCATCGTCGATTACCTGTGGCACATCACACTGCCTGTGACGGCGATGGTGGTCGGAAGCTTTGCAGTCACGACCATGCTGACCAAGAACACTTTCCTGGAGGAGATCCGCAAGCAATATGTGCTCACGGCTCGCGCCAAGGGGCTCAGCGAACGTCAGGTCTTGTGGAAGCATGTCTTGCGCAATGCGATGATGCCCATCGTCGCGGGCTTTCCAGCGGCATTCCTGGGTGCGTTTTTCACAGGGTCATTGCTGATCGAGACCTTGTTTTCCCTCGACGGACTGGGCTTGCTCAGTTATGAGAGCGTGATCCGGCGCGATTACCCAGTGGTGCTGGGCACGCTTTATCTTTTTACCCTGATCGGTCTGGTGACCAAGCTGATCAGCGACATTGGCTACGTCATGGTGGACCCGCGTGTCAGATTTGACTGAAACCCCAGCCAAGGCCACCGTGCCACCGCGCCAGTCGCCGAGCCGGCGTGCATGGCAGCGCTTCAAGCGTAACCGGCTGGGCATCTGGAGTCTTTGGATTTTCAGCATCATGCTGGTGCTCAGCCTGTTCGCCGAGGCCATCTCCAATGACAAGCCGCTGATCGTGCGTTACCAGGGCGCGTTTTACTTTCCGGTCGCGGTGAGCTATTCGGAGAAAACCTTCGGCGGTGATTTTGATTCGCAGGCAGATTACCTCGACCCTTTCATTCGCGAGCAGCTCACCCAGGCCGGCAACTGGGCGGTGTACGCGCCCAACCCCTACGGCTCGCGCACCATCAATTACTTTGCGAAAGACCCCAACCCATCTGGTCCGAGCAGAGACAACCTGCTGGGCACCGATGATCGCGGCCGCGATCTGCTGGCGCAACTGATCTACGGGTTTCGGCTCAGCGTGTTGTTCGCGCTGGCGCTGACTGTCACCGGCACCTTCATCGGCATTGTGTCGGGCGCCATTCAGGGTTTCTTTGCCGGCAAGATCGATCTGGCGCTGCAGCGGTTCATCGAGGTCTGGGACTCAATGCCAGAGCTGTACCTGCTCATCATTTTCAGCGCTGTGTTCGCGCCCAGCGTGGCCTTGCTGCTGGTGCTGCTCAGTCTGTTCGGCTGGATCGGCCTATCACAATATGTGCGTGCGGAGTTCTTGCGCAACCGACAGATGGAGTATGTGAAGGCGGCGCGCGCACTGGGGGTCGGCAACGGGCGAATCATGTGGCGCCACATCCTGCCCAACAGCATGACCCCAGTCATCACCTTCCTTCCATTTCGCATGAGCGGTGCCATCCTGGCGCTGACTTCACTGGACTTTCTGGGCCTGGGCGTGCCGCCGGGCACGCCGTCGCTGGGCGAGTTGCTCAGCCAGGGCAAGAACAACATCGACGCATGGTGGATTTCGATCTCCACCTTCGCGGTGCTGGCCATCACGCTTTTGCTGCTCACCTTCATGGGCGACGCGCTGCGGGACGCGCTGGACCCAAGAAAGGCCGACGCATGAGTGCCGCACCAGCGTCAGATTCTTTGCTGGATGTGCGCAATCTCAGCGTCTCGTTCGCTGGCAGGCAAGTGGTGAGTGAGATCAGCTTTAGCCTGCGGCCGGGCGAGAAGCTGGCGCTGGTGGGTGAGTCCGGCTCGGGCAAGACAGTCACGGCCCTTAGCTTGCTGCGTCTGCTGCACGACGCGCAAATTTCAGGGCAAGCCCTCTTTGACGGACGTGACTTGCTGGCCATGCCAGAACGCGAATTGATGGCGGTGCGCGGCCGCGAGATCGCGATGATTTTTCAGGAGCCGATGACGGCGCTGAACCCGGTCTACACCGTGGGCGACCAGATCGCGGAAGTGCTGCAACTCAAGCAGGCCTTGTCACGCCAGGAGGCGCATGAGGCCGCCGTGCGCCTGCTCGCGGACACCGGCATCACCGAGCCTGCGCGTCGGGCCAATTCCTACCCCCACCAGTTGTCCGGCGGTCAGCGCCAACGGGCGATGATTGCCATGGCCCTGGCATGCAAGCCTCGCTTGTTGCTGGCCGATGAGCCCACCACCGCGCTGGATGTCACGCTCAGGGGGCAGATACTTGATTTGCTCAGCGCGCTCCAGCGCAGCAATGGCATGGCCGTGCTCTTGATCACGCACGATCTGAACCTGGTGCGCAAATTTGCCGACCGCATCGCCGTGATGGAGAACGGCGTGTTGGTGGAGCAGGGCGATGTGGAAGCGGTATTTCAAAATCCTCAGCATCCCTACACCCGCAGGCTGATCGAAAGCCGGCCCACCCGCGCGGTGAGTGAGGGCAGCGCAGGTGTCGAAGAAGTGATGCGGGCGAGTGAGCTGCGCGTTGCCTATCCGATCTCTATTCCTGGTATTCGGGGCTGGTTTCGCAAGGGCGAGTTCGTCGCGGTCAAGCAGGCCGGTTTCAGTATTGGTAAGGGCCGCACGCTGGGCATCGTGGGCGAATCGGGGTCGGGCAAATCCACCTTGGCCCTGGCGGCGCTTGGGCTCTTGCCACTTGGCGGCGAGCTTCAGGTTCTCGGCCGACGCTGGGGGCCCGATGCCGCCGGCAACAAAGCCATTCGCAGGCTGGTGCAGGTGGTGTTCCAGGATCCGTTCTCTTCCTTGTCGCCGCGCATGACCGTGGAAGAACTGGTGGGCGAAGGCCTGCTGGTGCATGAGCCGGGGTTGGACGAGGCCGAGCGGCGCGCGCGTGTGATCGAGGCGCTGTCTGATGTGGGGCTGGGCGAGGGGCAATTCCCCGGCCTGTTGCAGCGCTATCCGCATGA
The DNA here is from genome assembly GCA_947476285.1 of Comamonadaceae bacterium. Lineage (GTDB taxonomy): Bacteria > Pseudomonadota > Gammaproteobacteria > Burkholderiales > Burkholderiaceae_C > Ramlibacter. Next base: position 54,955 of record CANJPU010000027.1, on the reverse strand, counting down.
GTTCTCTGGCGGCCAGCGTCAGCGCCTGGCCATTGCCCGCGCACTCATTGTTCGCCCCGAATTACTGGTGCTGGACGAGCCGACCAGTGCGCTGGACGTCACGATCCAGAAGCAGGTGCTCCAACTGCTGCAGGGGCTTCAGCAGAAAAAGGGCTTGAGCTACCTCTTGATCACGCACGACGTGGACGTGATTCGTGCCATGGCCCATGATGTGATGGTCATGAAAGATGGCAACATCGTCGAGGCCGGCACGGTGGCACAAGTGCTTGATGCACCACAAGAAGAATACACACGCGTCCTGGTTGCGGCTGCGTCCTGAGGCTTGCCATGGAGAACAATGCACCCAGCACGCCCATCGCCGACACGGAAGTCGAGATGACCGCAGTGCGTTCGCAAGGCGCGGGGGGGCAAAACGTCAACAAGGTGTCCAGTGCCATTCACCTGCGTTTTGACATCGGTAATTCATCCTTGAGTGAGGATCACAAGGCGAGGCTGCTGGCGCTTTCAGATCAACGCATCACCCGCGACGGCGTGCTGGTCATCAAGGCACAGACCCACCGCAGCCAGGACATGAACCGGGCCGAAGCAATGGGCCGGCTGCAGGAACTGGTGGACAGCGTGGCCTTGCCGCCCAGGGTACGCAGGCCTACGAAACCGACCCAGGCGTCAAAGAGACGCCGGCTGGACGCCAAGAACCTGAGATCACAGGTCAAGGTGTTGCGTGGCCGGGTATCGGAATGACCCGGCCTGTGCACACCTCAGTGTCGGGTGTGCTCGCCTGACGCTGCAGTCATGTCGTAAAACAAGTGTCTGGCGACGTGGTGGTCTTGCAGGATAGATCGACTTGAATTATACTTTTATATAACCTAATCGCACGGAGGTGCGCTATGCACACAACCAATCTGCGCAAAGTGGGTGGATCGATCATGTTGGCCGTCCCACCAGCCTTTCTCGATCAACTGCATCTGCAAGCCGGTGCGACCGTCGGCTTGGCCGTCGATCACGGCTGCTTGGTGGTCAACCCCAGACCGCGGCCGCACTACACGCTAGCGGAGCTGTTGGCTGCCTCAGACTATTCGCAGCCGCAACCAGCCGACGAACGTGAATGGGTCGATGCGTCCGCGGTGGGCGGCGAACTGCTATGAAGCGCGGCGACATTTACCTGGTGTCGCTCGATCCGACCGCAGGGCATGAGCAAAGCGGTAGCCGTCCCGTTCTGGTCGTGTCGCCCGTCGAATTCAACGAGGCCACCAAGTTGCCGGTGATCCTGCCAATCACCAACGGCGGTGAGTTCGCCCGCCGCCTGGGCTTCGCGGTGCCCGTGACCGGCATCAAGACCACCGGCGTCGTACGCTGCGATCAGCCGCGCGTGATTGACCTGGTTGCCCGCCACGCTCGCAAGGTGGACACCCTGCCAGACGCCGTCATGGACGAAGTGCTGGCGAAAGTTGCCACGCTTTTCGCCTGACGCGTTTACGCGGCAGCGCGACGCGGCAAGGCGACGGTGGCGGTGCCGCTGAGCGTGATTTGACCCAACTGGTTTTCGGCCCACAGTTCCAGATCGACCAGGCCTTTGTTGTCCTCAATGCGCTTGCCAGTGACACGGCCCTTGGTGTAGGTGGTGTCTCCGAAAATCACAGGGAGCTTCAGGCGTGCGCTGAGGCGAGTCATGACACCGTCATCACCCATCCAGTTCGTGGCGCAGCCAGCCAGCATGCCAATGCGCTGGGGACCGTTGTCATAGGGGCCGGGCATGCCCAGATCCTTGACGGCTACGGCAGCATCCTGGTGCCCGATGCTCGGCAGCACCGCAGCACCGTAATAGCACTTGTCGTAGTTGTTCGGCAGCTTGTCGTTGTCGGTGCGGGCCCAGTGGGTGTACTTCCACTTCAGCTTGGTGGACTTATAGCCCGATGTGCCCACCGCACCCGCGTAGTAGGCTGTCATGTCCATCTGGTTCAAGGGGCCGCGCACCGTGCCGGGCAGGGCGGCACCCACTTCAACGTCTTCCCAATAACGGATCTTGTCACCCTGGCGGAACTCTGACAGGGTCTGGTTCATGATTTCGTCAAGCTGCTCTGGGGTGTATTCCTGCTTGGCACGCGCCTCATAGTGCAGGCCGCCGGCCGCGCCCTGACGCGCTACACGGAAAGTGTGCGACAGAACCTTGGTGACCAATTCGCCCTTTTGGTTGTGATAGCGCACATCGCCCGTTTGCACCAGAAGCTGCTTGACCAGCTTGCCCGACAAAGGCTTCACATCAACGTACTCGGCTGATGCGGTGATTTCATCGCCGCGCCGAATCGGGTGATAGAACTCGGCGTCGATGCCCGAGTAGTACCACTGAATTTCAGGCAGACCTGGCGACACAACGGCATCAAAAATGCCAAAGAAGAACGTGGGTGGCGCGATGATGCCGCCCCACTTTGTCTTGGCCGCATAAGCAGGGTCTTCGTAAAGCGGATTGTCATCGCCCAGGCCCCAGCTGTAGTGGCGGATCACGTCGCGGCTCGCCTCGTAGTTCCACTGTTCGACCCTGATCGGCATGCCGATCAAGCGGCGAGCTTCGGCTAAAGCCTCAGGGCCCATTTCGGGGGCGAGAAGGTGTTGGTTTGCGGGTGCGCCCTGTGACATGGTTCGATTAAATCCTGTAGAGTTTCTTAGGGAGAAACTATGTTTCCCTGGAAAAGTATCGTTTGGAGCTTGGCATCTGTCAAGCAAACGGGCACCCTCGCTGGCGATACAGCCTGAGTTTGACGTCGGCAAAGCAGATCGCGTAGGATCGGCAACGTAGTTTCTCAATAGCAAACACTGATTCTCACCACAATAGTTCTCTTGGAGCATGCAATGGGCGAAAACACGAAGTCGGAAGAATTGGACCTGCAGGCAGGCGTTGCGCGCGGCAAGGCGCATTTCATGGAGACCTTGGGCAACTTGCCCGAGCCCATCAGGGCCATGATGGACCATGTGCCGCACACCTTTGTTGGCTATCTGAAATTCAGAGAGTCTGTGTATCGCAAGCAGAGCGACGGCGCCCACCTTGATTTGAAGACCAAAGAGTTTCTCTACACCGTGCTCGACATCGTCACTGGCAATCTGGAGGGCGCAAAGAATCATGGGCACGCAGCATTCATGGCTGGCATGACGTCCGGCGAGTTGGCCGAGGCTTGCATGCAGGTGATGCATGTGTGCGGCGTGACAACCTGGGGCGTTACCGGCTACAAGGTTGTGGACTACATCGCCGAGCTTGAGAAAGGTGCGCGCGGCTAAGGTCGCCCATGAATTTCGCGTTGTTCCTGGAGATCAAGGCCAGGACGTCTCCTGACGATCTGGCTCTGGTCGATCAGCGTTTACGTCTGACGTGGGCAGAGCTGGACAGTTGGTCGAACCGATTGGCGGCCACGCTGTCACACAGGGGAATGGGCCGCGGCGATCGGATGGCGGTGCTCTTGCCCAACCGGGCAGAGGCGGTGATCACGCTGCTGGGGTGCATGAAGGCGGGCGTTGTTGCGGTGCCCTTGAATTGGCGTCTGGCCGGCCAAGAGTTGTACCGCGTGGTGGCGCATTGCAAGCCCGGCTGTCTTCTGACCACGCAAGAGCGCGCCCAGGAGCTCGGCAGCCATCTGAAGGGCAGCGCCCTGCTAATGAGCCTGGGCGACAACACCAAAGAGGGAAGCTTCTGGAGTGCGATCCAGGATGCGCAGCCGCGATACCGTGCCGCTCCTTGTCAGAGTGCCGACGTGGCCAATCTGCTGTACACATCGGGCACAACCTCCACCCCAAAAGCCGCCATCCACACCCACGGCATGCGTGTGGCGGTTGCTGCGGCGATGGCGGATTGCTTCGAGCTTTCCGGCCGTGACGTGGCTCTTTGCATCTCGCCGCTCTTTCACACCAGTGGCCTGAGCGTCTTTTCCAATGCCATCTTTGCGGGATGCACGCTGATCCTGCAGGAGAAATGGGATCTTGATCAATTCGTCCAACTGGTGGCCAAGGAGAGGGTGACTTTCATGCACATGATCGGCACTCTGGTCGTTGACATTGCCAGTGCGCCGGCCGCCGTGTTCGAGCCGCTGAAGGGAAGAAGCCGGATGCGCTTCACCTGGGGCGGCGGGCATTCGCTCAGCCCGGATAGTTTCCTTGCCTTCGAAGAGCGCGTTGGGGGTGTGTTCCTGCAAGGCTATAGCCGAACAGAGGGCGGGCTCAGCTACAACCCACTGGACATCACGAAGCGGCGCTTCGACCATAACGGCCTGCCCAACCGAAATAGCAGCGAGCTTGCCATCATCGATCCCAGCACCAAGCTGCGATGTGCCGATGGCGTCATCGGCGAAGTCTGCTTCAAGGGCGACGGTGTATCTCCTGGCTATTGGGACGGCGCCTACATTCGCTTCGTGCCAAGCTACGACGGCGGTTGGCAGCCTACTGCGGATCTTGGCTTCATCGACCCCGAGGGAAATCTCCACTTCCTGGGGCGTGATGACCACATGATCAAGACCGGCGGTGAAAACGTGTTTCCCGACGAGGTGGTGTCAGTGCTCTTGGCCATGCCGCAAGTCAGCGATGCAGTGGTGCTTGGGCTGCCGGACGAACGTCTGGGTCAGCGCGTGGCGGCAGTCGTCGTTGCGTCTGACCCGCAGTTGAGTCGCCCGCAGATCGACAAGGCGTGTCGTGCGGCGCTGGGGGCTTACAAGATTCCGAGAAGCGTGGCCTTTGTGCAGGCCTTGCCGCGCTTGGGCAGCGGCAAAGTCGATCTGGCGGCCTGTCGCGCTTTGCTTGAAGCGCAAACGATCACTGCAGAGTGATCACGGCCTGCCGGCTTGGACACTCATCGACAGTAGTCGGGATACTCCCTCTGCACCAGCCGCAACATCGCGGGCCATGTCTTGTCGCCACCCTGGCGCTTGGGTGATTCAAAGGCCAGTGCAACCTGCTGCGCCGCCTCGGGGGACGGGTGTACCAATGCCTGGCCGCAAGACATGAGGGTCACCTGACTCTGGCAGGCGCGTTCAAGGTAATACATGGTGTCGAAAGCTTCTCCGACGGAGCGGCCGCACACCAGGGTGCCGTGGTTTCGCAGCAGCATCACCATCTTGTCACCCAGGCCTTGCTTCAAGCGTTGCCTTTCTTCGTCGGTGAAGAAAATTCCGTCGTAGCGGTGGTATGCAATGCGGTCCATGAAACGCATCGCATGCTGGGTCAGCCCAAGCAATCCGCACTCCATGGTGGCCACGGCAATGGTTGCTGCAGTGTGCGTGTGCATCACACATTGCACATCGTGCCGCGCCATGTGGACCGCGCTGTGGATGGTGAAGCCACCTGGGTTGACGCCCATGCCCAGCGGGTCGTGGATAACCTTGCCCTGCACATCCACCTTGACCAGACTGGAGGCCGTGACCTCTTCATACATCAATCCGTAGGGGTTGATCAGGAAGTGCTGGTCGGGCCCGGGCACACGAGCTGAGATGTGGTTGTAGATCAGGTCCGTCATGCGGAAGTGATGAAACAGCCGGTAGCAGGCGGCGAGGTCTACCCGCAGTTGCCACTCCACTTCAGACATGCCAGCCGGCGCAGTGGTAATGGCGATTGAACTCAAGTCGTCACTCTTCATAAAGCCTCCTCGCGTGATGCACGCTTGACGTTCAACGAGTGTACTGTCTATGATTCCTTCGTGGGAAATATGGTTTCCCTTACAGAAACAAGGCTTCAAATGGATCTACAGGTAAGGCCACTGACCTCTGCGCTGGGTGCGCAAGTAAGCGGGGTCGATTTGCGCACGGATCTCGACTCGGCGACGGTGGACGCTATCAGGCGCGCATGGCTTGAGCATTTGGTGCTGGTGTTCCCCGGCCAGGACATCACGCCGCAGCAGCAAATCCGATTCACCCGTCAGCTTGGCTTGGTCGAGGAATATCCCTTGGTGCCGTATCGGTTGCCGGGCTTTCCGGAAATCTTCCTTCTGACCAACATGAATGCCGATGGGACGGTGTCCCAGACCGCGAACAACGCGCGTCACTGGCACTCGGACCTCTCGTTCACCTCAAAGCCGGCAATGGGCTCCATGCTTCGGTGTGTCCAGATTCCCCAGGTGGGAGGCACGACGGCCTTTGCAAACCAATACCTGGCATATGAAGGGCTGTCACCTGCCTTTCGCGAAATGATCGAGCCGCTTCAGTCAGTGCACGAATTGTTTTCAAAGAACAAGAATAAGGAAGACCTCGACCAGGGTCAGGTGCGTGACATGAAAATGCAAAACCCCCGCATTGCGCAACCGGTGGTCAGGGTGCATGACGAAACCGGCCGCAAGGCCCTGTATGTCAGCGAAGCCCTCAGCACCGACATCGTTGGCATGTCACGCGAGGAAAGCGACCTCATCCTCAATTACCTTTTCAAGCAGCAGACCCGGATGGAGTTCACCTACCGGCACGCGTGGAAGCAGCACGACATCGTGCTGTGGGACAACCGCTGCACACTGCACATGGCAGTGGCCGACCACCAGCACGCTGAACCGCGAGTGATGTATCGCACCACCTTGGTCGGTGAGCCTTGTGGGCGCGTTGTCGCCTAAGCGCCCGCAGGCTCAGGCCGCGCCCGTCGCGTAGGGTTCTCTACACCATCGCCAGCGCGTTGGCGGGCGAGCCCACACCGCCGGTCATGTTCAGCGGTTTGCAGGTGAGAAAGCATTCATACACGCCAGTACTTGCACAGTCTTGTGCCAGTGCTTCAAGGTCCCACAACTCGCCCAGACAGAAGCCGAGCAACGCGATGATAGTCGGATGCATGAGCCCTGAATGGATTGGGTCTGTGGCTGCGGCACGGTCATAGTTGGATACAAAAGGCGAGTCGGCCCGCGAGGGAATAGCCTCAACTCCCAGGTTATCGGACGCGATGACTGAGATGCGGTGGTCCCAAAGCCACGCCAAGGTGCGATGGGCCTGCTCCAGGCCGGGGCACATGAGTTTCTCGGGTAAAGCCAGTTGCTCTTGCGGTGTCATTTCGTTGAAATAGAAGGCCAGCCAGCCTGTGCGCATCAACAGGATGTCGCCATGGCGAAATTGGACACCTTGCGCTTGGGCGACTTCGTCCAGCAAGTCCACCGAAAACGATTCGCCTTGTCGAAAATCAAGCGACTTGCCGCTGCGGCGCAAATGCCGGTCAATGTCGAGCAAGACACCGCGTCCGGCGATACCGCGCTCAGCGTACCTGTTGACGCCAATCGTGGGGGAACCAACCACGACCTTTTCATCGGGCGTGTGGTTGTAGAAGCCATGGTCGGGGTGTCTGAAGTGGCGCAGGCTGTCCACTTGCGTGGTGCCCTGCAGATACAAGCCGTCGATGCGGTCATCGCGGTGGTGGGGGCTGTTGCTGAAGATCGTGTGGCTGGGCGCATGGCGGTGCCGCGCAACTGGCGGGTGGAAAGCGTCCAGCCGGTGGTCGAGATTAAACGCCTGACCGCGTCGCACCAGGCGGGCTGCATCGCGCATGCACTCGGGTGTTAGAAAATTGAGCGTGCCAATTTCGTCATGCGGGCCAAATACGCCCCATGCTGATCCAGCGGGGGCATCGGTGCGTTGCAGCAATTCTTCGTAGGTCGGAATGTGCATCTATTTCCCTCGTGAAGGCTTTGAAGCTAAGGGCAAACACGGACTTCGAAACCGAAAAATTCCTTTTGCAGTTCAAGTACGCAGTTTATTATTGGGAAACTCTGTTTTGAGCTTTTCAATGAGGGGATCTTATGTCCAATTCGTTTACCCGTCGACAGCTTCTTGGTAGCGCCGCTGCGGCAGCCACCTCTGGACTTCCCGGGCTCTCCTGGTCTCAAGGAGCCAAGCAGAAACTTGTTTGGGTGGTGTCATCCGCCACCTTTGAAGTGGGCACGGCTACCCAGACTTCAGTGCCCTACGCGGCAGGTTTCTTCGAAGAAGAAGGATTGGACGTCGAACTTAAGTCGGCGCGCGGATCTGCTCTGGGGGCTCAGTTGGTCATTACAGGGCAGGCCGATATCGTGCACGCCGGTACCTCAGTGGGTCTGATGGTGCCGGCATCCAAGGGCTCCCCGCTGGTGGCTTTCTACAACATGATCACGCAAAATTTCCAGATGCCGGCTGTTCCCGCGGAAAGCCCGATCCGTAGTCTTGTTGATCTGAAAGGCAAGAAGCTCGGCGTGATCGGCCAGGCCACTGCCACCGTGCCCATCGTCAAGGCAGTGCTGGAAGACGCGGGCATTGACCCCAACTCCGTGACCTTTGTCGACGTGGGCTACGGCGCACAGGCGGCCGCTGCACTTTGGCTGACCAAGCAGGTCGATGCGCTCGCAATGTACGACAGCGTTTATTCGGCCATTGAAAGCGTCAACCCCGAAAAATACAAGCTGCGCATTCTTACCTCGCCCTTGTCAGACAGAATCAGTTTCCAGACTGCTTTGGTTGTCAAGCCAGAGACGCTCAAGAACAAGCGCGATGCCTTGATTCGCCTGGGCCGCGCGCACGCCAAGAGCACCGTTTTTGCGCTGGAGAACCCGGACGCTGCGGTTCGCATTCACTTCAAGCGCTATCCTGAGCAGCGCCCATCGAATGTGGACGACGCCACCGCGCTCGCGCTGGGCCGGCGCTCGCTGATGGCCCGCCTGACCAACATGCGCATCGACAACATGGTGGTCAAGCGCGACAAATGGGGCTTCATGCATGAAGTGGACGTCAACACCTACGTCAACATGCTCAAGAAGATTGGGGATGTGGACAAGCAACTCGATCCAAAATCGATCTACAGCAACGAATTGATCGACGAGATCAACCGCTTCGATGTCGCGCAAGTCCGCCGTCGGGCGCGCGAATTCAAGGGCTGATGTCTACTGCAGCGTCCCGCATTGCATCGATCAGCACAACGGCCTTGTGCTTTCCCCTATCGCCGCCATTTCGGGCTGCGATCAGGCTGATCGATAGTGTGGACGTGGTGTTGGTGCGTATCCGCGATGACCAGGGCGTTGAGGGGGCCGGAGTCGCCTTTGCTTTTGGAGCGGCCGACGCTCTGCCCGTTCTGCACATCGCCCGATCGCTTGGCGATACCCGAATCGGTATGGAGACGCTCGCCATAGAACGGCACTGGCGCGAGATGCACCAACTGCTTGCCATCGCGGGGCCCACTGGGGTTGCCTTGGCGGCGTTGTCGGCAATTGATATGGCCTTGTGGGACCTGGCTGGAAAGTGCCTTGGCAAACCGCTGTGGCAATTGCTCGGTGGTGCGCGCGAGAAGACAAACGCCTATGCCAGCGGCGGCTCCCTTTCCCTGTCAATCGATGCCTTGTGCCGTGAAGCCGAAGGTTTTGTCGCCAAGGGGCACACCGCCATCAAGATCAAGGCCGGACACGGCATCGAGGGTGACCGCGAGCGAATCCTGGCTGTGCGCGATGCGGTCGGAGCGAAAGTTTCTATCGCAGTGGATGGCAATCAGCAGTGGAGCGCAAAAGGCGCGATTCGCTGGGCACGCGCCATGGACGATTGCGAGCTGCGCTGGCTGGAGGAGCCGGTGCGCGCCGACGACTTTTACGGCCATGCACAGGTGCGCAGCGCCATCTCAATGGATCTGGCAACTGGCGAGAACCTGTTCGGGGTCGCGGCAGCGGGCCGCGCTATCAGCGAACGATCCTGCGACATCTTGATGCCCAACCTGCAGCGCGTTGGCGGCATCACAGGCTGGCGAAAAATCGCGGCTGCCGCGGAAATAGCAGGCATTGAAATGGCGGGGCATGTTTATCCCGAGCTCAATGTGCACTTGATGTGCGCCACGCCAAACGCATCGGGTGTGGAGCTATGGCCGGGTTGGCCGTCCATCTGGCAGGGCTCGCTGGACATCATCAAGGGTGAGGTCGCAGCGCCCACTGGCCCAGGCCTGGGCTTGCCCATCGACGAGGCGCTTGTGCAGGCACACATGAGCGCGCGCGGGTAAGCACGCGCTTGACAGCGATTGAACCTGAAATCAAACATGCAAATCACTCGGATCGACTGCATCCCCTTCAATCTGCCTATGAAGAACCCGGTGCGCTATGCCGGGGGCACGCTCACGGTCAGCGAGCATGTGCTGGTGCAGGTGCACACGGATGAGGGCTTGATTGGAAGCGCTGAGGCACCGTCACGACCGTTCTTCTACGGCGAATCGCAGGCGAGCATGCTCGCGGCCGTGCGCCAATGGTTTGCCCCAGCTTTGGTGGGCCAGGACCCGATGGGCTTTGAGAGGGCTTGGGCGGCGTTCGACCAGGTCGAGCACAACGACACCATCAAAGGCGCGCTTGACATAGCCATGCACGACATCGCCGGACAGGCGATGGGCGTGCCGTGTCACCGCTTGCTGGGTGGCTGGGATACGAGCGCGCGCGTGACCTACATCTGCGGCTACGGGGCGCCGCAAGCCATGGCGGATGAAGCTCTGGCAGTGCGGGAACGCTATGGCATCGACAGCTTCAAGCTGAAGGTGGGCGTGGACGCACGACAGGACGTTGCCATGCTGCACACACTGCGACAGGCCTTGCCCGATGTCACCTTGTATGTGGATGGCAATTCAGGGCTCAACGCATCCGACGCACTGCGGGTGCTGGACGCCGGATATGAGATTGGCATGGCCTGGGCCGAAGAGCCGGTGCATCGAGACGACCGACCTGGACGAGCCCTGGTTCAGAAGCACACGCGCGTGCCCATCATGGGCGATGAAAGCTGCCGCAATCCAGCCGAAGTTGCCCGAGAGGTCGCCGATGGATTCGTTCAGCTCGTGGGGATCAAGACGGCACGAACCGGTTTTCGCATCTCGCGCAACATTGTGGCTCAATGCGCGGCGCTTCGTATTCGCAACGTCATTGCAAGCCAGGGCGACAGCACGCTGGGCATCCTGGCTGCGCTGCATTTCACCGTGGCTCACCGTGCAACGGCCAGTCAGCCGGCCGAACTGGGCTTTCACCTCAACACGGTGGCTGACCTGCTGGAAGATGACGCATTGCCACCCATCGTAGGGGGCCGGATGCGGGCGAGCGAGGCGCCAGGACTGGGTGTTCGCCTGGATGCGGCCAAGCTGTCTCGCTACCGCGTCGATTGAGCGGCCAGACCCAACACCATTCTTCAAAGATTCACAAATCAAATGCAATCATCCAGTTCCACCGAGTCCGCGGTCCCGCCCGATCAGGTAGCACCTGAACAGCAGGCAGGCAGGCCCTTCGTTGACATCAAGGAGCTTGAGGTCAGCTATCGGACGCGCAATGGCGAGCCTCTGCTGGCGATTGACCGCATGGACTTCCAGCTATGGGATGGCGAATTTTGCGTGATCGTCGGTCCCAGCGGCTGCGGGAAATCAACCTTGCTCAAAGTGCTGGCGGGATTGGTGCCACCCAGCGGCGGACAGGGCCGCATCGGTTCCGAAAAGATCGGGCTTGCGCGTGACGACATTGGCTTCGTGTTTCAAAGCGCCACCTTGCTTCCTTGGCTGACCATTCTTGGAAACGTGCTGCTGCCCTTGCGCGTGCAGGGCAGGGCGGGGCGGGCCGGCTGGGAAGATCGAGCCCGCGCATTGTTGAAAGTGGTTGGGCTGGAGGAATTCGCTGATCGATACCCCAGCGAGCTGTCCGGAGGAATGCAGCAGCGTGTGGGCATGGCGCGGGCGCTGGTGCACGACCCAGCGCTCTTGTTGATGGATGAACCCTTCGGCGCGCTCGATGCGCTGACGCGCGAGACCATGAACGCAGAGTTGCAACGCATCTGGATGCTCAATCAAAAATCTGTGGTCTTCGTCACCCACTCGATCAGCGAGGCCGTCTTTCTGGCGGATCGCATCTTGGTGATGAGTGCCCGACCCGGCCGCGTGCTGGCTGACATCCGAGTTGATCTGCCTCGGCCGCGCGACCTGATCACCATCGACTCGGGCAAGTTTGCCCAGTATTCGAGCGAGGTTCGCGCCTGCTTGTACGGGAGGAATCCGAAATGAATGTCACAAGCCGCTGGTTTCGCATCGGTGGACCCTTGTTACTCTTCATCGCGCTGATTGGCGCCTGGGAGATTGCGGTGCATGTGTTCAAGGTGCAGCAGATGATTCTGCCCAAACCCTCAGACATTCTGAAATCGCTGAGCGAGGGCTTTCGTACCGGCATGTTTCAAAAGCATATCGCCGTGACCGCGCAGGAAGTCGTCATGGGCTACGTGCTTGGGGTGAGCTTCGGCATTTTGGTGGGCGTGCCCATTGCGCTCTCGCGTACCTTCGAGGTGATGGTCTACCCCTACCTGCTCGCGCTGCAGACCATGCCGAAGATCGCCTTGGCGCCGCTCATGATGATCTGGGTGGGCTTTGGCATTGAGTCCAAGATACTCATCACCATGATCGTTGCGATCTTCCCCGTGTTGGTCAACGTGATTGTGGGCTTGCGTGCGGTGGATTCCGACCGCATTGCCTTGATACGCTCTCTCAAAGGCGGGTGGCGGCATGAGCTGATCTGGGTTCGGCTGCCCAGCGCCGCGCCGTACATCTTCGCAGGTATGAAAACGGCCGTGGTGCTTGCCTTGCTGGGCGCGATAGCGGCAGAGTTTGTAGGTGCGGAAGCGGGGCTTGGCTATCTGATGAGCCAGTTGATGTTCAAGCTCGACACACCCGGCGTATTTGCCATTCTCTTGATCCTCAGCTCTTTCGGGGTGAGCCTGTATCTGCTGGCCGATTGGGCCCACCGAAAAATCGTCTTTTGGGACGCCAACGCCCAGGATCACTGGTCGAACAAGCAGTGAACATATCAGACACATTCATGACGCAAGACCTGACTCCATTGGCTGCCTCAGCCGAGCGCGCACCCGATATCCTTCCGGCGGGTTGGCTCGACTATCGCAACACCGGCACACGCGTAGTCCACAGACCTGGCGCGATCGACACGCTTGGGGCAGAAGCCAAGGCGCTGGGATGCGAGCGAGTGATGGTCGTGTGTGGCGGCAACACCCGACGAAGCAAGTTGTTTGATCGCGTGCTGGCTGCGTTGGGTCCACGCGCGGTACTGGTGTTCGATCAGGTGGTCGAGCACTCTGCTGTCGATATGGTCACGCGGGGCGCGCAACTCGCACGCGAACATCGCGTCGATGGCCTCGTGGCGGTGGGCGGGGGCAGCGCATCCGACAGCGCCAAGGGCATTGCGATTTTGCTTGGCGAGGGCGGGCGCCTGCAAGAGCATGCGAGTCGCTTCGAGCCACCAGATCGGTTTTTCCCCAAGCCATTGCCGGCGCCTAAGCTACCCGTCATCACGGTGGTGACCACCGCCTCGGCTGCTGAGGTGACGCCAGGCCTGGGCATTCGTGACAACGACGGCCGCAAGCTCCTGTTCTGGGACAACACGCTGGCAAGCCGCTTGATCGTGCTGGACCCTGAGGCGAACGTGGAAGTGCCAGTGGCCGTGATGGCCACCACCGCCATGAACGGTTTCGCCCATTGTGTCGAAGGCCTGTACTCTCGCCTTCGAAACCCAATCTCCGACGCATTGGCGCTGCACGGCATACGCCTGTTCATGGACGCACTGCCGAGAATGGTGGCCAATCCAAAGGACATCGACGCGCGCGCAGGTGTGCTCAACGCGGCGCACCTTTCGGGAATGGTGATATCGAACGCGCGGGTGGGTATTCATCACGCCATATGCCATTGCCTGGGCGCGGCTGGCGGGTTGTCCCATGGGGTGGCCAATTCGATCATGTTGCCGCACGTGATGCTCTATAACCTGCCGGTGGCGCAGACTGAACTCGCCGGCATGGCGCAGGCGATGGGTGTGATGCAGGGCACTGAAGCAGAGCAAGCTCAGGCCGCCATTCAAAAGGTGCGCGAACTACAGGTAAGCGCAAAGGTGCCGACACGGTTGCGGGACACGGGGCTTGATATTTCTTTGTTGCCTCTGATTGCCGATCACGCGCTGGTCGATCGGGGCACGTATTTCAACCCGCGTCGAACCGTCAGTGCAGAGGCCATCCTTCAACTCTTGAAACAGGCGTGGTAAATCATGGAGCAAGACCTGACCGACAAGTCGAGCGCGGGGGCAGATGCCGAGGGCATGAAATCCCTGCGTTCGGCTTTGCGTGTGCTGATGGAATTTGCCGGCGAGCGACAAGATTTTGGAGTGGGTGAGCTCGCCGAGCGCTGCAAGCTGTCCAAGAGCCAAGTGTCAAAGGTTCTGGCGACCTTTGCCGAGTTCGGCTTGCTCAGCCAGCACGTGGAATCACGGCGCTACCAGGCGGGTGCCAGACTCTTTGTGCTGGGCTCGCGCTACGTCACCTTCGATACGCTCAGCCGAGGTGCAATGCCGGTGATGCGAGATTTGGTCAACAAAACCGGCCACAGTGCCCGGCTGTCGGTGCTCGACGGCGACCGGGTGCTTTACCTTCTGGGAATCGAAGGCCCCTTGTTTGTCGATACCGGCTGGCGTGCGGGCACCTGGCTGCCGGTTCACTCCACTTCGGCGGGTCGCGTCTTGTTGGCTTTCATAGACCGAGAGCGCTCGCAGCGCCTGCGGGTTCAGCAACCACTAGAACGAATTTCTGAATTCACAGTGACCGAGCCCGCTGAAATTGACCGCCTGATCGATCAGGCGCGGGCCCAAGGCTATTCGGTGCAGCGGGGTGAAACGACACCTGGCCTTGGGGTGATATCGGCACCGGTGTTCGGTCGCGGGCCCGAGGCCATCGGCACCCTCAGCTTGGCTTTCCCTAGCCATGCGGTCACCGAAGAAGAAGAAGCGCGAATGGTCGTCGCCCTGCACGCCGCCGGGCGAACCCTGTCGCAACGAGTAGGCTGCACCGTCTATCCGTTTGGTTACGGCGTGGCAGTGACTGCCTGAAATCGTGGTCCTGAGTCGTCCGCCATTCTTGACCCTTCTAACGAGCGACACTACACTATCCGTATCGCGTCTATCTTGTCGTATATACGACATTTATGAATGATCCAACGCCGATCACATGAGGATCTGGTGTGACTGTCGCACTTCCCCCGCTGTCACCTTCGGGCCCGCTCGCCGGATTGCGCGTGTTGGAAATCCCGGGGCGACTGTCGGTCCGTGTCGCGGGCGCGTTGCTCGCTGATCTGGGCGCCGAAGTCTTTCGTCTTGAGTCGCACCCAGAGGATGAGCCTGCGGATGTGCCATTGCTGGACTTGGCCGCCCTGGCAATTGCCCTTGATCAGAGCAAGACCCTTGCGCACAGTGTGGATGAGCTGAAACAGGCGCATGCGGCTGCGCCATTCGACGTCCTCTTCACGTCTGGCGAGACGCGCACCGACTGCGCGCCCTGGGCGCAGATGTTGGGGCAGGACAAGGCTGTCTGGGTTCATTTGTCAGCCTTCGGCCAAGAAGGCCCTTATGCTGGCCGGCCCGCAACAGAGCTCAACCTGATGGCCTACGGTGCGATCGCCGCCTACGTTGGCGATGCGGCGCGCGAGCCGATTGCACCGCCGATCATGCTGGCCGCCTACCAGGGCGGGGTCATGGCTGCCATCTCGGCCCTTGCCTCGCTGCGGCGCCCAGGGCTTACACGGGTTGACCTTGCCGAAGCGGATGTGCTGGCAACAAACCATGTTGCCGGCCTGTACAGCCTGGCGGCGCTTGTCGGCGATGTCTCCCGCCGTGCTGGCCCCCGCAAGCCAAATCCGTATCCGTTCACCGTGCTGCCTTGCAAGGATGGCGCAGTCTCCCTGGTGTGCCTTCAGGGTCGTCAATGGAAGAAGCTATTGAAGATCATGGGCGATCCTGCCTGGGGCTCGCAACCGGAGTTTGCCGATCGCCGCGTGAACGGCGAGAAGCACGTCCAGGAACTGGATCGCTTGGTCGGCGCATGGCTGAGCCAGCACACCAAAGCCCAACTGCGCGAAATCGCTGTGCAGCACGGCATTCCATTCGCAGCGGTACAGACGATCGACGACCTGCTGGTCGATCGCCAGCTCGCGAGCCGCGGCTTCATGGTCGAGCGTTCGCACGAGGGGGGCAAGCTGAAAGTACCGCGCCCCCCTTTCACACTGACAGAACTCGGCTCAGAAGGCACACAGCCGCCGGCCGCGCCAGCTGCGGCAGCGCCTGTGCCGTCTGCTCAGGCGCTGCCACTTGCCGGTATACGCGTGCTGGACCTGGGCTGGGTCTTGAGCGGTCCGCTCGTTGCACAGACCATGGGTGACCTGGGAGCAGATGTGATCAAGATCGAATCGAAGTCCAAGTTGGACACATCCCGGGTGGGCGTGCCCCTGCTCGACATCGATCCTGCGGAAGATGAAGACGGGCTTCTGCCCAACCTCATGCCGCATTTCAACAACGTGAACCGCGGCAAGCGCAGCTTGGTACTTGACATCGCGAGCGAGGCCGGCAAGACGGTGCTTGCCAGGCTGGTCGCGCAGGCTGACATGGTCGTTGAGAACTTCGGGGCCGGCTCCCTGGACCGGCTCGGACTTTCGCCGGAATGGTTCGCGCGCATCAAGCCCGATCTGGTGATGGTGCGCATCAGCATATGCGGACAAAAAGGCCCTGACGCCACATTGCGTGGCTATGCTGCACAGAGCACGGCCCTTGGCGGGCTCGATGCGCTGTGCGCATACCGCAGCGAACCGCCCATCGGTTTGGTCACCCTGAACCTGGGCGATGTGAGCGCAGCGCTCTTTGCCTCGCTGGCCGCGCTGGCTGCTGTGCGGCGCGCACAGTCCTGTGGCCGGGGCGTTATCGTCGATACCTCAATGATGGAATCCGCGGCCTATCATTTGGGCCCCTTGATGGTGGCGCGCCAGATCGATGCCAGCGCACGGCCGGCGGTGCACAACGAGCACGTGGCATTCACGCCCCATGGGATCTATCGAACCGCGGGAGAAGACGACTGGATCAGCATCGCGGTTCGCTGCGACGGCGATTGGCAGATGCTGCACCAGGTGCTCAAAGCCCCCTCATGGGCCAAGCCGCTCAATGCGTCGGAGCGCCGACAGCACGGCGCCGAGATCGAGGACTGGATCCGTGCATGGGCCGCGGCGCGCTCAGCGCAAAGTGCCTTCGCTTTGCTGGCCGAGGCTGGGGTGCCGGCTGCACCGGTGTATGCCGTCGAACATCTGCTGGAAGACGCGCATGCGCTGGCCCGGATGTCGATCGTGAAAGTCGATCACCACATCCTTGGGCCATTGCCGATCTATGGAACGCCCATGCGGGCTGAGCCGCCGATCGCCACCGTGCGTGGCCGCGCGCCCGACCTGGGGGAGCACTCGGCCGAAGTGTTGGCCGAGCTTGGCCTATCGCACGATGAGCTGGAAACATTGCATGCGCACGGAGCGTTCGATGGAACGGATCCCCGTCCTCAACCCGCATGAACCGAACAGGAGACGAGACGCCCATGGAACAAGAACAATCGCAAGCCACGCAGGCACAGCCGGCTGTGGCACAGCCATGGGGCGAGCTCACCGATGCGGCGATCGCCGATGCGGCATCGCTGCTCGGCACGCAGCTTCGGCGCGACCGAATGCAGTGGGTGACACAGGCCACGCGCGACGCCATAGCCCATTTCGTGGAAGGCATCGGCGACCGCAACCCACTCTACCGTGACCCGGCGTACGCAAGCAAGACACGCTGGGGCGGGCTGATCGCGCCCCCGATGTTCCTGTTCGCCTTCGACAACACGATCGTCGCACCGCGCCTGCCGGGACTGCAATGGATCTATGCCGGCGTGGACTGGACTTTCTACGATGTCGTGCGCCTTGGAGACGAGATCCGTCCGGTGACGACATTCCACGCACAGGACTTGAAGACCGGCCGTTTCTCAAACCGTTGGCTGCTGCAGACGGGCTATACGCGTTACCAGCGCCCCGATGGGCTGCTCATCGCCGAGGCCTATGGACGCAATGCGCGCACACCGCGCGGCGCCGCGCTCAAGAAAGAAGGCAAGGTGAAATACGAGCGCAGGCCACCACACCGCTATGCCGCGCAGGAGATCGAGGCCATCGAGAACGAGATCCTGCGCGAGACGCCCCGTGGTGCCGTTCCTCGCTATTTCGAGGACGTGAAGGTCGGTGAGCAGTTGCCCGCCGTGGTCAAGGGGCCACTGAACTCCAACGACATGGTGGCCTTCTACGCGGGTGCGATGGGTGCGCGCCCCTATGGGGGCGCCCATGCTGACGCTGTGCACTATCGCCAGCGCCATGCGGACTACGACATCTCGGATTCCGGGGTGAAGCAATCGCCCGGCCGTGGCCACCTGGAGGCGGATGTGGGTGGTGATATTGGCATGGGCGGCGCCTACGACTCGGGCTTTCAGCGGGTTTCCTGGGGTGGCAACCTGGTGACCCATTGGATGGGTGACGAGGGCGTGCTGCACAAGTTCTCGGCCACCCTCAAGCGTCCCAATCTGTTTGGAGACACGCTCTGGTGGCGCGGAAGTGTCGTGGGCAAGCGAGTGGTTGGTGACTACAAGCTGGTGGATCTGGAACTTCATGCGGACAACCAGCGTGGTGAAGTGACGACGGTGGGCACCGCAACCGTCGCGCTTCCCACCCGAGCCAGCGGTCTTGTCCCACTTCCCATCCCGCGCGACCTGGGTGGTGCGGTCACGCGCGAGGATGCACAATGAATCTGAAACCAGGAGCGCGCCTGCGAAGTGCCGTGTGCGAAACGGAGGTGGTGGTCGTGCGCGCGCAAGCTGGCGACGTGGATCTGCGCTGCGGCGGGACGGCGATGCGGGCAGCCAGCGATGCACAAGAGCCACCGACATCCATGGACCCAGCGTTTGCCGACGGAACACTTCTGGGTAAGCGCTATGAGAAGAGCGGCGCAGTCCTGGAGGTGCTGTGCGTGCGGGGTGGCGCAGGCAGCCTTTCGCTGGGAGCGGAGCCTTTGCAGCAAATGGGGCCGCGCAAGCTGCCCGCCTCCGATTGAGGAATGGCCGATGTCGATCTGGACGCTCTTGGACATGGCTGCTTGCGCCACGCCCGACCGCTGCGCGATCGTTTGGGGAGATTCCCGTCTCAGCTACGAGGACCTGCGGCAGATGTCGCTCTCGCTAGCGCGGCAGGTGCGCGCGGGCGGTTCCAGCCACGTGGTCTACATGGGGGCGAACCATCCCGCATTCGCGGTGGCTGTGTTCGGGGCTGCTGCTGCGGGAGTACCGCTGCTGCCCTTGAACTATCGCTTGGGGGATGCTCAACTGAGCGCGGCCTTGGCGGCGCTGGCACGCCCGATGTTGCTTGGCGATGCCACATCGGCCGAACGCTTGCGAAGGCTGGGATGGCAGTGCGCGCTGGCGGCCGATTGGATCGGAGTTGCACTCCAGGTGCCTCAGGAACAAGACATCGAGCTGGGTGAAGCTGCCTCTGACAGTGTTGCGATCCTCCTGCAAACCAGCGGCACTTCGTCCGCACCGAAGTCCGCGGTGCTTCGCCATTCGCATGTGAGCTCCTACATTTTCACCAACATGGATTTCGGGAGCGCCGAGGCGTCCGAGATGGCGCTGGTGAGCGTGCCGCCGTACCACATCGCCGGTGTGAGCAATCTGCTGAGCAACATCTACGCCACGCGAACAATCGCTTATCTCGATAACTTCAGTGCAACGCAATGGCTGCATGTGGCGCGCACGCAGCGCGTCTCACAGGCCATGCTGGTTCCGACCATGCTAGCGCGCATCGTCGATGAGTTGAAGATCTTGGATGGGAACCCCGAACTGGACAGTCTGCGCACTGTCTCGTATGGCGGAGCGGCGCTTGCACGCAACGTGGTGGAGCTCGCCCTGAAGTTGCTGCCGCACGTGGACTTCGTCAACGCCTACGGGCTCACAGAGACGAGCTCGACCATTGCGATGCTAGGTCCCCAGGACCACCGCGCTGCGTTGGCAAGCCCACAGGAACACGTCCGGGCGCGGCTCGGATCGGCAGGTCGTCCGCTTGAGGGCATCGAACTCGACATCCGCGATGAAGCGGGTGCGAGCCTGGCGGCTGGGAGCAGTGGAATGCTCTGGGTGCGTGGCCCGCAGGTCTCGGGTGAATATCTTGGCAGCGAAACCGCCCTGGACCCACTCGGCTGGTTCAACACCCGCGACAAGGCGCACCTGGACCCAGACGGCTACCTGTTCATCGAGGGCCGGCATGACGACACGATCATTCGTGGTGGAGAAAACATTGCACCGGCTGAAATCGAGGAAGTTCTGCTCACGCATCCGGGCGTGCTCGAAGCAGCGGTTGCAGGCATTGCTGATCCGCAGTGGGGCCAACGCATCGTGGCGGCCGTGGTCCTCAGGTCGGGTCACCACCCGAGCACAGAAGAACTGCGCAGTTTTGTCCGCGGCGTGGTGCGAAGCGCGCGCACGCCGGACTGCATCGCGCTCTGGCCGCAACTTCCCTACACGAGCACGGGCAAGCTGCTGCGCAGGCAGGTCGCGGAAGCGTTTCGCAGCACCGACGCTGCAGTGGAGACAGAGGAGACGCAGGGGCCATGAGCACACAGCTTTTCTTCGAGGACATCGAACAGGGCCAGGAAGTCGGCCCGCTATTGAAGGGGCCACTGACGTCCATGCACCTGATGCGCTGGTCCGCCGCCATCGAGAACTGGCACCGCATCCACTACGACGCACCGTTTGCCACGGGCCACGACGGCCTGCCTGACGTCGTGGTGGCCGGGTCCTGGAAGCAGCACGTTCTCGCGCAGCTGTTCAAGGACTGGGCGGGACGCGGTGGCTGGCTGCGCAGCTTGCGGTTCCAGTACCGCGGCACGGATGCATGCGGCGCAACGCTCGGTGCACGCGGCCGCGTCATCGGCTTGGAGCGTCGCACTGGGTTCGGCCTCGTCCGGTGTTCGGTGGAACTCAGCGACGCGGGAAATGCGTCCAACACTCTTGGCGAGGCGGTCGTGATGCTGCCTCTGCGTGGCGGTGACACGGTGCCCGAGCCGCTGCAGCCAACTGAGGACGCGGTGCCGTGCGCCGTGGCCCGCAGCCCGCTGTCTCCTGCGGCCAGCCGTCTCCTCGGGCCTCACCAGACAAGCCAAGTGGGTAAGTGGAGCGAGCGGCAGTACGCGCCAGAGCCGGTTGAGCGAGGGGCCATACGGCGTTTCGCACAAGCCATCATGGACCCTGATCCCTGGTACGCAGACGATGCTGCCGCCCAAGCCGGTCGCTTCGGCCAGATCGTCGCACCGCCTTTGTTTCCGCTGCATGCCTTACGCCGTGCAGCGGGAACGCCCGATCCTCTGAGCGCCGCCGTCGCCGATCCGCACTTCGACGGATTCGGGCAGCTCAGCACAATTTTGGGCTTGGAGTCGCTGGACCTGCCGCTCAAACGCTTTCTCAACGGCGGCAGCGACCACACCATGTTCTCTCTTGCACGCATGGGGGAGCGAATCAGTGTGCTCAGCCGCTACGAGGACCTGTACGTCAAGGACGGCAAGGACGGGCCTCTGGTGTTCGCGGTCATCCACAGCCGATTCGAGGCCGAGGCGCCAGCGGCTGCCGGGCGGCGCCCGCTCCTTTCCACGCGCCAGACCTATGTCTGGCGCTGACTGCGGAGTTTCTTTCACGCCATTAAAAGGAGACAGAAATGAAGAAATGGATTCGAATCACGGCGGCCCTCATCGCGGCGCTTGCATGTCAGGGACCCAGCCTTGCGCAGGATTTCCCAGCCAAGAAGATTGACTTGATCGTCCCGTTCAGTGCCGGCAGCGGCATTGATGTCATCGCCCGCATTTATAACGAGGCGCTGCAGTCCATCCTGGGAGTGCCAGTCATCATTGACAACCGCGAGGGCGCCGCGGGCGTGGTGGGCACTCAAGCGGCCATGCGCGCGGTCAAGGACGGCTACGCCATGGTGATGGCCGCCAATCCTCCTTTCACTGTGGCCCCGCTGCTCCAGGCCAGTCCCCCGTACGACCCGCTGACCAGCTTTACACCGATCGCGCGTGTGGGTGCTGTGCCGCTGGTCCTCGTGGTGTCCCCGCAGTTGCCGATACGAAACTTCCAGGAACTGAAGGATTACGCAGCAGCGAACCAGGACAAGGCGTTTTTCTCAGCGCCTGGCGCAGGGTCTCCAGCGCAGATTTACATGAACCTCATCAAGAAGGCTTCGGGACTCAAGGTCGAGGAAGTGATGTACAAATCCGCTACTCAGCCGATGACCGACATATCCTCTGCCGTGGTGCTGACTTCGCTCATCTCGTTGCCAGCCGCCGCGCCGCTCATTGAGGCGGGCAAGCTGCGCGCTATCGCAATCGGCTCAGGCCGCAGGCTTGCGAAGCTGGCAGATGTACCGACACTGGCGGAGGCGTTGGGGCAGCCGGGCTTCACGGCCGAGGTCTGGTTCGGATTCCTCGCGCCCGCCGGCACGCCACGCGATCGCGTGGAGCGCTTGCACGGCGCGATCGCCAAGGCCTTCTCCATGCCGGAGGTGCAAGAGCGCATGTCGCGCGCTTCGCTGGTGGCCGAGCTGCTTGGGCCGGAAGAGTTCGCCAAGCACCTGAGAGTGGACCTTGCCAACTCCCGCAAGGTCCTGGGCAAGGACTGAGCGCAGGAGCACAACGCATGACCCAACCAAAGCCGCGGCCCCTTGAGGGGGTGAAAGTTCTGGACCTGTCCGTGTTCATCGCGGGTCCGTATTGCGGCACCCTGTTCGGTGACTTCGGAGCCAACGTGATCAAGGTGGAAATGCCGCTCATTGGCGATCCGCTGCGGCGCCTGGGCGCCTCACAGGAGGGCACCAGCTACTACTGGCGGACCATATCGCGCAACAAAGAAACAATCACCATTGACATGCGCAAGGCCGAAGGGCAGTCGATCGTGCGGGCTCTGTGCCGCGAGGCAGACATCGTGATCGAAAATTACCGGCCCGGCACACTCAACAAGTGGGGGCTGGATTTCGAGACCCTCCGGGCAGACAATCTGCGGCTCATCATGGTCAGCGTCTCTGGCTTCGGACAGACAGGACCGCTGAAGGACCTCACCTCGGTAGCCCGCACCGCGATGGCTTTCGGCGGGCTCACGCACCTGGTGGGAGAGGTGGGTGGCAAGCCGCTGCTGCCAGGAGTCGCCGCGCTCGCGGATTACCTGGGAGGCATCTACGCCGCCTTCGGTGCCATGCTGGCGCTGCGCAGCCGCGAGGCAACCGGCGAAGGCCAACAAGTCGACCTGGCACTGTTCGAGCCGGTCTTCCATATGCTGGAGGACCATGTCGAAGTCTTTGACAAGCGCGGCGAGGTGCGGGGGCCATGCGGCGCCGAAAATCCCAGCGCCGCGCCTCACACGCACTTCAAGACACGGGATGGCGCATGGATCGCGATCGCCTGCAGCAGCGACGAACTTTTCACTCGCCTTGCCCACGCCATGGGCCGGCCCGATCTGCTTGATGAGCCGCGCTTTCGCACCAACCAGGAACGCATTCGCGTGCGCAACGAGATCGAGGGCATCGTGCAAGACTGGGCTCTGTCCATGGACCATGGCCCACTGGTGTCCCTACTCACCCAGGCCAGCGTGCCGGCGGGCAAGCTCTATTCCATGGAGGACATCATGAAGGACGCGCACTATGCTGCGCGAGAGCAGATCATCCGGGTACAGACCGATGACATTGGCGAGATGGCGATGCGCGGCGTCATTCCGAAGCTCACCGAAACGCCGGGGCGGGTGTCGCGCGCGGGAGGCGCCTTGGGCAGGGACACGCGCAGCGTGCTCAAGCGCGAGTTGGCCATGAGCGACGAGCAGTTGGACGGGCTGGCGCGACTGGGCGTGATCTGACGCAGCAGCCGTCATGCCCGCCGCTGCGCGTATTCGATGGAGCGAGCTTCGCGATTGGCTGAGCGCGACTGCGCTGCTCGGTCAGGACGGCGAGCCGCAGGCTCCGATGGCCTTCGTGGACCTCACGGACCTCACGGACAGCACGACTGCACATGACGACGACGTGCTGGCGTGCCTGGCCCAGCAGGCTTGCGGACGCATCCTGGTGGGCATCCACCCTCCTGCAAGCCGCTGCGAGGCGCAAGCCATCGGTGGGCTCGACTTCTGCCTGTCGGAAAGTCCGGTTCAGTCGAAAATGGCCGTTCAAGTGGATGACATCGCCAAGGCCTGCCAAGACCTCGAAATGCGCATCCTGTCGTGCCCGCGTGCCGCTCTGATCCTGGCCTCACTCCTGCGGGCGTCCGCTGGCAGCGACACGCGGCAGGGACTGGAGCGCGAATCGCAGGCTTACTCGTTACTGCAGAGTGGGCCTGAGTTCTCGGCCTGGCTGGGTCGGCGTGGCGATCAGCCTGCGGTGCGACCGGAGACGGGCGAGGAAGCTCTGGTCGACATGCGGCGTGAAGGTGACGTTCTGCACCTGGTTCTCAACGACCCCGTTCGTCACAATGCGCTGAGTCGGCGCATGCGTGACGACTTGCTCGAATGCCTTGAGCTGGCGCTCGTGGATGGGCGCGTGCAGATTCACATGACCGGTCGCGGCGCCTCGTTCTGCAGCGGCGGAGATCTCTGCGAATTCGGCCTGGCACGGGAGCCGGTGGCTTCGCACCTGGTGCGCCTGGAATCCAGCGTCGCGTGGCGGCTCCACTTGTGCGCGCGTCGGCTGCGGGTCGCGCTGCACGGTGCGTGTGTGGGCGCCGGGGCAGAGCTCGCCGCCTTTGCGCATCAGGTGTCCGCCCACCGGGACACTTTCTTGCGCCTGCCCGAGCTGGGCATGGGGCTGTTGCCTGGTGCCGGAGGCACGGTGTCGATTCCCCGACGCATCGGACGCTGGCGGGCCGCCTACCTCATGCTGAGCGGCCAGACAATCGGTGCGTTGACCGCCGCCGAATGGGGACTGGTGGACGAGGTGCTCTCGTGAGCGCTGCAAGGCCGATCGAAGGCGCTCACACCACAGCGGGAAAAGTGCAGGTGGCCCAATGAGCCTGCTGGTGCGCAACGCCACACCGCTTACCGCTGCCAGCCAGGAGCGTGTGGCCTGGCTGCGCGCTGCGCTTGCGCCTGTCCATGTCGATTTCATGGGCGCCGCGCGGGACCCGTTGCCGCATGCCACGCACATCAAGTACTTCGAACCCGAGGCGGTATCTTGCAAGCTCACGCGCCCATCCGCTTTCCACGCGGTGGAGCCCGATCAGATTGTTGCTGCCTGTACGCAGGCGGGACGTGAGGATCGGATAGAGCATGCATCTGTCTGCCCAGAGGCGGTGATCGAGCGCGTCGCGCAAGCCGGGTGCATGGTGTGCGCCAATCCAGGATTCGTGCTGGAGCGTGCCGATGCATTGGTGGAAATGGCCGAAGGCGCGGAGGCGGCGTTCTACCAGCCGCTCTGGCAATTGCTGCAGGCAGGCATTCCCGTCAGCTTCGGATCGGACGCGCCGGTGGGCAGCCCCGGGCGTTGGCACTCCATCGCGGGAGCGGTGTCACGCAATGGCGCCACCAGGAATTTTCCCGGCCGGGGGTTGAGCTTGACGCAGGCCTTGCGCTGCGCGTCCACGCGTCGGGATCTCGTTCAAGCAGGCTCCGACTCCTGGCTGGGCACTCAGGCGGACTTCATCCTGCTTGAACAGACCCAGGGATCGAATCAGATCGACCCGTCCCAACCGCCCGTGCGGGGCATAGCCCTGGCCGGACAGACCCATTGGTCGTAGGTCACAGGGCCGCGGCCAGCCTGGCCGATCGGACCATGGCCACATCCACGATCCAAGCATGGTCGGCGGATTGGCTGCAGGCCAGCGCCGCAACTGCCGCCAGCAGGCCGGTAAGCGGATCTGCCAGGGCGTCTCCAACGAACATCGGGCCGGTATTGTCCCAGGCGGTCAAGCCGCCTTCAACTGCGGCATCGTCGCCGAAAGCGATCCGGTTTGAGTCGTGGCCATGGCCGGTGATGCGGATCCAGGTTCGTGGGCGGCGGTCCATCATGATCCGTGGCGCCGCAACACCCAATTGTTCCAGGGCTCGGGCGCGGCTGGCTTCGATCACGATGTCGGCCTCCTGCAGCGCCTCACGCAACGCCTGGCGGCCTTCTGGCGCCGCGAAGTCGAGCACCAGCCGCTCATGTCCTTCGTGCAGTGCTCGATAGACGTCCGGTGGACCTTCGTCCACGCGGGCGACCGAATGCACATCGAGAACCCGCATTGCGCAACGCCGCAGCACTTGGGCACACAGCGGTGCCGCCCACAGCGCGCCGAGATTGACCACGCGAAGCGGCGGCCGCCGGCCGAGCGGCGTGCAGGCTTGCATCTGGATCGCCCACGGAGTTTCGAGCGCAGGCACGGGGCCCGGCCTGGCCACGCGGCCGACTGCCAGCCCGAGCATCATGGCGCGCTCCATGGCGGCATCCACGCTCTGCGTTTGGGCCCATGCGGCAATCGCCTCCCAAGCCTGGCAACGGACCTGTGTTTCGACCAGTGCTGGCACCAAGTCCGTATCGCAGTCGCGAGGTAGATTCAAGGCAAACCAACCATCCGATGCGGCGATGATGCGCGCCGCCGACCCGGCCGAGCTGTCGCCGTTGCGTGTAAGGCCCAGGAGACGAGCGCGCTCCCCCAGCCAGTGAGGCGAGACGGCATCGACGCCCGCGAGAAGATTCACTGCGAACTGCACTGCACGGGCCAGCGTGCCGGGGTGACCCGGTCCTTGAAGTGGCGGGCCGCTGGCGCGGCCCGTGAGCGCCGCCAATCCGGTGCATCTCCAATCTTCTTCGTGGGTCGAAGGGGAGTGGATTACCGAGCCGGAATTGTCGGACAGGGCCACATTGGAGGGGCTGCCAGTCGGTTGCCGGCAAACCTGTGCCCCCAGCCACTCGAGCAGCAAGCCGCCGGCCTGCGCGGCTGGCCAGTCGCCTGCAGCAATCTGCCTTGCGTTCAATGGCAGTGCGGCTGGCATTGCAATCACTGCAGGAGTTCGGACACCGCCTGGGCGGCTTTGCGCGCGTGTCCGGCGATGACCGGAATCTGCGCGTTCGATATCCGTACGCTTGGCCCTGCCACCGCGATGCAGGCGACCAGGCGCTCGCGCACGAGAATCGGCACGGCCACAGCCGTGACGTCTGGAATGGTTTCACCCCGATTCACTGAATAACCAATTCGCGCTACTTTCGCCAACTCGGTCTGCACGGCCTGACGCGGCGCCGGCTTTACGAACTTCTTCAGGTACGGGTCGGTGAAGCTTTGTGGGCCGAATGCGAGAAAGCATTTGCCGGAGCTCGCGGGATAGAGCTCACGGCGCTCGTACAGGGGTGCGGAGTAGCGTATCAGCTGCGCCGACTCCACCGCGTCGACATAGACCAGAAAGTCGCCGATTCGCACGGCCAGCATGACTGTTTCGCCCACCTCTTCAGACAGCCGGCTAAGGGCGGGCCGGGCAACCTCGTCGATCGTCCGGCGGGTGGAGACCAACGCCCCGACTGAGGGACCCAGGGTGAAGCCGTCAGGGCCTGCCTGCAGATAGCCGCAGGAGACCAGGCCGGCAACCAAACCGTACAAGGAAGTGCGCGGGGCATCCAGTTCCCGCACCAGGTCTGGCATTTTCACGCCAGCACCTTGTCTGGCGACGTGCTCCAGGATGCCCATGACGCGACTCACTGTGCGATGGTCTTTTCCTTGCTCTTTCACTCAATTCCTTCCAGCGAGCCGTAACTATCGAGCGCGCTCTGATTCTCGCATGTGAGTCGCTCTGTCGACGCAAAAGTCAAGCACGCGGCATGCTGCGTGATTCTTGGGAACGATGACGGTCTGCCATCTGCCCGCAAGGGCAACCCCCAATATGAAATTGCGCCCCTGAATCGTTGCAAATCAAGGCTTTACGAGTTACAATTGCCGCTTCACGACCAAACGGGCGGGTAATCACCGCCCGTTTTTTTTCGCCGTCGATAAACGCCCTTTGCGCGAGTGTCGTAGGCGGCCAGCCCTTGGGGTTGGCGGTCGGACCCGTTTTAAAGGTTGACGCGACACAGTGGCACTGCAGGATATCGTTGAGCAAACCGTGACCGGTCTGGGTTACGACCTGGTGGAGATCGAGCGCTCCGCCGGTGGCTTGCTGCGCATCACGATCGACTTGCCATGGCAGCCGGGGCGGCAACAGTTTGTGAATGTCGAGGACTGCGAGAAAGTCACGCGCCAGTTGCAGTTTGCCCTGGAGGTCGACGAGATTGAGTATCGGCGGCTGGAAGTGTCTTCGCCTGGTATTGACAGGCCGTTGCGTTCACAGAAGGATTTTGAGCGATTTGCCGGCCATATGGTGGACGTCACGCTCAAGGCGCCCATGGGCGCAGCGGGGCAAGGCCAGGTGGCAGCCAACCGCAAAAAGTTTCGCGGCACGCTAGAGCGTGCGGAAGGCGAGGGCTGGCAAATCGTCTGGAGCGATGCGCCGGCGGTCAAGCCTGGCCAGAAGGTCAGCAAGAAGAGGGTGCCCGCACCGGCGCAGGCGCTGGGGTTTACGCTGGACGAGCTCAAGGAAGCTCGCCTGGCTTCGATTGTGGATTTCAAGGGGCGCAAGCCCGTGTCAGTAGGAGAGTCGTGAAATGAATCGCGAATTGTTGATGCTGGTGGATGCGATTTCCCGCGAGAAGAACGTCGAACGCGACGTGGTCTTCGGTGCAGTGGAGTCGGCGCTGGCCCAGGCAACCAAGAAACTGCACGAAGGTGACGTGGACATCCGCGTGGCCATCGACAGGGACTCTGGCAACTATGAAACTTTCCGCCGCTGGCATGTCGTGCCCGACGAGGCAGGTCTGCAATTGCCAGATCAGGAAGTCCTGCTGTTCGAAGCCAAGGAGCAAATCCCCGACATCGAACTGGACGACTACATCGAAGAGTCCGTCGATTCCGTGCCCATTGGCCGCATCGGCGCAATGGCGGCCAAGCAAGTCATCCTTCAAAAAATCCGTGATGCTGAGCGCGAAATGCTGCTCAACGACTTCATGTCGCGCGGCGACAAGATTTTCGTCGGTACGGTCAAGCGCATGGACAAGGGCGACATCATCGTCGAGTCCGGCCGCGTCGAAGGACGTCTGCGCAGGGGCGAGATGATCCCGAAGGAAAATCTGCGCAACGGTGATCGCGTGCGGGCCATGATCATGGAAGTGGACCTGACGCTGCGCGGCGCACCCATCATCCTGTCGCGGTCGGCGCCCGAATTCATGATTGAGCTGTTTCGCCAAGAGGTCCCCGAGATCGAGCAAGGCCTGCTGGAAATCAAGAGTTGTGCGCGCGACCCTGGCTCTCGCGCCAAGATCGCAGTCCTGTCCCACGACAAGCGGGTCGACCCCATCGGCACTTGTGTCGGTGTTCGAGGTACTCGCGTCAATGGTGTCACCAATGAGCTGGCCGGCGAGCGCGTGGACATCGTGCTATGGAGCGAAGACCCGGCGCAGTTTGTGATCGGTGCACTGGCGCCTGCCAATGTGTCCTCCATCGTTGTTGACGAAGAAAAGCACGCGATGGATGTGGTGGTCGACGAGGAAAACCTCGCCATTGCCATCGGCCGCGGCGGCCAGAATGTGCGGCTGGCCTCTGACCTGACGGGGTGGAAGATCAACATCATGGATGCGAACGAATCGGCACAAAAGAACGCCGAGGAAACCGACACCATCCGCAAGCTTTTCATGGAAAAGCTCGATGTCGACCAGGAGATCGCCGACATCCTGTTCTCCGAAGGCTTCACCAGCCTGGAAGAAGTGGCTTATGTGCCCATCCAGGAGATGCTGGAGATCGAATCCTTCGACGAAGAAACCGTCAACGAATTGCGCACGCGTGCCAAGGATGCCTTGCTCACCATGGAGATCGCCCGCGAGGAGAGCGTCGAAGAAGTCTCGCAGGACCTGCGCGACCTCGAGGGCCTTACACCGGAGCTGATCGTCAAGCTCGCCGAAGGCGGCGTCCACACCCGCGACGACCTGGCCGATCTGGCCGTCGATGAGCTCACCGATATCACCGCCCAGTCCACGGACGAGGCCAAAACCCTGATCATGAAAGCGCGCGAGCATTGGTTCACCACTGCCACCGCCGCTCAAGAGTAATGTGATGGAAGGCACCACAACACATGTCCAGTACCACAGTCGCCGAGTTTGCCGCCGAACTCAAGAAGTCTCCTGAAACTTTGCTTGAGCAGCTTCGCAGCGCAGGTGTGGCCAAAGCCGCCACCTCCGATGCGCTAAGTGACGCAGACAAGCACAAGTTGCTGGCTTTCCTGCAGACCAGTCATGGTACTGCTGCGTCCGAACGCAAGAAAATCACCTTGGTGAAGAAGTCAACCAGCGAGATCAAGCAGGCGGACTCTTCGGGCAAAGCCCGCACCATCCAGGTGGAGGTGCGCAAGAAGCGCACATTCGTCAAGCGCGACGAAGGTGGCGACACCGCCGTGATCGAGGCGCCAGAGCCCGAAGCACCGGCACATGCTGCTGCCACAGCACCAGGTGTCGACGATGCCGAACTCGCCCGCCGTGAGGAAGAAGCCCGGCGTCAGGCTGAGCTGATCCGCCGGCAGGAGGAGGACCTGGCCGAGAAGCGCCGTGAGCGCGAGGCACTAGAGAAGCGCGATCGTGAAGCAGAAGAGCGCGCCTCCCAGTACGCGGCCCAGGAAGCGCAGAAAAAGGAGCAGGTCTCCACTGAAAAGTCCGAGGCCTCTCAAGAAGCCGTTGACGCTGCGCAAGCCAAGGCCGCCGCCCAGGCGCAGGCGCGCGAGAAAGCCGCCGCCGAATCAAAGGCCAGAGCAGACGAAGAGGCAGCCAGGGCAGCCGACCTGGGCGATCGTCGCCGCAAGGCCGAAGCGGAGGCTGCAGCCATCCGTTCCATGATGTCAGCGCCCAAGAAGGTGCTGGTTGCCAAGAAGCCTGAAGAACCCAAGCCGGTCGTCAAGCCTGGCGACGCCGCGAACAAGACAGCCGCCAAGGGCACTTTGCACAAGCCAGCCGTGGGCACGGGCACCGGTCGGCCCGCGCCAGGCGCTGCCGCGCCCGCGGCGGGGCCCGGCGCCGGTAAGGAAGTCAAATCCGCCAAACTCTCATCCAGTTGGGCTGGCGATCCGGCGAAGAAGAAGGCGATCCCGACCCGTGGCGATGCCACTGGCGGTGTCGGTCGCAATAGCTGGCGTGGCGGACCCCGGGGGCGCCGAGGCAACGAGCGCGACCACCGTGAAGAGCAGGTGCAGGCCGCACCGGCCGAGGCACGGGTGATCGAGGTCCACGTACCCGAGACCATCACCGTGGCGGAACTCGCGCACAAGATGGCCGTGAAAGCATCCGAGGTGATCAAGCACCTGATGAAGCTCGGGCAGATGGTCACCATCAACCAGCCTCTGGACCAGGACACGGCCATGATCTTGGTCGAGGAAATGGGGCACAAAGCGGTAACGGCCGCGCTGGACGATCCTGAGGCATTCACCGAAGCCGACGTGGGCGTCGTCGAGGGCGAGGCGGTGCCTCGTGCGCCGGTTGTCACCGTCATGGGTCACGTGGACCACGGCAAGACATCCTTGCTCGATTACATCCGGCGTGCCAAGGTGGCAGCGGGCGAAGCAGGCGGCATTACCCAGCACATCGGCGCCTACCATGTGCAGACAGATCGCGGCATGATCTCCTTCCTGGATACTCCGGGTCACGAGGCCTTCACCGCGATGCGCGCACGCGGAGCAAAAGCCACAGACATCGTCATTTTGGTGGTGGCCGCCGATGACGGCGTCATGCCTCAGACCAAGGAAGCGATCAAGCACGCGAAGGCGGCGGGCGTGCCCATCGTGGTTGCCATCAACAAGATCGACAAGCCCGATGCCAACGCCGACCGTGTCAAGCAGGAGTTGGTGGCCGAAGAAGTCGTGCCAGAGGAGTACGGCGGTGAGTCGCCGTTTGTGCCAGTGTCCGCCAAGACCGGGGAGGGCATTGACGCCCTGCTTGAACAAGTCTTGCTGCAAGCCGAGGTGCTTGAGCTCAAGGCGCCGGTGCAAGCCATGGCCAAGGGCCTGGTGATCGAGGCGAAACTGGACAAGGGCCGCGGCCCAGTGGCTACCGTGCTGGTGCAATCGGGCACGCTCAAGACAGGCGACGTGGTGCTGGCAGGCCAGACCTACGGCCGCGTTCGCGCCATGCTCGATGAGAATGGCAAATCTATCAAGTCGGCCGGGCCTTCCATTCCGGTGGAAATCCAGGGTCTGACCGAAGTGCCGCAGGCCGGCGACGAGTTCATGGTGCTGACCGACGAGCGCAGAGCGCGCGAAATTTCCACCTATCGCGCTGGCAAATTCCGCAACACCAAGCTTGCCAAGCAGCAGGCGGCGAAGCTGGAGAACATGTTCACCGACATCACTGCCGGCGAAGTGAAGATGGTTCCCATCATCATCAAGGCCGATGTACAAGGCTCGCAGGAAGCGCTGGCGCAATCGCTGCTCAAACTGTCAACCGAAGAAGTCAAGGTGCAACTGGTCTATACGGCAGTGGGCGGCATCAGCGAGTCCGATGTCAACCTGGCTATCGCTTCCAAGGCAGTGATCATTGGCTTCAATGTGCGGGCTGATGCCGGTGCGCGCAAGCTGGCCGAAGGCAACGGCGTCGACATCCGCTACTACAGCATCATTTACGATGCGGTGGACGAGCTCAAGATCGCCATGTCCGGCATGCTGGCTCCAGACAAGCGCGAAGAAGTCATCGGAACTGCCGAGATTCGCACGGTATTCGTTGCCTCCAAGATCGGCACTGTTGCAGGTTGCATGGTTACCTCCGGCATGGTCAATCGCAGCGCGCATTTCCGCCTGCTTCGCGACAACGTCGTGGTGTACACGGGCGAACTCGATTCGCTCAAACGTCTCAAGGACGATGTGCGCGAAGTCAAGGAAGGCTTCGAGTGCGGTATCAAGCTCAAGAATTACAACGACATCGCGGTGGGCGATCAGTTGGAGTTCTTCGAAATCAAGGAAGTTGCTCGCACGTTGTAGCGCCACGATATCGGGCCCCGTCGTCCTTGGGTCGCCCGGCAGTGCAACACTTGTACTGCCTGCGGCGGCCCGGCTAGTTGGCATCCCGATCTCGTGACATTGCGAACATTGTTTGTATGCCTGCAAGAAAGTCAGCTACTCCTAACCGCGCCTTCAAGGTGGCCGATCAGATCCAGCGCGATCTGACGGACTTGATCGCGCGCGAGTTGAAGGACCCTCGCGTGGGCATGGTCACCATTCAAGCCGTCGAGGTGACGCCTGACTACGCTCACGCCAAGATATTCTTCAGCGTGCTGGTGGGCGACCCCGCAGAGTGCGAAGTAGCCCTGAACCAGGCGGCCGGCTTCCTGCGCAATGGGCTTGTCAAGCGTTTGCATATCCACACCGTGCCTACGCTGCACTTCCTGTTCGACCGCACCACCGAGCGGGCGGCCGACATGAACGCGCTGATCGCGCGGGCAGTTTCCTCGCGCGCGAAAGACGACTGAGCATGAACGCGCCACGCACAAGGGTGCAGCGGCGCCCTGTGCATGGGGTGTTGCTGCTTGATAAACCGCTGGGTCAGTCCAGTAACGACGCTTTGCAGAAATGCAAGTGGCTGATGCGCGCCGAAAAGGCAGGCCACACTGGCACGCTCGATCCCCTTGCGACTGGCGTGCTGCCGCTGTGCTTTGGCGCTGCCACCAAGTTCAGCCAGCTCCAGCTTGATGCCGACAAAACATACGAAGCGACGGTGCGTCTGGGCATCAAGACTTCCACAGGCGACGCCGAGGGCGAAATTCTTGAAGAACGCGCGGTGCCTGAGATCTCGCCAGCGCGACTAGCCGAGGTGGTGCGGCAGTTCACCGGCCCCATTCGTCAAGTGCCACCCATGCACAGTGCGCTGAAGAAGGATGGCAAAGCCCTCTACGAATATGCGCGCGCAGGGGAGCTTGTCGATCGGGAGGCGCGCGATGTCGTCGTGCACGCGCTCTCGCTCACAGCCTTCGAAGATGCTCACAATTGCATCAAACTGGTCGCCAAGGTCAGCAAGGGTACCTACATACGCACCCTGGGCGAAGAAATCGGCCAGGCCCTGGGATGCGGTGGCCACCTCATCGCGCTGCGCCGCGTGGCTACCGGGCATTTCGATCTGTCCGGCTGCGTCACGCTGCTGGCGTTGGAAGCCATGAGCGAGGACCAGCGCCTGGCCCGCCTCCTGCCGGTGGATTCGCTTCTGCCCGAACACACGCGGGTCACGCTGGATTCGGACAATGCCGGTCGCTTCCTCAGCGGTCTGCGCCGCCGGGGCGACTGGAGCGACAACGAA
Source organism: Comamonadaceae bacterium (assembly GCA_947476285.1). Lineage (GTDB taxonomy): Bacteria > Pseudomonadota > Gammaproteobacteria > Burkholderiales > Burkholderiaceae_C > Ramlibacter. The sequence goes on along the minus strand of CANJPU010000027.1, from coordinate 20,791 downwards.
CGTGTCGCCGTTTACGGTGACCAGCCCGTCTCACTGCTGGGCACCGCCCACATCAAGGGCGGCGAATTGATCCCCAGCCGGCTTTTGAGCCCGCCCGAGATTTCACAGATTCTGGAAAGCAAACTATGAGCAACAAGCAAATTCGCAACATCGCCATCATCGCCCACGTGGACCACGGCAAGACCACGCTGGTCGACATGCTGCTGCGTCAGTCTGGCACATTCCGCGCCAACGAAAAAGTCACTGAGCGTGTGATGGACAGCAATGATCTTGAAAGAGAGCGCGGCATCACCATCCTGGCCAAGAACTGCGCGGTGAGCTGGCACGGCACGCATATCAACATCGTTGACACTCCAGGCCATGCCGACTTCGGCGGCGAGGTCGAGCGCGCATTGTCCATGGTCGATGGCGTCGTGCTGCTGATCGATGCGGTTGAAGGCCCCATGCCGCAAACCCGCTTTGTCACCAAGAAAGCCCTTGCCCTGGGCTTGAAGCCGATCGTTGTGGTCAACAAGGTAGACCGTCCTGGTTCGCGGCCCGATTACGTGATCAACGCGGCATTCGACCTGTTCGACAAGCTCGGTGCCACCGAAGACCAACTTGATTTTCCGGTGGTGTATGCCTCAGGTTTGAACGGCTGGGCTTCCATGGAAGAGGGCGCCGCAGGCGAGCAGTGGGGCAAGGACCTCGCGCCGCTGTTCGACACCATCCTCACCCACGTGCCGGCGCACGAGGGCGAAGCCGACGCCGCGCTTCAATTGCAGATTTCCTCGCTTGACTATTCCACCTATGTGGGCCGCATTGGCGTAGGCCGGATCAACCAGGGCACCATCAGAGTGAATCAACAGGTGGCTGTGTACGAAGGTGTCGAGGGCGCGCCAGCGCTTGCCAAGGTGCAGCAGATTCTCAAGTTCGACGGCCTTGAGCGCATTCCCGCGCAGGAAGCTGGCCCTGGCGACATCGTGCTGATCAGCGGCATCGAGCAAGTGGGCATCGGCGTGACCATCACCGACCCTGCGAACCCGATTCCGCTACCCATGCTGGAGATCGATGAGCCCACACTGACGATGAACTTCTGCGTCAACAATTCTCCACTGGCTGGGCGCGAGGGCAAGTTCGTCACCGGCCGCCAATTGCGCGACAGGCTTGACCGAGAATTGCAGGCCAATGTGGCGCTGCGTGTGCGCGACACCGACGAGGATGGCATCTATGAAGTGTCGGGCCGCGGCGAGCTTCACCTGACAATTTTGCTGGAGAACATGCGTCGCGAGGGCTACGAGTTGGCCGTCTCCAAACCGCGCGTGGTGTTCAAGGAAGTCAACGGCGACAAGCACGAACCCATCGAGCTGCTCACCGTGGATATCGAAGAAGGCCACCAGGGCGGAGTGATGCAGGCTCTGGGTGAGCGCAAGGGCGAACTGGTGAACATGGAGCCCGATAGCCGTGGACGTGTGCGCCTTGAGTACCGAATTCCCGCGCGGGGCTTGATCGGCTTCCAGAACGAATTCTTGAACCTGACCAGGGGCACTGGCCTGGCCAGCAATATTTTTGACGGATACGAAGCCTTCAAGGGCGATATCGCCAACCGCAAGAACGGCGTGCTGATCAGCATGGACGACGGCGAAATTGTGACCTACGCTTTGGGCAAGCTCGATGACCGCGGCCGCATGTTCGTCAAGGCCGGTGATCCGGTCTATGAAGGCATGATCGTCGGCATCCACAGCCGCGACAACGATCTGGTCGTCAACGCCGTGCGCATGAAGCAGCTCACCAACTTCCGCGTCTCCGGCAAGGAAGACGCGATCAAGATCACGCCGCCGATTCAGTTGACTCTGGAGTATGCGGTCGAGTTCATCGAGGACGACGAACTGGTCGAGATCACCCCAAAGAGCATTCGCCTGCGCAAGCGCCACCTGAAGGAACACGAGCGCAAGCGCGCGTCGCGCGAAACGGTGTGAAGCTCACCCGCTCCCGGGCCGTCCTTTTGATGGTGGCCGTCACACTGATGTGGTCGATCGCCGGCGTGGTGACCCGGCAGTTGGAGCATGCGCGCAGCTTTGAGCTGACTTTCTGGCGCAGCCTATTCACGGCACTATCGCTCCTGGTCATTCTCCCTGTGTGGCAGGGCCGGCAGGTGCTGGGCCAGGTGCGCTCAGGCGGCCTGATGCTGTGGATTTCCGGTCTGTGCTGGTGCGTCATGTTCACTGCCTTCATGGTGGCATTGACGCTGACGACAGTGGCCAATGTGTTGGTGACCATGTCGGTCGGTCCTTTTCTGACCGCGATGATGGCTCGCATTTTCATCGGGCATCGAATCCCTTTGCGCACCTGGATCGCGATCCTCATTGCAGGAGTGGGCATCGGGTTCATGTACGCCGACCAGGTCACGGGAGATCAACTGACTGGAACACTGGTGGCCTTGTGTGTGCCCGTGGCCAGCGCGGTGAACTGGACCGTCGCGCAGCGCTCGCAGTCCCGCGGGGCCCAGATCGATCTGGTGCCTGCAGTGTTGGTGGGAGCCATCCTTTCCGTTGCTCTGACACTTCCGCTCGCGGTGCCCTTGCAGGCATCGGCACACGACGTGTCCCTGCTCGCGTTGCTCGGCTTGGTTCAGCTTGCGATTCCGTGTACCCTCTCGGTGGTTTGCGCCCGCGTACTCAAAGCCCCGGAGATCGCGTTGCTGGCCACGCTGGAGGTGATTTTCGGAATTGCGCTGGCATGGCTGGGGGCAGGGGAGGTGCCCAGCTTCACCGTGCTGGCGGGCGGTGCACTGGTGCTGGGAGCCCTTTTGGTCAACGAGTTCATATCTTGGCGTTTGAGAACATGAGCGACATTCAGATTGAAGTGTGCAATGGCGTGGGCATGATCACGCTCAACAGGCCCAAGGCGCTCAATGCTTTGAGCCTGCCCATGATTCGCGAACTCACTGCCGCTTTGCTGGGCTGGCGCGATCTGGACACTGTGCACGCGATTGCGATACGCGGTCATGGCAAGGAGGGCCCGTTCGGCGCCTTTTGCGCCGGCGGCGACATCCGCTTCTTTCATCAGGCAGGGCTGTCCGGTGACCCCCGCCTGGAAGACTTCTTCACCGAGGAATATAGCCTCAACCACCTGATTCATTGCTATCCCAAGCCCTATATCGCGTTCCTCGACGGCATCGTGATGGGTGGCGGCATGGGCATCTCCGGGCATACGCGGCAGGGTGCCAAGCACCGCATCGTGACAGAGCGCACGAAGATGGCCATGCCCGAGACCAACATCGGACTCTTCCCCGATGTCGGTGGCGGCTATTTTCTCTCACGCTGTCCTGGTCGAACCGGCGAATACCTGGCGCTCACCGGCCACATGCTCGGTGGCGTGGATGCGCTGCAGCTTGGTCTGGCTGACGTGATGGTGGATTCGGGCTCATTGAATGATCTGTGGGGTGAAGTGGCGCGCACCGGGCTTGTGGCTCTGGAACACGCACAACGGTCGGATACCGCCGGTCAGTCAGGCGCGCTCGTTGCGCATCGCCAGCAGATCGACCACTTCTTTGGCCTTGCGAGCGTGAAAGAGATCATCGATGCGCTTGAGGCCGACGATTCAAAATGGGCGACGGACACCGCAGGGACCCTGCGGCAACGCTCGCCGCTGATGCTGCATGTGGTGCTGGAGCAGGTACGCCGCGGGCGCAGTCTGGGCCTGGCCGATGACCTGCGCATGGAACGCGATATGGTGCGCAACAGCTTTCATCTTCGCCCTGGCGCCGCGAGTGAAACCGTCGAAGGCGTTCGCGCCCTGGCGGTGGACAAGGACCACTCACCGCGCTGGAACCCAGCGCGCATCGAGGACGTCACAGCCGACATGTGGCGTGCTTTTTTCGATAGCCCTTGGCCGGCTCATGCGCATCCGCTGCGACATCTCAACTGATTCTCTGACTGGCCAATAAGCTGGTTACGCTGGTGAGGCCCGTCCAAGGTCAGGGGCGAGCTAAGTGCCAAACGTTGTTGACCCCATCACCCGTCTTGTCTCCAGACTTCACGTCCCTGACCCAAAAATACAGGGGCTTGCCCTTGTATGCCCATTGCCGAGAGCCGTCGTCGCGTGCGATGACGCTGTACTCGCCGCTACCCTTGTCGCTCGCGGATGCCGCTAGCGGAGGCCACAAGGCAGCGCAAGGCCCATTGCATACCGACTTGCCGCTACCGACGGGGTCGTTGGTAAAGGTGTAGAGCGTCATGCCGTTGGGGCCGGTAAGTATCCCTGCGGTTGCATTGGCCGGTGGGTCGGCCGCCAAGCATACGGTGCAATAGGCGGCAAGGAGGATGGGCGCGAGGATTCTCATGGGGACTCCTGGTGGTGGTATTGCAGCCGCTTGCGTGCGGCGTTCCTGCTGCCGCGGCCGAGTTGAACTCCGGTGAGCGCGGCATTGCTCGATGCTAACGGTTTTCTTCAGACCGTGCGTTAACGACTACGGCTCTTCATCGCCCGCTCCACCTCGCGCTTGCCTTCCCGGTCTTTGATGGTGTCGCGCTTGTCGTGCTCGGCCTTGCCCTTGGCCAGGGCGATTTCGCATTTGACCTTGCCAGCCTTCCAGTGAAGATTGAGTGGCACCAGGGTGTAGCCTTTTTGCTCGATCTTGCCGACCAGGCGACGGATCTCGTCCTTGTGCAGCAGCAGCTTCTTGGTGCGAACCGCGTCCGGGTTGACATGGGTGGATGCTGTCTTGAGCGGGTTGATCTGACAGCCTATGACGTACAGCTCTCCGTTCTTGATCACCACATAGCCGTCGGTGAGCTGCACTTTACCTTCGCGCAGGGCTTTGACTTCCCAGCCTTGCAGCACCATGCCAGCCTCGAATCTTTCTTCGAAGAAGTAGTTGTACGCCGCCTTCTTGTTGTCGGCGATGCGGCTTGCGGTTTCGGGTTTCTTGGCCATGGATTCCAAATGGGGGAGGCGGGCCTAACTACAATGAGAGGTGCAGTGTTGCGCGCTAGCGGGCTCCGCATTCTCCATGAAAACCGTCCATAAATCCGTCCTCATCTGGTATAGCGCCGAGGAAATGTACGCTCTGGTCACAGATGTGGCCCGGTATAGCGAGTTTCTACCCTGGTGCGACCGTGCCGCCGTGCTGTCGCAGGATGCGCATGGCATGAACGCCGAAATCGGCATTGCCTTTAGTGGCATCCATCAGGTCTTTCGCACCCGCAATGAACATGTGCCGGGCCGTGAAGTGCGCATGAAGCTCACAGAAGGGCCATTTTCCAAGCTCGACGGTCAATGGACTTTTGCCCCCATCGGCGATGGCCAGCAACGCGCCTGCAAGGTCGATCTGAAACTGCACTACGGATTCAGCAGCACCACCCTGGGGACCCTGGTGGGCCCGGTGTTCGACAAGATCGCGGCCAGTCTGGTCGATGCCTTTGTGAAGCGGGCTGAGCAGATCTATGCCTGAAGCCCAAGCTCTGGTGCAGGTCTTGGTGCTTTATTCTCCGGCGCCGCGCGAGGTGCGCGAGTGGGCTTTGGCAGTGCCAATCGGCACTACCGTATTGCAGGCTTTGCAAGCCAGCGGTCTGGGCGCCGAATTCCCTGATATCGATTTGCGCCACTGCGCGCTAGGCATCTGGGGCCGCAAGACCCGGCTGGATCAACCGCTTCGAGAGGGCGACCGCATTGAGGTTTACCGGCCGCTAGTGGTGGATCCCAAGCTCGCGCGACGCGAACGATTCAGAAAGCAGGGCGTGCGCGCAGCAGGTCTGTTTACACGAAAGTCGCGGTGAACGAAAACGGCGGGCTTGTCAGCTGCCGGCCTGGCATTCGCTGGCAATGACGGCGTTCGTGCGCCTGGCTTCGGCTGCCCGAGTGGTGTCGTCGAGAATCTCGGGTTCGCCTTTGTCGTTGATGCGTGAGATTCGTACGCCCGAGTCAAGTGCGATCTTGGATCGCTTGGCCCGATCGCAGTTGTCGGCGCGGATGCGCTCGCGCTCATCGTCCTGAGCTTTTTTCTTGTCGGCCTCGGCGCTGGCCACCTGCTTCTTTCGGTCTTCCAGGTCTTTCTCTTTGCCGCTCAAGCGCGGGGCGGGTGCCGTAGCCCTGGCAGGCTGGGGCGGCGCGGAAGCGGCGGAGTCGGGCGCCTCAGCCGCACTCTGGGGCTTGACGCCCGGTTGACGCAGGATGCTGCGCGCCGGAATGTCCATTGGCGGGGCCTGATCGCTGAACACCTGACGCCCACTCTTGTCCATCCATTGCCATTGAGCCAAGCAAAAGGCCGGCAGGGCGCATGCAAGGCCGGTCAGGGCGACGCGTAGCAACTTCATCGAATGGAGTGTAGCGTCACCACAGTGAACGGGAAGCGCTGCCAGAGAATTCGTTGGTACGAAGCCACGCCCTGTGCTGGCTCGTGGCCAGGGTAAGCGGCGAATTGACGCGGGTACAATCCGTCTTTTGGAGCTTTGACATGCGCCTTTTAGGAAAAGCGCTCACCTTCGACGATGTGTTGCTGGTGCCGGCGTTCTCCCAAGTCCTCCCCAAGGACACTTCCCTTGCCACCCGCCTTTCACGCAACATCACGCTGAACCTGCCCTTGGTGTCCGCTGCCATGGACACCGTGACCGAAGCACGGTTGGCCATAGCGATCGCCCAGGAAGGCGGCATGGGGATCGTCCACAAGAACCTCACCGCAAAGCAACAGGCGGCTGAAGTCTCGCGGGTCAAGCGGTATGAGTCCGGCGTGCTGCGAGACCCAGTCATCATCACCCCCTCGCACACGGTGCGGCAGGTGATTGATATGCAGGAGCAACTGGGCATCTCAGGCTTCCCGGTGGTCGATGGCGGCAAGGTGGTGGGCATTGTCACCGGTCGCGACCTGCGGTTTGAGACTCGCTACGAGGTTCCTGTCAGCCAGATCATGACGCCTCGCGAGAAGCTGATCACCGTCAAGGAAGGCACCACCCCGGAAGAAGCCAAGGCTCTGCTCAACAAGTACAGGCTGGAGCGCCTGCTGGTCATCAACGATGCCTTTGAGCTCAAGGGCCTGATCACCGTCAAGGACATCACCAAACAGACCAGCTTCCCCTATGCGGCGCGCGACGCAGCGGGGCGTTTGCGTGTGGGTGCGGCTGTAGGCGTGGGCGAGGGCACAGAGGAGCGCGTCGAAGCGCTGGTCAGAGCTGGGGTGGACGCGATCGTGGTGGACACCGCGCATGGTCACAGCAAAGGCGTGATCGAGCGGGTGCGCTGGGTCAAGCAAAACTATCCTCAGGTGGATGTGATTGGCGGCAACATCGCCACCGGCGCGGCAGCCAGAGCGCTGGTGGAGGCTGGGGCGGATGCGGTGAAGGTCGGCATCGGCCCCGGCTCCATATGCACCACCCGCATCGTCGCGGGCGTGGGTGTGCCGCAAATCACCGCGATCGACAATGTGGCCACTGCGCTGCAGGGCACTGGCGTGCCGCTGATCGCCGATGGCGGCATCCGCTTCTCTGGCGACATTTCCAAAGCCATCGCTGCCGGCGCGCACTGCGTGATGATGGGCGGCATCTTTGCCGGCACCGAAGAGGCGCCGGGCGAGATCGTGTTGTACCAGGGACGCAGCTACAAGAGCTACCGCGGCATGGGATCCATCGGCGCCATGCAGCAAGGCAGTGCCGACCGCTATTTCCAGGAAGCCACCACAGGCAATCCCAATGCCGACAAGCTGGTGCCCGAAGGCATTGAAGGGCGGGTGCCTTACAAGGGCTCACTGGTCTCCATCGTGTACCAGATGGCCGGCGGCGTGCGGGCCAGCATGGGCTATTGCGGCTGTGCCACCATCGAAGATTTGCGCAGCAAAGCTGAGTTTGTCGAAATCACTGCCGCGGGCATACGCGAGAGCCATGTGCATGACGTTCAGATCACCAAAGAAGCGCCGAACTACCGAGCCGATTGACCCTGTCGGATGCGGCCTGCCGTCTCAGCTCTGAACGCCAACATGCAACACCAGAAAATCCTCATTCTCGATTTTGGCTCGCAAGTCACTCAACTCATCGCACGGCGCGTGCGCGAAGCCCATGTGTTCTGCGAGGTCCACCCCTGCGATGTCAGCGACGACTGGGTGCGCCAGTTCGCGGCCGATGGCGCACTGCGCGGCGTGATCCTCTCCGGCAGCCATGCCAGCGTTTACGAAGACACCACCGACAAGGCACCGCAGGCGGTATTCGAGTTGGGTGTGCCGGTGCTGGGTATCTGCTACGGCATGCAGACCATGGCGCATCAGCTGGGCGGCAAGGTCGAGGGCGGGCACAAGCGCGAGTTCGGCTTTGCCTCGGTGCGCGCGCGCGGGCACACCGAACTGCTGCGCGATATTGCCGACTTCACCACCAGTGAAGGCCACGGCATGCTCAATGTCTGGATGAGCCATGGCGACAAGGTGACGCAGCTGCCGCCCGGCTTCAAGCTGCTGGCGTCCACCGAAAGCTGTCCCATTGCCGGCATGGCCGATGAGGCGCGGCGCTTCTATGCGGTTCAGTTTCACCCCGAGGTCACCCACACTCAGCAGGGCAAGGCGATTCTTGAGCGCTTTGTGCTTGGCATCTGCGCTGTGCAGCCCGATTGGGTCATGCGTGACCACGTGGCAGAGGCGGTGCAGGCCATACGCCAACAGGTGGGCGACGAAGAAGTCATCCTGGGCTTGTCAGGCGGCGTTGATTCTTCGGTGGCTGCGGCGCTTATTCACCGAGCCATCGGCGATCAGCTCACCTGCGTGTTCGTTGATCATGGCCTACTGCGCCTCAATGAGGGCGACATGGTGATGGACATGTTCGCCGGCAAGCTGCATGCGCGGGTGATACGTGTCGATGCCAGCGAAGCATTTCTTGGCAAGCTCGCGGGTGTGAGCGATCCGGAGGCCAAGCGCAAGATCATCGGACGTGAGTTCGTCGAAGTGTTCAAGGCTGAGGCAGCGCGCCTGAAGGCGGGACTCGATGGCGCCCACAAGGGCGCCAAGTGGCTGGCCCAAGGCACCATCTACCCCGACGTGATCGAATCGGGCGGTGCCAAGAGCAAGAAGGCCGTCACCATCAAGAGCCACCACAACGTGGGTGGTCTACCCGAACAGCTAGGTCTGAAACTGCTGGAGCCTTTGCGCGATCTGTTCAAGGACGAAGTGCGTGAACTCGGCGTGGCCCTGGGCCTGCCACCAGAAATGGTGTACCGCCATCCCTTCCCAGGCCCAGGCCTGGGCGTGCGCATCCTGGGCGAAGTGAAGAAAGAATACGCCGACCTGTTGCGCCGTGCCGATGCGATCTTCATCGAAGAGCTGCGCAGCTTCAAAGATGCAGCCTCCGGCAAGAACTGGTATGAGCTCACCAGCCAGGCGTTTACCGTGTTCCTGCCAGTCAAGAGCGTGGGCGTCATGGGCGATGGGCGCACTTACGACTACGTCGTGGCCCTGCGCGCCGTGCAAACCAGCGACTTCATGACCGCTGACTGGGCCGAGCTGCCCTACGCACTGCTCAAGAAGGTTTCCAGCCGCATCATCAATGAGGTGCGCGGCATCAATCGTGTGACTTACGACGTGAGCAGCAAGCCGCCGGCGACGATTGAGTGGGAATGAGCCTGAACTGAGGACGAGACCGTGCTCGAGGGCGCGCTCACGGTGGATGCCGCAGTCCACAAAGTCTATCGAGAAGGCGGCAACAAGCTCGCCCACGGCGAAATGTCGGGACTGCTGGAGGATCTTGCGGAGCCGCGCGCAGTCCGCGAAGCGCTGCCGTCGGCACTGTTCGATGTTGTGACGCCGGTGCTGGCTGATCTCCTGCAGAACGAACCGAAGCTCCCGAAGCTTGATGAGAAGCGGGCCTATCGTCTGCTTGAGGCAAAACTGGCAGCGCGGAAAGCAAGCGCTTAACTTGCGCGGAAGCAGAGTTTGCCTACTTAACCTGCCATTGACCTGTGTTGCGCCTATTATTTTCATCACGTTTGCTTTTGTAGCTTGCGTGAAAAGAATAAGTTGCCTATTATGATAGGCGTTAAGCATGGATAAACTCAAAATAATGAGCAACTTTTCCATTCCGTCAAATGTCTCCGAGCGTGTCGCTCAGCTCGGCCTGCGCATCCGCGTCGCGCGGATTCGTCGCGGCTGGTCGGTGGTGGACCTCGCCAGCAAGGCAGGGGTCAACCGCAACACCCTAACGGCCCTGGAACTCGGCAAGCCCGGCACGGCCATCGGCGTCTGCTTCACCGTGCTGTGGGCGCTCGGCCTGGAAAAGTCCCTGGAGGCGGTGGCCGATCCGGACACCGATGTTCATGGCAAGGCGCTCGAAGCTTCGCGTCGTCCCACTCGCGCGGGCAAACCGCGCAAGACCGGCAACGACTATGACTTCTGAACGCGAAGCCTACGTCTATATCCAGCTTCCCGGCACCCTGGATACGGTGCCGGCGGCGTTGCTGAAAGTGCAGACCCTGCCCGACGGCACGCAGATCGGCCGCTTTCGCTATGGCGACCGCTATCTCCAGCGTGCCGAAGCGGTGGCACTCGATCCGTACCGCCTGCCGCTGGACAAAACTGTCCACGAGTTCACCCAACTCAAAGGCATCCCCGGCGCGCTGCGCGATGCGAGCCCAGACGCCTGGGGGCGGCGGGTCATCGAGCACAAGCTCGAACGCGCCGCCGGTGATCTGCATGAAATCGACTATCTGCTGCACGGTCCACAGGATGGTGCTGGCCATCTGAGCTTTGGCCTCAAGGCGGAACCACCCGCCCCCAAGCGCCAGTACAACCGCACCCACCAGCTCGCTGAATTGATTGCCGCAGCGCAGGCCATCGAAGACTGCAAGCCGTTGCCCGTGCATCTGCTGGAGCAGCTCGATCCCGGCACCAGCATGGGCGGTGCCCGTCCCAAGGCCACCGTCGAGGATGCGAACTGCCTATGGCTAGGCAAGTTTCCCGCCAAAGATGATCGCTGCAACCTGCAGCGCATCGAGTACGCCACTCTCGACCTCGCACGCCGATGCGGCCTGAACGTCACGCAGGCACGCCTGCAGGCGGTCGGTGACAGCGATGTGTTGATGCTGCAGCGCTTCGATCGTGAACACACGGACAAGGGCTATTTGCGCTTTGGGCTGGTCAGTGGGCTGACGGTGCTGGACTGCGACGACAGCTATCTGAACCGTGAACGCTGGTCCTATCCGCTGCTGGCCGACAACCTGCGTCGCTGGTCCGACAAGCCCGAAGCCGATTGCGCTGAACTGTTCCGGCGCATGGTCTTCAATGCCGCCGTAACCAACAACGACGATCACCCGCGCAATCACGCGCTGCTGCGCCGGCCCAAGGGATGGCGCCTATCGCCCGCCTATGACCTGGTGCCTACCCCTGTGGTTAGCCTGGAGCGACGTGACCTGGCACTGACCGTGGGCAACTACGGTCGCACGGCCAGCCTCTACAACCTGTTGTCGCAGGCTGGCCGCTTCGGGCTGTCGGCCGAAGATGCCCGCAAGGAAATTGATCAAATCGTCATGGTGGCGCGCCAATGGCGCCAGAGCTTCTTCGCGTGTGGTGTGTCGGCCCAAGACCTGGACTACATCGCTCCCGCCATCCTGCCCGAGTGTTTCTTCTTTGCAAGACCACCTGGTGAATGAGTCGCCGTATCAGGTGCAGGATGCACGCCAGATCAAACGTATCGAAGCGGTTCATGGCGGCTTTCTCTATCAGCACCTGTATGCCGTAGGTTGCCTGTTTCTGGCGGGCCGTGTGCTGCTTGCGGCCAGCGGTGGGGGCCATCGTGCCGATCCAGCAGACCCAAAGCCTGCTGCAGCACCCGCGCCTGGAACGCTGCATCATTGGGTTCGCCAACTGGGCGGCCCAACTCAAACGGAACGAACAAGCTTCGCGGTGGCTTTGCCTTCTCAAGGGTCGGACGGGCCAAACCCAATACCGTGGTGGCAATGCCTCTGGACTCCAGCATGTGTGCAAGCACGCTCACGGCGCGCGTACAAAGAGGTCAGACCGGACTGATCGAGTGGGAATGAGCCTGAAAACGGCAGTTGACTTCTCGCCACCCATACTAAGCAATCATTCTAGTTTGCGTCGTTCTATGGACGACAAATCGGCCATGGCGCTTCTCTTTGGCACGTAGATAACCGATCAGCCGTCCGCCTTCGGCAAGTCGGCAGCGCGAACGGCACGCAGCACTTCCCGAAAGACATCATCGTACGGTGGCAAATGGCTCATCTGGTGTGCGAGACGAGTGGCCCAGAGCCGCCGCAGACGATCTTCCTTGGCCGCAATGGCTCGCTCCATGCCTGCAATGACACGCTGGCGCAGTGCGAGCTTGGCATCAAGTTCGGCGCGCATCTCAGCAATGCGCAATTCAGTGGAACCGAACAGATACCAAAGGTCATACAAGTCGCGTGGCTCGTTACGCGCTCGGTCGCTCAAGGCCAACAGCTTTTCAACCACAATCTCCTCGATGGCATAGACCTTCACGGTCGGGCCTTCGGGCAAGTCGTCAAAGCTGTCATAGATGCGCTGAATCGGACGATCTTGCAGCGGGAAGCACACGACTTCGTTGATCGTGATATCCACCTTCACGTCGTTCGCGGTCGGCAATGGCCCCTGATAGCGCAGGTAGAAGGTGTGGCTGTTCTGGTGGCCGTGCCGGTCTTCGCGATCGAACGCGATCCGCAGGCCTGAGTCGGCTTCGACGGTCGCGAAGATTTCGTCCAACCCCACCAGGATCTCTTCGAAGGTGATCGGGCGGGTCAAGGTGAAATCCAGGTCTTCCGAAAACCGATAGTCTTCGAACCAGCATCGCCGTAGGGCGGTGCCGCCCTTAAAGGCCAACACGTCGCGCAGCGGATGGCCAGCCAGGCCGGTCAGGAACCAGGCCAGCACGTAATCCCGTTCGATGACGGCCTCGGGGATACGCCGTCCGCCAGCGGTCATCAGCGTGTTCGAGATCAGGGAAATGTTGCGCTGAGGAATCATCAGCCAAGCCTCACGGCATCGAGTTCTTCGGGCGTCACATTGAGCTGGAGGCGCCAGCGTGAGACGAAAGCCCCCTCGGCGGGGAGCAACGGATCGAGGCGCTGGTAGGTCGCCGTCAGCATGCCGCGCAAGGGCTCCAGCGCCGATGCATCGGCGATACCATAGTGTTCCAGCAGGTAGCCGAGGCGACGCACCACGGCACCGACGCCGAGCCGTCGTGCGTATTCCTCCAGCCGTGCGGTCTTTAGTGAATCACGCTTCATCCACAAGCCCTTGGCAACTTCGGTGATACCACCGGCAAGTGCCGGATGGCGCAGACCATCGATGATGGTGCGCTCCATGTCGCTGATCATCACGTATCGCTCTTTGTCGATCCAGTGTTTCACGACACCGAATTCCTGTTCCGCAGTGATGTGAATAAACCGAAAGTCATAGCCGCCGATCGTCTGTGGACGCACGCGCCGCGTGCATGACACATAGACGGTGAAGTTCGGCTGCGTCACCATGCGGTGTAGTTCAAGCGCGGTGCCATGCGACAGGAAGTAGGACGCGGTGCCGGCGAGTTCACGCGCGATCAGGTATGGGCTGTCGACGTGCTCAGTGGCCCGGCCAAGCTCGAACGGCACGAGGTTGTACAGACCGGGCTTCAGTCGCGTCACCAAGCCACGCTGCTGGGCCTTGTGCACGAGATTGCGGGCCGATGCCGCCGACAGGCCGGTGATCGAGCCTACATCCGACAAGGTGAACGTAGACCGGCGCAGCTCATTCAGCTCAGTGAGGAGCTGCGCTGCTCGCGGGCCTAGCGTCTTCGTTTGTAAGTGATAGTTTACGCTCAATATGCGCCCCTTAAAGAAACGTATTGCTCTGTGAGCATAACATCAACGATACTCAGCGGCAAGTTCGTATCCTTCTGGGAGGCGAATCGATCGTAAAATGTAACAGTAAAAATCCTGATCTTGCCCCCGAAGAACGTACTCCATATCCCCCGTTCGATGGCAAGTTGTTCACCAGGCAGATCGAGTCGGCCTATGAAGAGATGCACGTACGGTATTGCGCGGGTTTGCCGCCAGGGCGTCTGGACGTGGCGGCCTGATCGCCCCTCTGTGCGTCTCCGTGCAATTCCCTTTGGTGCACCGCGCCAGGCGTGTCGTTGTTCAGTCAGGCAGATAAGGCCTTGGTACGAAAAAGCGACTTGCAACTGTGTCGATCGCCTTGTTCGGCGAGCCGATGCAAGCTTCGCGCAACGCGAGTACAAACGCGCCCGCGATCGTCTCGCGCCAAAACCATTGGTTGATCTGGCGGCTTGACGGCGCGGCTTCGTGCGCTTGGGCGGCCTCACCGTAGTAGGCCTTGAGATCGTCGATCAGGTAGCGCAGGGCAAGCGCAGGCGAAGTATGGGTCACGGTGCCCGGCGTCGCCCCGGTCATGAAGGAAGCGGCAAACTCGGCCCAGTCTTGCGGCGGCTGGCCGCTCACACCGACTGTGGTTCTTCCAGAAGCTTGCCGCGCCTGTTCCCATGCAGGGCGCAGTAGGGCGATCTCTGCGCTGACATCTGCAATCCATCTTGCAATGTCGCGGGTTGTGCCTGCGCCGCAGGATGGTAGAGGGGGGTGCCACTGTGCCTGATCGGTCGCGCCGGGCGCGTCATCCGGGAAGTCCACCAGAATGACCGGGCCATCGTGCCGATCCAGCAGACCCAAAGCCTGCTGCAGCACCCGCGCCTGGAACGCTGCATCATTGGGTTCGCCAACTGGGCGGCCCAACTCAAACGGAACGAACAAGCTTCGCGGTGGCTGTGCCTTCTCAAGGGTCGGACGGGCCAAACCCAATACCGTGGTGGCAATGCCTCTGGACTCCAGCATGTGTGCAAGCACGCTCACGGCGCGCGTACAAAGAGGTCAGACCGGACTGAGCAGGACGGCGTCAACTCCGTCGCCTTGCAGCAAGGCCGTCAGGTGGTCAGCGGTTTCGCTCATCCCGGCTGGGTCAGTGGAGCCCAACACAGAATAGTGCGTGTCGGCAACAGAGCCGATCACACCCTGCGCCGCGAATTCACGGAGTCGGTCTATCGGAAAAACAACATTCAGATCACGTTGAAAACCGTAGCGGTCAAAATTGATGGAGACGTGGCTCATCACGATGTCCCCTGCCGACATGGATGATGCAAGCTCTCGAAATCCAGTGGAGCCCGCCGGAAAAGGCGGTTCGTTGCGCGAATGAAGTGCTGCTGAGGTGATGATCGCCACACGACGCTGCGCCAGCGGCGGCCCGTTAACGAACGGGTGGGACTGCGGACTTGGGCATTCCAGGTTCAGGATGTTGGACCGTGTCGGCTCGGGGATGTTCTCGATGTGGGCCATGATGCATCGTCCTTTAAAGATCAGTCATTCAGGTTGGCGGCACGTTCTCAGGCGCGGCACAATCTCTCAAATGTACTTGCCAGCCCAGTTCAACTCCAGCGACCACTCGCTTGCGACCACGCTGATGCACGAGCACCCCTTCGCCAGCTTGATTTCAACCGACGACTCAGGTCTGCCATTTGTCACGCACCTTCCGCTGCACCTGGAAGAGCGCGGGGCAGAGCTGTTTCTTCTTGGTCACTGCGCCAAGCCCAATCCGCATTGGCGTTACCTGCAAGTGCGGCCACGCGCCGTGGTGACATTCTTGGGGCCTCATGCCTACCTCTCGCCCAAGGTCTATCCTGATCTGGCGCGGGTACCAAGCTGGAACTACCTGAGCGTTCACTGCACGGTGTCTGCCACGCTGATGCAGGGCTTGGCATCCAAGGAGTCCATTCTCAAGAAGCTCATTTGTGACCACGAGCCATCTTACGCCCAACAATGGAATGATCTGGGCGAAGATTTTGCGCACAAAATGCTGGCTGGCATTGAGGCGTTTGAGCTGAAAATTGTTGATCTGCAATGCAAGCTCAAGCTAAACCAGCATCGACCCGAATCGCATGCGGCGCTCAAAGCTGCCTACGCACAGGGCAACGAGCACGAGCGCGAACTCGCGCGGTGGATGGAAGAACTGGGCATGGGGGATAGTCAATGAGAGCAGTTTTTGGCGTCTTGAGTCTGCTGGTGGTGGTGGCCATCGTGGGCGTGTTGGTCAAGAAGCAGTTGGGCGGAGGCTCTGCGGCGGAGCAGTCTGATCCGGCTGCGACGTCCGGCGCGGTGGTGCGTCCCACAGGCACACCGCAGCAGCAGGTGCAACAAGTCCAGAAGGCGGTGGAGGCCGGCATGCAGCAAGCCAGGCCGATGCCCGACGACAAATGAACGACGAGCATTTCATGGGTCTGGCCCTGGCGCAGGCTAATCTGGCGGGTGGGGCAGGGGAGGTGCCTGTCGGGGCTGTGGTCGTGAAGGACGGCCAGGTGATCGGCGTTGGACGTAACGCTCCGGCTGGTTCGGCCGACCCGACTGCTCACGCCGAGATCATGGCGCTGCGTGAGGCCGCTCGCACGCTGAACAACTACCGGCTCGATGGCTGCGAGCTCTACGTCACCCTGGAGCCATGCGCCATGTGCGCAGGCGCGATGCTGCACGCCAGGCTGGCCCGCATGGTGTTTGGTGCTGCCGACCCCAAGACAGGCGCGGCCGGCTCGGTGATCGACTTGTTTGCCCAGGCTCAACTCAATCACAGGACCCAGGTGCACAGCGGCGTGCTCGCCCAAGAATGCGGCCTAGCGCTGACCGAATTTTTCAGGACGCGGCGTCGCGAAGTCCGGATGACCACAATGCCACTTCGTGAAGATGCGCTTCGCACACCCGCAGAGCGTTTCGCTGATTTACCCGGATACCCCTGGCAGCCGAAATACGTCAACGATCTGCCCTCCCTGGATGAACTGCGCATGCACTACCTGGACGAAGGTCCGCAAGATGCCGCGTTGACCTGGCTTTGCCTGCATGGCAACCCAGCCTGGAGCTACCTCTATCGCAAGATGATTCCGGTGTTTCTCGCTCAAGGCCATCGCGTGGTGGCGCCCGACATGATCGGCTTTGGCAAGAGCGACAAGCCCAAGCGCGACGATGCCCACAGCTTCACATGGCACCGGCAGGTGTTGCTGGAGTTGATTGAGCGGCTGAACCTGCAGCACATCGTACTGGTGGTGCAAGACTGGGGCGGCCTATTGGGCTTGACCCTGCCCATGGCTGACGCCGCCCGCTATCAGGGCTTGCTGGTGATGAACACGACACTGGCAACAGGAGACGAGCCCTTGAGCGCTGGGTTTGTTGCCTGGCGAGAGATGTGCGCGAAGAACCCAGAGTTCGACGTCGCGCGCCTGTTTGCCCGAGGCAACCCGCACATGAGCGAACAGGAATGCGCGGCGTACAACGCGCCGTTTCCGGACCGTGGCCATAGAGCTGCTCTTCGCGCATTCCCGGCCATGGTGCCCGACAGCATGGACGCTGACGGTGCCGAGCTATCCCGTCAGGCGTACGCGTTCTTGTCGACCCAATGGGCTGGGCGCAACATGATGGCCATCGGTGCGCAAGATCCTGTCCTGGGGGTGCCGGTCATGGAATCCTTGCGTGCACGCATCCGCAATTGCCCCGAACCCATGGTGCTCAAGCAGGCCGGCCATTTCGTGCAGGAACATGGCGAAGTCATCGCACAGGCCGCAGTGGGATACTTCGGGCCGTGACAAAACACATCTACATCTATTCGCCTTCCAGCGCAGTGCGCGACAAACAGGCCGTTCGCCGCGGCGTGGCGCGCCTCAAGGCCCTGGGTCATGAAGTCGAGCTTGACCAGTCAGCGTTAGCCTCGCACATGCGTTTTTCCGGCGACGATGAAGCACGGCTGGCTGCCATTCACCGGGCAGCCGCCAGTGGAGCGGACGTCGCGCTGATCACACGGGGCGGCTACGGGCTGACACGCTTGCTTGAAGGCATTCAATACAAGGCTGTCGCCAAAGCCATCGAAGGTGGAATGCACTTCGTTGGCCTGAGCGATTTCACAGCGTTTCAATTGGCTGTGATGGCCAAGACCGGGGCGGTCACCTGGGCGGGCCCCGCTCTGGGCGAAGATTTTGGTGTTGCGGGTGAGCCTGACGACATCATGCAGGCCTGCTTTGAGGATCTCATCAGTGGTCAGGGTGAAGGCTGCGGCTGGCAACTGCCCAGGGCGCAGGCAGTGAGCGAGCCGATCGAACTCAAGGGGACTCTATGGGGTGGCAATCTGGCGATTCTCGCGGCGCTGACGGGAACGCCCTGGATGCCACAAGTCAAAGGCGGCATCTTGTTCCTTGAGGACGTGCACGAACATCCCTATCGAGTCGAGCGCATGCTCACGCAGCTTCTCTATGCCGGCATACTGGGCAAGCAAAAGGCGATTGTTCTCGGGCATTTCACCAACTACAAACCTGTGCCGCATGACAAGGGATACAAGCTGCAGACGGTGATCGATTGGCTTCGCAGCAAGATCGACGCACCGGTGATCACTCATTTGCCTTTCGGGCACGTGGCCACCAAAGTGACTTTGCCGGTGGGCCGGAAAGTCAACCTCGATGTGCGGGGCAGGGACGTGTTCTTGCTCTGGGGCCACCGGCACTGATTGCCCGGCGTTTGCCCCCTGCTGGAGGTGCGATTCAACCGACCAATGGGCTCGGCCGCGAATTCAATCCACCGGGTAGAAGACCCTGGAACTGGGCGGTCAAGGAGGCAAGCTGCTCACGTGCTGCCAGCTCGCCATGCACGGATGCCAGCACGCCCATGAGGTCGCCTCGCAGGTACCACAAGGCATGTACGTCGCTCGCGTAGCGGATGCGACGCGTGATCTGCGGATGCTGCGTGAGCGCATCCGGGCCTAGCATGCCTAGCATCGAGTCACGGATGTCCTCGATCCCGTTTTCAAGTATGGAATCAGAGGGGGCTGCCGGATTGCCCAAGAGCCCGTAAATACTGCTGCGAAGATTCGCTTTGAACCAGCCCATATCTGTCATTTTTGTCGAAGGCGACAAATCTTGTGTATCGATGTGTCAAGTTATGCCTCTGCGACCAAATCCGCAAGCCCAAAGAGTGATGTAGTTAACGTATAAAAACATTTAAAATCAATGGCTTGGTAACGAATCGTGAAGTTGTTTCTTTCTTGGGTCGTGCCTTACTTCTTTGGTTCGTGTGCGGTGCTTTTAGGCGGCTAGCAGGAGGGGAACTGGCGGGTTGACTTAAATCATTGAGCCAACCCAGCAGTTTATTAACATAATATACATCGTATAAAGTTAAATAAGCACCCCTCAGATCAACTTCTGCACCACGTTCAGCCGCTTGGTCGCAAATTCATTGGCGAGGGACAGAAGCTCAGCAAGGTTCTGCTCAGGCGTCTCAAGTACTTTGTCTTCCTTGCGCAGGCGCTGCCCTTGGCTGGACATGATGGCCAATGCATCGGCCGCCCATTCAGCGGGATCTTTCCTGCCGCGCGAGAGCGAATCAAGGAACAACTGTTGAAAACGATTGACCGCGACTCCGCCGCCGGTGACGGGGCTTGCAAGGAAAGGCACCTCTTTGCCGAGCACCGCCTTTTTGATGAGATGTCGGTTCAGGCTGGAGGTGGCGGGCCTGGCCTGATCGATCAGTTGCGCTTCCTGCGCGTCCTCGACCGACCCCTTGGATGACAGAACCATCACTGCCTGCAGAAGCTGGGAAAAGGAAATGCCAGCGCCCTGGACCTTCTTCTCAATCTCGCCCAAACTGATCGGCAAGTTGTCAGACATGGCCTGTAGGATGGGCTTATAGATGTTCTCGTGCAGACTGATCTCGCCAAGCACGCCGTTGGCTTTCATCGTGACATCGGCAACATTGGCAACCAGAACAACCGACCGAGCACGCAAAGCTTCTGTCTGCTCGCCTTGGGTGATCGAGCGTGCGCCCCTGACCCAGTAGTCCTTGCGAAAACCCTGGTTGACGCAGAAGTCACGAACCGTCTGACGAAACCCTGTGTCCGGAATCGCTGATAGCAAGGCCTGTTGTTCGGCGCTGAGATTGAGCGCATCGACTTGGTCCAGCCCGTTGGCCGAACATGCAAAGCTCAGCTTGGCTGGCTCGAGCCAGTGCGCCATGCTGGCAAAGGACATCGGTTGCCAATCGCGATTGAAGTACTCGTGCGCCAAATAGTGGCGGTCATGTGCCACCAGCTTTTTCAGTCGATCCGCAACCTGAGGATTGGCGCGCGCAAACATCGGATTGGTGGCAACCAGCTTGGAGGCAAAGTCTAGCGCAGCGTCCACGCTGGACACCCGTCCCTGGCCCGGAACGCCCATGACTGCGGCATGTTCCACAAACAGCTCACGCATTGGCACCATCGCCGCCCAGCCGGGCTGCGTGTTGTAGCTGACATAGAGCACACCACCGACCTTGAGCTTTCTTTTGACGAAATCGACGATAAGGTGGCGGTTCTCATCGCTGATCCAGCTCCAGATGCCATGCAGGGCGATGTAGTCCATCTGCGGCACATCGGTTCTGGCGCAAAGCTCGGCGAAAGATTCGTCAAACAGGTGCGCGCGTGCACCGGAGGCCTGGGCAAGCTCAAGGGCGAAGCCGGCGTGAGAGGGGTTGAAATCAGTGCCCCACCATTGCACATTGGATGCAGCCGCGTGCATATTGATGCTCACGCCCTGGCCAAAGCCTAGTTCGCAGGCCACCGCCACCTTGGGTGGCGCAAGGCCGGCAGCAAGAAAGGCAATGGCAGTATTTTGGGGGTTTGACCTTGCCCCCGAAAAACGTACTGCTTAGCTGATGGTTAAAAATCAGTTCAAGGAGAACGAAATGAGTGAGACGAGAAAACGGGCCAAGTACACGCTGGAATTCAAGATGGAGGCGGTCAGGCTGGTCAAAGGTGGGCAGGCGG
>CANJPU010000026.1 GCA_947476285.1 Comamonadaceae bacterium | reverse complement strand
ATTTCTACAACCATACAAGATTGCACTCGACGCTGGGCTACGTCAGCCCGATGACGTTCGAGCAACGCTGGATCGCGGCCCAGCAGCAAGACAGGAAGTCCGCATAATGGGCAGCCTATGGAGTGCGGTAAACAGGGGCAAGGTCAACCCTCACCACAATCTGCATAACGACCAAACCCAAAGCAAAACCGATGCCGCCGTAGATCAGGGCTTGAAGCAAGCGATTGGTGCGCTTTTGCTCTGCCAGCAGCTCCAGGAGTTGGCGCTGGGCATCCGCTGGCCTTTGCAGCAAGTACTGGTGCAGCAGGCGCGGTAATTCTGGCAGCATCTTGGCATAGCGCGGCGCCTGGTCGCGCAACTCCTCGAACAATTTTCGCGGCCCGACCTGGTGCAGCATCCACTTCTCAAGAAAAGGTTTGGCGGTGCTCCACAGATCCAGATCGGGATCGAGCTGGCGGCCCAGACCTTCGATGTTGAGCAGGGTTTTTTGCAGCAACACCAGTTGCGGTTGAATCTCCACCTCAAAGCGGCGGGAAGTCTGGAACAGCCGCATCAACAGAAGACCCAAAGAGATCTCCTTGAGTGGGCGGTCGAAATAGGGTTCGCACACGGTGCGCACCGCTGCCTCCAGTTCGTCCACACGCGTATCGGGCGGCACCCAGCCAGACTCGATGTGAAGTTGCGCCACACGCTTGTAGTCGCGCCGGAAGAAGGCCGTGAAGTTCTGCGCCAGGTATTCCTTGTCATGCTCGGTGAGGGTGCCGATGATGCCAAAATCCAGCGAGATGTAGCGACCGAAGGTCGCCTTCTCCAGACTGACCTGGATGTTGCCCGGGTGCATGTCGGCATGGAAGAAGCCGTCGCGAAACACCTGGGTGAAGAAAATGGTGACGCCGTCTCGGGCGAGCTGGCGAATGTCCACCCCCGCATCCTTGATCTTGTCGTACTGGCTGATGGGTACGCCGCGCATGCGCTCCATCACGATGACCTCGGCGTGGCAGAAGTCCCAGTACATTTCGGGAATGAGCACCAGGTTCAGCCCGGCCATGTTGCGGCGCAATTGGGCTGCATTGGCGGCCTCGCGCACCAGGTCAAGTTCGTCGTGCAGGTATTGATTGAACTCAGCCACCACTTCGCGCAGCTTGAGGCGCCGGCCATCCGCAGACGCAAGCTCCAGCCAGCCAGCCATCATTCGCATCAGGCTGAGGTCTTTTTCAATCACCCTCAGCATGCCCGGACGCAACACCTTGACCGCCACGTCCTTGAGTCGGCCGTGCTTGTCCTTGAGGGTGGCGAAATGAACCTGCGCGATGGAGGCGCTTGCCACCGGTTCACGCTCAAAACTGGCGAAGATGGTGTCCACCGGGCGACCGAAAGCGCGCTCGATGGTGGCGATGGCAATACTGGAGTCGAAGGGCGGTACCTGGTCTTGCAGGCGGGCAAGCTCATCGGCAACGTCTTCGGGCAACAGGTCGCGGCGAGTGGAAAGCACCTGGCCGAACTTGACGAAGATAGGACCCAGGTGCTCCAACGCCATGCGCAGGCGCTGCCCGCGTGGGGCGCTGAGGTCGCGCCCCACCGACAGGATGCGCGCCAGCGCGTTCAACCACGGCCGCCGGAAGCTGTGCAGCACCAGTTCGTCCAGCCCATAGCGAAATGCCACCCATACGATGGCGATGCCTCGCAGGTAGCGCGTCATTCCCCGCCCTGTCCCGTGCTACCAGGCATGCGCGCGGCAAATTGCCGCAAAGCCTGCATCATGCGGCGCGTGGCATCCGCCATGGCGTGTGCGGGCACGTCGCCAATCAGGCGCGCAAGGTCTTCCTCAAGATCCCAGCGCACATTTTCCACCAACCAGTTGACTTCGCCCGCGAATGCGACATCACCCGTGATGTGAAGAGCGGGCTTGTCGCCGCGAAAAGCCGCCTGAGCCAGACCCCAGGGAGATTCCTCGGCCAGCGTGAGTGTGAGATCAGGCGCCGCTTCGAGCGCGGCAAGGTCTAGCAACCCGGCAGGCGTGGCGACCAGTCGCATCACGAACATGCGCCATCGCGCCTCGACGACGCGGCCGGCCTGGCCAGCAAGGCGGGTTTGCGCCTCGGGTTCCTGCATCAGCACATGATTGATCAGTAACACCAGCCGTCGCTGGAATTCCTCGACCATCCAGGCTGGGGGTTGCATGCCGCGTGTGATTCTGGAGAAAAGATCATCCAGAAACGAAAAGGGGGACTGTGTTGCCATAGTCCCCCATTATTCCCGATCATTCCTGATCACTCCTGATCACGAGCACATCACTGCAAGGCCTGAACTCCCGCCACGAGCCAGCCGCTGTTGCCGGCCTTGGGTTTGGTCATGTTCCAGACTTCGCGGAACGGGCTGGGACCCGAAGAGGGCTCCTCGCGGATCATGCCGGAGAACTCGACACTGGCCATGTAGTCTGCGCCCAGATCCTCGATGCCCAGAAGTTGGGCTTCGAGCATGACGACCTCGGTCTTGTTGGGCTGTCCGCCCTGGTGCGACTCGCGTTCGCCCAATTGCGACTTGATTTCGCTGAGCATCTCGTCCGTCATCATGGACCGCAGAGTGTCCATGTCGGAGCGATCCCAGGCATCTTGCAAGGTCACAAAATTGCGCTTGGCCGCAGTAATGAAGCCTTCGGTGTCGAAGCCAGCCGGAATACCCCAGGTCTGCTTGCCCTCCAGGGACGAGCCGATCTGCACACCGCTGCCCTGTCCGGACTTGGTGCTGTCAAAGGCCATGCTGTTGCGCTCCCAAGGCCGCGCCGATGCGTCATTGCCCACGTTGTCCGGGCTGTATTGCTTGGGCGACACAGCTTGGTCGGCCGGCGCGCCTGCGCCTGCGAACGCAAGCGGACTGCCCTGCTGCGCCGCGCGGCGTGACCGCATGATCATGCCGATGACCACCATCACCACCATCACCGCCAAGGCGATCATGAGGAATTGACCAAACGCCTCACCCAGGCCCAGCGAATGCGCCAACCAGGCCAGGCCCAGGCCAGCGGCCAGACCGCCCAGCATCGCGCCCCAAGGCCGCTTGGGCTGCGCCGCCGCAGCCGCAGGATTGGCCCCCGGCTGCGTGGCCGGCGCCGCCTGATTGGTGGCCGGAGCCGCCGGCTTGGCGGCTTCGCGTTGGGTCACATTGCTTGACTGGCGCCCTGTCGAGCTACCGCCGCCAAGACGGCGCGCCGCTTCGGATTCGAAGCTGGCAAAAGCCAGTATCGCCACCAATGCCCATGACCAGATTTTCATATTCATATTGCCTCCAGAGGACTCGACTGTCTCAATAACCTATCCAATTGTCTCAGCATTTGATTCCAACATGTAATGCCACGACCCCGCCAGTTAAATTGTGATAGTCCACATGACCAAAACCACTTTCTTTCATAAGGGCTTTCAACTCTTCCTGGTCTGGATGAACCCGGATCGACTCGGCCAGATACTGGTAGCTGGCGCCGTCGCCGGTGACCAGTTTGCCCAGGCGTGGCAGCACTTTGAATGAATACCAGTCGTACGCCTTCTCAAGCGGCTTGGCCACCTTTGAAAACTCAAGCACCAGCAGCTTGCCGCCTGGCTTGAGAACGCGGTGCATCTCAGCCAGCGCCGCGTCCTTGTGAGTCATATTGCGCAGGCCAAAAGCGACACTGACCAGATCGAAGCTGTCACTTGCGAATGGAAGCTTTTCGGCATCGCAGACCATCGTGGGCAAGGCAAGCCCGGCGTCGAGCAGGCGGTCGCGCCCGGTTCGCAGCATTGCTTCATTGATGTCGGTATGCACCACCCGGCCGGTGGAGCCCACCTTTCGGGCAAAGGCCAGTGCCAGATCGCCAGTGCCACCGGCGATGTCCAGCACCTGCTGGCCGGGCCCGACTTTGGCCACCATGACGGTGTAGGCCTTCCATGCGCGGTGCAAACCGGCGGACATCAGGTCGTTCATCAAGTCGTAGCGTGGCGCCACCGAATCGAACACGCCGCGCACGCGCCGCGCCTTTTCGTGCTCGTCGACAGATTGGAAACCGAAGTGGGTGCTGCTCATGGCGCGATGCTGCATTGGGTTGACTTCAGTGGCCGCAGGCGTGGCCCGCTTTCTCAGGCATGGGGTCATCGCGCGCGACACCTGCTGCCTGCAACCGACGCTCGTAGTCGGCCCAGAGCTTGTCTTGCTGGTCGCCTAAAAAGTAGAGGTAATCCCAGGAGAAGATGCCACTCTCGTGACCATCCGAAAATGTAGGCTGCACTGCGTAGTTTCCCACTGGCTCCAGAGATTGCACGCCGACGCTGCGCTTGCCGGTTTGCAATACCTCTTGTCCTGGTCCATGGCCCTGCACTTCAGCCGAAGGCGAGTAGATTCGCATCAGCTCGAACGGAATGCGAAATGTGCGCCCGTCGGAAAAACCGACCTCCAATATCTGCGACTGCCCATGCACGGTGAGCGATTGGGGAGTGGGAGAGTTGTGTTTCAGGCCTGCCATATGTGTGGGTCCAAATGCAGATTTTAGTTTGCTTCGGGCTCTCGCAACTTCCCCAGAGCAAAGACCCTGCAATCAGAAGCGCACCGACAGATTGATGTACAGCCGCTCATCGCCCTTTTGCGGCGCGGCAGAGTTCACAACCAGTGGGACGCGGCTACCGCTGACAAGCCGACCGTAATCGAGAGACAGCGCGTACGGCTCATTGGCATAGCGCAGGCCCAGGCCAGCGCTCGCCAATCGGTCACTGGCGGGCTTGTTGGCGCCATTGGGATTGTTGTTGCCCAGCCAACCTGCGTCCATGAAACCAAGGAGCCTCAGGCCAGTGGTCAGTTCGGGCGAGGTCAGTTCCAGCGTTCCGGCGAAGCCTTTGTCGCCGACGATCGGCCGGTCGATACTGGTGCCGCGCACCGAGGCCAAGCCGCCCAGGCCGAAGGATTCACCCGAGATCAAAACGTCAGGGCTGTACTGGAGCTGGCCCCGAGCCGACCACAGCCAAGTCGTGCCGACGCTGGCCGTGTAGCCGAGATTGCCACGCAATGCTTTCCAGCGCACGGTGCTGATACGCGGATCTTCGCTCTGGTAGGACGCCAGGTCATTGTTGCGTCCGCCCACCGAGTTGGTGGCCAGCTCGAAGTTGTAGCTCCACAAGCTAGTGTCCGATGCGGTGCGGGCAGTGTAGCCCAGCGTAACCGGCCGGCTGCGCCGATCGACTCCCACCGCGACACCGCTGATCAGCGTGGCGTCAAAGACCTTGTCCTCCAGGGACAGGGTGACATAGCTGCGTCGGCCGCCATCCGGGGGCAAGTACAGGGTGTAGTTGACGCCCGCCGTGTGACCCGCACCGGTGCTGGTGAAGCTGCCGAAGTTGCCCAGCACGTCAGAGCGGGTGTAGCTCGCGCCGAGCACGCCGCCAGCCGCGTAGAGCGGAACCTTGTAGGACAGGCCCAGTTGCTTGACGTCCTGAGGCCTCTCAAGCGACGTGGTGTAGGCACCCACGAACTGATGGTCGAGGTTGAAAAGGTTGGTGTGGCCGCCCGAGACCGAGAGCCGGTCTCGTCCGGCTGAGCGCGTGCCACCGTTGGACAGGGCTATGCCGAAGTTCCAGGGACGCCGCTCTTTGACTGAGATGCTGGCGTCAATTTTGTCGGCTTCATCGGATTCGCGCAGGCCCAACTGCAATTGCTTGTTGGGGTTTTCGTTGGCGATGGCGGTCTGGACTGCCAGCTTCTTGAAATTGGGGCTGGCGCCTTCGCGCAGCTCGGGCAGCGCACGGCGCACGTTGCCCTCGTCGTACAGGCTGCGGCCTTCGATGACAACTTTGCCAATGGTGAACTTGACGATATTGAGCCGCACCGTGTCGCCCACTTCCTGCGGCGGCAATGCCACGCGGTGCAAGCCGAAGCCCTTGTCGCGCAGTGCCGCCTCCAGCGCGGCGGTGGCCTTCTGCAAGGTCTCCAGCGTGGCGTCGGTGCGCAGGAAGGGCGCGAGCACGTTGGAGGTTTCGCCATCGCCCAACGGGTTCTCGCCCATTACGGCAAAGCCCCTGATCGCGAAAACCGGCGTGGGCGCAGCGGACGCCATTGGAACCGTGGAAACCTGCGCCAGAGCCGAGCCGGCCGCAGCCAAAGCGACAAGCACAAGCACGGCCCGCGCAGCTTGACCCAGACTGTGCGGATGGGACTTGGCTACCTGCATTGGTTGTTAGGCCTGATGCCCGACTCGGCCAGCACGCTGACCAAGAGTGGGTTGCGAGAATTGGGAAGGGGCACTGCGTCGAAATCAATGAACTTCGGGATCGTCACAGGACGACGTGTCTCGCCCGTAGTGCCTGCGAAGCCAGCCTCTCCCTTGCCCAGGTGAAGGACATCGGAGAGCGTGGCGATCTCGATGTGACCGTCCCGCACGAACACGAACAGGCCTTCCTCGCCCTCGGGCACGGTGTCTGTGGAAAACAGCTTGGGTGGCACGTTCAACCCGTCGGGCCGCGGCCCGTCGATGTCTGGCTGGGTGTTGATCAACCGCACCCCGCTGGCCGAGATGAACAGGCCCTGCCCGGCTTGCAGAAGCTGCAACGCGGTCTGGCCGGTTTGCATGACTTCGATGGAACCCAGCCAGGCGAAGAGAGTCAGGCCCGAATCGGCGCCGCCAGGTTCCCCTGCGCACGCGCCGGTGCAATTGATATCCAGACCGGTGCCGCGAACCCCGATGGTGGCAGTGACAGTGGCAAAGCCGACATTGCGATTATTGGCCCGCGCGATCAATCCAGTTAGGGCCCGCATCGAACCACGCAATACCGACACCAGAAAGCGGCCTTCGCCCGCATTGCGATCGTCGTAGATAAAGTTGTCCACGCGAAAGCGCGTGCCCGAACCCAGCGTCACCCGGCTATCGTCGCGAAACACCAGCACGGCCCGAGAGTTGCTTGCGGTTTCGATCAGCTCGCCCGGATAAACGCCGCCGCCATCGACCAGGCGCCGGCGTTGCCCAGCCCCGTCCACAGCGAAAATCGTGCCTTGAGAGAAGATGACTTTGGCGCTGGCCTGCGCGGCATTGGGCCGCGCCACTGCGGCCACCCGCTCGGACTCTGCCCCACAGTCACGCGCACACAAACGGGCATCGAAGTCGGTGCCGCGGATGCCGATGGTCGCGGTCTGCGTCTGCACCTTGGCCGCCTGGGGCGAGCCCTTGGCGATCAGTCCGGTGATGGCGCGAAAGCCACCGCGCAAAAGCTGCATCAGCATGCTGTTGTCGGGGGCGTTTTCCCTGAACTGAAACTGCTGCAACACCAGCTCCGAATTGGGCCGCACGGTCATGCGGGTGCCGTCTTGCAGCCTGATGATGGCCGACGCGCCTTCGGAGGTGGTGAGCCGGTCGCCCTGGCTGAGCTGCAGGCCACGCCCCAAGGTGCGAGGCGTCTGCCCAGGGGACTGGGCAAAGCCGACACCACGGGCAAATTCCACTTCGCCGGCCGACTGAGCGCCGGCCGACTGGGCGCCGGCCAAGCCAGTGGCCAGCAGCAGTCCAGCGCCCAGCATCGCGCGCACGAAACGCCCGACGCAAAGCGCCCCCTTAACCATGGAAAAGCTTCCAGTCGTCATTGTTGCCTGTGTGTAACCGCTTGTTATACACGCTTAGTGGCAATTGACGCCTCAGTTCCGCCCCGATTAGTTGGGTGTACGCAACGCGACACGGTCGAAACAAAACCTTAAGTCAGTTCGGCGCGGATATTGTCTTCAACAGCTTCACGCGCGGCCACCACCTGGGCCAAGGCGTCAGCCGGTGCCTGGCGCTGGGCCGGCGCCCACACCGGCGCTGGAAAATGGCTGTCCCAATCGAAACGGGCAATGATGTGCCAGTGCAGATGAGGCACCATGTTGCCTAGGCTGGCCAGATTGATCTTGCTTGGCTTGAGATGTCTGCGCAGCACCTGCTCGACTTTCACGACCGACTCCATGCACAGCAGCCGATCGGCCGCCGACAGATCGGATAGCTCGGCCACATGTTCGGCCCAGACCAGCCGGTAGAAGGCGGGAAAGCCAGCCTCTTGCGGCCGCAGGATGCGAAAGCGAGGGCCGCTGAAGACGACATGGCCTGCGGGGCCCTTGCAGAAGGGGCAGTCAGCCTTGTTCATCAGACCAGCACCCGCTCAATGCCGCCGCTGTTGGCCGCGTGGACATATTCAGGCATCCAGTTTTCGCCCAGTATCTTTCGCGCCATTTCGACGACGATGTAATCGGCCTCCAGCAGGCCGTTTTGCAGATCGTTGCCGTAGCGCGTCAGCCCTTGCAGGCAGCTCGGGCAACTGGTGAGGATCTTGATGTTGTCCTTATCGCCGACGGCGCCGGTGGCGCGCAGAGCCATCTCGTCCTTTCGCAATTCTTCCTCCTTGCGAAAACGCACCTGAGTGGAAATGTCAGGCCGGCTGACACCCAGGGTGCCCGACTCACCACAGCAACGCTCGGACTTGCGCACCTGCTCGCCCACCAGCGCCTTGACGGTCTTGAGCGAATCCTGCAGCTTCATCGGGTTGTGACAGGGCTCATGGTAGAGATAGCCGCCCTGCCCATCAGGCAAGGTGATGCCTTTTTCCAGCAGGAACTCATGAATGTCAATGATGCGGCAACCGGGGAAGATCTTGTCGAACTCGTATCCCTGCAACTGGTCATAGCAGGTGCCGCAGCTCACCACCACGGTCTTGATGTCCAGGTAATTGAGCGTGTTGGCAACCCGGTGGAACAGCACCCGGTTGTCGGTGATGATTTTCTCGGCCTTGTCGAACTGGCCCGAGCCGCGCTGTGGGTAGCCACAGCACAGATAGCCCGGCGGCAGCACGGTCTGCACCCCGGCATGCCACAGCATCGCCTGGGTGGCCAGGCCCACCTGCGAGAACAAGCGCTCCGATCCGCAACCGGGAAAATAAAAGACGGCTTCGGTCTCCGAAGTGGTGGCCTTTGGATCGCGGATGATGGGCACGTAGTCCTTGTCCTCAATATCGAGCAAGGCGCGCGCGGTCTTTTTGGGCAAACCGCCGGGTAGCTTCTTGTTGATGAAGTGGATCACCTGCTCTTTGATGGGGGCGGCGTCATGGGTGGAAGGCGGCTTGGCGGTCTGTTTGCGGGCCAGTCCGCGCATCAAGTCATTGGCCAGGCGCTGGGCCTTGAAGCCGATGCCGACCATGGCCGTTCGCAGCAGCTTGATCGTCTCGGGGTTGGTGGCATTGAGCATGAGCATCGCCGCCGCGTTGCCCGGGCGGAAGGTCTTCTGACCCATCTTGCGCAACAAGTTGCGCATGTTCATGGACACGTCGCCGAAATCGATCTTCACCGGGCATGGCGATTCGCACTTGTGGCACACGGTGCAATGGTCAGCCACGTCCTCGAACTCATGCCAGTGCTTGATGGAGACACCGCGGCGGGTTTGCTCCTCGTACAGGAACGCCTCCACCAGCAGCGAGGTCGCGAGGATCTTATTGCGCGGGCTGTAGAGCAAGTTGGCACGCGGCACATGGGTGGCACACACCGGCTTGCACTTGCCGCAACGCAGGCAGTCCTTGATGCTGTCGGCAATCGCGCCAATGTCCGACTGCTGCATGATGAGCGACTCATGCCCCATCAGGCCGAAGCTGGGCGTGTAGGCATTGGTCAGATCGGCAAAGGACGAAGCCGGCCCATCGGCATTTGCCTGGCGCAGCAGCTTGCCTTTGTTGAATCGGCCTTCGGGATCGACCTTTTGTTTGTAGTCGGCAAAGGGCTTGATCTCTTCGTCGGTGAGAAATTCAAGCTTGGTGATGCCGATGCCGTGCTCGCCCGAGATCACGCCGTCCAGCGAGCGCGCCAAGGCCATGATGCGTTTGACAGCCGCGTGGGCGGTCTGAAGCATCTCGTAGTCATCGCTGTTGACCGGAATGTTGGTGTGCACATTGCCGTCGCCCGCGTGCATGTGCAGCGCCACCCAGACCCTGCCCTTGAGCACCTGCTTGTGAATGGCGTTGGCCTCATCCAGGATGGGCGCAAAGGGCTGCCCGGCGAAGATGTTTTGCAGCGGTGCGCGAATCTGCGTCTTCCAGCTCGCCCGCAGGCTGTGGTCTTGCAACTGGGGAAAGAGCGAATCCACCTGGTTGAGCCAGCCCTGCCAGAGTGCACGCACCTCGCGCACCACTTCCAGCGCCTGCGCTACCCGGTCTTCTAGCAACTCGGCCGAAGGAATCTCACCGGCGTCGTCCTGCTTGCCCAGCGGCAGCTTGCCGCGCGCGAAGAACGCCTCCAGTTCATCGGCCAGCTTGATCTTGTTGGCCAGTGACAGCTCGATGTTGATTCGCTCGATGCCGTCGGTGTACTCGGCCATGCGCGGCAGTGGAATCACCACGTCTTCGTTGATCTTGAAGGCGTTGGTGTGGCGGCTGATGGCTGCGGTGCGCTTGCGGTCCAGCCAGAATTTCTTGCGGGCCTCGGGGCTGATGGCAATGAAGCCTTCGCCGCTGCGCGAATTGGCGATGCGCACCACCTCGGAGGTAACCCGCGCCACATCATCCGCGTTGTCGCCGCAGATGTCGCCCACCAGCACCATCTTGGGAAGCATCGCACGCTTGGACTTGGTGGCGTAGCCCACCGCCTTGAGGTAGCGGTCGTCCAGATGCTCCAGGCCGGCCAGCAGCACGCCGCTGCGCTTTTGCTCGGCGAACATGAAGTCCTTGATCTCCACAATGCTGGGCACGGCGTCGCGCGCATTGCCAAAGAATTCCATGCACACGGTGCGGGTGTGCTTGGGCATGCGGTGAGCCACCCAGCGGGCGCTGGTGATCAGGCCGTCGCAGCCTTCCTTCTGGATGCCCGGCAGGCCTGAGAGGAACTTGTCAGTCACATCCTTGCCCAGGCCTTCCTTGCGGAAGGTGCTGCCCGGGATGACCAAGGTTTCCGTGCGCACCGGCGTTTTGCCGTCGGCCTCGAAGTACTTGAGCTCGAAGCTCGCCACCGGCGCGTCGTGGATCTTGCCCAGGTTGTGGTCCAGCCGGGTGACTTCCAGCCACTGCGCCTGCGCGGTGACCATCCTCCACGAAATGAGGTTGTCCAGGGCGGTGCCCCAGAGCACGGCCTTCTTGCCGCCCGCGTTCATCGCAATGTTTCCGCCAATGCAGGAGGCTTCGGCTGAGGTCGGGTCCACTGCGAACACATAGCCGGCCCGCTCGGCCGCATCGGCCACTCGCTGAGTCACCACCCCCGCCTCGGTCCAAATGGTCGCCAGCTGCCTGTCGTGACCCGGTACCGTGGTCATTTCGACCTCGGTCATGGTTTCGAGCTTTTCGGTGTTGATGACCACGCTCTTCCAGGTCAGGGGAATGGCGCCGCCGGTGTAGCCGGTGCCACCGCCCCGGGGAATGATGGTCAGGCCCAATTCGATGCAGGCCTTGACCACCCCCGCCATCTCCGCTTCGGTGTCCGGTGTGAGCACGACAAAGGGGTATTCAACTCGCCAGTCGGTGGCGTCAGTCACGTGCGAGACGCGCGAGAGGCCGTCGAACTTGATGTTGTCCTTGGCGGTGTGCCGGCGCAGCGCGCGCTGCGATTGGCGTCGCAGATCGGCCACCTCGCGAAAACTCGCGTCGAAAGCGCCCACTGCCGCAGCCGCCGCGGCCAGCAGTTGGCCCACCAGCGTATCGCGCTCGGCGTCCACGCCGGGCGTGCGCCGCTTCTGCACTTCGGCCAGCCGGTGGTTCAGCGCATCGACCAGCAGGCGTCTGCGCTTGGGGTTGTCCAGCAAGTCGTCCTGCAAGTAGGGGTTGCGCTGCACCACCCAGATATCGCCCAGCACCTCATACAGCATGCGTGCCGAGCGGCCGGTGCGGCGTTCCTCGCGCAGGCGATTGAGCACCTCCCAAGCGGGCAGGCCCAGTAGGCGAATCACGATTTCCCGGTCAGAGAACGAGGTGTAGTTGTAGGGAATTTCGCGCAGCCGCGGGGCCTGGTCATCGACCGAGGCCATGAGTTGGTTGAGCGTGGTGGGTGCGTTCATCGTGATCAATTGCCTGCGCGCCACCCAAAGGAGACGCGACCAGAGCAGGGCCTTTCCTGTCAGCCAAACGATGAATACGCGGCTGAGGGCAGATGTTACCGCAGTGCAGCAACCCCATCTTTCTTATGGAAACCCCGCTTGCGAGCCGCACCGGCGCAGGGTTTAAATTTGGTGTCACAAATACCGGCTAAATTCAAGAAGCCCTCAAGGAGCCCTTATGAAATTGCAGCTTTCCGCCGCCGCCCTGGCACTTGCCTTTGCCCTGCCCGCCCAGGCCCAGACCGAGATCCAGTGGTGGCACTCGATGACTGCGGTGAACAACGAATGGGTCACGGACCTGGCCAAGAACTTCAATGCCAGCCAGAAAGAATACAAAATCGTCCCGACCTACAAGGGCCAGTACGATGAGTCCATGACCGCTGCCATCGCGGCTTTCCGCGCCGGCAACGCCCCGCACATCCTGCAAGTGTTCGAAGTCGGCACCGCCACCATGATGGCCAGCAAGAGGGCGATCGTGCCGGTGGGCAAGGTCATGACCGACGCTGGCTTCAAGTTCGACCCCAAGGCCTACGTGCCCGCCGTTGCAGGCTACTACACCGCGCCCAACGGCCAGATGCTGAGCTACCCGTTCAACAGCTCCACCACCATCTTCTATTACAACAAGGATGCATTCAAGGCAGCAGGCCTGGACACCAACAAGGCGCCGCAGACCTGGCCCGAAGTGGCGTTGGCCGCAGCCAAGCTCAAAGCCAGCGGCCACAAGTGCCCGATCACGCTGGCCTGGCAGGGCTGGACACAACTGGAAAGCTTCTCGGCCTGGCACAACGTTGAATTCGCGACAAAGCAGAACGGCCTGGCCGGCCTTGACGCACGCATGAAGGTCAACTCGCCACTGCATGTGCGCCACATCGAGAACCTGGGCAACATGGCCAAGACCGGCTTGTTCATCTACAAGGGCCGGGGTGCCACGGCCCAGGCCTCTTTTGTTTCGGGCGAATGCGCCATGATCCAGACTTCGTCGGGCTTTTACGGCGACGTGGCCAAGAACGCGAAGTTCGCCTACGGACTGGCGCCCATGCCCTTCTATCCCGACGTTCCCGGCACGCCTCAAAACACTGTGATCGGCGGCGCGAGCCTGTGGGTGATGTCTGGCAAGAAGCCAGCGGAATACAAAGGCATCGCCACTTTCTTCAATTACCTCTCCAGCCCCGAGGTGCAGTCGGCCAGCCACAAGCGCACTGGCTACCTGCCCATCACCACCGCCGCCTTCAAGCTGACCGAGCAATCGGGCTTCTACAAGCAGAACCCCGGAACCGATGTGGCTGTCAATCAGATGATCCGCAAGGTCACGGACAAATCGCGCGGCATCCGCCTGGGGAACTATGTGCAGATTCGCACCATCGAGGACGAAGAACTCGAACAGGTCTGGGGGGGCAAGAAGTCCGCCAAGGAAGCGCTTGATTCCATCGTCAAGCGCGGCAATGAATTGCTGGAGCGTTTCCAGAAGGCCAACAAGGCCTGATCCGCCACGTCAGAAGAAGCCGCCGACGCGGCTTCTTCTTTTTTTGCCTTGCCCCAAGGCGATCCATCACAATGGGCCGGTATGGAAAAACGTGTGGTGTTCCGCTCCAGTTGGCTGCCCTGGGCTTTGCTCGCGCCGCAGTTGTTGGTGATTGCCATATTCTTCTTCTGGCCGGCCAGTCAGGCGCTGGTGCAGTCGGTGCAATCGCAGGACGCGTTCGGTAGCTCCGTTCAGTGGGTGGGGTTGGAGAACTTTGAGCGATTGTGGAACGATCCCTCGTATGTGGAGTCCTTCAAGACCACCGCATTGTTCTCGGTGCTTGTGGCGTCCATAGGCATAAGCTTGTCGTTGATGCTCGCGGTGTTCGCCGACCGCATCGTGCGTGGCGCGATGTTCTACAAGACCATGCTGATCTTGCCTTATGCGGTCGCGCCAGCCGTGGCAGCCGTGCTGTGGGTGTTCATGTTCTCCCCTTCGCTGGGCGTCGTGGCTTATGCACTGGGCAAGATAGGCATTGATTGGAACCACCTGCTCAATGGCACACACGCCATGACGCTGATCGTGATGGCTGCGGTCTGGAAGCAGATCTCCTACAACTTCCTGTTCTTTCTGGCGGGCTTGCAATCCATTCCAAAATCGCTAATGGAAGCGGCCGCCATCGACGGCGCCCAGCCCTGGCGGCGCTTCTGGACCATTCAATTCCCGCTTCTCTCACCCACCACTTTCTTCCTGCTGGTGATCAACGTGGTCTATGCCTTCTTCGACACCTTCGCCATTGTCGACGCCGCCACCCAGGGCGGGCCGGGCAAGGACACATCCATCCTGGTCTACAAGGT
Organism: Comamonadaceae bacterium; assembly: GCA_947476285.1. Lineage (GTDB taxonomy): Bacteria > Pseudomonadota > Gammaproteobacteria > Burkholderiales > Burkholderiaceae_C > Ramlibacter. Next base: position 52,931 of record CANJPU010000026.1, on the reverse strand, counting down.
CTATCACGACGGCTTCAGGGCCATGGACATGGGCGGCTCGGCGGCCCAATCAGTGGTGTTGATGGTCATCGTGATTGCGCTGACGGTGGTGCAATTTCGCTATGTCGAGAAGAAGGTGCAGTACTGATGAATACCCCAGCAATAGAACTTGGTGGTACCCATGGTTGAGCGCCGCCCCGGCCTGCGCGTGCTGGCGCATCTGGTCATGGTGCTGGGCATCGCCATCGTCGCGTTTCCGCTCTACCTGGCCTTTGTCGCTTCAACCCACACTGCATCGGAAATCGTGCAGGCCCCCATGCCTTTGCTGCCCGGCCCGCACATGTCGGACAACTACAAGGCAGCCTTGCTCGGTGAAGGCTCAGGGGCTGGCTCGCACGCACCGGTCGCGCGCATGATGACAGTGAGCCTGATCAATGCGCTCATCATCACCATCGGCAAGATATCGATCTCGTTGCTGTCGGCATTCGCGGTGGTGTATTTTCGATTTCCGTTTCGATCTGTTTGCTTCTGGGCCATCTTCGTCACGCTGATGCTGCCAGTGGAAGTGCGCATCGGGCCGACCTATCAGGTCGTGTCTGATCTGGGCATGCTCAACACCTACGCTGGCTTGTCCATCCCGCTGATCGCATCAGCCACCGCCACCTTTCTGTTCCGGCAATTTTTCATGACAGTGCCCGACGAATTGGTCGAGGCTGCCCGCATGGATGGCGCCGGCCCGATGCGATTTTTCTGGGACATTCTGCTGCCCCTGTCCAAGACATCCATGGCGGCCTTGTTCGTGATCCAGTTCATCTACGGCTGGAACCAGTATCTGTGGCCGCTTCTGGCCACCACCTCGGAAGACATGTACACGGTGGTGATTGGCATCAAGCGCATGATCGCCGGCGGCGACTCGGCCAATGCCTGGAATGTCGTGATGGCCACCGCCATCCTCGCCATGCTGCCACCTGCCTTCGTCGTGGTGCTGATGCAGAAGTGGTTCGTCAAGGGCCTGGTTGACACTGAAAAATAAGACGAAGACAAAGACAAGAGACGGAACAATCCAATGGCTGCCATATCCCTCAGAGACGTCGTCAAGCGCTACGGCAGAGGCAAACAAGAGCTGCAGGTCATCCACGGCGTGAACGCGGAAATCACCGACCGCGAATTCGTCGTGATCGTCGGACCTTCGGGCTGCGGCAAATCCACCTTGCTTCGCATGGTGGCTGGGCTGGAAGAAATCACATCTGGCGAAATCTGGATTGGCGATCGCGTGGTCAACCAGCTTGAGCCGGCCGAGCGTGACATCGCCATGGTGTTCCAGAACTACGCGCTTTATCCGCACATGAGCGTGTTCGACAACATGGCCTATGGCCTGAAAATCAAGAAGGTTCCTGTCGACGAGATCAAGATGCGAGTGGACAAGGCCGCAGGCATTCTTGAGTTGGGCGGCCTGCTCGAGCGCAAGCCTGGCCAGCTCTCTGGCGGGCAGCGCCAGAGGGTAGCCATGGGCCGGGCAATTGTTCGTCAGCCTCAGGTGTTTCTATTCGACGAGCCGCTTTCCAACCTGGACGCCAAACTGCGTGCGCAGACCCGCATCGAGATTCAGAAACTGCACCGCGAGCTAGGCATCACCGCGCTCTTCGTCACGCACGATCAGGTAGAAGCCATGACACTGGCCGAGCGCATGATCGTGATGAACGCCGGCCGGATGGAGCAATTTGGCACACCCGAAGAGGTGTACCACCGGCCCGCCTCCACCTTCGTCGCAAGCTTCATCGGCTCACCGCCCATGAACCTATTGAAAGACGCACCCGGCGCACGCGCCGGCACCATCATGGGCATTCGTCCCGAACACCTGGACATCCGCAGCAGCGGCTGGGAACTGTGTGTGGAAACCGTCGAGCTACTGGGCGCGGAGCGGCTGATCTACGGCCGGCTGGGAGACGAACGCATCATTGTGCGCAGCGAAGAAAACCAACCGGCACCGAAGGTGAACGCCATCATCCATGTTGCCCCGCGCGAGGACAGGTTGCACTGGTTTGACGCGGGCACTGGCAAGCGAATCTAGAGTTCAGCGCGTTTGAAACCCTGGCCTTACCCTTTGTGGATCGCACACCGCGGCGCAGGCAAACTCGCGCCCGAAAACACGCTGGCCGCCTTCCGGCTGGGTGCGCAGCACGGCTATCGCATGTTCGAATGCGACGTCAAGCTGTCGGCTGACGATGTGCCTTTTCTACTGCACGACCCCGTGCTGGAGCGCACCACCAATGGAAGGGGCATCGCGGGCAGCCTCTCCTGGCAACAGCTCACTGCACTTGACGCGGGGAGTTGGCATTCCAGTGCGTTTGCTGGCGAGCGTTTGCCGTCACTTGCAGACGTTGCCCGATTCTGCTTGGGCAGCGAGTGTCTGCTCAACATCGAGATCAAGCCCACACCTGGGACCGAAGAGCGAACCGGCAAAATCGTGGCGAATGAAGCAGCGAAGCTTTGGGCCGACGCCGCCACACCACCTCTCCTGACTTCATTCATCCCACAGGCCCTGCAAGCCGCGCGTGAAGCGCAAGCCCAACTGCCGCGCGGCCTGCTGCTGGACGCGCTCTGGACTGGCTGGCTAGAGGTGGCACAGAAGCTCGAATGCGTTGCCATCGTGTGCGACCAGATCTTGTGGGATGCAAACACCGTGGCGCAAGTCAAGAACGCAGGCCTGCACTGCCTCGCCTACACGGTCAATGAGGAGACAGCGGCGCAAGCTCTGCTGACCCTGGGCGTGGACGGCATCATCACCGACCGGGTCGATTTGTTCGCCCCAAGCTCGGCAGCGGCAAAGCCGCGAATGTGAGGACAGCTACTTCAGATCGCCGGCAAGACAAGCCAGCGTCTCTGGCGCTATGCTCATGTGGGCGGGGTAGTTGCGGTGATCGCAACCCAGTTTGACGCCAGCGCCGGCCTTGATGGCAGCAACCATGGCAGGCGTGAACTCGAAGCGAACGAAATGCACGGCCGAGGTCTTCTCGTCGTTCTCGCGGTCGAGGTCTTCGTCGGCGATGGCATAGACACGGTCCTGGCCTTCGACCTCCACAAACATGCGGTCTTCTACACCGATCAGACGGGCCAGCTCGCGCTTGCGCTCGTTCTCGTCGGGGTACTCGATCATCATCGTGGCCTTCCAGTTGCTGCCATCGGGCATCAATGGCGCATAGGCTTCGATCTCCTGCACGATGCCCTCTTCTTCGAAGATTTTTTCGATGCGCAGCATCTCCTGGATTTGGTAGCGGATGCTGGTCTCGCTCTCGAACTGCAGCGTGATGTGATCGCCCAGCGGCACGCTGCGCTGCTTGCGGTGGGCAATGATGTCGCCCTTGTGTTCTTTGCGAAACTTGCTGTAGGCCTCCAGCGTCATGAGGCTTTCGCGGGTGATTTTTCCGGTCAATTGCATTTGGGTTCCTGCGGGGTCATTTCAAACCGTAGGCGATGCGCACCAGGCTCAAGGGGTGCTCCAGCTTGGGCGCACCGAGCGCATTGCGCTCGAAGCCTTGGTTGATGTGGTGTCCGCCCAAGGGGCAGTCGGAGCTGATGTAGTCGGGCAGCCCGCCTTGTGGATGTTCGGCCATGCGCTTGAACAGCGGTTTGCCAATTTTCATGGCGGTCTCGTGCATGCCCAGCTTCACGCCATAGGTTCCGGCATGGCCTGAGCAACGCTCGTTGGTCTGCACGAAAGTATCGGGCACCATCTTGAGCATTTCCTCGGTCTTCTTGCCGATGTTCTGCACCCGCGAATGGCAAGGAACCTGGTAGCTGATCTTGCCCAGTGGCTGGCTGAACTCGGTCTTGAGCAGCCCGTCGCGCTTGCGTGCCATGAGGTACTCGAAGGGGTCCCACATCGCCTTCTTCACCGCTTGCACCTGCGCATCGTCGGGGTACATGAGAGGCAGCTCTTGCTTGAACATCAGGGTACAACTTGGCACTGCACTGAGGATGGCGTAGCCCTGCTCGGCATACTGGGCCAGCACCGGAATGTTGGCCTGCTTGCTCTTGTCCACTGATTCGAGATCGCCCAACTCCAGCTTGGGCATGCCGCAGCATTTTTCCTTGCTCACCAGCACATAGGGCACCTCGTTGTGATCCAGTATCTTGAGCAGGTCCATGCCGATGCCTGGCTCGTTGTAATTCACGTAGCAAGTGGAATAGATCGCGACCTTGCCAGGCGTCTTGGCGCCATCCTTGACTGCGAAGTCTTGCGACTTGGGCGCAGCCGAACGAAACTTGCGCGTGGCCAGAGAAGGCAGCCATGCATTTCGGTCAACATGAAGCACGCTTTCCATCGCCGCACGCGCGGGCTTGGATTTGCTCACCGCGTTGGCCACCTGCACCACGACGGGAATGCCGGCGAACTGGCCGTGCACATCGGTGGAGGCGAGCAGCTTTTCACCCAGCCCCACGCCACCCTTTTGAAACTTGATGGCCTTGGCGCGCAGCATGGTGTGCGGATAGTCCACGTTCCATTCATGCGGCGGGACATAGGGACACTTGGTCATGTAGCACAGGTCGCACAGATAGCACTGGTCAACCACTTTCCAGTAGTCCTTCTTGTCCACGCCGTCCACCTCGCCGGTCTTGCTCTCGTCGATCAGGTCGAACAAGGTGGGGAAAGAGGCGCACAGGCTCACGCAGCGGCGGCAACCATGGCAGATGTCGAAGATGCGCTCCAACTCATTGAGCGCGGACTCTTCGTTATAGAAATCCGGGTTCTTCCAGGCTATGGGGTGACGCGTCGGTGCTTCGAGATTGCCCTCGCGGGGTGCGGACATTCTTGTCTCCGTGCTTCTTGAAGGTGGGGCATTAGCCATGGCAAGCGCTCAGGGAAGGGTGCCGGCAAGATGCCGAACACCCAACGCTCAACGCTCGGTCAGCGCTCAGTCAACCAGCTCGTTCAGCGCCCTGGTGTAGCGATTGGCATGCGAGCGCTCGGCCTTCGCCAGCGTCTCGAACCAGTCGGCCACTTCGTCATGGCCCTCGTCGCGCGCGGTCTTGGCCATGCCAGGGTACATATCGGTGTACTCGTGGGTCTCGCCAGCCACTGCCGCCTTGAGGTTGTCGCGGGTGGGGCCGATGGGCAGGCCGGTGGCGGGGTCGCCGCACTGCTCCAGCCATTCCAGGTGACCGTGGGCATGGCCGGTCTCGCCTTCAGCGGTGGAGCGAAACAGCGCCGCCACATCGTTCTGACCTTCCACGTCGGCCTTGTTTGCGAAGTACAGGTAACGGCGGTTTGCCTGGGACTCGCCAGCGAAGGCGGCTTTCAGGTTCGCTTCCGTCTTGGAGCCTTTGAGTGCTGCCATGGGATATCTCCTAACAGGTTGATGAAATGACTTTTTCGCCCTGAAGTCGTCCAGGGACCCGCAGAGGTTAGCCCTCATTGGCGCGGCCGTCTAATTGGCCGCGTCAATCGGGTTGATTGATTGTGACTATTAATACAATTCAATCAATAGCAATCATACATGAGTAACGCGACGCCCCCCGACCCGATGCCGTTTGTTTCAGACGCATCGTGGCGAACACGCGCCTTGTTTGGTACTCGTTGGAGGCGGCCGTCAGGGCGCTCCGTCACAGAGCTTCTGCGCAACCTGCATCCCCATTGCACCCCGACCAACGTTCAAGCATGATGGCTCGGGGAGACCCTGCGACCTGCGTCGCCCTCAAGAACGGACGAGGACAGCACATAATCCTAGAAACAGCAGTTGACCGCTTATTTTCAGCAGGAAGTGCCCGTGAACATTAAGATTTTTGGCCTTGAAGGCCTTCACCTATTGGGTGAGAGCGCTACGCACTCGATTGAGCGCTTGGCAGGCTCGCTGGCGGCGTTGCTCCTCCTTGCAGGCATCAGCCTGCTGCATCGTCGCGCCTTGCCATCGGGCCTGCCAAGCGCCCACTCGAGCGCGTCCAACTGCCGTTTCTAGGATGATGGCAAGCCACGCCGAAACCGCACCTGCCAGCCGACAGGACTTCACTGACGGCACAGGCTACAAGCTGCCCGAATACCCCTTCGTCCCACCCCCCGAGCTCACCTCCGGCCAGACCAGCCATCACCCCATCGTGATCATCGGCGGCGGGCTTGCCGGCCTGACCATGGCCTGCGCGCTGGCCCGCTACGGCATACCCGCTGTACTGCTGGACGAGGACAACACGGTGGGCGCCAAAGGCGCTTCGTCGCGCGGCATCTGCTACACGCAAAGGTCGCTGGAGATTTTCGAGCGCCTGGGCATTTACGAGCGCATCGCCGCCAAGGGCATCCAGTGGAGCGTGGGCCGCACCTTTGCCGGCCATGATGAGGTCTACTCCTTCGACCTGCGCCAGCAAAGTGCCTACCAGCTCTCCTGCCAGCCGCCCTTCGTCAACATTCAGCAGTTCTATGTCGAGGCCTATCTGGTCGATCGCATCCAGGATCTGGGTCATGTGCAACTGCGATGGTGCAACCGGGTCACCGCCTTTGACCAAGACAATGAATGCGCGACCCTCACCGTGGCCACACCGGCCGGCGACTATCAAATCCGCGCCGACCATGTGATCGATGCCACCGGTTCGCACAGCCCCTTGCGAGCCTGGGCGGGCGCTACCATTACCGCGAAGAAGGGCGACGACCGGTGGTGCATTGCCGATGTGCGCTTTGCGCGCCATCCGCCGGCCGAACGCCACACCTGGATCGAAGCGCCCTTCAATGACAACCGCGCCGTTTGGCAGCACCTGATGGGCGATGAGGTCTGGCGCATCGACTACCAGCTAGCACCTCACGCGGACCTTGAGGACAGCAGCCGCGAAGAGGTGGTGCGCGAACGCCTTGCGCGCCAGTTCGGTCAGGAATGCGAGATCGAGATCGTCTGGGTCGGCCCCTACGCCTATCGCAGCGAGTGCATTGACCGCATGCGCCACGGCCGGGTCTTCTTCATGGGCGATGCTGCCAAAGTGGTCAGCCCCTTTGGCGCTCGCGGGGGCAACACCGGCATCGCCGACGCGGACAACCTGGCATGGAAACTCGCCGCGATCATGAAAGGCCGCGCGGCCACGACGCTGCTGGACAGCTATCACCAGGAGCGCCACGAAGCGGCCGTGCAAAACGTGAAAATCACCAATCGCACCACCCGCTTTCTGCGACCGGCCGATGGGCAAGAGCGAATCTTTCGCGATGCGGCGCTGGGCCTGGCGCGCCAGCATGTGTTTGCGCGCCAACTGGTCAACACCGGGCGCATGGCCGTCGCCAATGCATACACACACTCTGACGCCTGCGATGCCACCGGCGGCCTACCGGTGCAGAACGTTTCTTTTCGTTGGGCAGACGGCTCTCACGGCACAGTGAATGATTTGCTGCAATGGGCCGACTTGCGCATGCTGCTTTTGCTATTCGGCGACGCCAGCCCGGCCTGCCTGCAGAGACTGCGTGCGCTCACTGAGAGCGCGCCGCTGCGCTGCGTACAAGTCATGGGCTCTGATGATCGCGCTGCGGCATTGGAACATGTGCGCGACCCGCAAGGCCATCTGCAAGGCGCTTGCCATGTGTTTGGCCATGCCTGGGCGCTGATCCGGCCCGACAGCTATGTCGCCGCCACCGGCGAAAGCATAGACGCCACGCTCGTCCATGCACTGGGCCAGGCGCTGGGTGCCACACTGGAGGCCGCATGAAAACCGCATTGCACCTGCAGGATGCCGACGGCTTCTACGAGCTGCTCCTGGATGCCCACGCGGGACTCTCACCCGAACAATCGCAGTTGCTCAACGCGCGACTCATTCTGCTGCTGGCCAATCAGGTGGGAGATGCCACAGTGCTGCGGCAATGCGTGGAGGCAGCGCGCGACATGCCCGAATGAAAAGCCAGCCGTCACTTTTTGCTATCGTTGCGTCTTCTTGAACAAATGGACATGACATGCTTTTGGTCACGGGGGGTTGCGGCTTCATCGGCTCGGCCTTCATTCTTCAGTGGCTGGCGCAGTCGAGCGAGCCGCTGCTCAACCTCGACTTGATCACCTACGCCGGCAACCCGCATAACCTGGACAGCGTGGCCACGCACCCCGGCTACCACTTTGTCCATGGCGACATTGGCGATTCGGCCCTGGTGGCCGGCTTGCTGGCTCAGCATCGGCCACGCGCCATCGTCCACTTCGCAGCCGAAAGCCACGTGGACCGCTCCAGCGCCGGGCCGCTGGCTTTTGTGCAGACCAACGTGGTGGGCACGCTCAAACTGCTGGAGGCCGCCTGTGCCTACCAGGGCAGTCTGCCTGCGCAGCAAGCGGCGGCGTTTCGATTCATCAATGTTTCCACCGATGAAGTCTATGGCTCGCTTGAGCCAGGCGACCCGCCCTTCACCGAGTTGCACCGCTACCAGCCCAACAGCCCTTACTCAGCCTCCAAAGCAGGCGCGGATCATCTGGTGCGCGCGTGGCATCACACCTACGGCCTGCCCACCATCAGCACGCACTGCTCCAACAACTACGGGCCGCGCCAGTTCCCCGAGAAACTGATTCCGCTGGTGATTCACAAGGCTCTGGGCGGCTTGCCCTTGCCGGTGTATGGCGATGGCCTGCAGGTGCGCGATTGGCTGCATGTGGACGACCACTGCGCGGCCTTGCGCGCGGTACTGGAGAAAGGCCAGCCCGGGCAGACCTACAACATCGGCGGCCGCTCCGAGCGCACCAATCTCACGGTGGTGCGAACGGTGTGCGCCACACTCGATGAACTCAGGCCGCTGCCCGGCGGGCGCAAGTATGCCGAGCAAATCAGCCATGTGACCGACCGCAAGGGTCACGACAGGCGTTACGCAATAGACGACCGAAAGATCTCAAGCGAACTGGGCTGGAGCCCGCGCGTCGCGTTCGAACAAGGCATGCGGGACACTGTCGCCTGGTACCTGGACAATCCACAGTGGGTGCAAGGCGTCACCACTGGAAGTTATCGTCAGTGGCTGACCCAGCAGTACGGCACCGCCTGAACACCATCTTGACTCACTGAGAAATCACCCATGCCACACCCCATCCCGCCCTCACGCAAAGGCATCGTCCTGGCAGGCGGCTCCGGCACCCGCCTGCATCCTGCCACGCTGGCTATTTCCAAGCAATTGCTGCCGGTCTTTGACAAGCCGATGGTCTACTACCCGCTGGCCACGCTGATGCTGGCCGGCATACGCGATGTGCTCTTGATCAGCACGCCGCACGATACGCCGCGCTTTGAGATGCTTCTGGGCGACGGCAGTGCCTGGGGCATGAACATCTCTTACGCGGTGCAAGCCAAGCCGGAAGGTCTGGCCCAGGCCTTCATCATCGGCCGCGACTTCATCGGCAATTCACCGAGCGCCCTGGTGCTGGGTGACAACATCTTCTTCGGCCACGACCTGGTCAAGCTGCTGGCCCAGGCGCAGGCGCAAGCAAGCGGCGCCACCGTGTTCGCCTATCACGTCAAGGACCCGCAGCGGTATGGCGTGGTGGCTTTTGACACACAGGGCAAGGCCATCTCCATTGAAGAAAAACCAGCTCAGCCCAAGAGCAACTGCGCGGTGACCGGCCTTTATTTTTACGACAAGCAGGTCTGCGACATCGCCGCCTCGGTGCGGCCATCGGGCCGGGGAGAGCTGGAGATCACCGATGTAAACCAGGCCTACCTCAACCAAGGGCAACTCGGGGTGCAGGTGATGGGGCGCGGCTTTGCCTGGCTGGACACTGGCACGCATGAGAGTCTTCTCGAAGCCTCTCTCTTCATCCAGACCCTGGAAAAACGGCAGGGCCTGAAAGTCGCCTGCCCCGAAGAGATCGCCTGGCGCAATGGCTGGATCAATTCCGACCAACTGCTGGCTCTTGCACAGCCCTTGGGCACGAGCGGCTACGGAGATTACCTTCGCGAACTGATCAAGGAGGGCGCCTGATGCTGAAAGTGACTCCCATGCGCCTGCCCGAGGTGCTGATCATCGAGCCCAAAGTATTTGGCGATGAGCGCGGATTCTTCCTGGAAAGCTGGAACCAGCGCCGCTTCGATGAGTGCACTGGCCTACAGACTGACTTCGTGCAGGACAACCACTCCCGCTCGGCCTGTGGCGTGCTGCGCGGCATGCACTATCAGATTCACCAGCCGCAAGGCAAACTGGTGCGTGTGGTGGCGGGCCACGTGTTTGACGTGGTGGTGGACATGCGGCGATCTTCACCCCGCCTGGGCCAGTGGGACGCCGTGGAGCTCAGCGCCGCCAATCACCGCCAGCTCTGGGTGCCGCCGGGCTTTGCCCATGGCTTTGTGGTGCTGTCGCAGCAAGCTGATTTTCTCTACAAGACCACCGACTACTATGCGCCCGAGCATGAGCGCACCTTGGCCTGGAACGACCCGCACGTAGGCATCGAGTGGCCCTTGCATGAGTTGACGCAGCCACCAGCACTGTCTGCAAAGGATGCGGTCGGCCGGGCCTGGGCGGACTGCGAATTTTTCGACTGAGCGGCTCCTCCGAGCGGCTCGCCCGTGGCGGGCGAATAAAATGCCGCTTGGAAGTCCCCCGGCATTGCCCCTTTGCCGCCCATCCCAATTTCCCCCGCCATGACCGACACGCCTCTGCAACCCGGCCTCAACAGCCTTTCCAAATCCTTCGAGCCCGCTGCCATCGAGGCCCGCTGGGGACCTCAGTGGGAAGAGCATGGCTATGGCCGAGCAGGCTACCGGGGCACTGGCCAGGCCCGGCAAGGCGAGCCCGCGTTCGCCATTCAATTGCCGCCGCCCAACGTGACTGGCACGCTGCACATGGGCCATGCGTTCAACCAGACCATCATGGACAGCCTCACCCGCTACCACCGCATGCGGGGCTTCAACACCCTATGGGTGCCGGGCACTGACCATGCCGGCATCGCCACCCAGATCGTCGTAGAGCGCCAACTGCAAGAGCAAGGCCAGTCGCGCCATGACCTGGGGCGCAAGAATTTCGTGTCGCGGGTGTGGGAATGGAAAGAAAAATCCGGCAACACCATCACCACCCAGATGCGCCGCATGGGCGACAGCGTGGATTGGTCGCATGAATATTTCACCATGGACGACAAGCTGTCCAAAGTGGTGACGCAGACCTTCGTGCAGTTGTACGAACAGGGCCTGATCTACCGTGGCAAGCGGCTGGTCAACTGGGACCCCGAGCTCAAAACTGCGGTGAGCGATCTTGAGGTCGAGAGCGAAGAGGAAGAGGGCTTTCTCTGGCACATCAGCTATCCCCTAGCCGATGGCTCAGGCGTTCTCACTGTGGCCACTACCCGGCCTGAGACCATGCTGGGCGACGTCGCCGTGATGATCCACCCAGAAGACGAGCGCTACCAGCATCTGGTGGGCCGCATGGTGCGGCTGCCTCTGTGCGATCGCGAGATTCCGGTGATCGCCGACGACTACGTGGACAAGGCGTTCGGCACCGGCGTAGTGAAGGTCACACCTGCCCACGATGCCAACGACTATGCCGTAGGCCAACGCCACAAGCTGCCCATCATCGGCGTGCTGACGCTGGACGCAAAAATTAACGAAAACGCTCCTGTGGCCTATCAGGGCCTGGACCGTTTCGATGCGCGCAAACAGGTGGTGGCCGATCTTGAAAAACTTGGGCTGCTTGTCGAGACCAAGAAACACAAACTGATGGTGCCACGCTGCGCCCGTACCGGTCAGGTGGTTGAACCCATGCTGACCGATCAATGGTTCGTGGCCATGAGCGAGGTCAGCGACAAAGACCCCACGGGCAAGTCCATCGCGCAAAAGGCCATCGATGCAGTGCAGTCCGGCGCGGTGAGCTTTGTGCCCGAGAACTGGGTCAACACCTACAACCAGTGGATGAACAACATTCAAGACTGGTGCATCTCGCGCCAGCTTTGGTGGGGCCACCAGATACCCGCCTGGTACGACGAAGACGGCAAGGTCTATGTGGCCGAGAACGAAGCAAATGCCCAGGCCCAGGCACCGGGCAAGACACTCACGCGCGATGCCGATGTGCTGGACACCTGGTACTCCTCTGCCCTGGTGCCCTTCTCCACCCTGGGCTGGCCTGACAAGACCGAGGACATGGACTTGTACCTGCCCTCCAGCGTGTTGGTCACCGGCTACGACATCATTTTCTTCTGGGTCGCACGGATGATCATGATGACCACGCATTTCACTGGGCAGGTGCCTTTCCGGCATGTGTACATCCACGGCCTGGTGCGCGATTCGCACGGCAACAAGATGAGCAAGTCCGAAGGCAACGTGCTTGATCCGGTGGACCTGATCGACGGCATTGAACTGCCGCCGCTGCTGGACAAACGCACCACCGGCCTGCGCAAGCCTGAAACCGCCCCCATGGTGCGCAAGAACACCGAGAAAGAATTCCCCGAGGGCATTCCGGCCTTTGGTGCGGACGCGCTGCGCTTTACCTTTGCCTCGCTCGCCTCGCTGGGGCGCAGCATCAACTTTGACGCCAAGCGCTGCGAAGGCTATCGCAACTTCTGCAACAAGCTGTGGAACGCAACCCGCTTCGCGCTGATGAATTGCGAGGGCCATGATCTGTCCGAGGCGGGCTGCAGCCTCACCGATGCCGACCGCTGGATCATCTCGACCTTGCAGCAGGCCGAAGCAGACGTGGCGCGTGGATTTGCCGAGTACCGCCTGGACAATGTGGCCAACGCAATCTACAAATTTGTCTGGGACGAATACTGCGATTGGTATCTTGAAATTGCCAAGGTACAGATCCAGACCGGCGACGCGGCGCAACAGCGCGGCACACGCCGCACGCTGATCCGCGTGCTTGAAGCCATCTTGCGTCTGGCGCACCCGGTCATCCCCTTCATCACCGAAGAGCTGTGGCAAATTGTCGCGCCTGTGGCGGGCAAGAATGGCGAATCCATCAGCATCGCGCCTTACCCTGTCAGCAACCCCACCTCCATCTCGCCAGAAGCGCAGACGCAGATGGCACAGCTTAAGTCAGTGGTGGATGCCTGCCGCAACCTGCGCGGGGAGATGAACGTATCGCCTGGCACGCGCCTACCCGCCTATGTGCTGGGCAATGCGGCCTTCATGCGCCAATGGGCGCCGGTGCTGCAAGCTCTGGCCAAGCTCAGCGAAGTGCGGGTGTTCGATGATGAGGCTGCCTGGTCTGCCGCTGCAAAGGCAGCGCCTGTGGCGGTGATGGGCGATGCGCGCCTGTGCCTCTACATGGAGATCGACGTCGCCGCTGAAAAAGCCCGCTTGTCCAAGGAAGCAGCCCGACTGGAGGGCGAACTCACCAAGGCCAACGCAAAGCTCGCCAATCAGGCCTTCGTTGCCAAGGCCCCGCCGGCTGTGATCGAGCAGGAACGCAAACGCATTGCGGACTTCACTGCCTTGCTAGCCAAGCTGCGCGATCAGCTCGCGCGGCTCGATCGGGGCGCCTGAACCCGCGCGCCCGTCACTCAAGGCCCATGTGCTGTGTGGGCGGAATATCCGGGTGCCCATGCGTGCCCGCCTCAGTAAGTGCTTCGTCGATGCGGTGCGCAAGGTGCCAGCTTGCCCGCAGTCGCGCCTCGCGCGTGTAAGCGCCCAGTCTGGGCGTGATGATCAGGTTGTTCAGCTCATGCAGGGGCGTGCCGCGAGAGGCAAAACCCGATTCGGGTCCGTCCAGCAAGCATTCCTTGATGCGGCCATCGGTGAGCGCGCGAGCCAGCGCCTCGGGGTCGAACACATCGGTGCGGCTGATGCCCACCCACAGTTGGCCCGGCTTGCAGTGGGCCAGCACATTGTCATTGATGAAGCCCTTGTAACGCGGCGCGTAAAGCACCTGCACCGAGATGGCGTCGGCCTGCGCCAGCATGTCATGCAGACTCAAGGGGCGCACCTGCAGCCGGGCCCATAGCGGCGCGGTGTGATGAACCGCCGGGTCGTAGCCCACCAGCCGCGCACCCAAGGCGGTCAGCGTCAGCGCCAGCGCATGGGCTGTAGGTGCCAGGCCGAAGATACCCACCGTGCTGCCGTGCAGCTCACGCCCCAAGCTGAGCGTGGCATGGCGTTCGCCGGCCAGTGCTGCGCCAATGCCGCGCCGGTACAAGAGCAGCAAACTGGCCAGCAGATACTCGGCGTTGGAGCGCACAGTGGCAACACCGGGGTCTATCACTTTGACACCCCGCTCGCGGCAAGCCAGCAGATCGGTATCGTCGGTGCCCTCGTGCATGCGCCCCACCACCCGCAGACGCGGCGCCCAATTGAGCAACTCCGTTCCCACCGGCACCTTGCGCGGCAGCACCACCGCCTCGGCCTTGAAGATCGCCTTGCGCAAAGCGCCAGGGTCAGCAGCCAGCTCAGGACGCGTCTCCACGCTGTAGCGCGCGTGCAACCACGCGAGCGCATCGGCGGCCAACTTTTCAACCAGTAAGATGTCCAAGCCTCTTGTCCTTGTCTGACGATGATTTCATCGATTCAAACCCAGCGTTTAGGATACTCGCTCTGAAGCGGCAAGATGGCAATGCCGGGACATCACTTTAGCGCCAACTTCGGAACAGCTTATGAGCAAAACCACAGAAATTCGAAAAGCCGTCTTCCCTGTTGCCGGCCTGGGAACGCGCTTCCTGCCCGCCACCAAGGCACAACCCAAGGAAATGCTGCCCATTGTGGACAAGCCTTTGATCCAGTACGCCGTGGAAGAAGCCTATGCCGCAGGCATTCGCCACATGATCTTCGTGACGGGGCGCAACAAGCGCGCCATCGAAGACCACTTTGACACGGCCTACGAACTGGAAAACGAGCTGGAGGCCGCGCAAAAGAAAGAGCTGCTGGCCCTGGTGCATGCAACTCATCCGGCTGACATGGACTGCTCTTATGTGCGCCAGCCGCGCTCTCTGGGCTTGGGCCACGCGGTGCTGTGTGCTCAGCCTCTGGTCGGCAATGAGCCCTTCGCCGTGCTACTGGCCGATGACTTGATGACTGGGCCGGATGGGGGTGCGTCGGTGCTGGCGCAAATGGTCGAAGTTTTCCAGAAAGTGCCAACTTCATTGTTGGCGGTGCAGGAAGTGCCCGCCGATCATGTGCGTCGCTATGGCATCGTCGCGGGCCAGCCTGCGGGCGAGCGCCTGACCAAGGTGACGCAAATGGTGGAAAAACCCAGTCCGCAGGACGCACCCTCACGCATGGGCGTGGCCGGCCGCTACATCCTCACGCCGGCGGTGTTCGAGCAAATCCGCAACAACCCTCGCGGTGCGGGCGGCGAAATCCAGCTCACCGATGGCATTGCCAAACTCATGTCCACCGAAGGCGTGCACGCCTACCAGTACCTGGGCAAACGCTACGATTGCGGCAGCAAGGAAGGCTTTCTCGAAGCCACCGTGGAATTGGCCCTGAAGCACCCCGAAGTGGGGCCGGGCTTTCGTAACTATCTCAAAAGCCTGCCTTTGAGCTGAAGCAGCCCAGTCAGCGTCGACGCAGCAGGTGAATGAATTCCTGCCCCTGCGTCTGCTGCTCAACAAGCTCGTTGCCGGTCTGTTTGGCAAAGGCCTGGAAGTCGCGCAATGAGCCCGCATCGGTGGCCACCACCTTCAAGACTTGACCGCTTTGCATGTCAGTCAAGGCCTTCTTGGCCTTGAGAATGGGCAAGGGGCAGTTCAGGCCGCGCGTGTCGATTTCTTTGTCGAATTGCATCTTGGTGATCCGGTTGCAACCTTGAGAAGTTCAAATGCACGGGGAACATTCAGCCGCGCCTGGACAGCTCTGTGAACTGCGGCTCATAGCCTCTGCTGCGAAGCCAATCGGCCAGCGCGTAACCGGTGCCGGCGGGCCAGCACTTGACGTCCTGGTATTCGTAAAGCTGGTAGTCCACCAGTTCGGGCGAAAGCTTGACCTCGCCTTGCGCCACTGCGTGGTAGGCGATGATGACCTGGTTCATGCGCTGGAAGTCGTACACGCCAATGAGGTTGAGCTCACGCGCATCCAGGTTGGTCTCCTCCTTGATCTCGCGTTGGATGCCCTCGTGCGGTGTTTCGCCTGCCTCCATGAAGCCGGTGATCAAGGCATAGGTCTTGTGCGCCCACGCGGCATTGCGCGCGAGCAGGATGCGGTCTTGATACTGGATGACTGCCGCGAGCACCGGGGTGGGGTTGTTCCAGTGGGTCCAGCCGCAGCCCACGCAGCGCAGCCGCTCTTTGTGGCCGCCATCTTCCATCATGGCGATGTATTCCAGCGGGTTGGCGCAATTGGGGCAGAAATTGAATTTGTGACTCATGGGGCCGGTCTCTGATCAGGCTGTGGTCTGGGGCATGCGCCGTCAGGCGGGGAAAACGCCAGTGGACAAGTAGCGGTCGCCCCGGTCGCACACGATAAACACGATGGTGGCATTTTGCACGGACTTTGCGATCTCCAGTGCCACCCAGCAGGCGCCGGCCGCCGAGATGCCGCCAAAAATGCCCTCTTCGCGGGCGAGCCGGCGACACATTTCTTCGGCCTCGTCCTGACTGACATAGACCAACTCATCGACTGTGCTGGGGTCGTATATCTTGGGCAGGTACTCGGTAGGCCACTTGCGAATGCCCGGTATGCGCGAGCCTTCGCTGGGCTGGGCACCGATGATGCGCACCGTCGGATTTTTTTCCTTTAGAAAACGCGACACGCCGGTAATGGTGCCGGTGGTGCCCATTGCACTGACAAAATGCGTGATGCGCCCGCCGGTGTCGGCCCACAGCTCGGGGCCGGTGGTTTCGTAGTGGATGCGCGGGTTGTCCGCATTGGCGAACTGATCGAGCACATGGCCTTTGCCTTCGCGCCGCATGTTCTCGGCCAGGTCGCGCGCGTATTCCATGCCGCCGCTCTTGGGCGTGAGCACAAGCTGCGCGCCAAAGGCCTTCATGGTCTGCGCCCGCTCGATGGACAAGTCCTCGGGCATGATGAGCACCATGCGGTAGCCCATGATGGCTGCGGCCATGGCCAGGGCAATGCCGGTGTTGCCCGAAGTGGCCTCGATCAGGGTGTCGCCCGGCTTGATCTCGCCGCGCTCCTGCGCCCGCTTGATCATGGAAAGCGCCGGCCTGTCCTTGACCGATCCGGCCGGGTTGTTGCCTTCGAGCTTGCCCAGGATGACGTTGCCTCGCGCGCGGTTGTCGGCGGCGCCAATGCGTTGCAATGCGGCCAACGGCGTCTTGCCGATGGCGTCCTCGATGGTGGGATATTGAATGGGGGAAGTCATGTTCGCCACTGTGCCATAATTTCCGGCTTCCCTATCTTCGATGCCGGAGTGGTGAAATTGGTAGACGCAGGGGACTCAAAATCCCCCGAGGTAAAACTCGTGCCGGTTCGATTCCGGCCTCCGGCACCAGCCTATAGACTTTTCGGGTCTGGCTCCACCCCTCTTGGCAAGCCTCATATTGCACGGGGCAGCGCCTCGGCTATGAAATCAAAAACCGTACGGATGCGTTGACTGGTGCGGATCTCGCGGTGCACGGCCAGCCACATCGGAATCGGTGGAATACTCAACACCCCAGGCAGCACCCGCATCACATCGGGGTCGGTGCGGGCCAAATAGTCTGCACAAAACCCCACCCCAAGACCAGCCCGAACCGCCTGCCACTGCACAAGCAAATCATCGCTGCGCAACACAAACGCATCGCGTGTCACCCGAAAACCCAAGGCTTGAAAGCCTTGCACAATGTCCGTATCGGTGTCGCTGCCAATCAGGTCCTGCTGCAGCAAATCTTTGACGGCTTTCAATGCGCCGCAGCGTGCGAGATAGCTGCGGTGCGCATAGGCTCCCAAACCAACAAGCCCCAACTTGCGTGCCACCAACGAAGATTGTTCGGGCCTCACCATGCGCACGGCAATGTCCGCCTCACGCCGCAACAGATTGCTCACCTGATTGCTGGACACCAGCTCAACCTGAATATCGGGATGCGCCACGCGCAAAGCCACCAACATGGATGGCATCAGGTAAGCCGCCACCGGCACGCTGGCCGTGATGCGTACCGTACCCTTAGTCTGCGTTTGTGCGCCTGCCAAAGTGCGCGACAGTTGCTGTGCCCCAGCTTCCATGTTGCGCGCCGCCACCGCCAATTGCAGCGCCATGGCGGTCGGCACCAGCCCGCGACCCGTTCGCTCAAACAGGACCACGCCGAGCTGGCTCTCCAACTCAAGGACGTGTCGACCCACGGTGGGCTGGCTCATCCGCAACGCGCGTGCGGCACCCAGCAGACTGCCGTGGTCCAGAACCGCCAAAAAAGAGCGGATCAGGCCCCAGTCAAAATTTTGCAAGCTGGGCTGCTTCGGATTGATGGTATTCATAGATGAATATCTGATGTAGAACTTTATGCAATTGTGTGGCGCGCGCCATGTTTGCACAATCACCGCATCACATCGATTGAAAGCACATCATGCAGCGCCGAAACTTTCTACGCATCACCGGGGGCGGCATCATTGCCGCCGCCACCTTGAGCACCGTCGGGCTCTCTGGCTGTGGCACCAGCATGCCCTCTGAAGCGATAGACGCCTGGCGCGGGCCGGCACCTGAAATGGCCACCACCGATGTGCGCCGCTGGCTCTTGAGTTACGCCATTTTGGCGCCCCACTCGCACAACCTTCAGTCCTGGATCGTGGACTTGAGCACCCCGAACGAGATTCTTCTGCGCTGCGACTTGAAGCGACTGCTGCCTCAAACTGACCCACTGTCGCGCCAGATCATGATGAGCCATGGCACCTTTCTGGAGTTGCTCGACCTAGCGGCCAAAGAGCGTGGCATGCGCGCCGACATCACGCTATTTCCAGAAGGTGCCTTTGGACCCGGGAGGCCCGACACCCGACCCGTGGCCCGCATTCGGCTGACGCCGGATGCGCAGGTGCAAAAGGACCCACTCTTTACTCAGGTGCTGCTGCGCCATACCAACCGCAGCGCCTACGACCTCAGCCGCCCGGTTCCCGTCGCTGCCTGGCAGGCTATGGCTGAGGCGACCAAACCCTATGCCTTGCGCTTTGGCCAAGTGGGCCTGGAACGGGCTGACTTGCTCGCTGTGCACCGCAAAATTGCGACTGAGGCCTGGCGTATCGAACTGACCACGCCGCGGACCATCATGGAGTCTTTTGATGTGCTGCGTGTGGGATCGAGCGAGATTGCGCAGCACCGCGACGGTCTCTCGCTACTCGATGCCAAAGTGGTCTTGCTCAACCGCTTGGGCATGTTCGACCGCAGTAAAGCCCCAGCGCCCGACGACTACGCCACCACCAGCCAGATCAAGGATTTTGGTCAAAAGATCGACTCCACGCCCGGCTTCTTTTGGATGGTGACCCAGGGCAATGATCGCGTGACACAAGTCAACGCCGGGCGGGCCTACGCCAGGGTGCAATTGGCCGCTACTGCGCAGGGGCTGGCGATGCAGCCGCTGTCGCAGGCTTTGCAGGAATACCCAGAGCAGCGAAGGCCCTACGCAGACATTCATGCGCTGGTGGATGCGACGCCCCGCAGCGAAACGGTGCAGATGTGGGCCCGCGTGGGCTACGCTCCAGCGGCATCACCGGCTCCGCGAAGGCGGCTACAGGATTTCATTCGGGTGTAACTCTGACTTCGATTCCCGCTTCCGACACCACCCCATGAGTGAAGTGTTTGGTTCTAAGCACAATCCTGCTCGGCCAGTCCAAACGTCCCCGCTCCTTGCTCACACTGCGCCGCATTCTGCGCCTACAGATCGCATGGCTTTTGACTTGAAGGCTTGTGCAACTCTTTGCACGGGTGCATCCTTGCGCTGCGGCATTCCCCGTCGGGCAAGGAGTCTCCTATGCGTAGCGCTCACTCGTATTTCATGCGTTGCTTGCGGCCATTGCTGGCATGCAGCCTTCTGACTCTGAGTTTCGCCCATGGCGCAACGCCGCCCACGCCCCAGGCCGTGATGGACGCGCTCACGCGTGCTAACGCCGCTGTGGTGGGCGTGCAGGTCACCACCGCCGAGGGGGCGCGCTCGGCGCAGAGCCTGGGCAGAACGCGAAGCGGCTCGGGCGTGGTGATAGGCCCCGACGGGCTGATCCTGACGATTGGCTACCTCATCATTGAAGCCGACAGCATTCAGATCATCACGCAGGATCAGCGCAGCATTCCCGCACGGGCGGTTGGCTATGACGTGGCCACCGGGTTTGGCCTGCTCAAGCCGCTGCTGCCGCTGCGCGGCGTTACCGGTGTGAGCCTGGGTACCTACAAGGATGCGGAGCAAGGCGAGATGCTGATGGCCGCGATAGGTGGTAACGACGCCGACGTGGGCATGACGCGACTGGTCAGCAAGCGGCCCTTCTCCGGCTATTGGGAATACCACATCGAAATGGCGCTGTTCACCACCCCGCCGATTTCCAACCACAGCGGTGCGCCCTTGTTCAACCAGCGCGGTGAGTTGCTGGGCATAGGCAGCCTGTTCGTGGGTGATGTGATGGGCGCGAGCCCGCGCTTGCCCGGCAACATGTATGTGCCGGTGGATCTGCTCAAGCCGATCCTGGCCGAGATGCAAAGCACAGGCACCAGCAAGCTCAGCCGCCGCCCCTGGCTGGGCCTGACTTCCACCGAGCAAGGCGGCCGGGTGCAGGTGGTGCGGGTCAATGACGACGGCCCCGCCAAAATCGGCGGCATTCGCCCGGGCGATGTGGTGCTGGCGGTGGACGGTGAGCGCGTCGCCTCGCTAGAGGAGTTCTACAAGCGCATATGGTCCCATGCCAGCCCGGACGATGAAATCAAGCTCACGGTGCTGCAGGGCGCGGACATCAAGACCTTCACCTTGAAGGCCGTTGACCGCATGTCCACCATGACAAGGCCTTCAGGGATTTGAGGCTCAGGCCAGACCCTCGGCCACCGTCGGGTAGCGCAACACCAGTCGCAATTCCCGCTTCAGCCTGCGATTGTCCAGCCGCCTTGATTCAGACATAAAGCTGAGCAAACTCAGCGGCAGATCGGACTGCGCGGTGCTGCGGGGAATTCGCGGGGGGCGAGGCAGGCCATAGAGATCGGCTGCGAGGTCGAAGTAGTCGCCCATTTTCATTTGCGTGTCGTCGCTGGCATTGAAGATGCGCTGCGGTTTGCCGCGCCACATGGCCGCCAGTACCGCGCGCGCCAGGTCATCGGCATGAATATGGTTGGTGTAGACATCGTCTGCGGCCTGCAGCACCGGCGTGCCTCTGAGCAGGCGCTGGCGTGGCGTGCCGCCTTCCCGATCGGGTGCGTAGATACCGGGAATGCGCAAAATGCTGGCACGCACATGGGCCGCGCGGCCAAAGTGCCGCACCGCCTGCTCGGCATCGGCCCGGCGCTGGGCGCGTGGGGTCCGGGGCCGCAGCGGGCTGGACTCACTGACAAATTGGCCCGCACAGTCGCCGTAGACCCCGCTGGTTGAGCCATACACCAGGCTGGCCGGCGGACGGCGGCAGCGCAGCGCGCGCATGAGCGACACCGTGCGTAAATCGCGCCACCACTGGTGCATGTCGTCTGACGCGGGCGGCGCCAGGTGAATCACCCGCGTGCCCAGCCCGGCCAGCCGGGCCAGGGTGCGCGGCTGGTCAAGGTTGCCGCACAATGGGGTGATGCCCCGGGCACGCAGCGTATGCACGCGGTCGGGGCTGGATGTCAGGGCCAGCACCCGCAAACCGGCTGGCAAGGCCTTCGCCACACGCAGGCCCACGTCGCCACAGCCGACGATCAAAATGCGTTCACGGCGAAATCGGGCGGGCAGCGCGCCGAGGGGACTCTGGTTTGAGGGCAAAATCGGAACCGTTGGCAATTAAGAGCCCGAGGATACTCAAGATATGACAAGCGCAGCGGCCCCAGAGGGCAGTTTTCAGGTCACCGTGCAACCCAGCGGCCGAAGTTTCGCCGTCAACCCCGATGAAGCGATCCTCTCAGCCGCCATTCGTCAGGGCATAGGCATGCCCTACGGCTGCAAGGACGGCGCTTGCGGCTCATGCAAATGCAAGAAGCTCGAAGGCACCGTGGTACATGGCCCCCACCAGAGCAAAGCCCTGAGCGAACAGGAGGAGGCCGAGGGCTTCATCCTCACCTGTTGCGGCCTGCCCCAGACGGATCTGGTGCTCGAATCTCGCCAAGTCACTGACGAAAGCGCCTTCCCCATCCGCAAGATGCCCTCCCGCGTGCTCTCGCTGGAGAAAAAATCACACGACGTGATGGTGGTGCGCCTGCAGTTGCCCGCCAACGACGCCATGCGCTACCACGCGGGCCAGTATGTCGAGTTCATCTTGCGCGATGGCGCGCGCCGCAGCTATTCGATGGCCAATGCGCCGCACACCCTGGTCAATACTGACACGCCCACACCCGCCGCCCCGGCGGTGGAGTTGCACATCCGGCACATGCCCGGTGGTAAATTCACCGACCATGTGTTTGGCGCCATGAAGGAAAAAGAAATCCTTCGTGTCGAAGGCCCCTACGGCAGCTTCTACCTGCGTGAAGACTCCGACAAACCCATGGTCTTGTTGGCCTCGGGCACCGGCTTCGCACCCATCAAGGCCGTTATCGAGCACATGAAGCACAAGGGCATCACCCGCCCCGCCACGCTCTACTGGGGCGGCAGGCGGCCCAGCGATTTGTATCTGGACGACTGGGTGCGCGCCCAAGTGGCCGACATGCCCAATCTGAAGTACGTGCCCGTCATCTCCAACGCCCTGCCCGAAGACAACTGGACAGGCCGTACCGGCTTTGTCCACAAGGCGGTGCTGGAAGACTTTGCCGATTTGTCGGGCCACCAAGTCTATGCCTGCGGCGCGCCCATCGTGGTGGATTCAGCGCGGGTGGACTACAGCGCATTGGGCAAATTGCCGGCGAATGAGTTTTACGCGGACGCTTTTACGACTGAGGCGGACAAGCATAAGGACTAGCAGACTGAATCACAATCACAGCATGAACCACCGCAGAAAACTCCTCATCGTCACCACAGCCGCAGCTGCGGCCTGCTTCACCGCCCCCGTCTGGGCGCAGGCGCAACAACGCCCGATCCGCCTCGTCGTGCCCTATGCCGCAGGCGGCCCGATCGACGTCACTGCGCGGCTGCTGGCTGAGCGTGTCAAGGACTCCCTGGGTACGGTCATCATCGAAAACCGGCCCGGCGGTGGTGGCAACATTGGCGCCGATGCAGTGGCCAAGGCCGCGCCCGATGGCCTGACCATTGGCATTGCAGCCGTGGCCACACATGCCATCAACCCCTGGCTGTTCTCCCGAATGCCTTACGACGCGGCCAAGGATTTTGCGCCCATCACCCAGATGCTGCGGGTGCCCAATGTGCTGGTGATGAATGCCGACACTGCTGCCCGGCTCAAAATCAACACCCTGGCCGACCTGATCGCCTATGCCAAGGTCAATCCCGCCAAGCTTAATTACGGCAGCGGTGGCAATGGCAGCGCGGGCCATCTGGCCGGCGAGATGTTCAAGCAGGGTGCGGGGATTTTCGCGGTGCACATCCCCTACAACGGCGGCAGCCCGGCGCAACTGGCGCTGTTGTCAGGCCAGGTCGATTTCAATTTTGACAACCTTGCCACTGCAGCGCCCAACATCCGCGCGGGCAAGCTCAAGGCATTGGCCGTGACCACCCTGGGCCGCTCAGCCGCACTGCCAGATGTGCCACCGGTGGCCGACACGCTCAAGGGCTTTGCAATAGACACCTGGTGGGGTCTGGTGGCGCCAGCCGCCACGCCGCACGATGTGATCGCCCGGCTCAACAGCGCGTTTGTTGCCGCGCTGAAAACCCCCGAGGCGAAAACCCGCTTCGCCGCCCTGATGGCCGAGCCCGTGCCGACCACGCCCGAAGAGTTCGGTGCCTTCATGAAGGCCGAGCTGGCGAAGTATGAGAAGGTGGTGAAATTGTCGGGGGCGAAGGTGGATTGACCACAAGGCGACCGGGCACTTAACTCGCATTCACCTTCCATTTTCTGGCAAGCGCCGCAAGTTCTTTATCCGAGGCGAAATCTCCGGCCTGCGCCTCAAGCAAAGCGACTTGCGTCTCGCCAATCTGCCAGTCATTGTTTTCGATGAAGCCCCGAATAGCCTCTGCCGCCAGAAAGGACTTACTACGATGCGTCGCGTGAGCCAACTGGTCGAGGCGATCCTTGATCTGATCTTCAAGACGCACGGTCATGGTGGTGAACATTGCTGAACTCGTTGTAGTTGCACGTATGCTTTGTGCTCTTTGCAGATTCTCAGCACAGTTCTCGGGTGCTACTCCCCCAAATACGCCGCCCTCACCCTGGGGTCATCCAGCATCACTTTCGCATCCCCGCTCATGGTGATGAGCCCAGACTCCATCACGTAGCCTCGGTCGGCGATCTGCAGGGCGCGGCTGGCGTTTTGTTCGACCAGCAAGATGGTGACGCCCTGGGCGTAGACCTCGCGCACCACTTCGAAGATTTTGTCCACCATGATGGGTGATAGGCCCATGGAAGGTTCGTCCATCAGCAAGACCTTGGGGCGGCTCATGAGGGCGCGGCCCATGGCCAGCATCTGCTGCTCGCCGCCGGACATGGTGCCGGCAAGCTGGTGCTTACGCTCTTTCAGGCGCGGAAAGATGGTGAAGACTTTGTCCATGTCGGCCGCAATTTCCGCCTTGTCATTGCGAATGTGCGCGCCCATCTGCAGGTTCTCGGTGATGGTCATGCGGGTGAAGACGCCGCGCCCTTCGGGCACCATGGCCAGGCCTTCTTTGACCAGGTCCCATGCGCCTTTGCCGCGTATGCTTTTGCCCAGGTATTCGATGTCGCCTTCGTCCAGCGGCAGCAGGCCGGTAATGGCTTTCATGGTGGTGGTCTTGCCCGCACCGTTGGAGCCGATGAGCGTGACGAGCTCGCCTTCGCGCACTTCAAAGTCAACGCCCTTCACAGCCTGTATGCCGCCATAGGCCACTTTCAGGCCCGACACTTTGAGCAGGGCCTGGCTCATGCTGGCGCTCCACTGGCCGGTGTGGGCACGGCATTGTGGTTGTGACCAAGGTAGGCCTCAATCACCTTCTGGTCTTTCTGCACATCGGCGGGGGTGCCCTCGGCGATTTGCTTGCCGTAGTCGAGCACGGTGACGCGATCGCACAGGCCCATGACGAGCTTCACGTCATGCTCTATCAGCAGGATGGTGCGATGGTCTTTGCGGATCTGATCAATGAGTTGGCGCAGCATGACTTTCTCGGTGGCGTTCATGCCGGCGGCCGGTTCGTCCAGGGCGATGAGCTGCGGGTCCGTGGCCAGGGCGCGGGCGATCTCCAGACGGCGCTGGTCACCATAAGACAAGGTGCGGGCCTTGTAGTCGGCATACTTGCCTATGCCCACGTAGTCGAGCAGTTCTTGCGCGCGCTTGGCGATGGCGAGTTCTTCGGCCTTGAATGATGCAGTGCGCAGCACCGCGCCCCACAAGCCCGAGTGGGTGCGTATATGCCGGCCAACCATCACGTTCTCCAGCGCAGTCATCTCAGCGAACAGGCGAATGTTCTGAAACGTGCGAGCGATTCCGGCCTTGGCAACCTCATGCACCGCAGTGGGCACATAGGGCTTGCCGGCCAGCTCGAAGCTGCCACTGTCGGGCGTGTACAGCCCGGTGATCACGTTGAAGAATGTCGTCTTGCCCGCACCGTTGGGGCCGATCAGGCCATACACCTGGCCGCGCTCGATGGTAATGCCCACATCGCTCAGGGCCTGCAGGCCGCCAAAGCGCTTGGAGATGCCTGCCACGCGAAGTACTGTGTCTGCCATGTTCGTCGCCTCAGTTCGTCTTGGTCTGCAGCGACTTGCCACGTTCAGGCGCCGGCCACAGACCGCGCGGGCGCATCAGCATGACGATGATCATGGCCAGTGCGATGAGCAGCTGACGCAGAATGGCCGCGTCCAGTCGGCCGCCCGTCATGGCCTGCAGCGGCCCGGCAACATAGCGAAGAATCTCGGGCAGGGCCGATAGCAGCACCGCACCAAGTATGACGCCAGGCAAGTAGCCTATGCCGCCCAGCACCACCATGGCCACGATCATCACCGACTCCATCAGGCTGAATGATTCGGGCGAGATAAATTGCTGAAAGGCAGCGAACATCGCGCCCGAGACACCGCCGAATGTAGCCCCCATGCCGAAAGCCAGCAGCTTCATGTTGCGGGTGTTGATGCCCATGGCCTTGGCCGCGATCTCGTCTTCACGAATGGCCATCCAGGCGCGGCCTATGCGCGATAGCTCCAGCCGGTGGCAGATGACGATGCTGACCAGCACCAGCACCAGGAAAAGGTAATAGTAGAGCGTGACGGACGCAATCTCATAGCCAAACAAATGCGCCGGCTTGCCAAGGTTCACACCATAGAAATGGATGGGGTCGATCTGGCTCAGGCCCTTGGGTCCGTTGGTGATGTTCACCGGGTGGTCCAGGTTGTTCAGAAACACACGGATGATTTCGCCAAAGCCCAGCGTGACGATGGCCAGGTAGTCGCCGCGCAGCTTGAGCGTGGGCGCGCCCAGCAAGATACCGAAGATACCCGCCAGCCCAGCGGCCGCCGGAATCACCACCCACAAAGGCATGTGCAGGCCGTTGGGGAAAATGGCCGCCAGCATTGGAAACTGGGTGGTCAAGTGCGGCGAAGCCAGCAGCCCGAACATGTAGGCACCTATGGCATAGAAGGCAACGAAGCCCAGATCGAGCAGGCCGGCGTAGCCCACTACGATGTTCAGCCCCAGGGCCAGCAGCACATAAAGCAAGGCTGTGTCGGCGATGCGCACCCAGGCATTGCCACCCGTCTGCAGCACCAGGGGCAACACCAGCAGCAGCGCGATCGACACTGCGGTGATCGAGGTTTTGTTCTTTGCGTTGATGAAGTTCAGCATGGTGTTTCGTTGCGCCTTCTGTCTTGTCAGGCCCGGTCAGCCACACGCTCACCCAAGAGGCCCGATGGCCGCAGCGTCAGCATCACGATGAGCACGATGAAGGCGAAGATGTCCGAATAATGGCTGCCCAGCACGCCGCCGGTGAGCGCGCCGATGTAGCCCGAGCCGATGGATTCGATCAAGCCCAGCAGAATGCCGCCCACCACCGCACCGGCCAGATTGCCAATGCCGCCAAAGACAGCGGCCGTGAATGCCTTGAGCCCCGGCAGAAAGCCCATGGTGTGCTGCACCGTGCCGTAGTTGGACGCATACATCACGCCCGCGATGGTGGCCAATATGGCGCCGATGATGAAGGTGGCCGAGATCACCGTGTCGGGCTTGACGCCCATCAGCGCGGCCACGCGCGGGTTCTCTGCGGTGGCGCGCATCGCGCGGCCGAGGCGGGTGTGATTGACCAGATACATCAGCACCGCCAGCGATACCGCCGTGAGGCCGAGAATCATGATTTGCGTGGGCGTGATCACCGCACCGCCGATTTGAAAAGGGCTGGCCGGCAGCAGCGTGGGATAGGGCTTGTAGTTGGGCTTGAAGATGATCATGGCCAAGGTCTGCAGCAAGATGGACATGCCGATGGCGGTGATCAGCGGTGCAAGCTTGGGGCTGTTGCGCAGCGGCCGATAAGCGATTTTTTCGATCGCAAAATTGAGCACCGCAGCCACCACGCAAGAAATCAGCATGGCCACGATCAGCACAATCCAGCCAGGCATCCAGGGCATGGACTCCTGCATCGTGACAATGATGGACCAGCTTGTGAGCGCCCCCACCATCAGCACCTCGCCATGCGCGAAGTTGATCAAATTGATGATGCCGTACACCATGGTGTAGCCCAGCGCCACCAGTGCATACATGCTGCCCAGCACCAGGCCGTTGATGATCTGCTGCAGCAGAATTTCCATGACAGCTATCTCCGTGTTCTTGTTGCGGCGTTCAGCCCGTTTGGGTTGCCTTGCCTGAGGCCGCACTGCTCTAACAAAAAACCCGCCAAGATATTTCGCATCGGCGGGTTAGTCTGGGCGATTGTAGCCAAGGCCATCAGCGATCGACACCAGCGTCGGTGCGCGGCCGGGTTTACCCTTGAACTGGATCGCTCAAATGTGGATTGCTCAAAGCATCACGCAGAGTTTGGGCAAACATGAGCGGCGCGTAGCGCTGGGTGCACTGCGACCAGGCCGCAGATTGCTGGCGCAGCCACAGCGCGTCGTCTTGCAACAAGCGTGCCACCGCCTGGGCAAAGCATTCTGCGTCCGTGCCCGCTTGAATCTCCAGGCCCTGCCGCCATCCGAGTTGGCGCACCAGCAAGGTTGATGCAGCCACGGGTAGGCCATGCGCAGCCGCTTCAATCACTTTTGCAGGAACCCCTGCAGCGTATCGCGCTGGTGCAACAAACACTCTGGCCGCATCGTAGTGCGGTTCCAACGCGTCCTGCGGGCCCAGCAGCCGGACCTGCGGCCCGGCCAGCGACGCAACTTTCTCTGACATGCACAATCCAACCACGGACAGCACAGGCGCCTGCGCCAGGCTTTGACAAAGGCGCGGCATCACCTCACGCACAAACCAAAGCAAACCATCCTCATTGGGCGTATCCGGATGCAGCGCGCCCACGAACAACAGGCCACCGCGCTCTGTTAGGCCTGGTGCGGACTGGCGCACTCCGATGCCGTGACCGGCAAGAAACACGCGATGGCCCGCTGCCTTGAAGTAACGTGCATCGCGCTGCGACACCACCATCACCGCATCTGCGTCGCTGGCCAAGGCGATCTCTGTGCTCACTTTGCTGCGGCGCTCCAGCCGCGTTAGCGGCCTGCCCTTGACTGCCGCCTGGCCAATCTCGCGCAGCGCAAACAAGGCTTCAGCGTCATAGACCAGGCGCATGCCGTCAAACAACTCCGGTCTGCGTTCTCTCAAAGCTTGAATCGCGCGCAAATTGGGCGGACGGCTCACCATCAACACGTCGTAAACACCTCTTCGCCGCTCCAAGAATGCCTCCAGGCCTGCAAACCCATGGCCAAGCGCAACTTCCACCGTTTCTGGAATGGAGCGGTAGACCGCCTGCCATTCATCGTCGGCGTTCCACAGCGGATACAGCGTCACGGGCCAGTCGGACAAAGCCTGCAACATCAAGCGGGCCCGAGGCAAGCCACCACCCCGGTCCATGTGTGGCACTTCGTTATCCAGCATCAGCACCCGGGGGCGTCTGGGCCTGTCCTGGGGTGAGCGCCACATATCTGCGTCCAGCGACAGCGCCATTGGGCGCGGCGCGTGCTGCAGCCACTGGGCATGCTTGGCCTGGAACAATGCGCGGTTGTGGCGCATCTGGCGCGTCGCTTCGCCGCCCGCCGCGCTACCCCACTCCAGATGCTCCACCAGTACTGACGGCTCATAAACCACCGTGAAGCCCGCGGCCCACACACGCAGGCAGTAATCGGTGTCTTCGTAGTAGGCAGGGGCAAAGGTGAGGTCAAAGCCGCCCAAGCTGCGCCACAAGGCCAGTGGGGTGGCCAGGAACACACCCGACACGTAGTCAGTGCTTCGACGCACGCGCGCCGCGTGCCCGAAGGCATCCTCGCCGCGGCCTATGCCACCGGCCGAGCCATCGCAAAAGACCCCATTGCCAGCCTCCTGCAGGCCGCCATCGCACAACACAACCCGCCCACCCAGCGCGCCAATATCTGGATCGGCGCGCATGCACTCCAAGGCACGTGCCAGCGCCCCATCCTGCAAAATGGCATCGCTGTTGAGCAAGACAAGATACTGCCCGCGCGCCTGTTGCGCTGCCTGATTGACCGCCAGCAGGAAGCCCAGGTTTTCCTCGTTGTAGATCACACGTGCTCCCTGTACACACCGCAGCAGCTGTGCGGTGCGGTCACTCGAAGCATTGTCCACAACAATCAGCTCAAAGCTCGCGCCCCGCTGATCCGCAAGCGACTGCAAGGTGCGGCGCGACAGACCCGCCTGGTTGAACAGAACCACCACCACTGTCAAGTCCGGTGTCTCGGGGCCAGCCAGCCGTGGCATGTCCATCGCTCTGGGCACGGCCATCCAGGCCTCCAGATCGCGTTGCGCCCGTTTGCGAAATTGCTCCTTGGGGTCGGCGGCTGCGTCGCTTGCGTTCGTTTCGTGTGCAAGCCGGGCACATAGCTGCTCGATCTGAGCGGCAATGCGCCGGCCGTCGGTCAACCCGCTGGCGAGCATCCGAGGGCGCAAGGCCTCCCGCTGTTGCGCCAGACCGGCGCGATCGCCCGCGACGCGAACCGCTATCTCACAGAACTGCAGCGGCCCGGTTGCAATCCACGCCTCCAGGCCAAGCGCCGTGAGGACTGAACAGCCCTGACGCGCGCCTGCCCACTCGCCGGCGCAGGTGATCGCCGGCACACCCATCCACAGCGCATCAAGCAAACTCAGCCCCCCGTTGCCCGGAAAGCTGTCCAGCACCAGATCGACCTGGGCAAACCAGTCGAGAAATTGCGCATAGGGCCTAGGGGAATCGAACAACACGCGATCGACTGGCACGCCATGGGCCTGCATGCGCGCCAAAATTTCCGCACGCAAAGGCCAGTCATTTGCAATCTCACCGATGAATCGAATCACCGAGCGCGGCACCGCGGCCACCACCTGACAAAATGCATCGAGACACTGCGCATTGAGCCTGAGGCTGCGCGCGCTGACCCCAAAGGTAATGAAGCCCTGGGCGCACACAGGCGATGGCGCAAGCTGCGCCGAAAGCAGCGGCGGGTCCCAGCACCACTGACCGCCCTCCAGGCAGTGCACGGCCTCCTCGTAGTGACACCCCTGCTGCACCGGCACCGCCCAGCGATCGGTCAGCAGCCCATCAAACAAGCCGCCCGAGCTGCCCCAGCAACCGAGCCACCCCAACTGCACCGGTGCCAGACGCCGCGCATACGCCTGCAGCAGTTCAAACTGACCCTCGAAGGGGTGTAGGCCACCCGCGTCGATGACTACGTCCAATCGATTGGCCGCGCATGATTGAGCCAAGTTCTGCGGCTGCAGCGGCTCTACAAGAATATGCGCGGGCAAACCCGGATATGCCTGATTCGTGTAGACAAACACCACGGCCTGCTGCGGCGAGTGCGCGGCCAAGACCCGACGCAACAGGCTGTCGTGCAGTTGCCCCGCGATGTAGCCAATGCGCACGCGCCGATCCTGCGGGTCAGGGTGCCCGAGCGGACCAAACTTGCTCAGCCCGCTGCGCACCTTCAGCGCCCGATACCATGTGCGTGCTTGCAGCACCAAATCTGTGGCGCTAACGCCAGCCGAAAGCGAAGACATATACAGCGATGCCGCCGCCACCCATGAGTCTTCGGCGAGGCACTGCGCAGCTGCGTCGGTCAAGCGCTTGAACGAGCCAGGGCCATGAAGCCGCATCGCCTCGACGATCGCTTCACGATACCCAGCACGCAGCACCGCAAGCGGGACCAGGCGCAGGGCCTGGTTTGCGTGTGCAGCGCCCAGGCCGGCCAATCGCAGCAAGACACGCGTGGCTGGCACGCGCAAGCGCTCGCCACGAATCAACTTGGCGCACAAGACCACTGCCTGAGCGTGGGCCTGTGGCAGTTGCTGCGCGTGCTCGGCCAGCAGTTGTGCCCTGGCCAGCAAGGCGGCGTCCCAGCCGGGCCGCCGCGCCAGGGCTGCGTCCAGTGCAGCCAGCGCGGCGCGCTCGTCACCGCCGCGGCCATGCGCCTGCGCTAGCTCCAGCCACACAACGGGGTCGTCCGGCGCGCGCTCAAGCGCTTGGCTAAAAGCCTGCTGCGCCATGGCAAAGCGGCCCTCACCCATATGCACCCAGCCCAGGTGGCGCCACCCCTCTACGCGGTCGGGCGCGATACGCAGCGCCTGTGCAATGGCACTGCCGGCCTCGTCAAAACGCCGCTGACTCAGACGCACCTGCGACAAGGCTCGCCACGCATCGGCATCGTGCGGCGCGGCGGCCACGGCGCGCTGGGCCCAAGCACTGGCCTGCGCCAGTTGGCCCGCTTGCGCCAGCACGAAGGCCGCCTGCACCTGGGCCGCGACGTCATGCGCCAGACACGCCAGCAGGCGCTGCACGGCATCGAGCGCGGTTGGCAAATCCGGCAGCTCCAGTGCCAGCCACCCCTGCATGCGCAGGGCTTCGATGTTGCCTGCGTGCAGCCGCAGTGCCCGCCGCAAAAAGCGCAGCGCCATGCGCGGGCGACCGCGCTGAACCTGCGCCACCGCCAGCAAACGCCACAGATCGCTTTGCTCCGGCCTGGCGCGCAGCAGCGCGACCAGCTTGCGCCGCGCCACCTCGGTGCGACGCAGGTCCAGCAGCAGCTGCACCACAGGCTGCTGCGCAGCCGGCCACTGAGGCGCCTGCTGGCACACTTGCTCCATCAGACAAAGCGCTTCTTCAAACCGCCCCCATCCGCGCAAGATCTGCGCGCGCCGCAACATGGCATCGACCAGCGAGCCGTCATGCGCCTGGGCCTGTGCCAGGGATCGCTCGGCGCCATGCAAATCGCCCGCCTCTTGCTGCAGCACGCCTTGGGCGTACCACGCGCCCGCGCCCGCGTCATCGGCTTGCTCTCGTGTGACAGATTGCGCCAGCGTCAGGGCCTGCGCCGCATCGCCCATGCTGCGAAAGCACCATGCGGCGTCTACCCGCAGCTGCGGCGCACCATCGGACAAATCCAGCGCATGCCGCAAGGCAACGCGCGCCTGCGCATGCTGGCCGAGCTGGCAAAGACACTGGGCCAGCTGCAGCTGCGCCCGCGGCTGTTCGGGGGCATCCCGACCGAGGCCTTCGATGGCTTCACGGTAGGCCTGTGCCGCCTGGGCAAAGCGATCGAGTCGCTGGTGCAGCCAGGCTACCTGCAACAGGCGCTGCGGCCGCGGCGCGCTTTGCAGCGCCTTGCTCGCCCAATGAAATGCCTCAGCCAGATCGCCCTGCTCGTGCAATGCCCAGGCCAGTGCAAAGGCTGCTTCATCGAGGCTGTCATCGAGCTCACAGGCGCGGCGCAGCGAGTGCACCGCCAGATCGTGCCGCCCCAGGCGTTGGTACAGGTACCCTGCATACCAATGCAAGGGCGCGTGCATGGCGTGCTGTTGGCAGGCCGGCAGCAGCACATCAGCCGCATCTTGCAGCGCACCTGATTCGAGCAAGAAATAACCCAAGGCCGCCGCTGCAGCGGGCTCCGGTGAATTGGGGGGGGCGGGTGTTTGGCCTGAACTGCGCTCATAGGCCTGCCTGGCATGTCTGATGGCCGCGCCCAGATCGCCACCGGCAAAGGCCTGCCATGCACGTTCAACCGATCGACCCGGCGGCTCAGGCTCTGCGGGCCGCCTGCCTACTTTGCTACGCGAAGGCTTATCGGGCGGCATGCGCACTGAGCAAGCTGAGCAGATCGGCAACAATCAGCGGCGTGGCTGCGCAGTGCCCATGGGCCTGCTGGCGCCCGCGCTCGCCCGCGCCCTCTTGGTCTACGTAGAGCCGGCGCAGGGCGCTGGCCCAAGCCTGGGTAGGCGCGTGCGGCTCCAGCGTCAGGCCACCCGCACCCACAATCTCGG
This sequence comes from Comamonadaceae bacterium, assembly GCA_947476285.1. GTDB lineage: Bacteria > Pseudomonadota > Gammaproteobacteria > Burkholderiales > Burkholderiaceae_C > Ramlibacter. Next base: position 19,573 of record CANJPU010000026.1, on the reverse strand, counting down.
GCAGCGCGCCACGTGCGCTGGCCAGCACGGGCAGGCCATTGAGCTGGGCCTCCACCACCGTGCGTCCAAAAGACTCTTCCCACACCGATGGCATGAGCAACACGCGTGACTGCGCGTACACCGGCCGCATGTCCGCCGTCGCGGCGCACCATTGCACATTGCCCAGTTGCTGTGCGCGGTGTCGGCAGTGTGCACGCCAGTGTGGTTCGAGGTTCCAGCTTTCGACCACCAGAAACGGCAGCTCAGGGCAAGCAGCTGCCAGGGCAAACATCAGCTCCACACCTTTGATAGGCACCGGATTGACGAACAGAACTTTGTCGCCCTTTGTGCCGCCGTGCTTGTCTGGACTGCTCTGACCACCCGGGCCGGCCAGGTAAGAATCAAGTGCCACCACCGGCGGGATCACCGCGCAGCTCAGGCCACACAGGGCACGCCACCGCTCAGCGGTAAAACGGGAATTGGCCAGATACAGCAGCGACGGATCGGGCACCAGCATGCCGCCGAGTTGATGCGTCTCCACGTTGTGCAGATACACCGCTGTGGCCCGCCCGGTTTGCAGGCTGCTGCGCACCATCGGTGCCAGGGCGGTGCCGCTTTGCACCACGATGGCCGTGGCATCCCAGGCCCCCGCTACCAGGGGCAGCGCCTGATCGGGCGAATGTGCGCGCAGGGTTCGATAGCCCAGCGAATCATCAAAGGCAGTGGATGCGCCATCCTCACGCGCACGGCCGTGCTCGTCCATGCCGCACAACACCGCTGCATGGGCGCCCAAAGCCTGCACCGCTAGGCACAGGTCATGTGTCGTGGTCTGCAACCCGCCCCTGATCTCGGGCAGGTGGGGATAGTTGGAAACAAATAAAACCCGCATGCAAGGCAAGCCCTCAACATCAATCAACCATACATTGCTTTGAGCGCGCCTGCGCTCAGGACTGGTTGCCTGGCCCTGGACTGCCCAGCAGCTTTCCAAGTGTGGGTGCACCCCCGGCAGACGGGCCGTCAGCTGCACCGGCCAAACGGTCGGGCGCCAAACCTTCCGTATCGGAATCGCTGTCTCCACTGTCTCCACTGTCTCCATTGTCTCCATTCACTGAAACTGCCGCGATTCCAACGACGGTTACCAACCCGATAGCGCCAGCGGCCAACCAGCCAGAATTCCGTGCGGCTGGGGCTGAGCCCGCACTGCCAGCGGCAGGCCCAGCCGCTGGTGCTGGTGCGCTCGTCGCAGCTGAACTCACCAAAGCGTTCATTGCAGCAACCTGAAGAGCAGTGGTAGAACTGACAACTGGCGACCCAGTGCTCATATTGACCGAGCTGCCAGGCCGCGTCACCGTGACAGTCTGCGTCGATGCATTTGACGTCGCAGTCATCTTCTGCCCGAAAAGCAAAGTCCCAGTGCTGGCGCTGGGCACAGGAATACCACTCTGAAAAATACCAATCCCCCCCCGCAAGGCGAAAGTTGCATCCGACGTTGTCACCACCACATCTGTCGTCTTGCTGATGAACCCGCCCACCACACGCACCACGCCGCGGTCCAGGCGCAGCGCGATCTTGCCGGTGCGCGTTTGCGGGTCAAACCGGTACTCTTCAATCACCAACGCGGTGTCGGGCCCCAGAGTCAACGCGGACTGGTCGGGGAAAAGCACATGCAAACGCTCGTTGTCACGGGTAGCCAGCTGCCGCCCCTGGGCCTCGTTCACAAAGATTGAAGCGTAGGCCGGCTGCGACGGCATGGTGGCCGCAACCTGTGTCACCACCGCAACCTGCTGGTTTTGTGGTGGCTTTGCAGTCTGGCCCACTGCAGCGGGCAGTGCTGCGCCGGTGAGAGCTGCGGCCAACCACAGGTCATGGGAAATTGGGGGGCTCATCGTTTACTCCTGTACGCGGACGGGGTGGCCTACGGTGCGGGCTTGGCCGCTAGAACCGGTACAGCAACGCACCAGAGATCGCCGTGTTGTTGTAGTTGAAATTGGGCAGGCTGGATCGACTGCGTGCGCGCTCCACCACCAGCAGCGCCGCCCATGCATCGGACAAAGGCACCGACTGATGCAGGCCCAGGCGCCATTCTTTATCGTGCCTTGTGGTCCCGGCCTTGATGGCGGGGTCAGCGGCGCCGTAGCGACGATCGACCGCGCTCAGCGTGAGCGATGTGGTCAAGGCGCGGCCTGCGGCCACAAATGGGTTGGCATACGAAAACGAATAACTAACCCGAGCCTCCAGTGTGTCGAAATCGTAGTAATCGCGCGCCGTGTCATTGCGCCGCGCTGCCAGTTCACCGACCAGCACGCGCCCGGGCGCGAGCTCGTGCGTCAGGCGTGCGCGCAGGCTGCTCAGGCGCCCGCCTATGAACTGTGAATCGGTCAGGTCAATCCGGTTGGCGAAGCTGCGCTGCTGCGAATCAATCGTCAACTCGGCCAGCGTGTACTCGCTGTGCTGGTATGACACATCAAGACCCAACCCGTGGCTGCGTAAGTAGTGGTGCTGACGAGCCGCCACCTGGGACGCCAACACGTGCGGCCGCACGCTCAGGCCGGCGGCCTGCACCGGCAAGGGCCTAAAGCGCAGGCCGCTGGTGACCTCAAGTGACAGCAGATCGGCGGCATTGGCAGGGTTGGCCTGCAGGCGGCTGCCCGATGAAGAGCGGTAATCAACCCAGTAGGCGCCCAGGGTGCTGACGACGGACGCATAATTTTGCATCTGAAGGTCGTAAACATGGGCCAGGCGCAGACCCAGGGTGGCGTCGGCGTCTGATTGCGGCCTATCTGCGGGCGCCAAGGGGCCTAGCGCGCCTGCCGAATACACATTGGCATCCGCTGTGCGATAGGTGGGGTTGCTTTGATGGCGCAGCGCCAGCAGCACGCTGCCATCGATCTGCGAGACCTGGTTACGCCGCTGGGCGTCGCCGAGCAGCTTGCGGGCCAGAGCCTGCTGCTCGGGTGTCAGGCGCCGGTCTTGCAGCGCATCGTGCAGCATGGCCTCGGCCATGGCATACGAGCCCATGCGGTAGTAGAGCACTGCGATGTCAAGGCGGACTGAAGGCGCGGCCTGCGGATTGATCAGCAGACGCTCAAGCGCGGCAACCGCGCCCTCATAATTACCAGACTGCACCAGCAGCCTGGCGTAGCGATCCATCGCACCGAGATCTTGTGGCTGACGCTGCACTTACCCAAAGGCTTCATCCACCTGGCGCTGCAGCGAGGCATCGGCCTGCGCCAAGGCCGGGCCGCACAAGGCCAGGCCAAGCAAAGCGCCAAGGCCAAACCGACCGGCCCAGGACAGCGTTGCGCTCCGATCCACATGCCCAGCCGAGAACGGCTGCAGCGATGGCCACCAACGATTACTCAAAGCGATCCCCTCGTTGCTACACATTCTTGGCGAAGAGTCAGCCGCAGGCGGCCGCTCGGGCACTGCGTCCCATTCAAGTGAATTCGCGTTGATCGAACTTTATCCAAGGGGGAATCGGGACAATCAGCGAGAAGAACGAAATGGCATTTATTGAGAACGAAGTGACGTTATTTCGCACCCAATTGCAGACTGGGACGACTCAGGGGCCGAGACTTTCGTCGGCGCGACCTTGGGGGGTTTCCCTGGAGTCTCTATGGATGCCTGGGTAATTCAAGACCTACTTCAAACCCCGGGAAGACAAGGCTCGGGTCAGCCCAGGCTACAGCTTGGGTCCGGCGGGTGAGGCCGATTGGGCGCGCCCTCCGCTCAAGGCCGGGACGACAGAGGCGGGCAAAGGGCCGAGTGAGGTATTTCAGCAGCCTGCCAATTGCCCTAATTGCGCTCATTGCGCTCATTGCGCTCGCGCAACTCCCTCAATTTGGCGGCGATCCGAATCTCCAGCCCCCGCTCCACCGGCCGATAAAACCCGGGCGCTGCCATGCCATCGGGCAAGTAGGTTTCGCCCGCCGCGAAGCCGCCCTCTTCATCGTGCGCGTAGCGGTAGTCGCGCCCGTAATCCAGGTCTTTCATCAACTGGGTGGGCGCGTTGCGCAGGTGCATTGGCACAGGCCGGGTGCCTTCCTGCTTGATGAGGGCCTTGGCCTCGTTGTAGGCCTTGTAAACAGCGTTCGATTTAGGCGCCACTGCCAGATAGACCACGCATTCGGCAAGCGCCAGTTCGCCTTCGGGCGAGCCCAGGCGTTCGTACACCTCGGCCGCGTCCAGCGCCATGCGCAGGGCGCGTGGGTCGGCCAGGCCGATGTCCTCGGTGGCCATGCGAATCAGCCGCCTGGCCATGTAGCGTGGGTCGGCCCCACCATCGAGCATGCGCAGCAACCAGTAAAGCGAGGCGTCTGGGTCAGAGCCACGCACCGACTTGTGTAGCGCGCTGATGGTGTCGTAGAACTGCTCGCCGCCTTTGTCGTAGCGCCGCATGCGCTCGCCCAACACCTTGAGCAACCACAGGTCGGTAACTTGCCCAAGCTTCTCGCGGCCGGCCGCCACTGCCAAGGTTTCCAGCGTGTTGAGCAGTCTGCGTGCATCACCATCGGCATAGGCCACCAGCCGGTCAAGGGCGGCCTGTTCGATGGCCGGCACCGCGCCAATGTGCTGCGCCTTGGCGACAATCTGCGCCAGATCGGCCGGCGTCAGTGGTTGCAGCACATACACTGCGGCGCGCGACAGAAGCGCGGAATTCACTTCAAAAGAGGGGTTCTCGGTGGTCGCACCGATGAAGGTGAACAGGCCCGACTCCACATGGGGCAGGAAAGCGTCTTGCTGGCTCTTGTTGAAGCGGTGCACCTCGTCGACGAACACAATGGTGCGGCGCCCCGGTGCGCCCGATGCGCTTTCAAGCGCGGTGCCCTGCACCAGTTGCGCTTGCTCCACCGCTTCGCGAATGTCCTTGACGCCTCCCAGCACTGCGCTGATGGTGATGAACTGCGCATCGAATGCGTCGGCCATCAAGCGTGCAATGGTGGTCTTGCCCGTGCCCGGCGGCCCCCACAGAATGCAGCTATGCGGCTGGCCTGACTCAAAAGCAATGCGCAAGGCCATGCCTTCGCCCAGTAAGTGCTGCTGGCCAATCACCTCGCCCAGAGTGTGTGGGCGCAGGCGTTCGGCCAGCGGCTGATGGGCGGCGGAGACGGAAGGAGGAGACTTGCTCAAGTGGTGTGGCCGGTGGCGTAGCAAGACAGTTTATAGTGCCGCGAATATGATCCCAGGATGAACTCAGCACTCTGGTCCACCTTCTCTGCTTTGCTTGGCGCACTTGTGGGCGGCGGCATCAGCTACCTGCTCAATCGCCAGCAGTTTCGCCACCAGTTGCGCCTGGCACAGGAACAACACCGCACCGAGTTCATGGCCGAAGAAACCGCCCGACATTTTCTCAGCCACAAGAGCTTCACCGACCGATCTTTCGACGCACTGCGCATACACCTGGGCGGCTTCGAGGACGACGAGCTGCGCAAAATTCTGGTGCGCGCTGGCGCGATGCGAATCTACCGAGACGACGGCAGCGAGTGGTGGCGCCTGCTCTCGCGCATGGATGAATTCATTGAGCGCAAGGATCTGGAGCGGGTGACGCGGGAGATATAGGACCGCGCTCAAAAAGTGCTTGCGTCCGGCCTCAATCTACCGCGGGGCCAGCCGGTGCAAGTATTGGTCCCACAACTGCTGCACCACTTGAGCCTGCAGGCGGTCTTTTGGCGCTTTTTGTGGATCGCGGCCCGGTAGCGCTGCGAGCTGTCGCTTGAGTCGCACAAAATCCAGCGGGTGCAGGGTGTGCATGCTGGCCATCTCGCCATTGGCAGCCACCACCAGTTGGTCGAATTTTCGACCGGTGATCAATTTGTCGCCATCAGCGATCTGCACGGCCCAGAAGTCGTCTTCGTCATCCGACATTTTCATGGGGTGGGGGTCATCCGGCGTGGCCTTGCGCCGGATGATGTCGATCTCGAAGCCATCATCATTCACGGCCGTTTGCAGTTGCTCTCGCATGACGCGAAAAGTGGGGTCCGCCTTCTTGAATACGCCGATCAATGACCGAGCGCCCGATTTATGCAGAGTCGCAGCAAAGGCCAGGCGCTTGCGGGCATCGAAGAGAAGATCAAGATCGCGGGTGGCCATTGCACTGGAGTCAACCAACACACCCGCCGCGGCCTCATACGCGTAGATGGCATGGGTGCCGATGACCATGAACTGATCGGCCATGCCAGCATCATCAAGCGCAGCCAGGGCGCGAACGACGACGTTCGGGACGCGCCCGACACGATACAGACGGTTGAGCTTGCGTTGCTCTTCAAGCCGGCTCTTCAAGGCCTTCATGCGAGCTTCTGCCGGGCCTTTGCGTAGCTGAAAACCATCGTAGATGGCTTGCGTGTCTTCACTCTTGCGGCCTAAGGAAGTCTGCGCACCTTTGGATGAGGCTCTGATGAGGTACGTGCCGCTCCCGACTTGCTTCCAGGTCATGGAGCCCTTGACCTGCCGCGCCTCACGCCGGGCCTGGGCGAACGCGCGCCAGGTGGCCTGTGCGTTGACCAGCTCACGCAACTGGCTTTCACTGAGCTCGACGAATTGATGCACCACTTTTCCGTGTGAATTTAAGATAACTCACAATACACGGAAATTCATTAACAATCAATGACTTAGTTGATTTAAAAGGCAAAGTGAAATGGCCATATGGGGACACGCCGCCGCTCACTGCTTGACCACATCCACCCCCACCGGCGGCTTGAAGCTGAATGACGCCGCCGGCACAACAGCATTGGCTTCGAGCTTGCTGAATGTCATCACCGAGCGCTGGCCGAAGCTGTCGAAGATTTCGAGTACGGCCAGATCATTTCCGCGAAAGCCGACTTTGATACTGTGAAGCTGGCCATCCTTGGCCCGGGGTGAGGCCTGAACCCACTGCATGCCGTCTTTGTCGGCGGCAGCTTCGAGCGTGAAGTCTCTTTGCAATGCTGCCAGGTCGGGGGCGGAAGCGATCAGGGCTGCGGGGGTGGAGGCCAGCACTTGTGATTGGCGGCGCGTGGTCACTTGCTTCAAATCGACGTCGTACAGCCACAGGGTCTGCCCGTCGGCCACGATGGTTTGTTCGAAGGGTTTTTTGTAGCTGAAGCGAAAGTGGTCGGGGCGCGCGAACTCGAATGTCCCAGAGGATGTCTTGCTGCGCGGGGCCTGGCCTTCGCGGGCTGGGCCAGTGACCACCTGAGTGAATTCGGCGCGGCCGCTCTTGACGGACTTGATGAAGTTTTCCAGGCTGTCCAGGCCAGAGGCTTGGGCTGCCAGGGCGCTTGCGAGCAGCAGGAGCGAGGAGACTGTCTTCTTCATGGAACTGCCTTTGTTTGCTGGGCGCACTGGATCCCGGATCAAGTCCGGGATGACAGGTCGGATCTGTCACTCCACCCGATTCGGAACCAATATTTCCCTTTGCCCACTGCCACTCATTGCGCTAACGAGTCCGGCCTTTTCCATATCTTCCACCAATCGCGCAGCTCGGTTGTAACCAATCTTCAGGTGCCGCTGGACCAGCGAGATACTGGCCTTGCGGTTCTTCAGCACAACTTCCACCGCCTGGTCGTACATCGGGTCTTTCTCGCCACCGCCTTCGCCGCCTGAAAGTTCACCGTCCTCGTCGACCGTGCCGCCTTCAAGCAGACCCTCCACATAGTTGGGCTCGCCGCCTTGCTCCTTGAGGTAGGAGACCACGCGGTGTACCTCTTCGTCACTGACGAAGGCGCCGTGCACACGAATCGGAAAACCGGTGCCGCTGGGCATGTAGAGCATGTCGCCCATGCCCAGCAAGGCCTCGGCGCCCATCTGGTCGAGGATGGTACGGCTGTCGATCTTGCTGGACACCTGAAACGCAATGCGGGTGGGGATGTTGGCTTTGATCAAACCGGTAATCACATCGACGCTGGGGCGCTGGGTGGCCAGTATCAGGTGGATGCCGGCGGCGCGGGCTTTTTGCGCCAGGCGGGCGATCAGCTCTTCGATCTTCTTGCCCACCACCATCATCAGGTCGGCCAACTCGTCGATGACCACCACAATGTGTGGCAGACGTTCCAGCGGCTCGGGGCTGTCGGGCGTCAGGCTGAACGGGTTGTAGATGAACTCTTCGCTGGCCTTGGCTTCATCGATCTTGTGGTTGTAGCCGGCCAGGTTGCGCACGCCCAGCTTGCTCATGAGCTTGTAGCGGCGCTCCATCTCGCCCACGCACCAGTTCAGGCCGTGCGCGGCCTGGCGCATGTCGGTGACCACCGGCGCCAGCAGATGCGGGATGCCTTCGTAGACCGACATCTCCAGCATCTTGGGGTCGATCATCAAAAGGCGCACATCGCGTGCTTCGGCCTTGTACAAGAGCGACAGGATCATCGCGTTGATGCCAACTGACTTGCCCGAGCCCGTGGTGCCGGCCACCAGCACGTGCGGCATGCGGGCCAGATCGGCCACCACCGGGTTGCCGATGATGTCCTTGCCAAGGCCCATGGTCAGCATGGACTTGGCCTCGTTGTAGGTTTGCGAGCCCAGTATTTCCGACAACCGAATGGATTGCCGCTTGGCGTTGGGCAGCTCCAGCGCCATGTAGTTCTTGCCCGGAATGGTCTCGACCACCCGGATGGAAATCAAGCTGAGTGATCGGGCCAGGTCCTTGGCCAGGTTGACGATCTGCGAGCCCTTGACACCGGTGGCTGGCTCGATCTCGTAGCGCGTGATCACAGGGCCGGGCTGGGCCAGCACCACGCGCACTTCAACGCCGAAGTCCCTGAGTTTCTTCTCGATCAGCCGGCTGGTCATCTCCAGCGTTTCGGGCGCCACTGTCTCCTGCCGTTGCAGTGCACCGTCCAGCAAATCGACCTGCGGAAGCTTGGAATCAGGCAGCTCCTTGAAGAGCGGCTTTTGCCTCTCCTTGGCCACTCGCTCGCTTCGGGGTACGTCCACTAGTTTGGGCTCGATCAACACCGGCGTGGGATGGTGCTCTTGGATTTCAATGCGCTCTTCCAGCAGGATTTCCTCGCGGTGGCGAGCGGCTTCCTGGCCAAGGGCCAGGTCTTGCGCAATTTCGCGTTTTTCCCGCCGAGCCTGGACCAGCCCGTCCAGCGTAGCGCCCAGGCGTTCGGCCACCTGGCTCCAGGAAAAGCGAAAGACCCCCGAGGCACCCAGAACCGCCAGGGCCACAAACACCAAGCCCGATCCGTTAAAGCCGAGCCACTTGACGCCCAGTGGGCCGATCAAATAGCCCAGCGCACCACCGGCATGGTCCGGCAAACTGGCTTCATAGCGGTACATGCGCGACCATTCCAGCCCGGTGCTGGCGCACAGCAGCAAGGCCAGAGCCAGCCAGAACGCCACTCGCGTGTGCATGAACCCGCCGGCATCGGGCTGGCCGGGCAGCACCTGCACACGCATCCAGCGAGCCAGCGCGGCCAGCCAGGCGCGCACCGCAGCGGCAAAGCACCACCAGACCGAAAAGCCAAGAAGAAAATAGCTTCCATCGGCCACCCAGGCGCCCAGTCTTCCGCCCCAGTTGCGGATAGGCGCGCCCTGCCCCGACGTGGAGAACGCAGCATCGTGCGGCGCATAGCTGATCATCGACAGCAGCCAGAACGCCACCACGAGCAGCCCGAGAACGAGAAAGATCTCTTGCGCGAAACGGCTCGCACCGGTGCGCGGCGTAGTGCCGGCCTGGCCTGTGTCAGTCAAGGTGTTGAGAGAATATGTCATGCAGCAGGCGCAAGCTTAACGCAGCCGGGCCGCGCGGATGCGCCTGCGATGCTCAACCCAGCGTCGTCAGCCTGTCCTTGACCAGCATGGTGCCGTCTTCGCGTGTTTCGATGAAGCCGCGGTCTTCCAGGTCTTTCATCACACGGCTGACCATCTCGCGCGAGGCGCCGACCATCTTGGCGATGTCCTGACGGGAGAGGCGCGTGCGGATGGATAGCTGGCCATCTCGGTCGGGCGTGGCAGATTCGAGCAACGCACGCGCGACCCGGCCATAGACATCGAGCAAGGCCAGTGATTCGATCTTGCGGTCGGCCTGGCGCAGGCGCTGCACAAGGCCCTTCATGATGGCGTAGGCCATGGTGCTGTTCTCGGGCAGGCACCGGGCGAACTCGTCTCTACCCAATGCCAGCATGTCGGTTTGCACCTCGGCGCGCACAGTGGCCGAATGGGCGAGGTTGTCGATCAGGCTCATCTCGCCAAAATAATCGCCGGGCTGCAAGGTGGCCAGTATCACCTCGCGCCCGCGCTTGTCGGATGTAATCACCCGGACCCGACCGGTGAGAATGATGAACAGCGTGTTGGTCTTTTGCCCCTGCTCGACGATGATCTCGCCACGGCGAAAGCGACGCTTGACAACCGCATCCGCGACCGACTCAGCCTGGTTGGCTGTCAGCATCGCGAACAGCGGAACGCGGCGAATCAACTCCAGATTGGACACCATCGACATTCTAAAAATCCCTTCCGGCCCGAAAGCCAATCGACGGGTTCTTACAATCGCACTAATGGACAAGGACGAGCGGCCACGCCAGCTTGATTCTTGCAGCCTCGCCAAGAATGTAACAGCCGCGATCCTTCCACACCAGTTTTTATCATGTCAATTGCAAAACACGCCAGAGTACTGATCCTAGGCTCGGGTCCCGCAGGCTACACCGCCGCCGTCTACGCCGCCCGCGCCAACCTCAACCCGGTGCTGATCACCGGCATGGCCCAGGGCGGACAGCTCATGACCACCACTGATGTGGACAACTGGCCAGCCGATGTGCACGGTGTGCAAGGCCCCGAGCTGATGCAACGCTTTCTGGAGCATGCCGAACGCTTCAAAACTGAAATGGTGTTCGACCACATCAACGCGGTGGATTTCAGCAAGAGGCCGTTCACACTCAAGGGCGACAGCGGCGAATACACCTGCGACTCGCTGATCATCGCCACCGGCGCGTCTGCCAAGTATCTTGGCCTGCCCTCGGAGCAGGCTTTCATGGGCAAAGGCGTATCCGGTTGCGCCACCTGTGACGGCTTTTTCTATCGCGGTCAGGTCACCTGCGTGATCGGCGGCGGCAACACCGCAGTCGAAGAAGCTCTCTACCTGTCCAACATTGCGAGCAAGGTGTACCTGGTGCATCGGCGTGACAAGTTCAAGGCCGAGCCGATTCTGGTGGACAAGGTCATGGAAAAGGTACGAGACGGCAAGATCGAACTCAAGCTTTTCAAGACGCTCGACGAAGTGCTGGGCGACGCGACCGGCGTGACCGGCGTGCGTCTGAAAGACACGCAAAGCGGCCAGACCGAGGATCTGACTTTGCACGGTTGCTTCATCGCCATTGGCCACCAGCCCAACACCGAAATATTCCAGGGCCAGCTTGAGATGAAAGACGGCTACATCATCACCAAATCTGGCTTGCAGGGCCTGGCCACCATGACCAGTGTGCCCGGTGTCTTTGCTGCCGGCGATGTACAAGACCACGTCTATCGCCAGGCCATCACCAGTGCGGGCACCGGCTGCATGGCGGCGCTGGATGCGCAGCGCTATCTGGAACAGGCATCGTCCTGAACCGGCCCCATCAGAAAATCTCGTTATAATCCAAGGCTTTGCTGAATTTGAGGCGCATCTGCGCAGTGTTTGGCACGGGTTACCGCCACCCTTATGGCGAGGTGAGGCAGAAGCGAGGATCAGCGCCACCAGGCCTGCAAAGGCTGGGCGCCATCCGCCAGTGACTGCCGTTTTTGATTGATCGGAGTGCTTATGGCACGCGTATGCGACGTAACGGGCAAGGGCCCGATGGTCGGAAACAATGTTTCCCACGCCAACAACAAAACCAAGCGCCGGTTCTTGCCGAACCTGCAATATCGCCGTTTCTGGGTCGAGACTGAAAACCGTTGGGTTCGCCTGCGTGTTTCTGGCGCAGCGCTGCGTCTAATCGACAAAAATGGCATCGATGCCGTGCTCGCAGACCTGCGTTCACGCGGTCAAGCTTAAAGGAGCAACACCATGGCAAGCAAAGGCGGACGCGAAAAGATCAAGCTGGAATCCACTGCGGGTACCGGCCACTTCTACACCACGAGCAAGAACAAAAAGACCATGCCCGAGAAAATGGCCATCATGAAATTCGACCCCAAGGCTCGCAAGCACGTCCAATACAAAGAGACCAAGCTGAAGTAGGCTCGCGTCTCCGTCCGCTTTGGCGGACAAAGTAAAAAGCCCCGCACTGCGGGGCTTTTTTGTTGCCTCACAGCGAGCACCTCGAGCGAGCACCTCGGCTCGCTGCGATCGCTATCAAGCGCGGGCTGAACGCAGCCTCATCGAGAACTGCTGCAAGGCCACGATGCCGCTCTCCTCAGCCCTGTGGCACCATGCCTGCAGATCGCCCGCGAGTTGCTCGCGCGAATGCGAGGTGTTGAGCCACAGTTGGCGCAGCTCTTCACGCATGGTCACCATCTTGTCCAGCACCGGGTGGGCTGCACGGGCCTTGGCCAACTGCGGCAGGGCAGCCGCAGGCACTCTTTCCTCATCGCGGTGCAGCCAGCGCTTGGCAGCCTTGAGCAGCGAGAGATCAGCCTGCTTTTCCTGCAGCAAGGCAATTTCTGCCTGGCAGGTGCGGCGCATTTCGCGCGCATAGCCAGCCATGACTTCGTAACGGTTGGCGATGAGTGCCTCCAGAGTCTTTTCATCGGCCACCGGCTTGATGTCTCCCAACTGAAGCTTGGGCGGCACCTTCTTGACCGTGACCCAACCGATCCTGCGCATCAGGCTGATGTACATCCAGCCGATGTCGAACTCATATGGCTTGACCGAGAACTTGGCCGAGGTGGGATAGGTATGGTGGTTGTTGTGCAGCTCTTCGCCGCCAATGACAAGGCCCCAAGGCGAGATATTGGTGCTGGCGTCGGGCGCTTCGAAGTTGCGATAACCCCAGTAATGGCCGATGCCATTGATCACGCCGGCAGCCGTGACTGGAATCCAGGCCATCTGCACCGCCCAGACAGCAGCACCGGCTGCGCCGAACAATGCAACGTTCAGGATGAGCATCAGGCCCACACCTTGCCAACTGTAGCGCGTGTAGAGGTTGCGCTCGATCCAATCGTTTGGCGTACCCAAGCCGTACTTGGTCATGGTTTCCTGGTTCTTGGCTTCGGTGCGATACAGCTCTGAGCCTTTCCAGAACACGGTCTCGATGCCGCGCGTCTGGGGGCTGTGCGGGTCATCGGCGGTCTCGCACTTGGCGTGGTGCTTGCGGTGAATGGCTACCCATTCCTTGGTCACCATGCCAGTGCTCAGCCATAGCCAGAAGCGGAAGAAATGCGCCGGGATGGCGTGCAGATCCATCGCTCGGTGAGCCTGCGAGCGGTGCAGGAACAAGGTCACGCTCGCAATGGTGATGTGCGTGGTGACCAGCGTGTACAGAACAATCTGCCACCACGACAGGTTCAAGAGGCCATTGGACAGCCAATCAAGGGCGGAGTTCAAGACGGCCCAATCGGGTAACAGCATAGTTTCGATATCTCTCTCGATTAAAAAAAAACAAGGCAACAGGCCTTGTCCACGGTTCGATGCATTTTACGACGGAGGGTTCAAAAACAAGCTGAGAATAATCACAGGGCGCGTCAATTAGATGATCTGGCTCAATTCTTGACCCAGACCGCAGCAAAGAAACCGTCTGTTGCGTGCCGATGGGTCCACAATCGCAGAAAATCGCCGCCGCTCTCGCCTCCGGCACACAGACCAGCGGCACCCTCGATCTTTAGTTTGGACAGCACCTCGAATGCTGGCATTGGGGTGAAATCCCCGTTGGCCTGACTGAAAGCCCGGGCGATCTCCTCGTTTTCCTGCGGTAAGAGACTGCAAGTGGCGTACACGAGCCGCCCGCCCGGTTTGAGCAAACGCGAGGCGCTCTGAAGGATTGCAGTCTGCTTGACGCTCATCTCACGCACCGACTCGGGTGACTGGCGCCACTTCAAATCAGGGTTGCGCCGCAAGGTACCCAGACCAGAGCAAGGCGCATCCACCAGCACACGATCAATCTTGCCGGCCAGGCGCTTGACGCGCTCGTCGCGCTCATGGGCGATCACCGCCGGGTGAACATTGGACAACTTACTTCTCGCCAGCCGGGGTTTGAGCGCATCGAGCCGGTGAGCCGAGGTGTCAAACGCATACAGACGGCCGGTGTTGCGCATGGCCGCGCCTATGGCCAGGGTCTTGCCCCCCGCGCCCGCGCAGAAATCCACCACCATCTCGCCGCGCTTGGCATCCAGCAGCAAGGCCAGCAGTTGCGAACCTTCGTCCTGCACCTCCACCGCACCGCGCGCGAAGGCGTCATAGCGGGTCAGGGCGGGTTTGGTGTCCAGCCGCAGTCCCCAGGGCGAATAAGGCGTGGGCACGCAGTTCAGCCCAGCCAGCTTCAATTCCTTTTGCACATCGGCGCGCTTGTCGGTGAGCATGTTCACCCGTAAGTCCAGAGGTGCAGGCTGATTCAGGCTTTGCGCAAGCGGCCAGAAGTCAGCACCCAATTGCGCCTTCAGCGGCGCCACCAGCCACTCGGGCAGGTTGTGCCTGTGACGCTCAAGCAAATCGCCCGGCTTGATCGCATCGCACTGGTCCAACCAGTTTTTTTCCTGCTCATGCAGTGCGCTCTTTAGAAAATCACGCGGTCCGCTAAAGCCGAGTATGGCCAGACGCCGCTCCCTGGGTCCGCTGCCAGAGGGAGCCAAATGGTCGAACAAGAGCTTTTTGCGCAGCACGTTGTAAACCGTCTCTGCCAGAGTCGCGCGCTCGCGCGGGCCCAGGGTGCGGTGTTCGCGAAAATAGCGCGACACCACCGCGTCTGCAGGGTGTTCAAAAGTCAGACTGAGTTTGACGAGTTCGGCGCAGGCGTCGAGCAGGGCTTTAGGATGCATAGTCCGCATTGTCCCATCCGCCATGTCCACTTCATCCCCACTGCCCCCTTTGATCGAAACGCCGCTTGGCCAATACCGCCATTACAAAGGCATGCTCTACGAAGTGCTGGGCACGGTGCGCCACAGCGAGACCCTGGAGCCCATGACGCTTTACCGCGCGCTTTACGGTGAACACGGCTTGTGGGTGCGCCCGGTGGCGATGTTTCTTGAAGAAGTGGTGATCGAAGGGCGGCGCCAGCCGCGCTTTGCGCGGTTATAGCTGCGCCAGTAAGGCGGCGATCGCTCGCGGGTAGATCAAGTGCTCTTGCGTGAGCACCCGCGCGGCCAGCGTGTCGGCCGTGTCACCAGGCAGCACCGGCACCGCCGCTTGCTCAAGAATGGGCCCATGATCCAGCTCGGCGGTGACCTGATGCACGGTGGCGCCTGCAAACTTGCAGCCAGCGTCGATTGCGCGCTGATGAGTGTGCAGGCCCGGAAATGCCGGCAGCAAGGAGGGATGGATGTTGAGCAGGCGCCCGTGGTAGTGCGCGACAAAGCCCGACGTAAGGATGCGCATGAAACCGGCAAGCACCACCAGTGCGGGCTGATGCCGATCGATGACCGCCGCCAGCTCTGCATCGAAGGCCTCTCGTGATGCAAAGCGCTTGTGGTCAAGCACCTCGGTGGCGATGGACTCGCCCTGCGCCCAGGCCAGACCGCCGGCGTCGGCACGGTTGCTGATGACAGCAGCGATGTGGGCGCCGTGGGCCTTGCCCCATGACTCGCGGTGCGCGCAGCGGACAATGGCCGCCATGTTGGAGCCGCCGCCTGAGATCAAAATAACAATGTTCTTCATTTAACTGTAATTATCCCAGCCATGCCATTGCGCCCTCTCGACCCAATTGAAGCCCGCGTCCTTTCGACCCTGATGGAAAAGGCCCGCACGGTGCCCGACAGCTATCCGCTGACCCTCAATTCACTGTTGGCCGGCTGTAACCAGAAGTCCAGCCGCGAGCCCCTGATGAACCTGAGCGATGCGCAGGCGCAGGAAGCCCTTGACGCGCTCAAATCGCTCAATCTGGTGTTCGAATCGAGCGGCAGCCGGGTGACCCGCTGGGAACACAATTTCCAGCGCGGCGTGGGCGTGCCAGAGCAGTCGGCGGTGTTGCTCGGCTTGCTGATGCTGCGCGGACCGCAGACCGCAGGCGAATTGCGCATCAACTGCGAGCGATGGTACCGTTTCGCTGACATCTCGTCAGTGGAAGCCTTCCTGGACGAACTGCAGGAACGCGCGCAGGAAAAAGGCGGGCCCTTGGTGGTGCGCCTGCCTCGCGCCAGCGGCATGCGCGAACAGCGCTGGGCGCATTTGCTTTGCGGTCCGGTGGACACTGCGCAGGCAGCCATGCACTCAGCCGGCGGCGCTGGCGAAGGCGCACTGCAGGCACGGATAGAAGCACTTGAAAACGAAGTGTCCCAATTGCGCGCCACGGTGGAAAACATGGCACAAGAGTTGGGAATGTCGCCACCTGGACACGACTAAAACTCGCAACCCGCCAATAATGGTGCTGAACTGGAGACACTGCCATGGATCTGGCCTTTACCCCACAAGAGCAGCAATTCCGCGAGGAAGTCCGCACCTGGGTGCGCGCCAATTTGCCGGCGGAGATTTCGCACAAGGTGCACAACGCGCTGCGGCTCACGCGCGAAGACATGCAGGGCTGGGGGCGCATCCTGGGCAAGAAGGGTTGGCTGGGCTATGGCTGGCCCGTGCAGTTCGGCGGGCCTGGCTGGAGCGCGGTGCAAAAGCACTTGTTCGAAGAAGAATGCGCACTGGCCGGTGCACCGCGCATCCTGCCCTTCGGGCCGGTCATGGTGGCGCCAGTCATCATGGCTTTCGGCAGCCCCGAGCAACAGCAGCGCTTTCTGCCCGGCATAGCCAGTGGCGATGTGTGGTGGAGCCAAGGTTACAGCGAGCCGGGTGCGGGCTCGGATCTGGCTTCGCTCAAAACGCGGGCCGAACGCCGGGGCGACAAATACATCGTCAATGGTCAAAAGACCTGGACCACGCTGGCGCAACACGGCGACTGGATCTTTTGCCTGGTGCGCACCAGCAACGAGGGCAAGCCCCAGACCGGCATTTCCTTCCTGCTGATCGATATGAAATCACCCGGCGTGTCGGTGCGGCCCATCGTATTGATCGACGGCGAGCCCGATGTCAACGAAGTGTTTTTCGACAATGTCGAAGTGCCTGCGGAGAACCTGATTGGCGAGGAAAACAAAGGCTGGACTTACGCCAAGCACCTGCTCTCGCACGAGCGCACCAACATCGCCGATGTCAACCGCACCAAGCGCGAACTAGAGCGCCTCAAGCGCATCGCCAAGGCCGAGGACGTGTGGAACGAGCCGCGTTTTCGCGATGAAATCGCCAGGCTGGAAGTGGATGTGGTGGCGCTTGAAATGCTGGTGCTGCGGGTGCTGTCGGCCGAAAAATCTGGCAAGAACCCACTAGACATCGCCGGCCTGCTCAAAATACGGGGCAGCGAAATCCAGCAACGCTACAGCGAGCTCATGATGCTGGCCGCCGGCCCCTATGCAGTGCCGCTGATCCAAGAAGCTATGGACGCGGGTTGGCAGGGCGAATTCGTGGGCGCCGCCCACTGCGCGCCGCTGGCCGGCAGCTACATGAACATGCGCAAGACCAGCATCTACGGCGGCAGCAACGAGGTGCAACGCACGATCGTGGCGCAAACGGTTCTTGGCTGATGCGCGCATCGCACAATGAATTTGTCCTGCCGGGCATGCTTGGCAGCAACAGCACAGGAGCACGAGATGGACTTTGATTTTTCCGACGAGCAGGAACAACTGAGGGATGCGGTGCGCAAGTGGGTGGAGCGCGCCTACAGCTTCGAGCGCCACCGCGCCATCGACAAGGCCGGCGGCTTTGACCGCAGTGCTTACCGCGAAATGGCCGACCTGGGCCTGACCGGCCTCTATATTCCCGAAAACATGGGCGGCATGGGCATGGGCCCCATCGAAGCCATGGTAGCAATGGAGGAGCTGGGCCGCGGCATCGTGCTCGAACCGATCATGCAGGCATTGATCGCGGGTGGGGTGCTGGGCGCTTATGCGCCGCAAGCGGCGCAGTCGGAATGGCTGCCTCGCATCGCTTCGGGCGAGGCGATGGTGGTGCTGGCCCATCAGGAACGCAGGGCACGCTACCGCCTTGACGTTTGCGAGACACGGGCCGTGCAGGCCGACGGCGTCTGGTCTGTCTCTGGGGTCAAGAGCATCGTGCCAGTGGGTGACCTGGCCGATGCCTGGCTGGTGCCAGCCATGGCCGAAGGCGCGATTGCGCTCTTTCTGGTGGCGCGGCAAGCCTCTGGCGTGAAGGTGCGCGGCTATGGCACGCAAGATGGCAGCCGTGCCGCGGAAGTCACCTTGACCAACACCCCCGCCACGCTGTTGACCCGGCAAGGGCTGGCGGCACTGGAGCATGCGGTGGACATCGGCATTGCTGCGAGCTGCGCACAAGGCGTGGGTGCAATGGACCGGTTGCTGTTGCTGACCGTCGACTACATGAACACCCGTAAGCAATTCGGCGTGGCCATCGCCAGCTTCCAGGCGCTGCGCCATCGAGTGGCGGACATGAAAATGCAATTGGAGCTGGCTCGATCAATGAGCTACTACGCGTCACTCAAGCTCAATGCGCCTGCAACGCAGCGGCGCGTGGCCATGGCCAGGGCCAAGTACCAGTTGGGCATGTCCATGCGCATGGTGGGCCAGAACGCGGTGCAATTGCACGGCGGCATCGGCGTGACCGACGAATACATTGGCAGCCATTACTTCAAGAAGCTGACCCAACTTGAATTGAGCTTTGGCGACACCCTGCACCACCTGGGCAACGTATCAGCGGGTATGCAAGACACTGCGGGCGTGTTTGCCTGAAACAGCCAAGCTCAACGCGAACGGACTTATTCAGCATAGCCTTAAGCGTGCAGTCGCGAGCTTTTGGGTAAATGCGCCATCAGGAACTCCATCTGATCGCTCAGAATGCGGCGATTGCGCAAGATGAAGTCCTCCCACAGGCTGGGAATGTAAGGCGTGTACAGCAGCGGCATGTGCGCCTGCTCCGGCGTGCGGCTGCTCTTGCGGTGGTTGCAGGCCCGGCAGGCCGTGACCACGTTCATCCAGTGGTCCTTGCCCTTTTGCGCGAAAGGAATGATGTGCTCTCGGGTGAGCTCTTCCTCGTGAAAAGCGTCCCCGCAATAAGCACAAACATTGCGGTCGCGGGCAAACAGCTTGCTGTTTGTCAGGCCGGGCTTGAGATCGAACGGGTTGATGTTGGGCACGCCCTTGGTGCCAATGATGCTGCTGACCGCGATCTGTGACTGCTGACCGGTGACGGCGTTGTGGCCACCGCGAAACAGCGCAACCTGCACCCCCACCTCCCAGCGCACCTCATCGGCAGCGTAGTGCAGCACGGCTTGCTCCAGGGAAATCCACGACTGGGGCAGCCCTTGGGCGGACAACTTCAAAACCTTCAAAACACGCCTCCTTGAAACATCAGGAAACCACGCAGAAGTTCAGCACGACGCCTAGCAGCCTGTCGGACTTTGGGAACGTCGGCTGCAATTTGCGAGAAACCGGTCCATTTTTTCCCGCCTTCTTGCCCCATAGCTGGGCTATGGGGCTGCGAATGCGGAAAAAACTGTCCTCGGTTTTCGCAAATTTCGCTTCGACGCCCAAAGTCCGACAGGCT
>CANJPU010000025.1 GCA_947476285.1 Comamonadaceae bacterium | reverse complement strand
CTGCGCGGGCATCGGGATATGAACTTCCTGATGACGGTCTTGGAGGCTCGGCAAACCGCCGTGCAGGCCAGCGAAAGAAAAGCCGCGTAGTATCACGTCAGAGGAGCCGTCACCCGGCAGCGTTCAACAGTGATCGGGACATTGCCCGGGGGCAATGTGGCCGTAGTTTGTGTTCGCGGCGGCTTCATCAGCTTTGGCGCCTTCAGTTGGCGCTTCGGCTTGGGACAGGTACAACTGGCTGGAGAGATTGGTCATTTCATTCTTCTTTCAAGTGTTTGACCGTTGTGGGCGTCTCATTGCTTTTCAAGCCTGGCCGCAGCCGCGATCTGCGCCCATCGCTTGCTGTCGAGTTCTGCAAATGCGGCGCGCGGTGGAATCAGTGGCGCTACCGGCTGGAAAAGGAACAACGAATGTGATGCGCCTGGACGGAAAATCCTGGGCCGCCGCCATGAAAGGCGCAAGCACTGTAGCCAGCGCCAATACGAACGCGCTCAGAAATCTACGTGTCATGCTTGTCTCTCTCTTGATGTCTATAGGGAACGCCGAAATGTTAGCACTGGCTCCCTGAATGCAAAAATGAATTGTTTGATTTCTGTTATCAGCTGCAGGCCATGCGACATGAATTGGAGAAAGCACAAAGTGACGTCTTTTTAGCTCTTTTGGAACTTCGTCGAATTCACTCTGATTTTTCCTTACGCCATCACCAAGTCCAACTTCCCACAATGAAACAGCCGACCTCGCCAACAATGACCGACTAGAGCAAGAGTTTAGGGTCGGCAGGTTCGTTGACCGGCGTGACGTGGATTGCGGGTCGGAGCCCGCAATGACAAGGTGGGGCCGTCATCCTCTCGCTCAGGCAATCAAGTGCATGCCGCAGCAACGCGCAGCACCCTTGTCGAAAGTCATGGTGCGCTCGCAGCCAGCGGCGGCGGCTGATCGCTCAATGAGGCAATCGGCGAAGTCGCCTGAGGTCTTGCTTTAAACTCGACACATGAGACCCTCGCTCGCCCTCGATCATCACCGCGACGCCATCCGCCGCGTGGTGGAGGCCCACCACGCTCGCAACGCGCGGGTGTTTGGGTCTGTCTTGCACGGCAACGACGTGGACGGTAGCGACCTGGACATACTGGTCGACCCAACTCCCGACACATCGCTGATGGACATCGCGACCATTCAGGTGGAGCTAGAAGCACTTCTGGGGGTGCCCGTCGATGTCTTGACCCCGAGAGGTTTGCCAGAAAAATTCCGGGGCACCGTGTTGGCGCAGGCTGTATTGGTATGAACAAGGCGTTGCGCGTTGCCGATTATTTGAGCCACATTCTGCAAGCGATTGAACGCATCGATCGTCACACGGCAGGCCTCGAACAAATTGGATTTCTCGCCAGCGAACTCATCCAGGATGCTGTCATTCGCAACCTGGAGGTCATCGGAGAAGCGGCAAACAACATCCGGCGTGTCAACCCACAGTTTGCAATGGCCCATCCGGAAATTCCATGGAGCGTCATGTACGCGATGCGTAACCACCTTTCTCACGGCTACGATCAGGTAGACCTCCAGATCGTCTGGAAGACCGTCCGGCGTGACCTCTCACAACTCCATCGACTGGTATCCGCCGCAACCGCTGACGGCGGAGCGACGCGAGCACAGTGAGAACTCTGGGAAATTGGATTCTGACCCCGATTCTTCCTGACCCCGATTCTTCTCAGTTGTCATGCCTGTCCGTCCTCGATTGCCTTACTGTATTGTAAGGAATGTCAGAAGGAAATAGCAAGGAGGGGGAAAATTGGGTTCTGACCCCAATTTCCCCATTCCGGGCTTCATCAGATGACTTGAAACACGATGAACCGATAGTCCCTTCCGTCCTGCCCGGGCTGCGAAAGCCCGCCAGCCATAAAGACGTGCCCGTCGGGATCAGGATTGGTGAAACCAGATTCAGCAAAAGTGTGCGCCGGAGTGGCTGAGTGGATGCCCGAAAACCAACCGGGCGGGCTCGACACCGTGTCGGTACCCGTCCCGGTGCCGTTGTAGGCATCCCAGATCGCCAACAGATCGTCGTAGGGTGAATAGTTGGCAGCGGGGCTGTAGCCGGGTGCATCGACACTTACCCCGGTCCCGTAAAAATAGTAAAAGGACCAAACGTTGGAGGAGGAGAGCGTGGAGGTTTTGTCAGCGTAGCCGAGCCCGTCGACAGTGCTACCGTAAGTAGGCACGGCCATCTGATGCCCGCTTATCGTAGCCCAGCGATAGGTGTTGTCTGTTTCACCGAGAATACCCACTCGGTTATACGAGGCCTCCCTGTTGCCGTACTGATCGTACTGGAAGACTGGATCAAGAATCTGGTGTCCGAGCTGATCGTCGATTACACCGTTACCGTTCTGGTCCCATATGTAGTACACCTTGCCCTCTACCATCACAGGGTTCATCAGCTGACCGCCGAGTGCGGATCCGGCCAGGCTGATGGTCTTGTTGTCCACCGACACATTCACGGCAGTTGCCGCTGAGCTTGAGAGGCCGGTAGCATCCTTGGCGACGACGGTGAAGTTGTAATTCAGATCAAATGGCAGAGTGCTGCCAGCGTAAGAAGCATTGGCAAACTTGACGATGCCATTGGTATCAATGGTGAATTTGGTCGCGTCGACGCCCGTGAGCGACCAGGTGATGGCTGTGCCGTCCGGATCGATCGCATTGGCATCGAAGAGGGTGGTGGCTGTGGTCAAGCCGGTACCTTCGTTGAAAGTGTATGAGCTCAAAACATTGGTGAGCACCGGTGCTTCATTCACATTGGTCACTGCGACCTGGACGGCGCTCGGCTGCGACACATTGGTTCCATCACTGACCAGCACGTTGAAGTCGTAGACGTTGTTTTTGTCCGTATCCGTGGGTGACTCGAAGTTAGGAGCAATCTTGAAGCTCACGACGCCAGTCGACGCGTTCACGTTGAAGCGAGCCGCATCGGTGCCACTGACGGAGTAGGTCAGAATGGCCGTGCCGTCTTGGTCGCTGCCGTTGATGTCGTACACCGTGCCGCTTGAATTTTCCGCCACAATGGCCTTGAACACGGTGTTGGTGATCTTCGGGGCATATTCATTGACGTCGGTGACGCTGATAGTCACGCTTTGGTCCAGGGAGCCGCCCAGGCTGTCAGTGCCGCGCACCGTGATGTTGTAGGCGTGGTCAGTGTTGTTGGGGTCTTCGTAGTTGGGGAGATACTGGCTGATCATCGCCGACGAAAAGTGCACAGTGCCGTCAGTAGAGTTGATGGTAAACGAGTTGTTGTCTGCCCCCGTGCCGGCCAGGCTCCACTTGAGTGTGCCATCGCCCACCGCGCTCATTCCTGTTGCAGTGTAGACCACGGGATCATAGGATCCCAGCGTGGCGTCGAATCTCTGCTCAGCCACCTTGGCCGTGTTGGGGCTGGTGATCTCGTCCAGCACTTGCAGGGCGAAGTAGTTTGACGTGCCGTCCGCCACTGACGCCGCCTTGACGTTTGAATCCATGGTCACAGCGTAGTGGTTGCTGGCGCTGGCCGCGAGCGTTGCGCTCCAGAATGAGGGCGTTGCAGTGGTCGAGGTGGCACTGTCGCCCCAACCCATGGGCAGGCCATTGGTACCATTGCCCGCCGTGGCCACTTGATCCCAGATCGCCGAGTAGGTTCCAGCCGCATAGGTGGTGCTCGTGGCCAATGCAGCCGTGATCGCATTGCTGTCTACCTTGGGCAGGGCCACCAAGACCTGGCCGCCCCCGACAATTCCGAGCACAGCCGTGCGAACAATGTCGGTGGTGTCATTGTTGTTATTGAAAACAGTGTCCAGGGCGGCGTGGGTAACGGTGTCTGCAGTCGTGTGGGTGAGGCTGTTGTTCGTGTCCACTACGTAGTACAAATCCGAACCAACCGCTATCGGGGAGATCAGATTCCAGTTGCTGTAGTCGTACTTCGTCGTCCCGGTTGTGGTGCCGTTCAAGTCAATGGCCGAGTCCAGCACAGTGATGGTGACGTCCTTTGGAGCCGAAGAACCTACCAAGTTGCTGGCGGTCATCGGCGCCGGGCACCGCCTTACGCTTGCCGCCTGCATGGCCTGCATGGCCAGCGCGCACGGAGGCGGGCTTTGCGGCGAGCGCGGCAACAATGTGTGCCGGTGCGCTGTCCGAGTGAGCCGAAGCTTGCACATCGCTGACGCGCTGCTCGGTGGAATCTGCTGTGTTGGCAGGTGTGTTCTCTGTGTTGGCCATGTTCTATCTCCTGGTGTCGAGGTATTAGGTTGGGTCCACTACCTCTTCCAAACCATGTGCTTGGTCGAGCGAACTTTATGGGCCGCCCCAAATACATGAATAGAAAGGAACGCAATGCAAGTCAGCGAGTACGAGTCGCAGCATTTGCGGCACCAAATGCGAGCGCGCTGCTTTTGTAGAGCGCGCTTTGGCGATAAAGAATTCAGTGGTCGGGCAATATCTGAAATGTGCGCGGCAAGCAGCCTGCGTTGAGGCTGAAACTGAGATGCTTTTCAGAGGAGAAAAGCCGTTTTTTTCTCACACCAAAACGCATGTGCGATGCGGCCAATCGCCGCATGCAGTCAGGGTTTCGCAAGGAATTAGAGCGGGTTTCGCAGTAGGCGAAATGAAAGTCCGCGATTAGAAAACGCGCAATGAAGATTCGAGGACCGCGGCCTTGCATCGATCGCGCGTGTCCGCTTGCAGGTGCGCCGCAAGCGCACGATCAAACACCTCAACGCAGAAAATCGCGATGCGACGAAAGCGCTCGGGGTCGTGGCCAAATGTTGTGGCGAGCTGATTGATCTCAGCTTGCGCATAGCGTTGCAAGGTGTGCGCGCCAGTGAGAAGGCGCGCGTCGGCAATGAGTTTGTCAATGGTGCCAAAACCATAGGCCTTCCAGCCCAGTTGCGGCGCGTAGTCTTGCATGCCCAATTGCGCTTCGCAGCGCTCCCACACTTCGCGTGTGCGCGGCGCAAGGTGGAACGCGAATTTTTGATAGCCGGTGAATCCACCGACATGGTTGATGAGATGTTCCCTGCCCTGCTTGCCCCGAAAAAATTCGCTCAACTTGGATGCGCCATCAAACATGGGCTGGGCCTGATAGGCCATGCAGATGTAGTTGGCCAGATGAGTCAATGGCGGCGCAAAGAGCGTGCCGATATCAGGTGGCGATGGCATGCGCGCATCAATGTGCGGCAGCATGGTGCGCAGCAGTTCGCAGGGCGGCAATGCTGCGTGGCTTGCGTGCCCGGCCAGTCTTTGCACCATGCCACGAAAGGTGTTGACGCTCCAGAGGTAGGTGCCGAAGGCAATGGCTTTCATCAGCGAGGGCCGCTGGCAGAAGAACAAATCGTTTTCGATGGCCACGGTTTG
The DNA here is from genome assembly GCA_947476285.1 of Comamonadaceae bacterium. Classification (GTDB taxonomy): domain Bacteria; phylum Pseudomonadota; class Gammaproteobacteria; order Burkholderiales; family Burkholderiaceae_C; genus Ramlibacter. The sequence goes on along the minus strand of CANJPU010000025.1, from coordinate 62,691 downwards.
ATGGCCGCAAAACTCGGATTGGTCAGCGCAGACGAGCCGCCGCGTTGGCAGGCAAGCCAGTCTGCCCGCAACGTCGCCTATGTCGATGTAGGCGCCGGGCAGCAACTGCACCACCTGCAGTCGCAAGAGATCAGCGGCCAGGCACAAGAGCCCGTGCTTGCCCCAGTGCATGCGCGCATGGTCAGCCAACTGGCGCAGGAAGGCCGCGACATCAGGGCCATTTGCCTTGGCCAGTGCATCGGTTACGCCATTGACGTCATCGCAAAAGCCCACCGCACGCAAGAGCTCGGCGCCGCCAGGGTGGCTGCACATGGCGCTGTAGTGCGAGTGCAAGTTGCGCAAGTCCGCCCACAGATCATCGAGCGTGCTTTGCATGTCTTCAAGCAACACCACGGGCATGAAGCAATCTTGCTGATGGATGGAAATTTTGAGCCATTTGCAATGGCGAGCATGCGCACGCAATGAAGCCTGGGCGACATCAAGCCATGCTTGCGGAAGCTGCGGCACGCGGGCTAACTCAAGCGCGATCACGGACTGCGCGAGCATGGCGTCAAGTGCGGATGCGTCCATCCAGAGCAGGGGCATGTAAGGCCGGTCTGGCTCAGGCAATGCGGCATCTGCATCGAGCCGCGCGCTGAACATTTGGCTGATTCGGTGCAGATTGGCGATGTTTCTCATGGGTGGGCAGCCGCCCAGCCAGATCAGGTGCAAGACCGAGCGCACGGGCATCCTGCGCAAGCTCAGTGCGCTGCGGCGCCAGCCATGCGCAAGATGGCGTCTTCCATGGCGCGCGTGTGGGCCAAGATGTCCCAGGCTGGCCGCTGCTGCAGCCGCTTGCGCAGACGCAGCTTGAGCGTCATCAGCGCGGAGCGATCGGCTGCCATGGCTTGCGCAATGGCCACGTACTGCTCGTCGCTGCGCGCCACCCACCCGGGCAAGCCCGCCGCTGTCATGAAGCTCGCGCCCATGCGCGAGACAAAGTGCGGACCCAGTTGGGTGATGACGGGCGCGCCCATCCACATGGCTTGCAGTGAGGTGGTGCCGCCGTTGTAGGGCACGGGGTCGAGCGCGATGTCCACGTCGGCGTATTCAGCCATCATGTCGGAAAGGCCGGTGGGGCCGCGAAACTCCACCCGCGCAAGATCTACGCCCAAATCAATCAGGCGCTTGCTGAATGCATCGATCGCGCCCGGGTCTTTGAAGCTCGGTGCCTTGAGCAAGAGGCGCGAGTCAGGCACTGCCCGCAACACCCGCGCCCACAGGGACAAGGTGCGCGCTGTGAGCTTGGGCACGTTGTTGAATGAAGCAAAGGTCAGCTTGCGTTTGGCATCGGCTCGGTTCCACTTGGGAAAGGGGTAGTCCACCTCTGGCGCGTAGCAAAACACCATGCCGGGCAGGCGGGCTACTTGTTCGGAGCACAGCGCATCGTTTTCTTTTGGGGTGACGATCTTGTCTCCCAATATCCAATCCATGTTGGGCACGCCAGTGGAGCCGGGGTAGCCCAGATAGGTGGCCTGCACCGGCGCGACGCGCTGCGCAAACAGACTCATGCGCTGCTGCCCGGTGTGGCCCGCCAGATCAAGCAATACATCGATGGCGTCTGCATCGATGCGCTTGGAAAGCTGCATGTCATTGAGCGCAGCGGCTTCCACCCAGTGTTCGACTCTGCTTTTGGCCAGATGGGTTTGCTCGTCGTAAGACACGCCGGTGAAATACAGGAACACTTCAAAACGGCTGCGGTCAATCTCGCGCAGCACCGGCTGCATGAAAATATTGACCGGGTGCTGATGATGAAAATCAGCCGACACCAGGCCCAGGCGCAAGCGGCGCCCGGCCAGCGGCGCACGGGAGAAGCTTTGGGCTTTGCGCGCGCCTTTGCCCAGTGGCGCGAACAAGCTGCGGTGAAGATCGGCCACCTCTTGGGCGCTGAGCTTGTCGCTGTAGAGCGATGACATGGCCGCGCTGGAGGCCATGCCCGGGCCGGCCTTGGGGTCTGCCGCCAGCTCGCGGTAGTAGGCCAAGGCGGTATCTGCATCACCCTGGCGCCCGGCAATGGATGCGCGCATGGATGCAGCCGCTGGCATGGGCGCCAGTGCCTCGGCCTGTGCCAGCACGCTTTTGGCCTTGTCCATCTGCCAGCATTCGGCCAGCAGATGCGCCAGGTTCCAGTGGGCCCAGGCGCTTTGCGGATGCAGTTGCACGCTGCGCTGCAAGACGTCTAGTGCCTCTTGCCACAGGTTGTATCGAAAGCTCAATTGCGCGAGGCGATTGAGGGTGCTCTCGCGCTCGGCGCTGCTGGCCGCAGTGAGCGTGCCGAGGGCTTCTTCGCGCTGGCCCTGGCGCCACAGCGCTTCGCCCATGTCGATGCGGATCTCGGCCACGTCGTCCACACTGGCGCCGTCTGCGTCGGCTGCAACCAGGGCACTGTGCAAAGCTTGCAGCGCGCCATGGGTGTCGCCGCGTTCAAGCCGATAGCGCGCAATGTGGGTGTGCACGCTGCGCGGCACATCGGGGCCGGCGGCGGCTGCTGCTTGCAGTGCGCGCGTGTAGCTTGGTGCGGCCTCTTGCACGCGGCCAGATTGCTCCAACACGCGCGTCAGGGCCAGCAGTGCTTCATAGCGCTGCGGTGCGGCTTGTATGGCTTTTTGATAGGCGCCTTCAGCCTGCTGCAGCTCACCCATCTGCCGGCACAAGTGGCCGGCCTCCAGCCAGGCGCTGTAGTTGGCGGGGTTGAGCCGCAGCGTGTAGGCAAAGGCCTCGCGCGCCGGCATCCAGCGCCCCAGTTTCACCAGACAACGCGCTCGCAAAAAGACCGCTTGCTCCAGTGCCGGTGCTTGGGCCAGCGCTTGATTGGCGGCCTCCAACGCGGCCTCAAATTGCTGATCACGAAACGCCGCGTTGCCACGGTTGAATGCTGCTGCGGCCGATGCGGGAAGCTGACTCTTCCCAGAAAGCCCGGTCGTTGCGGGATGAGTAAGCATGTGTCTGTATGAGTGTAGGCTTTGTGGACTGATCCAGAGGGGATTGTGTACGGACTTTGGTTTACTGGAAAGCGCATGCCCTGAAAAAACTTCGCGCTGAGCTGATTTGAATCTTTGCCCCCTTTTGCGGATATCCCGGTGCGCGCCAGACCAGGAGCGGCGGCAGTAGCCCTCGGCGTTCTGCGCGTCCAGTGCCGGGTGCGAGCGTGGCGGCATGGGGGCTGGAGTCTACAGAAAGAGTTCTGCTTGGCCAGGCGTGAGGCCGAACGAGGACTCAATTGCCGCAGCGCCCTGTGCAGTCCCGCTCGTGGCAGCCCACTGCGGCCACTCCCCGGCCCGCAGCTTAGGACAATGCTGCGCTTACTGCAGCGGCTCTTTCAGTGCTTTGGGAATAGGCAGGGGCACAACATTGATGCCTTCTTCCAGCAAGGCGGTGGTCTCTTCGCGCGTCGCCTGGCCGCGAATGCCGCGCTCTTCGCTTTCGCCGTGGTGAATACGTCGTGCCTCTGCTGCAAAATTCTGGCCCACATCTTCGGTGTTGGCCAGTACATGGCGCACGGCTTTGAGCCATTGCGCCTGCAGGTCGGTGTCGGGCGTCACACTCACGACTTCCTGGCGTGCTTGCGGCTCGGAAGCACCCAGGTTCAGGCGCGGCGCGCTGAGCTTCTTGGTGATAGTCTGGTCGCCGCATAGAGGGCATTCCACCAGCGAGCGAGCGAGTTGGTCCTGAAAATCATGTTCGGACGCGAACCAGCCTTCAAAGCTGTGCTGATGCGAACACTGGAGATCGAGAACCTTCATATGAGTGCAATTATGGACTCCAGCTCAATTCCCAAGAACCGGAGAGAACGTTTTGCAGCCAGAGCGCGCCGATGAGGGTTTTTGAGTCAGTCACTTTGCCCTCACGGCACCAGTTCAGTAGGTCGGCCGTCGTCGCAGTAAAGACTTCGAGAAACTCGCCCTCATCCAATTTGCGGGTATGCAACTGCAAGCCGCGTGCGAACCAGACTTCGATGAATTCTGTGGAATAAGAGATGACCGGGTGCAGCAGACCGGCCCGGGCCCACTGCCGCGCGCTGTAGCCGGTTTCTTCAAGAAGTTCGCGCTTGGCGCAGGTCAGCACATCCTCGCCGGGGTCGAGCTTGCCCGCTGGAAACTCGATCATCACCTGGCCTACGGGGTAGCGAAACTGCCGCTCCATCACCAAGCTGCCATCGTCCAGCATTGGAATGACCATCACCGCACCGGGATGCACAACATATTCGCGTGAGGTGAGTTTGCCATCGGGCAATTGCACGGTGTCGCGAAACGCATGCAGGAAATGCCCTTTGAGGATTTCCTGGCTGGCGGTCTTTCGCTCGATCAGGTGATTGTCTTCGGACATGGGGGCGATCACTTGCCCGCACAAGGCGTGCTCAGGTGCCCAGGGTCTTGATGATGGCCTGGGCGCACAGCGTCATCAGGCCACCGGGCAAAATGCCCAGAATCAGCACGAGCGCGCCATTGAGCGTGAGCACCGCCCGCACATCGGCCGGCGCAGAGACCGTGGTGGCTGTAATGGGCGAGTCAAAGTACATCACCTTCACCACCCGCAGGTAGTAGAACGAGCCGATCAGCGACATCACCACCGCGAACACGGCCAAGCCAATATAGAGCGCCTGACCGGACGCAATGAGCGATTGCAGCACCGCCAGCTTGGCATAGAAACCCACCAGCGGCGGTATGCCAGCCAACGAGAACATGCAGATGGCCATGACGCCGGCATACAGCGGGCTGCGTTGATTGAGGCCGGCCAGATCGGAGATTTCTTCGCTCTCGAAGCCTTCACGCGCCAAGAGCAAGATGATGCCAAAGCTCCCCAGCGTGGTCAGCACGTAGGTGATGATGTAGAACATGGCCGAGCTGTAGGCATTGGCCGCCGACAAGGTGTTGCCATTGACCACACCGGACATCAGGCCCAGCAGCACAAAGCCCATTTGGGCGATGGTCGAATAGGCCAGCATGCGCTTCAGGTTGGTCTGGGCAATGGCCGCAAGGTTGCCAACGAGCAGCGAGCCTATGGCCATGATGGCCAGCATCTGCTGCCAGTCGATCGCCAGCGGCAACAGGCCTTCTACCAGAAGGCGAATGGCGATGGCGAATGCCGCCAGCTCGGGGGCGCTGCCGATCATGATGGTGATGGAGGTGGGTGCGCCCTGGTACACATCTGGAATCCACATGTGAAATGGCACGGCACCCAGCTTGAATGCCAGACCGGCCACGATGAACACCAGGCCGAACACCATGACCTGGTGCTTGACCTGGCCCGAGTTGACGACCTTGAAGACGGTGCCGATGTCCAGCGACCCGGTGGCGCCATACAGCATGGACAGCCCGTAGAGCAGGAACCCGCTGGCCATGGCGCCCAGCACAAAATACTTCATCGCCGCTTCCGTGGCGGTGGCGTTGTCGCGGCGCAAGGCCACCAATGCATAGCTGCACAGTGTGAGCAACTCAAGGCCCAGGTAGATCACCAAGAAATTGCTGCCCGAGATCATGACGAACATGCCCAGCAGCGAGAACATTGCCAGGGTGAACATCTCGCCGCCGCGCAGCATGTCGCGGTCGGCGGCATAGGGGCGGCCATAGACCAGGCAGACCATCATCGCGAGACTGGCGAAACACTTGAGCCAATTGCCCATGGGGTCGCTCACCACCATGTTGCCAAAGGCGTAGAGAGTTTTACCCTCCACCGCGAGTTCGCCGCTGGCGTACGCAACCGCCGCCAGCGTGGCCATGGTGAGCCAATAGGTGAGGTCGCGCAGGCGGGTCTTGACGCCCAGGTCCACCATGGCCACGACGCAGGCCATGACCAGCAGCAGGATTTCGGGCGAAACGACGATCAGGCTTATGTTGTCCAGCATGCTTTTCTTCTCAATTCAGTTTGGACGCAGCCACGTGCTTGAGCAGGTCCACCACACTCACGTTCATCACGTCGGTGAAGGGCTTGGGGAAAATGCCCATGTAGAGAACCGCCACGGCCAGCAGGCCCAGCATCAGGAATTCGCGAGCGTTGATGTCGGTGAGCTTGCGCACATGGTCATTGGCAACCGGGCCGAGGTACACACGCTTGAACATCCACAAGGTGTAGGCCGCGCCGAAGATCAAGGCAGTGGCCGCGCCAAAGCCCAGCCAGAAATTGGCCTTCACGGCGCCCAGGATCACCATCCATTCGCCCACGAAACCGGCGGTGGCCGGCAGGCCGCAATTGGCCATGGCGAACAAGAGTGCGAAGGCGGTAAAGTTGGGCATGGTATTGACCACGCCACCATAGCTGGAGATTTCCCGCGAATGCACTCGGTCGTAGAGCACCCCGATGCAAAGGAACATCGCGGCCGACACAAAGCCATGCGCAATCATCTGCACGATGCCACCAGCGACGCCCAGCGGATTGAAGATGAAAAAGCCGAGCGTGACAAAACCCATGTGCGCCACCGAGGAGTAGGCCACCAGCTTTTTCATGTCGGTTTGCACCATGGCCACCAGCCCGACATAGATCACCGCGATCAGCGACAGCGCGATGATGAGCCAGGCCCACTCGCGCGACGCATCAGGCGCAATCGGCATGGAAAAGCGCAGGAAGCCATAAGCGCCCAGCTTGAGCATGATGGCAGCCAGCACTGCGGAGCCACCCGTGGGCGCTTCGACGTGTACGTCGGGCAACCATGTGTGCACCGGCCACATCGGCACCTTCACCGCAAAGGCAGCAAAGAACGCAAAGAACAGCAGCGTCTGGGCAGTGTCGCTCAGTGGCAGCTTGTGCCAGGTGGCGATGTCGAAGCTACCGCCCGACTTGGTATAGAGGAACACCAGCGCAACCAGCATCAGGAGCGAGCCAAGCAGTGTGTACAAGAAGAACTTGAACGCCGCGTAGATTTTGTTCGGGCCGCCCCAGACGCCGATGATGAGGTACATCGGGATCAGCGTGGCTTCAAAGAAGGTGTAGAACAATATGCCATCGAGCGCGCAAAACACACCGATCATCAGGCCCGACAAAATCAGGAAAGCGCCCATGTATTGGTTGACGCGCTCGGTGATGACTTCCCAGGCCGATATCACCACCACCACGTTGATGAAGGCGGTGAGCAGCACGAACCAGAACGAGATGCCGTCTAGCCCCAGGTGGTAGTTGACGTTGAAGCGCTCGATCCACGGCCCGTTCTCGACAAATTGCATCGCCGATGTGGCGCCATCGAAACCGCCGTAAAGCGGCAAGGTAACCAACAGGCTGACCAGCGCGCCTATCAGGGCGAACCAACGAACGGCACGGGCGTGGTCATCCCGTCCCAGGGCCAGCAGCACGACGCCGAAAAAGATCGGCGTCCAGATGGCAAGGCTCAACAATCCCATTTTTGTTCTTCCAAATCGTTGGGGGACTTTGTCCGCGATTTCATTTGTTCAACCACACAAACCAAGTCATCAGCACGAACACGCCGACGATCATGGCAAAGGCATAGTGGTAGATGTAGCCTGTCTGGAACCAGCGCACCACACCCGCAACCCAGGCCACGCCACGCGCGCTGCCATTGACCATGGCGCCGTCGATCACGGCCTCGTCGCCGCCCTTCCACAAGCCCATGCCCAGCATGCGCGCACCGCGTGCAAGCACGTTTTCGTTGAACCAGTCCATGTAGTACTTGTTCTCCAGCAGCGTGTAGATCGGCTGCACCCGCGCTTTGATGGCGGTGGGCACCGCTGGATTGATCAGGTACATGTACCAGGCCGCCACCACGCCGCCCAGCGCCAACCAGAAGGGCAGGCTTGTCAGCCCGTGCAGCGCCATCTGCGCCGCGCCGTGGAATTCGCGCGCCAGGCTGGCCATGGCCGGATGCTTGTCGTTGTCCACCGCGATGGCGTCCTTGAGCAGGCCGCCAAACAACATGGGCTCTATCGTCAAAAACCCGATCAGCACAGAAGGAATGGCCAGCAGCACCAAGGGAGCAGTGACCACCCAGGGTGACTCATGGGGCGAATGGTGTTCATCGTGATGGCCGTCGTGGTGGCCATGGTGCGCATCGGGGTTCTGATCGAAGCGCTCCTTGCCGTGAAAGACCAGGAAGTACATGCGGAAGGAATAGAAGGCGGTGATGAAGACACCCGCCATGACCGCGAAGTAGGCAAAGCCAGAGCCGGGTATGCGGCTGAAGTGCACCGCCTCGATGATGCTGTCCTTGGAATAGAAGCCGGCGAACAGCGGTGTGCCGATCAGCGCGAGCGAGCCCAAGAGCGATGTGATCCAGGTGATGGGCATGTACTTGCGCACACCACCCATCCAGCGGATGTCCTGGTTGTGGTGCATGCCGATGATGACCGAACCCGCAGCCAGGAACAGCAAGGCTTTGAAGAAGGCATGGGTCATCAGGTGAAACAAGGCCACCGAGTAAGCCGAGGCGCCCAGCGCCACAGTCATGTAGCCAAGCTGGGACAAGGTGGAATAGGCCACCACCCGCTTGATGTCGTTCTGGATGATGCCCAGGAAACCCATGAACAAAGCGGTGATCGCGCCGATCACGATGACAAAGGACAGCGCGGTCTCGCTCAGTTCGAACAGGGGCGACATGCGTGCGACCATGAAGATGCCAGCCGTCACCATGGTGGCGGCGTGGATCAGCGCGGAAATCGGGGTGGGGCCTTCCATGGAGTCGGGCAACCACACATGCAGCGGAAACTGCGCGCTCTTGCCCATGGCGCCGATGAACAGGCAGATGCAGATGACGGTGATCAACTGCCAGTCCATGCCGGGGAAACCGAGCTTGGCCAAATCGCCTGCCTTGGCGAAGGTCTCGGCATAGCTCAATGTGCCCGCGTAGGCTGCAATCAGGCCAATGCCCAGGATGAAGCCGAAATCGCCAACCCGATTGACCAGGAAAGCCTTCAAGTTGGCGAAAATCGCAGTGGGTCGGTTGAACCAGAAACCGATCAGCAGATAGGACACCAGGCCCACCGCCTCCCAGCCAAAGAACAACTGCAGGAAGTTATTGCTCATGACCAGCATGAGCATCGAGAAAGTGAACAAGGAGATGTAGGCAAAGAAGCGGTTGTAGCCGTCGTCTTCTTCCATGTAGCCGATGGTGTAGATGTGGACCATCAGCGAGACGAAGGTCACTACGCACATCATCATCGCCGTGAGGCCATCGATGAGGAAGCCCACCTCCATCTTCAGACCGCCCACCACCATCCACTCGTAAAGCGTGGCGTTGAAGCGGGCGCCGTCCATGGCAACGCTTTGCAGCGTCATGGCTGAGATGATGAAGGAGATCAGCACGCCCAGGATACACAGCGTATGCGACAGGCGCCGGCCGATCCGGTTGCCGCCGAAGCTGGTGCCGAGAATACCGGCTGCCAGGGCGCCCGCCAGCGGCGCCAGCGGGACGATGAGCAGGGTTGAGGCGTTGAGGGTTTGGCTCATGTTGTTCTTGAAGAAACTCGGGCGTCAGCCCTTGAGCGTGTTGAGTTCATCGACGTTGATGTTCGACTTGTTGCGAAACAGCAGCACCAGGATGGCCAAGCCGATGGCCGACTCTGCCGCAGCGACCGTGAGAATGAAGAACACGAACACTTGGCCGTGCATGTCGTTGAGGTAGTAGGAGAAGGCGACAAAATTCATGTTCACCGCCAGCAGCATCAACTCGATGGCCATCAGCAACACAATCAGATTGCGACGGTTCAGGAAGATGCCGATCACCGACAGGGCGAACAAAATCGCGCCCAGGGAGAGGAAATGTCCGAGTGTGAGCGTCATGCCTTGTTCTCCACAGCGGCGGGGTCCGCCGCAGGGCCCGCCACAGGGGCCGCCACAGTTGGCGCGAGCTTGATCATCTGCAGGCGATCGCTCGCCTTGACCCGCACCTGGTCCGAGGGGTTGGTGTGTTTGCTGTCCTTGCGCTGGCGCAGGGTCAGGGCAATGGCCGCAATGATGGCCACCAGCAAAATCACGGCGGCGATTTCCAGCGGATAGAGATACTGCGTGTACAGCAGCTTGCCCAACTCTTTGGTGTTGGAGAACTGCACCGCCGACTGAGCCACCGCTGGCACGGCCCGCGGCTCTTCGCCGATTCGAAAACCACCCATCAGCACCGCAGCCATCTCCAGCGCGATCAGCACGCCAACCGAAGCGGCCAGCGGAAAATGCTTCCAGAAGCCAGCGCGCATGCTGTCGATGTTGATGTCCAGCATCATGACGACGAACAGAAAGAGCACCATCACCGCGCCCACATAGACCAGCACCAGTGCGATGGCGAGAAACTCGGCGCGCAGCAGCAGCCACACCGCCGCCGCCTGGAAGAAAGCCAGCACGAGGTACAGGGCCGCATACACCGGGTTGCGGGCGGTGATGACGCGGAAGGCCGCGAAGAGCAGCACTGCGGCAAACAAGTAGAAGAGGCCGGTTCTGATGTCCATGTTGATTCTTTTGTTCTGGCTCGGGCCTGTGCGGCGGCTCAGCGATACTTGGCGTCAGCCGCCCTGTTGGCTGCAATTTCAGGCTCGTAGCGGTCGCCCACGGCCAACAGCATGTCCTTGGTGAAATACAGGTCGCCCCGCTTCTCGCCGTGGTATTCGAGTATGTGTGTTTCCACAATGGAATCGACCGGGCAGCTCTCTTCGCAAAATCCGCAGAAGATGCACTTGGTGAGGTCGATGTCGTAGCGGGTTGTGCGGCGGGTGCCGTCGGCGCGCTGTTCGGATTCGATGGTGATGGCCATGGCCGGACAGACGGCCTCGCATAGCTTGCAGGCGATGCAACGCTCTTCGCCGTTTTCATAGCGGCGCAGTGCATGCAGCCCCCGAAAACGTGGCGACAGCGGCGTTTTTTCCTCGGGAAACTGCACCGTGATCTTGCGGCTGAAGGTGTATTTGCCGGTGATGGCAAGTCCCTTCCACAACTCGAGCAGCATGAAGCTGGACAGGAAGTCCTTGAGTGAGAAGGCCGAAGCTCTCGGTGTGATGGCTTGGGTCGACATGTTGTGTTACTTCCAGATGTTGAACGGCGTCTGCATCCACAGGCCCACAACCACCAACCAGACCAGCGTGACCGGAATGAAAATCTTCCAGCCCAGACGCATGATCTGGTCGTAGCGGTATCGCGGGAACGTGGCTCGCACCCACAGGAACATGGTGACGACAACAAAGGTCTTGATGCCAAGCCAGATCCAGCCGGGAATGAAGCCCAGGAATTCAAACGGGGGCAACCAGCCGCCCAGGAACAGCGTGACAGCCAAAATGGAGACCAGCCACATGTTGGCGTACTCGGCCAGGAAGAACATGGCGAAGCTCATGCCCGAGTACTCGATCATGTGGCCCGCGACGATTTCGGATTCGCCCTCGACCACGTCAAAGGGGTGACGGTTGGTCTCGGCAAGGCCGGAGATGAAGTACACGACGAAAATAGGCAACAGCGGCAGCCAGTTCCAGGAGAGGAAGTTCCAGCCCGCGCTGGCCCCCATGCCCTTGGCTTGACCCATGACGATTTCTGTCATGTTCATGCTGCCGGCCACCATCAGCACCACGACCAGACAAAAGCCCATGGCGATTTCGTAGCTGACCATCTGTGCCGACGCACGCAACGCACCCAGGAATGCGTACTTGGAGTTGGAGGCCCAGCCGGCGATGATGACGCCGTACACTTCCATTGAAGTGATCGCCATCAGGAACAACAGCCCGGCGTTGATGTTGGACAGTGCAATATCCGGCCCGAAGGGAATCACCACCCATGCAACCAGGGAGGGCATGATGGTCATGATGGGGCCGAGATAGAACAAGCCCTTGTTGGCCATGGTCGGAAGAATGACCTCTTTGGTCATGAGCTTGAGGGCGTCGGCAATGGGCTGAAGCAAGCCCGCCGGGCCGATGCGGTTGGGGCCCACGCGAATCTGGGAGAAGCCGATGGCCTTGCGCTCCCACAGAGTGAGGTAGGCCACGGCGCCCATCAGCGGCCCCACCAGCACCACGATCTTGATCAGTGCCCAGGTGACAGGCCATGCCAGGCCGGTCCACCAGGTAGCCGCGATCAGGCCGTTGCCCAAGGCGTGAATCTGGTCAATCAAGGCCATCATGCCGTCACCTCCGCAGTGCTCATGCTCATGCGCGCATCGGCTGTGAGCTGCAGTGACGGCGCTCGCCGCACGATGCCGTCAAGCTGGTAGATGGCCGCGCTGGCCGGCTGGCCTGCGGTGGCCGACAGATCGATGGCCGCGTGGGTGGCGTGGGTGGCGTTGGAGAGCTTGTCGCCTTGCACCTGCGCGGCATCTGCGTCCTGCGCGCCACGGGCGGCGACCAGCACATCACGCGCTGACTCGTAATCAAAACCGGGCAAACCCAGCAGATTGGCCAGCACGCGCAACACTTTCCAGCCGGGCCGTGTATCGCCCAAAGGCTTGACCACTGCATGGAAGCTTTGCACCCTGCCCTCTGCGTTGACAAAGGTGCCAGGTGTTTCGGTGAAAGGGGCAATGGGCAGCAGCACGTCGCAAAAGGCCATATTGGCCTTGAAGGGGCTGAGGCTCACGACCATCTGCGCCTTGGACATCGCGGCAACGGCCGCACGGCCTGCTGCGGAGTCGAACTCGGGTTCGTTGTTCAGGAGGATGGCGGCCTTGAGGCTGCCACCCAGCATCTGTCCAGCATTGAATCCACCTGCGCCCGGCGTCGCACCTGCGAGCTGAGCGCCGACGGTGTTGGCTGCTTCGGTGAGATAGCCCACGGTGGCGCCGGTTTGCGCGCCGATCCAGTTGGCCAGGGCAAGCAGGCTGGACGCATTGGCATGGTGCGCGGCGGCGTTGCCCAGCAAGATGGCCTTGCGCTCGCCATTTTGCAGGGTCTTGGCGATGGCGCGGGCGGCCTGCGTGGCTTGGCCTTGCGCCGGTGCGGTGCCGCCGGTTTGTTCGGCAACAGCGGCTGCGACATCGGCCAGCGCCTGCGCCCAGTTGGCGGCTGGCGTGATGAGCGAAGCTGCGATGGGCATGGCCCAGTCATTGGCTGCATCGTTGATCACGCTGACTGATGCGCCCTTGCGCACGGCAGCGCGCACGCGCAGAGCGAACAGGGGATGGTCCTTGCGCAGATTGGAGCCGACCACCAGCGCGCCCTGCAATTGCGACAGCGATGCGATCGAGGTGCCCAGCCAGCGCACGCCCTGGGCCGATGGGAACTGCGCATTGCGCAGGCGATAGTCGATGTTCTCGCTGCCCAGGCCGCGCACCAGGGCTGCGGCGAGGTAGATTTCTTCGATGGTGCTGTGCGGGCTGACCAGTGCACCAATGCTTTGCGCGCCGTGCTCGGCCTTGATCTGCTTGAGGCCATTGGCCACGTATTCGAGCGCGGTCTGCCAATCCACCGGCTTCCACTGCCCGCCCTGCTTGAGCATGGGTTGGGTCAGGCGCTCGTCTTCATTGAGTGCCTCATAGGAGAAGCGGTCGCGATCGGCCAGCCAGCATTCGTTGATGGCTTCGTTCTCAAGCGGGAGCACACGCATCACTTTGTTGGCCTTGACCTGCACGATCAGGTTGGCACCGCTGGAATCGTGCGGGCTGACCGACTTGCGACGTGAAAGTTCCCAGGTGCGGGCCTGGTAGCGGAAAGGCTTGCTGGTGAGCGCGCCAACCGGACACAGATCGATCATGTTGCCCGACAGCTCAGAGTCGACGGTGTCGCCCAGCACTGTGGTGATCTCGGAGTGCTCGCCCCGATGGATCATGCCCAGCTCCATCACGCCGGCCACTTCCTGGCCAAAGCGCACGCAGCGGGTGCAGTGGATGCAGCGGCTCATTTCTTCCATGGAGACGAGCGGGCCGACATCTTTGTGCGCGACCACGCGCTTTTCTTCCTGGTAGCGAGATGAAGAGGCGCCGTAGCCGACAGCCAGATCTTGCAACTGGCATTCACCACCCTGGTCGCAGATGGGGCAATCGAGCGGATGGTTGATCAGCAGGAATTCCATCACGGACTGCTGTGCCTTCAAGGCCTTGTCGCTCTTGGTGCGAACGATCATGCCCTTGGTGACGGGCGTGGCGCAGGCCGGCATGGGCTTGGGCGCTTTCTCCACATCGACCAGGCACATGCGGCAGTTGGCCGCGATGGAGAGCTTCTTGTGATAGCAGAAGTGTGGAATGTAGGTGCCTGCCTTGTCGGCGGCATGCATGATCATGCTGCCTTCGGCAATCTCCACCTTCTGACCGTCGAGTTCGATTTCGATCATGTGATTTAAGCGCTGCGCGCCTCCGTGCTCACCGGCGCGCCCTGGGGCTGCGCGGTGCTCTGGGCTGCTTTTTGAATCATGGCTTCGAATTCAGGGCGGAAGTGCTTGATCATCGCGCGCACCGGCATGGCGGCGGCATCGCCCAGTGCGCAGATGGTGCGGCCCTGGATGTTGTCGGCCACGGAATCGAGCAGGGCCAAGTCGCTGGGCTTGCCGTGGCCAGTGTGGATGCGGTCCACCACGCGCCAGAGCCAGCCTGTGCCTTCGCGGCAGGGCGTGCACTGGCCGCAGGATTCGTGCATGTAGAAATAGGACAGGCGCTTGAGCGACTCGACCATGCAGCGGGTGTCGTCCATCACGATCACCGCACCCGAGCCCAGCATGGAGCCGGCCTTGGCGATGGAGTCGTAGTCCATGGTGCATTCGTTCATGATCTGCGCAGGCAGCACCGGGGCGGATGAGCCACCGGGTATGACCGCCTTGAGCTGGCGGCCCTTGCGCACGCCGCCGGCGAGTTCGAGCAATTTCGTGAAGGGCGTGCCCAGTGGCACCTCGTAGTTGCCCGGCAACTCTACATCACCCGACACCGAGTAGATCTTGGTGCCGCCGTTGTTGGGCTTGCCGCAGGCTAGGTAGGCCTGGCCACCGTTGCGGATGATCCAGGGGACGGCCGCGAAAGTCTCGGTGTTGTTGATGGTGGTGGGCTTGCCGTACAGGCCAAAGCTGGCCGGGAAAGGCGGCTTGAAGCGGGGCTGGCCCTTTTTGCCTTCGAGCGATTCGAGCAGCGCAGTTTCTTCGCCACAGATGTAGGCGCCAAATCCGTGGGCGGCATGCAACTGGAAGTTGAATTCGGAGCCGAGGATCTTGTCGCCCAGATAGCCTGCTGCCCTGGCTTCTTCCAGGGCTTCCTCGAAGCGCTGGTAGGTCTGGAAGATCTCGCCGTGGATGTAGTTGTAGCCCACGTCGGTGCCCATGGCGTAGGCGGCGATGATCATGCCCTCGATGACGATATGCGGATTGAACTGCAGCAGGTCGCGGTCCTTGCAGGTGCCCGGCTCGCCTTCGTCGGAATTGCACACCAGGTACTTCTGCCCGGGGAACTGCCTGGGCATGAAGCTCCATTTGAGGCCGGTCGGAAAGCCCGCGCCGCCGCGCCCGCGCAGTGCGGATTCTTTGACGGTGGCGATCACCTGGTCGGGCGTGGTGCCCTCTGACAATATCTTGCGCAAGGCCTTGTAGCCGTCGCGCGCCTCGTAGTCCTTCAGGCGCCAGTTGGTGCCGTCAAGCCCGGCGTAGATCTGCGGATTGATGTGGCGGCCATGGAAACAGGTTTGTACACCTGTTGCCTGGAACTGCGCGAGCACCTGGGCTGCGTTCATGACTTGGTCTCCGCGTTGCGCAAGCCATCGACCAGTTGGTCGAGCTTGTCGGTGCTCATGAAGCTGCACATGGTGCGGTCATTGACCAGCAGCACCGGCGAGTCGGCGCAGGCGCCCAGGCATTCGCTTTGCTGCAGGGTGAACATGCCGTCCGGGGTGGTCTGCCCCATGCGGATGCCAAGGCGCTGTTCCAGATGATGCAGTGCCTTGGCGCCATCACGCAGCTGGCAAGGCAGGTTGGTGCAGACGTTGAGCTTGTACTTGCCCACCGGCTGCTGGTTGTACATGTTGTAGAAGGTGGTGACTTCATGCACCGCAATGGTCGGCATGCCAAGGTAGCTGGCGACTTCCTTTTCGCTCTCGGCGCTGACGAAACCGGCCTCTTTCTGGACGATGGTGAGGCAAGCCATCACCGCAGACTGCCGCTGGTCGGCTGGGTACTTGGCCACTTCCTTGTCAAACAAGGCGCGCATGGATTCAGAAATCATCGGTCAATATCTCCGAACACGATGTCCAGGGTTCCGATCACCGCGACAGCGTCGGCGATCATGTGGCCGCGAGACATCTCGTCCATGGCGGCCAGGTGCGCAAAGCCGGGGGGACGGATTTTCAGGCGATAAGGCTTATTGGCACCATCGCTCACGATGTAGATACCGAACTCGCCCTTGGGATGCTCCACCGCAGCGTAGGCTTCTCCTGCGGGCACTCGGAAACCTTCTGAGAAGAGCTTGAAGTGGTGAATCAGCTCCTCCATGTTGGCCTTCATGGACTCGCGGTCAGGCGCGGCAACTTTGTGGTTATCGGTGATCACCGGGCCGGGGTTGGCACGCAGCCAAGCCACGCATTGTTCGATGATGCGGTTGGATTGGCGCAGCTCGGCGACGCGCACAAGATAACGGTCGTAGCAGTCGCCGGTGGTGCCCACCGGGATGTCGAAATCGAGCTGGCCATACACATCGTAGGGCTGCTTCTTGCGCAGGTCCCAGGCAATGCCCGAGCCGCGCAGCATGGGGCCGGTAAAGCCCAGGTTCATCGCCCGCTCGGGCGTGACCACGCCGATGCCTACCGTGCGCTGCTTCCAGATGCGGTTGTCGGTGAGCAAGGTTTCATACTCATCAACATAGTGCGGAAAGCGGCGGGTGAAATCCTCGATGAAGTCCAGCAATGTGCCTTCGCGGTTTTCATTGAGCTTTTTGATCGCGCGCTCATTGCGGATCTTGTTGACCTTGTACTGCGGCATGGTGTCGGGCAGGTCGCGATACACGCCGCCGGGCCGGAAGTAAGCCGCATGCATACGTGCACCGGAGACCGCTTCGTACATGTCCAGCAGGTCTTCGCGCTCGCGAAAGCAATAGATCAGGATGTTCATCGCACCGCAATCGAGCCCGTGCGCGCCAAGCCATAGCAGGTGGTTGAGCAAGCGGGTGATTTCGGAGAACATCACGCGGATGTACTGGGCGCGAATCGGCACGTCCAGCTCAAGCATCTTTTCGATGGCGAGGCAGTAAGCGTGCTCGTTGCACATCATGGACATGTAGTCCAGCCGGTCCATGTAGGGCAGCGACTGAATGTAGGTCTTGGTCTCGGCCAGCTTCTCAGTGGCGCGGTGCAACAGGCCGATGTGCGGGTCGGCGCGCTGTATCACCTCGCCGTCGAGTTCGAGCACCAGGCGCAGCACGCCGTGCGCGGCCGGGTGCTGCGGGCCGAAGTTGATGGTGTAGTTCTTGATTTCTGCCATGTGGGTTCTGCACGCTGCGTGTCAGTGCAGCCCTCCGTAGTTGTCTTCCCGGATGATGCGCGGTGTGATCTCGCGCGGCTCGATCGTCACCGGCTGGTAGATCACGCGCTTGCGCTCGGGGTCGTAGCGCATTTCCACATGGCCGCAGACTGGGAAATCCTTGCGGAAGGGATGGCCGATGAAGCCGTAGTCGGTGAGAATGCGGCGCAGGTCGTCGTGGCCCTCGAACACAATGCCGAACAGATCGAATGCCTCGCGCTCGAACCAATTAGCGGAACTCCAGACGCCAGTGAGTGAATCGACCACTGGTAGATCGTCGTCGGGTGCGAACACCTTCAGGCGCACCCGCTGGTTCAGGCTGATGGAGAGCAAATGAGATGACACGCAGTAACGCAGCCCGTCCCAGCCGCCGTCGCCGTATTCGGAATAGTCAAGCCCGCACAGATCCAGCAATTGTTCGAAGCGGCAGCCCGGCGCCTCGTGCAGCAACTTGGCTGCGGCCAGGTAATCTTGGGCAGCAACCACCACGGTGACTTCACCCAGCTTGAGATCGATGCTCTTGGCCAGATCGCCCAGGGTGGAGACCAGGGTTTGCTTGAGTGCCTCGGGGTCGATGGCAAAGGGAGTGATGGTCATCGGCGTGCCTTCAGGACCTTGCGATGGTTTGGGTGCGGCGAATCTTCTGCTGCAACTGAATGATGCCGTAGAGCAAGGCCTCCGCAGTGGGTGGGCAGCCGGGCACATAGACATCCACCGGCACCACGCGGTCGCAGCCGCGCACAACCGAGTAGCTGTAGTGGTAGTAGCCGCCGCCGTTTGCACATGAACCCATGGAGATCACCCAGCGCGGCTCAGGCATCTGGTCATAGACCTTGCGCATGGCCGGCGCCATTTTGTTGCACAGCGTGCCAGCCACGATCATCAAGTCGGACTGGCGCGGGCTGGGGCGAAACAGCATGCCGAAGCGATCGATGTCGTAGCGCGCCGCGCCAGCGTGCATCATCTCCACCGCGCAGCACGCCAGACCGAAAGTCATGGGCCAGAGAGAGCCGGTCTTGGCCCAGTTGATCACGGTGTCCACCGTGGTTGTCACCAGGCCGGATTCGAGAAGTCCTTCGTTTGCCATGTGGATGTGTCCTTGGATCGCCGACTGTCATTCCCAGTCGAGTGCGCCTTTTTTCCATTCGTAGATGAAGCCCACCACCAGAATCGCGAGGAAAATCATCATGGCCCAGAAGCCTGCGGGCCCGATTTCCTTGAGTGCCACTGCCCAGGGGAAGAGAAAGGCGATTTCCAGGTCGAACAGGATGAAAAGAATGGCGACCAGGTAATAGCGGACGTCGAACTTCATTCGCGCGTCTTCGAAGGCTTCAAAGCCGCATTCGTAGGGGGAGTTTTTTGCGGCGTCGGGCCTGTGAAAGCCGGTCAGGCCGCTGAGAACGCGACCAAGAACCTGTGGGATCACCCCGACCGCAATGCCCACCAGGATGAACAGAAGGACAGGTAGGTACTGGTCAAGATTCATCTTGATACTGCAATCCGCTCTTGGCCTGCCGGTACGAGACCGGCAGGTTTCATTTGTTCTTGGTGCCGTCGGCGAGACTCGAACTCGCACAGCTTTCGCCACTACCCCCTCAAGATAGCGTGTCTACCAATTTCACCACGACGGCGGTTTTTTTCTTGCCCGGAAAGGCATGAGGTTCTGTCGCTAGATTGTCTTCCGGACAGCGTAGGAGTTTACCCGCAAAAAAGCCGAGTTCTCTTCCAACCAAGACCTACTTTTCAATCACTTGACAGGAATCTGATTCACGCCAGATGCCGCTGGCGCTGGCGACGCGGCCGTGCTAGGAATGCCCGCCGGTGTTGTGGTGGCGGGAATCTGGGCCGCAGGGCCCGATGCCGCAGGGGCCGGCGCGGCGGTGCCAGCGCGCTCCAGCACACTGCCCGAGTCGACCGGACGCAGATTGCCGAAATACGCCAGCGCAAGCGTGCAAACGAAGAAGACCGCCGCCAGCACAGCGGTGGTGCGCGACAAGAAGTTGGCACTGCCGCTGGCACCGAACAAGCTGCCTGAGCCGCCGCTGCCAAATGCGGCGCCCATGTCGGCGCCCTTGCCATGCTGAATCAGAATGAGGCCGATCATGCCAAGGGCCGTGAGCATCTGCACGGCCAGGACGATGGTAAGTACAAGGTTCATTTGTTGAAGACTCCGAAGGTGTGTGCCGGCGCGCTATCGGGCGGCCGCGATGATCTGAAGAAAGTCGGCTGCCTTCAGCGAGGCACCGCCGACCAGTCCGCCGTCAATGTCGGCCTGACCTAGAAGGGATGAGGCATTGGCGGCATTCATGCTGCCGCCGTAGAGAATCGATATACGCGCGGAATGCTCAGTGGCCGCCTTCAGTTGCGCACGCAAAATCGCGTGCACCTGCTGCGCCTGCTCTGGCGTGGCGGTCTTGCCGGTGCCAATCGCCCAGACAGGCTCATAGGCAACCACGATTTCACTGATGCAGTGGCCATTGGTATGGATCACCGCGGCCATCTGCCGCTTGACCACCGCCTCAGTGCGGCCCGCTTCGCGCTCTGCGAGTGTCTCGCCCACGCAGACAATCGGGGTGATGCCATGGGCCAGTGCCGCCTTGGCCTTCTCGGCCACCAGCGTGTCGGTTTCGCCGTGGTACTGGCGGCGCTCCGAGTGGCCCACCAGGCAATAGCCCACGCCGAATTCCTTGAGCATGGCGGCGCAGACTTCACCGGTGAAGGCCCCCGCGTCATGCTGCGACACATCCTGAGCGCCCAGTTCCAGCGAGGTGCCCGCGCACAGCGCCTGCACTTGTGCAAGGTAAGGGGCTGGCACGCACACTGCCACTTTACAGCCGTCATGGGCGAGGCCTGCCACGAGGGCGCGCAACAAGGCGTCGTTGGCAGCCAACCCGCCATTCATCTTCCAATTGCCGGCAATGAGTTTTCTGCGTGGCGCTGCCATGATCATTCCCAGGTCAGCACGATCTTGCCGATGTGCTGGTTCGATTCCATCAACTCATGCGCCCTGCTGGCCTGCGCCGCGGGGAATGTGCTGTGGATCACGGGCTTGATGGCGCCGCTCTCGATCAGTGGCCAGACATGCTCGCGCAAGGCCAGGGCAACCGCCGTCTTGAAAGCCACCGGGCGCGGGCGCAGCGTCGAACCTGTGATGGTGAGCCGCTTGCGCAGCACCAGACCGGCATTGATTTCGCCTTTTGCGCCGCCTTGCACCGCGATGATGGTCAGGCGGCCCTCTTCGGCCAGACACTCGATTTCGCGGCCCAGATAGCTGCCGGCAACCATGTCCAGGATGACGTTGACGCCAGCACCGCCGGTGAGCTTCTTGGCCTCGGCGGCAAAATCTTGGGTCTTGTAATTGATGGCGTGGTCAGCGCCAAGCGCGATGCAGGCTTGGCACTTCTCGTCGCTGCCGGCCGTGACAATGACCTTGGCGCCCATCGCCTTGGCCATTTGAATGGCTGTGACGCCAATGCCGCTGGAGCCACCTTGTATCAGCAAGGTCTCGCCGGGCTGCAGGCGTGCCCTGTCGAACACATTGACCCAGACGGTGAAGACGGTTTCGGGCAAGGATGCGGCCTGCACGTCGCTAAACCCCTTGGGCACTGGCAGGCACTGGCCCACCGGTGCCACGCAGAACTGTGCGTAGCCGCCGCCGGCCACCAGCGCGCAAACTCGGTCACCCAGCTTGAAACCGGCCGCGGCCATGGCTGCGGCATCGCCTTCGACGATTTCGCCAGCCACTTCCAGGCCGGGCAGGTCAGATGCGCCCGGGGGCACAGGGTAATTGCCGGTGCGTTGCAGAACGTCGGGGCGGTTGACGCCGCTCGCGCCGACGCGAATCAACAACTCACCCGCCGCAGGTGATGGGCGGTCACGATCGACCAGACGCAAGACGTCTGGCGCTCCGTAGGTGCTTATTTCAACTGCTTTCATGTCTTTGCCCTGCGACTGCCGCCCGCGCACGGGCGGCACTGTCACCTTTACTCTCGCGGCTCGACCGATGCCGGGGCTTGCGTCTGAGCTGCCGGCTCGCGTGACTCGCGTGGTTCACGCGGCTCACGCGGCTCGCGGTATTCGCGCGGCTCACGGTTCTCACGGGGTTCACGCTGTTCGCGGAAGGGTCGATCACGCGGCTGCTCCATGCCAGCCGGGCGATCCAGCAGCGCCTTCATGGACAGCTTGACGCGGCCTTTCTCGTCGGTCTCAAGTACCTTCACCCGAACGATCTGACCTTCGCTGAGGTAGTCGGTGACTTTCTCGACACGCTCATGAGCGATCTGGCTGATGTGCAGCAGGCCGTCCTTGCCGGGCAGCAGGTTGACCAGTGCGCCAAAGTCAAGGATCTTGGTGATCGGGCCTTCGTAGACCTTGCCGATTTCGACTTCGGCTGTGATCTGCTCAATGCGCTGCTTGGCCACATCGGCCTTGGCGGCGTCGGTGGCGGCGATGGTGATGGTGCCGTCTTCCTCGATGTTGATCTGGCAACCGGTCTCTTCGGTCAGCGCGCGGATGACGGCGCCGCCCTTGCCGATCACGTCGCGGATCTTCTCGGGGTTGATCTTCATGGTGTAGAGCTTGGGCGCGAAGTTGGAGACTTCGGTCTTGGCCTCGCCCATGGCGTCTTGCATCTTGCCCAGGATGTGCATGCGTGCTTCCTTGGCCTGAGCCAGTGCCACCTGCATGATTTCCTTGGTGATGCCCTGGATTTTGATGTCCATCTGCAAGGCGGTGATGCCGTTGGTGGTGCCTGCAACCTTGAAGTCCATGTCGCCCAGGTGATCTTCGTCACCCAGGATGTCGGTCAGCACTGCGAAGCGATTGCCGTCCTTGATCAGGCCCATGGCGATGCCAGCCACATGGGCCTTCATCGGCACGCCAGCGTCCATCAGCGACAAGCAACCGCCGCAGACCGAAGCCATGGACGAAGAGCCATTGGACTCGGTGATCTCCGAGACCACACGCATGGTGTAGGGGAATTCTTCCTTGCTGGGCAGGCAGGCGATCAGTGCGCGCTTGGCCAGGCGGCCGTGGCCGATTTCACGGCGCTTGGTAGAACCCATGCGGCCGACTTCGCCAGTGGCGAAGGGAGGCATGTTGTAGTGGAACATGAAGCGGTCTTCGTACTCGCCCATCAGCGCGTCGATGCGCTGCGCGTCACGCTCGGTGCCCAGCGTGGTGACCACCAGCGCCTGGGTTTCACCACGGGTGAACAGACCCGAGCCGTGGGTGCGGGGCAGCACGCCGGTGCGGATCTCGATGGGGCGCACGGTGCGGGTGTCGCGCCCGTCAATACGCGGTTCGCCCGACAAAATCTGGCTGCGCACGATGCGCGCCTCGATGTCGAACAGCATGGCTTCGACCTTGACCGAGTCGAACTCGACGCCATCGGCCTTGAGGTCGGCCATGACGGCGCCGCTGGCTTCGCGCAGGGCCTGGGTGCGGGCCTGCTTGCTGCGGATCTGGTAGGCGGCGCGGAACTTGGATTCGGCGTAGCCGTTGACTTTGGCGATAAAGGCTTCGTCCTTGGGGGGCGCTTGCCAGTCCCAGACCGGCTTGCCGGCGTCGCGCACCAGCTCGTGAATGGCGTTGATGGCGATTCTGCTTTGCTCATGGCCGAAGACCACGGCACCCAGCATGATTTCCTCGGACAGTTGCTGGGCTTCAGACTCGACCATCAGCACGGCGGCCTCGGTGCCGGCGACGATCAAATCCAGGTTGGACGACTTGCGTGCGGTCTGGCCTGGGTTGAGAACGTACTCGCCATTGACATAGCCCACACGTGCCGCGCCGATCGGGCCGGCGAAGGGAATGCCGGAGATAGCCAGCGCTGCGCTGGTGCCGATCATGGCTGCGATGTCGGCATCGACTTCGGGGTTGAGCGACAGGGTGTGGATGACCACATGCACTTCATTGAAGAAGCCTTCGGGGAACAGCGGGCGAATCGGGCGATCGATCAGGCGGCTGGTGAGGGTTTCGTGCTCGCTGGGCTTGGCTTCACGCTTGAAGAAGCTGCCGGGGATCTTGCCAGCGGCGTAGGTCTTCTCGATGTAGTCAACTGTAAGGGGGAAAAAATCCTGGCCGGGCTTGGAGGACTTGGAAGCCACGACAGTGGCCAGCACCACGGTGTCGTCGATGTTGACGATGACGGCGCCGCCGGACTGGCGGGCGATTTCGCCGGTTTCAAGAGTGACGGTGTGGGAGCCCCACTGGAACGTCTTGGTGACCTTGTTGAAAATGCTCATATTCATCTCTCCTTGTCTCACGATCGCATATGGCTGCGCTCAATGCCCGGAGATGAGGCGGTGTCGAACACGATGCCATTCCATAAAATGCCCCAGGGCCTCTTGTGGAATGACACAGCGCGTATTCGTCTTGCCGTCTCCGAAGTGAAATTTCTAAAACGCAAACGCCTGAGCTAGCAATGTACTAACTCAGGCGTTCTACTCGTCTGTTCCCTGATTACTTGCGCAGGCCCAGCTTGGCGATCAGCGCGCTGTAACGCTCGGCGTCCTTGCCTTTCAGGTAGGACAGCAGGCTCTTGCGACGGTTGACCATGCGAAGCAGGCCGCGACGGCCGTGGTGGTCCTTGGCATGGGTCTTGAAATGGGGGGTGAGTTCGTTGATGCGTGCGGTCAGCAGGGCAACCTGGACTTCAGGACTGCCGGTGTCATTGACGCTGCGCGCATTGGCCTTGACAACTTCGGCCTTGTTCAAATTGGTCATGTGTTTTCCTTGGGTGTTTTAACTTGCGTTGGCGGCTGGAACTGCGAACCAACGTGTGCATTGCGGTATGCAAAGCCTTGGAATTATAGCCCGATGGGCGACCGGGGGCAGAAAGCGCCCTGCCCGACCCCGCCCAACCGGCTCACAGCCGGCTCATCTTGCAGCTCGTGGGCATCTGGGCCTGGGCTGCCTGGATTGTCTTGACCACGCGAAAGCCGTAGCCCGAGCCTTCGACGTCGAACTTGACGCCCGGCGTGCCCTGCCGGTCCATTACGCCGACCACGAGCTGCTGCTGGAACTGGTGGTCTTCCGCGCGCATCTGGCCGGTCTGGCCCTGCAGGCTGACCGATACGCGCTCCAGTGCGCGGGCCACCTGCACGGGGTCGGTGCCGCCGGCCTTGTCGATGGCCTGGGCCAGCGCCTCGATCATGAGTTGCATGCGCATGTGCACATAGTCGTCGGCCGCCTTGGGGTAGCGCTGGCGGAAAGACTGGTAGAAAGCCTCGCTTTGCGCGCCGGCCACGTTGGGCAGCCAGTCGGCCACCGCAATCACCCGGCCCAGCCCGGCCTCGCCGATGGCCGCCGGCGCACCCAAAGCATTGCCGTAGAAGGTGTAGAACTTGCCCTCGAAGCCAACCTCTTTGGCTGCCTTGACCAGCAGCGTGAGGTCACTGCTGAAGTTGCCGGTAATGACTGCCTGCGCGCCACTGGCCTTGATTTTGGTCGCATAGGGCGCGAAGTCCTTGATGCGCATCATCGCATGGAGCTCATCGCCCACGATCTGGATGTCCGGGCGAAGCTGGCCAAGCTGGCGCCGCGCCTCGCGCGCCACGGCGTGGCCAAAGCTGTAGTCCTGCCCCAGGATGTACACCGACTTGAGCGCCAGGTCTTCTCGCAGCACCGAAATCAGCGCAGCCATGCGCATGTCGGCATGCGCGTCGAATCGGAAATGCCAGAAGCTGCACTTCTCGTTGGTGAGAATGGGGTCCACCGCCGAGTAATTCAGAAACACTACGCGCCGGCTGGGCTCGCGCTCGTTGTGCTTGTTCACTGCATCGAGCAGTGCGGCCGCCACAGCAGATGAGTTGCCCTGCAGGATGAACTGCGCGCCATCGTCGATGGCCGAGCGCAGCGACGACAGCGCCTCTTCAATCTGCCCCTTGCTGTCGTAGCGGTCAAGCTGCACCAGCCGGGCGCCCTGCGAGGTGCGAACACCGCCACGCTGATTGACCCGCTCGACCGCCCACACCAGGTTGCGAAACACTGCTTCGCCACCATTGGCATTGCCGCCGGACAGGCCTTCGATCATGGCCAGCCTGATCGCGGGCGCGGCTGGCTGCGCCAGCACCAGGGCGGGAGCAAATAGCGATGCGGTGAGCGATTTCAAGACCGCACGACGCGTATTTTTCATTGAGATGCTTCCCTTGAAAATGATCGCTTCGCTCGCAGATGGGAGGCATGCGGCGATCATGGTTGAAAGCCGCGCAGTGTATAGGAATCGCAGCCTACAACGCTTGCATTCCGTACCCCTTTTTTCAGCCAAGGAGTTTTCATGTTTTTCGCACCTGTCGTTCGCACCCGCGCCACTTTGCCCACGTTCCGCTCATATGACCGCAGTTTCGAGCGCTTTGTCAACGAGGCCTTCTTCAACGAGGGCAAGTCCGGCTTCAATGCAGAGCAGGACGAAAAAGCCTGGACTGTCACGCTGGACTTGCCTGGCATCGCCCGTGAAGACCTGTCGATCAACATCGAGGCGGCCATTGTGCGCATCGAAACCCGTGAGCAGGCCAAGCGCCCGTTCAAGGCCGCCTATGAGCTGCCGCAGGAGATCGATACCGACGCCAGCACCGCACGGCTTGAGAACGGTGTGCTCACGCTCACCCTGGTCAAGAAGGTGCCGGTCAGCACTGCCCGCCAGATCGAAGTGAAGTGAAGTGAGCTTGCGTTCGGGCGCGGCCCGAACGCCTCTTTACTCGCCGATGCTGGCCAGCGGCCAGCGCGGCTTGACGTCGAACGCATACGCCTTGTTGGCCGTCTGCACACCGGCGCCAAGCCTCATGGCCGCTGCCATCGCGATCATCGCGCCGTTGTCGGTGCAAAGGCGCAGCTCAGGGTAGTGAACCCGCACGCCCATCCTGGCGCATGCGGCGTTCAATTGCTCGCGCAAGGCCGTGTTGGCACCCACACCGCCCGCGACCACCAGCCTGTCAAGCCCCGAAGCCTTGAGAGCAGCGACTGATTTGGCCACCAGCACCTCGACAATGGCCGCCTGCGTCGATGCCGCGAGATCGGCCGTTCGAGCGGGTAGCTGCGCGCCGAGTTTCTTTGCCTGCGTCATCACAGCCGTCTTCAGGCCCGCGAATGAAAAATTGAGATCGCCGCTGTGCAGCAGGGGTCGGGGCAGCTTGAAGGCTTTCGGGTCGCCATGCTGGGCGATGCGTGATAGCGCCGGGCCGCCCGGATAGCCCAAGCCCATCAGTTTGGCTGACTTGTCGAAAGCCTCGCCGGCTGCGTCGTCAATCGTCTCACCGAGCAGCAAGTAGCGGCCCACCCCATCCACACGCATGAGCTGACTGTGACCGCCAGACACCAGCAGCGCGACGAATGGAAATTCAGGCGGATCTGCGCCAAGGAAGGGCGAGAGCAGATGCCCCTCAAGATGGTGCACACCCAGCACCGGCTTATCAAGCGCCGCGCCCAGCGCACACGCAACGCCCGCACCGACCAACAGCGCCCCAGCCAGGCCGGGCCCGCGTGTGTAGGCCACCACGTCCACTTCATGCAGCCCGATCTGGGCTTGAGAGAGAACCGCCTCTGTCAGCGGCAACACACGCCGGATATGGTCTCGGCTGGCGAGCTCAGGCACCACACCGCCATAGGCCTGGTGCATCTCAATCTGGCTGTGCAAAGCGTCGGCGCGCAGCACGGGCAACTGCGCCCCCTCAGCCTGCACCAATGCGACGCCGGTTTCGTCGCAAGACGACTCAATACCAAGTACTAACATGCCAGAAGTGTATAGGCCCGAGATCGCAACTCGATGGCGCGAATCTTGCACTCTGGCTGGCATGACGCCTTCACAGTCTCTGCGTATCGTAGTGATCGCGCCCGACACACTGACCCCCGACACCGACGACGACCATGCCGTCGAGCAAGCCGCGCGCTCGCGCCTGCTGCGCATCAGCCTGCTGGAAAACGGCTACAACGTCATTGCGGTGCTGCCCACCGACACCTTCCTGGGCGAGCGCATCGCACAACTCCAACCCGACATGATCGTGGTTGACGCCGAGAGTGCGGCGCGGGACGCTTTGGAGCATGTGGTGATGGCCACCCGCGATGAGCCCCGCCCCATCGTGATGTTCACCAACGACGACGACACCGCGCACGTGAAGTATGCGGTGGCCGCTGGCGTGTCGGCCTACATCGTTGCCGGCCTCGCATCCGAGCGCATCCGCCCCATTCTGGATGTGGCCATGGCGCGCTTTGCGCATGAGCAGGAATTGCGGCGCGAGCTGGCCGATGCACGCTCAGAGCTGCAGGATCGCAAGGTGATTGACCGCGCCAAGGGCCTGCTGATGAAACGGCAGAGCCTGAGCGAACAGCAGGCTTACGACAAGCTGCGCAAGACCGCCATGGACCGCGGCCTGAAGCTGGCCGATGTCGCTCAGCGTCTTCTGGATGCCGCCGATCTGCTGGGCTGATCGGGCGCGCTGACTCCCTTCCTGGTGCGCACGCTGCTGCACCGCACAACTTGAGTGCACGAAGCGGGTTTAACAGACCTCCGATCGCTGGCACGCCTATTGCGTAGTCTCCCGCATGAACCAATGAAGGTTCCGTGACCAGCCCGCTTCAACGTCGAAGCACAGGCCAGGTCGATTCGGACGAAGGCGTCCCCACCAGCACACCGCGTGCTGCGTGCGGACGCCTTTTTTGTTTTGCTTTTTTCTTGCTGGAGATGCGAACGTGATGACTGACCTTCTGAAGACCAAACTATCCCGCCGCAGCGTGTTGCAGGCTGCTGCAGTGGGCGTTGCCGGCGTGTCGCCCGCATTGCGCTCGGCTGTGTGGGCCCAGGGCTCGGATGCGCCGGAGAAGAAGGAAGTCAAGATCGGATTCATTCCGCTAACCGATTGCGCCAGCGTGGTGATGGCCTCGGTGCTGGGCATCGACCAGAAGTACGGCGTCAAGATCATCCCCTCCAAGGAGGCGAGCTGGGCCGGCGTGCGCGACAAGCTGGTCAATGGCGAGCTGGACATGGCCCACGTGCTGTGGGGCCTGATCTATGGCGTGCACCTGGGCATCAGCGGGCCTAAGAAGGACATGGCCATTTTGATGAACCTGAACCACAACGGACAGGCCATCACGCTGTCCAAGAAGCTGGCCGATAAAGGTGCGGTGGACGGCCCCTCGCTTGCCAAGCTGATCCAGACCGAGAAGCGTGAGTACACGTTTGCCCAGACCTTCCCCACTGGCACGCACGCGATGTGGCTGTACCACTGGCTGGCCACTTACGGCGTGAGCCCGATGAAGGATGTGAAAGTCATCACCGTGCCGCCGCCGCAAATGGTGGCCAACATGCGCGTGGGCAACATGGACGGTTTCTGCGTGGGCGAGCCCTGGGGCCACCGCGCCATCATGGACGGAATCGGCATCACTGGCGTGACAACACAGGACATCTGGAAGGACCACCCAGAGAAAGCGCTGGGCACCACAGCCGAGTTCGTGAAGAAGTATCCCAACACCGCCCGCGCCGTGACGGCAGCCATTCTGGAGGCAGGCAAGTGGATCGACGCCGGCCTGCAGAACAAGAACAAGATGGCCGAGACCGTGGCCGACAAGAGCTATGTCAATACCAGCGTGGATGCAATCAACCAGCGCATTCTGGGCCGTTACCAGAACGGCCTGGGCAAGACCTGGGACGACCCCAACCACATGAAGTTCTACAACGACGGACTGGTCACCTTCCCCTACCTGTCCGACGGCATGTGGTTCCTGACCCAGCACAAGCGCTGGGGTCTGCTCAAGGAACACCCAGACTACCTCACAGTGGCCAAGCAGATCAATCAGATCGAGATCTACAAGCAAGCCGCAGCCGCAACCAAGACCAACGTGCCCAAGGACCTGATGCGTTCGAGCAAGCTGGTGGATGGCACCGTGTGGGACGGCAAGGACCCGAAGAAATACGCCGACAGTTTCAAGATCCACGCCTGAGACAAGTCAGCACTTCAAGGAGAACGCCATGGTCAGCGCCGTGTTTCATTCGCCTCTGGACAAGTCGTCCATCGCGCCCGCCCTTGCCGCACGCGAGAGCAAGCCCGCCATGAAGAAAACGCAAGCCGTCACCGCCACAGCCGAGCCCGCCACCGCCCTCGTGACCAAGGCCAGCCGACCCAGCTTCGACTGGCGCGCCGTGTGGCTGCGCGTCCTGCCGCCCATCTTCGGCATGGGCCTGCTGGTGGGTCTGTGGGCCATCATCTCGATGAAGAGCACAAGCGGCTTTCCATCTCCGCTGGAAACCCTCAAGCAAGCCATCACAGTGTTCAGCGACCCCTTCTATCAAAAAGGCCCGAACGACCAGGGCATAGGCTGGAATGTGCTGCTTTCGCTTAAGCGCGTGGCCATCGGCTTCGGTATGGCGGCGGCAGTGGGCATCCCCCTGGGCTTCATGATCGGGCGCTTCACTTTCCTGCAGCGCATGTTCAATCCCTTGATCAGCCTGCTGCGCCCGGTGTCACCACTGGCCTGGCTGCCAATCGGCCTGATGGTGTTCAAGGGTGCCAACCCAGCGGCGATCTGGACCATCTTCATCTGCTCGATCTGGCCAATGATCATCAACACCGCCGTGGGTGTGCAGCGCGTGCCCAGCGACTACATGAATGTGGCGCGCGTGCTCA
Organism: Comamonadaceae bacterium; assembly: GCA_947476285.1. Classification (GTDB taxonomy): domain Bacteria; phylum Pseudomonadota; class Gammaproteobacteria; order Burkholderiales; family Burkholderiaceae_C; genus Ramlibacter. The sequence goes on along the minus strand of CANJPU010000025.1, from coordinate 32,704 downwards.
ATCTGTCTGAATGGAAGATCGTCACCAAGATTCTCTTCCCTGCCGTGCTGCCCTACATGCTCACCGGTGTGCGACTGGCCGTGGGCACCGCCTGGCTGGTGATCGTGGCGGCCGAGATGTTGACCGGCGGCGTTGGCATCGGCTTCTGGGTGTGGGACGAGTGGAACAACCTGAACGTCAAGAACATCATCATCGCGATCTTCACCATCGGCATGGTCGGCTTGGTGCTGGAGTTCGCGCTGATCAAACTGGCCACCGCCTTCACCTTCGAAGAAGTCAAGACCTGAGCCCACCCCAAGGAATCATCATGAGCGACAACCTCAGCACCAAGTACATCCAGATCCAGGGCGTGGAGCAGACCTTCCAGACCAAGAAGGGCCCCTTCGTCGCCTTGCAGGGCATTGACCTCAGCGTGGCCAAGGGCGAGTTCGTGGCCTTGATCGGCCACTCCGGCTGTGGCAAGTCCACCTTGCTCAACCTGATCGCCGGCCTGACCACGCCCACGCAGGGCACCCTGCTATGCGCCAACCGCGAGATCGCGGGGCCCGGGCCGGACCGCGGCGTGGTGTTTCAGAATCATTCGCTGCTGCCCTGGCTGACTTGCTTCGAGAACGTTTACCTGGCGGTAGAGCGGGTGTTCGGCGCCACGGAGAACCGCGCCCAACTGAAAGCCCGCACCGATGCCGCGCTGGCTCTGGTGGGCCTGCAGCCAGCCGCGCAAAAGCGACCCGGCGAAATCTCAGGCGGCATGAAGCAGCGTGTGGGCATCGCACGTGCTCTGTCGATGGAGCCCAAGGTGCTGCTGATGGACGAACCCTTCGGCGCACTCGACGCACTGACGCGCGCCAAGCTGCAGGACGAGCTGCTGCAAATCGTCGCCAAGACGCGCAGCACCGTGGTGATGGTGACGCACGATGTGGACGAAGCCGTGCTGCTGTCGGACCGCATCGTGATGATGACCAACGGCCCGGCCGCGACCATAGGCGACATTCTCAGCGTGGACCTGCCGCGCCCGCGCGACCGCATTGCGCTGGCCGAAGACCCGCAGTACGTGCACTACCGCAAAGCGGTGATCGACTTCCTCTACACGCGCCAATCGCATGTCGAAAAACTGGTCGCGTAAGACCCTAGGAGACTTGAAGTGAAACGATCCAAGCTGGTGATGGTGGGCAATGGGATGGCGGGCGTGCGCACCATTGAAGAGCTGCTGAAGATAGCCCCCGAGCTGTACGACATCAGTGTGTTCGGCGCCGAGCCGCATCCCAACTACAACCGCATCCTGTTGTCGCCGGTGCTCGCTGGCGAACAAACGCTCGATGAGATCGTGCTGAACTCCTGGGAATGGTATAGCGAGAACCACATCCGCCTGCATGCGGGCAAGAAGGTGGTGGAGGTCGACCGAATTCGCCGCATCGTGCGCGCAGAAGACGGCACCGAGGAAGAGTACGACCGGCTCCTGATGTGCACCGGCTCCAACCCTTTCATCCTGCCGATACCCGGCAAAGACCTGCAAGGCGTGATCTCCTACCGCGACATCGCCGACACCAACGCGATGGTCGAGGCGTCCACCAAGTACAAGAAGGCAGTGGTCATTGGCGGTGGATTGCTGGGGCTGGAAGCCGCCAACGGCCTGATGCTGCGCGGCATGCAAGTGACCGTGGTGCACGTCATGCCCTGGTTGATGGAGCGCCAGCTCGACGACGTGGCAGGCAAACTGCTGCAGCAGTCTCTAGAGCAGCGTGGCCTGAAATTCATGATGGGCGCGCAGACGCAAGCCCTGATTGGTGATACCGACGAAGGCAAAAGCGGCCGCGTCAAGGCAATCCAGTTCAAGGACGGCACGGTACTGGACACTGATCTGGTGGTCATGGCTGTGGGCATCCGGCCCAACACCGAGTTGGCCGAGAAGATGAAGCTGCACGTCAACCGCGGCATCGTGGTGGACGACACCATGCAGACCGTGACCGACGCACGCATCTACTCGGTGGGCGAATGCGCGGCGCACCGCGGCATCGCCTACGGGCTGGTGGCGCCCCTGTTCGAGCAGGCCAAGGTAGCCGCCAATCATCTGGCGCAATTTGGCATCGGCCGCTACACCGGATCGCTCACTTCCACCAAGCTCAAGGTCACGGGCATCGACCTCTTTTCAGCAGGCGAGTTCCAGGGCGGTGAGGGCACCGAAGAGATCGTCATGTCCGACCCCTTCGGCGGCGTCTACAAGAAGCTGGTGGTCAAGGGCGACAAGCTGGTAGGAGCCTGCCTGTATGGCGATACGGTCGATGGAAGCTGGTATTTCAAGCTGCTGCGCGAGGGCCGCAGTGTGGGCGACATCCGCGACAAGCTGATGTTTGGCGAATCCAGCATTGGCGACGTGGGCCATGAGGGCCACACCAAGGCCGCAACCATGCCCAACGAGGCCGAGGTCTGCGGCTGCAACGGCGTGAACAAGGGCACCATCTGCAAGGCCATCAAGGAGAAAGGCCTGTTCACCATCGATGAGGTACGCAAGCACACCAAGGCCAGCGCGTCCTGCGGTTCGTGCACCGGGCTGGTCGAGCAGATTCTGATGTTCACCGCCGGCGGCGACTATTCGGCCGCGCCCAAGAAGAAAGCCATGTGCGGCTGCACCGACCACAGCCACCAGGATGTCCGCGAGGCGATCCGCGCCAATGAATTCCTTACCATCGCCGACACCATTCGCTTCATGGAATGGCGCACACCCAATGGCTGCGCCTCATGTCGCCCTGCCATCAACTACTACCTGATCTCCACCTGGCCCAAGCTGGCCAAGGACGATCCGCAAAGCCGCTACATCAACGAGCGCTCGCACGCCAACATCCAGAAGGACGGCACCTACTCCGTCATCCCGCGCATGTGGGGCGGCGAGACCACGGCCGCTGAGCTGCGGCGCATTGCCGACGCGGTGGACAAATACAAGATCCCGACCGTCAAGGTCACCGGCGGGCAGCGCATCGATCTGCTGGGCGTCAAGAAGGAAGATCTGAAAGACGTGTGGAAAGACATCGGCATGCCCTCGGGCCACGCCTATGCCAAAGCACTGCGCACAGTAAAGACCTGCGTGGGCAGCGAGTGGTGCCGCTTCGGCACGCAAGACTCCACGCAAATGGGCAAGGACCTGGAGCGCGCGCTGTGGCGCATGTACGCGCCGCACAAGGTCAAGCTGGCGGTGTCGGGCTGCCCGCGCAACTGTGCCGAAGCCGGCATCAAGGACGTGGGCGTGATCGGCGTGGACTCGGGCTGGGAGATCTACGTTGCCGGCAACGGTGGCATCAAGACCGAAGTAGCTCACTTCTTCTGCAAGCTCAAGACATCGGCCGAGGTGTTGGAATACAGCGGCGCCTTCCTGCAGCTCTACCGCGAAGAAGGCTGGTACCTGGAGCGCACGGTGCACTATGTCAACCGCGTCGGCCTGGACTATGTCAAGAAGAAGATCCTTGAAGACCACGAAGGTCGCAAGGCACTGTGGGAGCGGCTTCAGTTCAGCCTGGATGGTGAGCCCGATCCCTGGTTTGAATTTGACAAGGCACAGGTGGACACGAGGCAATTCGCAAGCATCGAGGTAGCCAGGGCATGAACATGAACGACTGGAAACTGATTTGCCGAGTCGACGACATCCCCGTGCTGGGCTCACGCCGCGTCTCGCGCCCGCAAGGAATGGACGTGGCAGTGTTTCGCAACGATGCCGGCCAGGTCTTCGCCCTGCTCGACCGCTGCCCGCACAAGGGCGGGCCGCTGTCGCAGGGCATTGTGTTCGGCACCAGCGTGGCCTGCCCGCTGCACAATTGGACCATCGGCCTTCATGACGGCTGCGCCAGGCAACCCGACGAAGGATGCACGCAGACATTCAGCGTCAAAGTTGAGAACGGCGCGGTGTTTCTGAACGCGATCGAACTCGCCAGCCTGGCCCTGGATGCTGTCCGCCCCATCGCAGGCCCCGTGAGCAAACGAGTCGCCACGACTTGACAAGGCTTGCGCCAATGGTGAAGGAAACCCGCTCTACCTGCCCTTACTGCGGTGTGGGTTGCGGTGTGATCATCGAATCTGCCGGCGATCAGATCACCGGTGTGCGCGGTGACCCTGACCACCCCGCCAACTTCGGCCGCCTGTGCAGCAAGGGATCCACACTGCACCTCACTGCATCGGCTGTGGTCACACGCCAGACCCGGCTGCTGCACCCAATGCGCCGAGCCGTGCGAGGAGATCGGCCTTCGCGTGTCTCGTGGGATGAGGCGCTGACGCTGGCCACGCACAGATTCAGCCAGATCATCCGCGAGCATGGCCCCGACTCGGTGGGCTTCTATATCTCTGGTCAGTTGCTGACCGAGGACTACTACGTCTTCAACAAACTCGCCAAGGGCTTGATCGGCACCAACAACGTGGACACCAACTCACGCCTGTGCATGAGCAGCGCAGTGGCCGGCTACAAGCTGACACTGGGTGCCGACGCACCGCCCAGTTGCTATGAGGACGTGAACCATGCAGACTGCATTTTCATCGTCGGCAGCAACACGGCGTGGGCTCACCCGATTTTGTTTCGCCGCATCGAGGATGCGAAGGCCGCCAACCCGGCGATGAAGATCATCTTGTGCGACCCGCGCCGAACCGACACCGCCGAAATCGCCGACTTGTACCTGCCCATTCAACCGGGCAGCGACGTGATGCTGTTCAATGGCATGCTGCACATCATGCTGTGGGAGGGCTGGATCCGGCCGGACTACATCAGCGCGCACACAAAGGGCTTTGATGAGATCAAGACCACAGTGCGCGACTGCACACCCGACTTGGTTGCGCAAGTGTGCGGCATCAACAAGCAAGACCTCTACCAGGCAGCCAAGCTCTTTGCCACATCGCCGGCCACGCTCAGCCTGTATTGCCAGGGGCTGAACCAATCCTCCAGCGGCACCGCCAAGAACGCGGCTCTGATCAACCTGCACTTGGCCACAGGGCAAATCGGCAAGCCCGGCGCCGGGCCCTTCTCACTGACCGGCCAACCCAACGCCATGGGTGGCCGCGAAGTGGGGGGCCTGGCCAATCTGCTCTCGGCCCACCGCGACATGGGCAACTCTGCGCATCGGGCCGAAGTCGCGGCGCTGTGGGGCGTAGCCGATGTGCCCAGCCAGCCCGGCAAGACAGCGGTAGAGATGTTCCAGGCCGCCGCCGACGGAGAGATCAAGGCCTTGTGGATTGCCTGCACCAACCCGGCTCAGTCCATGCCCGATCAAGCCACGGTTCGAAGGGCGCTTGAGAGAGCGGAGTTTGTGGTGGTGCAAGAGGCCTTCGCCACCACGGCCACCTGCGACTATGCCGATCTGCTGCTGCCCGCCACCACCTGGGGTGAGAAGACCGGCACTGTCACCAACAGCGAGCGCCGCATCAGCCGCGTGCGCCCGGCCGTGCCGCGCCCTGGCAGCACGCAGCACGACTGGGTCATTGCGGTCGAATTTGCGCATCGGCTCGAACGCAAGCTGCGGCCGGGCCAACCCACGCTGTTCCCGTATTCGGTGACAGATGAAGCCCTGGGTGTGGAGGCCATCTGGAACGAACACCGCGAATCCACCCGCGGGCGCGACCTGGACATCACCGGCATGAACTACGCCATGCTGGACCACGCGCCACAGCAATGGCCGCTGCCTTCGGGTGCATCGCAGGGCAAGCTCAGGCTGTATGAAGACGGCATCTTTCCAACGCCCGATGGCAAGGCCAGCTTTGCCAATGTAGCCTTTCAGCCGGTGGCCGAGCCGCGCGATTCGCGCTACCCCTTTTCTTTGACCACTGGGCGCCTGCGCGACCAGTGGCACGGCATGAGCCGCACCGGCACCGTAGGGCGGCTGTTCGGCCATGTGGCCGAGCCGGCGGTGCAGATGAACCCGCAGGACATGGCCCGTCGCCTGCTAGCAGAAGGTGATCTGGTTCACTTGACCAGCAAACGTGGCTCCATCGTGGTGCCAGTGCAGGCCAGCACGGAAGTGGCCATGGGCCAAGCATTCATGGCCATGCATTGGGGCTCTGAGTACCTGAGCGGCTGCTCCAGCACCGGCGCCGCGCTGGCCGGTGTGAACGCGCTCACCACCTCGGTCTACTGCCCCTGCTCCAAACAGCCCGAGCTCAAGCACGCGGCAGTGAAGATACTCAAGGCCGAGTTGCCCTGGTCGCTGCTGGCCGTGGCCTGGCTGCCCGACGATGAGGCCTTGCACACGCGCGAGAAGCTGCGCCAAATCATGGCCTTGTTCCCCTTCGCATCGTGCGTGCCCTTTGGGCGTGAGCGCAGCGGCGTGCTGATGCGCGCGGCCGCGCATGAGGCGCCGCCAGATGAGCTGCTGGCACGCATCGAAGGGCTGCTGGGCCTGGCCGGCAATGATGTGCTGCGCTATGCGGACAGCAAGAAGGGCCAGCGCCGCGCCATGCGACTGGTGCGCGATGGCGAACACGCTCGGCTCGAAGCCTTCGTGCTGGCCGGCGACACCAGCGCGCAAGCCTGGATCAAGACCTTGCTGGAAGACGGCCTGCCCGCGCAGGCCTACGGCCGCTTGCTGCTGGCGCCGGGCTCAAAAGCGCCGCTGGCGGTGCAATCACGCGGCAAGCAAGTCTGCACCTGCCTGAACGTCACCGACATCGCCATCACCGAGCACCTGGGCAACTGCCGTGGCAACGAGAACGAGCGCCTGGCCTCGCTGCAATCGGCATTGCAATGCGGCACAAACTGCGGCTCGTGCGTGCCTGAGCTCAAGCGGATGGTCAGGTCGTTCATACCGCTGCGGCAGGTGGCTTGACCCTTTTTGCAAGCGCTCATTCGCCAAATAGCCTTGAGTCATGAAGCTTCAGAGACAATCCAGGCCATGGGCATCAGCCACTACATCAAGGAAATCGGCCGCGGCAAGCAGGGCGCGCGCTCGCTCACGCGCGAGCAGGCGGCTGACCTGTTTGGCCAGGTACTCGATGGCGCGGTGACCGATCTGGAAGTGGGTGCGTTTTGCCTGGCCATGCGCATCAAGGGCGAAACGGCGCAGGAGATGGCCGGTTTTCTCGATGCCACCCACGTGCGGCTACAGCGCGTGCCTGCGGGCGCCAAGCCGTTGGTGGTGCTGCCCAGCTACAACGGCGCGCGCAAGCTGCCGGTGCTGACGCCGCTGCTGGCCTTGTTGCTGGCCAGACGCGGGGTGCCGGTGCTGATACACGGCACGGCCACGGAATCGAGCCGGGTGTTCGTCTCCGATGTGCTGGCGGCGCTGGGCATTCATGCACTGGCCGCCATTCGCGCGGTTGACGCGGGCGAAGTGGCCTATGCACCCACCGAGCTGCTGTGCCCCGGCCTGAAGCGCCTGCTCGATGTGCGCCGCGTGGTGGGCTTGCGCAATTCCAGCCACAGCTTGGTCAAGCTGATGAACCCTTGCGATGGGCCGGCCGTGATCGTCAGCAGCTACACCCACCCGGAGTACGCGGTGGCTATGGCGCAGGTGTTCGAGCTGATGGGCTCCACTGCCTTGCTGCTGCGCGGCACCGAAGGCGAAGTGGTCGCCGACGCGCGGCGCCTGCCGCAAATGAATGGTTTCATTCGCGGCCAGCGAGTTCAGTTGGAAACCGGCCAGCGCGGCACCCTGACCGATCTGCCCGACCTGCCTAAGGACATCGACGCACACAGCACGGCGGCCTATATTCAGACTGTGCTGGCCGGCACCAAACCCGTGCCCGCGTCCATGGCCTTGCAGGTGGAACACATCTTGCGTCTATCAGATTCACTATGAATGCTGGAAAAGTTACTCTCGTTGGCGCCGGTCCGGGCGACCCTGAATTGCTCACCGTCAAAGCCGTCAAGGCCTTGCAGGCCGCAACGGTGCTGCTGGTGGACGATCTGGTCAACCCGGAGATTGTCAAGCTCGCCTCGCCCGGCGCACGCGTCATCCACGTGGGCAAGCGCGGCGGCTGCAAGAGCACACCCCAGGCCTTCATCGAAAAGCTGATGGTCATGGCTGCGCGCGAAGGCGAGAACGTGGTGCGCTTGAAGGGCGGTGACCCTTTCATCTTCGGCCGTGGCGGTGAAGAGGTCGAGCATTTGCAGCAGGCCGGCGTGCAGGTGCAGGTGGTCAACGGCATCACCTCGGGCCTGGCGGCTGTGACATCACTGGGAGTGCCGCTGACGCACCGCGAGCATGCGCACGGGGTGGTCTTCGTCACCGGCCACGCGCGGCCGGACTCACAGGGAGCCGACTGGCGGGCACTGGCCACTGCGGCGCGCGATGCAAGGCTCACCCTGGTCATCTACATGGGCGTGTCCAGCGCGGCGCGCATTCAGGCCGAGTTGCTCACCGCGCTGCCTGCATCCACACCGGTGGCGATCGTGCAGCACGCCAGCCTGCCCGATCAACGACATGCTGTCACCACCCTGGGCGCACTGCAGGCCACCATTGCCAGCGAACAACTCACCAGCCCTTCGGTGATTGTGGTGGGCGACGTGATACGCGGCGTTGCGGCGGCCAGCCAGGCGCAGGCGCAGTTTCGCTTGGCTTGAGGGGCCCGTCACAGCCCCTTGGGTTGCCAGGCCCTAAACTCGGCGCCCATGCATTCCTTTGACGTGACCATCATCGGTGCCGGTGCCGCAGGTCTTTTCTGCGCCGGTGTCGCGGGCCAACTCGGCCTGCGCGTGCTGCTGATCGATCACAGCGAAAAGGTCGCCGAGAAAGTGCGCATCGCAGGCGGTGGGCGCTGCAACTTCACCAACCGCGAGCTTGACCCGCGTGCCCCGCAAAAGCACTTTCTTGGTGAGAACCCAAATTTTTGCCGCTCGGCCCTGTCGCGCTACACGCCGCAGGATTTCATCGCCCTGGTGCAGCGCCACGGCATCCCCTTCCATGAGAAGCACAAGAGCCAACTCTTTGGCGACCGCTCGTCGGAGGATTTCATCCGCATGCTGCTGGCCGAGTGCGAGGCCGGTCACGTCACCCGGTGGCAGCCCTGCGCGGTGCGCGCGGTGCATGCAATGAACGGCGCGTACACGCTGGAGACCGACCGTGGTGAAGTCAAGGCAGGCGCTGTGGTGATTGCCACTGGCGGCTTGTCGATCCCCAAGATCGGCGCCACTGATTTTGGCTACCGAATGGCCCGCCAGTTTGGCCTTCGCATCGTGGACCCGCGCGCAGCCCTGGTTCCCTTGACATTCGAGGGCGAAAGTTGGGCGCCATATTCGCAACTGGCCGGCCTGTCGCTGCCGGTGGCAATCGACACTGGCGAGAAGAAAAACAAAATCGTGTTCCACGAAGACCTGCTCTTCACACACAAGGGCCTGAGCGGCCCCGCCGTGCTGCAGATCTCCAGCTATTGGCGACCGGGCCAGGCCATCGTGATCGATCTGGCGCCGGGTGTGAATCTGTACGAGCAACTGCGCCAGGCCAAGGCTGTCTCGCGCAAGCTCATCGCCAACGAACTGGCCGCTTTCGTACCCTCGCGCCTGGCCGACGCATGGGTCAGGCAGGATGCCGCCTGGCAGCGCCCCATCAACGAAACCACTGACAAAGCCTTGGCCGCGCTGGCCCTGCGCCTGTCACGCTGGGAGCTTCATCCTTCGGGCACCGAAGGCATGCGCAAGGCCGAAGTCACCGCTGGCGGCGTGGACACGCGCGAGTTGTCATCGCAAACCATGGAATCACGCCAAAGCGGCCTGTATTTCATCGGCGAGGTGGTGGATGTGACCGGCTGGCTGGGCGGCTACAACTTTCAATGGGCCTGGGCCAGCGGCCACGCCTGTGCGCAGGCACTGGCTGGCCGTAGAATCACTCATCAGTAACCTTTAACCCAAATGGCTGCATCCTGGAAGCTGCGCCGACGCCAGAGCGCATATGCCCACTGACATGATCACCCTTGCCGTTGGCTTCGATCAGCGCGAATCGGTTGCGTATCACACCTTTTGCCAAAGCGTGATTGACCAATGCTCCCGCCCGGTTCGCTTCATACCCCTGGCGACAAGCTTGCTGCGCGGGTACACCGAGACCCATTCTGACGGCAGCAATCAATTCATCTATTCGAGGTTCCTCACGCCTTATCTGACCGGCTACAGTGGCTGGGCCATCTATGCCGACGGCGACATGGTCTGTCTGGCCGACATCGCGCAACTGTGGGAATTGCGGGACGAGACCAAGGCGGTGATGGTGGTCCAGCACGATTACCAAACCAAGGCGGCAGTGAAGTACCTTGGCAACAAAAACGAAAACTACCCCAGAAAAAACTGGTCAAGCCTGATTCTCTGGAACTGCGGCCACCCTGCCAACCGGGCTCTCACCCCTGAGTTCATTGAAAACGGCACTGGCGCCTACCTGCACCGATTCTCATGGCTGGACGATTCGCAGATCGGCAGTTTGCCTGCGGCCTGGAACTGGCTGGCCATTGAATACGAGCCCTCCGACCAAGCCAAACTCGTTCATTACACCCTAGGCACACCGTGTTTCAGCGAATACGCCGACTCGTCCATGGCCGACAAATGGTGGGCTGCGTACGCCAGAGCGCGCCAGGGTATTGATGCGCCAGATGAGCACAAGCTTGGTTAATCCAAGCTTGGTTAATCCTTGTCCTGCGCCGCCGGGGGGCTATAATCTGCGGCTTTGCTGGCAAACCCTCAACGGCCTGATCACCTTAAGTTGGGGAACCCCGCAGACACGGCGTTCGGGCCCGATCTTCCCGGCCACCCTCTGACTGCACATTCTGGAATCCATTAGCTAATGACGACGATCCGTGTAAAAGAAAACGAACCCTTTGACGTGGCCTTGCGCCGCTTCAAGCGCACAATTGAAAAGCTGGGCCTGCTTACCGACCTTCGCGCCCGCGAGTTCTACGAAAAGCCCACCGCCGAGCGCAAACGCAAGAAGGCCGCTGCAGTCAAGCGCCATTACAAGCGCGTGCGCAGCATGCAGCTTCCAAAGAAGCTTTACTGAGCTTTGGCACGGCAAGCCCTCTGGGCTTGTTGCTTCATGCCGGCGGCGGCCCCATGCGGGGCTGCTCCAAAGCCCGCCTTGGGGACGCTCAAGCGGGCTTTCTTGTTTGCGAAATCGACCCTGACCGACCCTGACCGACGAGGACACCATGAGCCTGAAAGAACGCATCACCGAGGACATGAAAGCCGCCATGCGCGCCAAGGACAGCGAGCGCCTGGGCACGATTCGCCTGCTGACGGCGGCCATGAAGCAAAAGGAAGTGGACGAGCGCATCGAACTCGATGACCTGGCCGTCATTGCCATCGTCGACAAAATGCTCAAGCAACGCAAGGACAGCATCGAAGCTTTCGAGAAAGCTGCAAGGCAAGACCTGGCCGACAAGGAAAAAGCTGAAGTCGTGGTGCTGCAGGCTTATCTGCCCGCGCGCCTGTCAGCCCAGGAGGTCACCGCAGAGGTGAACGCCATCGTTGCACAACTGGGCGCCAAGGGCCCTGGCGACATGGGCAAGGTGATGGGCGCAGTCAAGGCCAAGCTCGCCGGCAAGGCCGACATGGGCCAAGTATCTGCCGCTGTCAAGGCGGCGCTGGCTGGAGGGTAGCCCCCACCGTTTGCGGCCGCAGGGTGGCCAACGCGCTGCCCACCCTACGCGGAAGACCCCGCCACCTTCATCTTGTTGATCAGAATGGACCCTACCGTCTTGGCCCCGTAGTTGTAGGTGTCCGCGCCGATGGCCTCCATGCCGGCAAGCATATGCTTGAGGTTGCCAGCGATGGTGATCTCCTGCACGGGGTATGCGATCTCCCCGTTTTCCACCCAGAAGCCGCTGGCACCGCGCGAATAATCGCCGGTGACGTAGTTCACGCCCTGGCCCATGAGTTCGATGACGAACAGGCCGGTACCCAGCTTGCGCAGCATGGCCGGCAGATCGTCGCCGGGCTGCGTCAGGCGTGAGGTGAGCGTGAGGTTGTGCGAGCCGCCCGCATTGCCAGTGGTCTTCATGCCCAGCTTGCGGGCGGAATAGGTGCTCAGGAAATACCCCTGCACCCGGCCCGCGTTCACCACCTTGCGCGCTGTGGTGCGCACACCCTCTTCATCAAAGGCACTGCTGCCCTTGCCGCGCAGCACATGCGGGTCTTCCAGCAAATCCACATGCTTGGGAAACACTTTCTTTCCCAGCGAGTCAAGCAGAAACGTACTCTTGCGATACAGTGCGCCGCCGCTGACGGCTTGCACAAAGCCACCCAGCAAGCCGGCCGCCACCGGCGATTCAAACAGAACCGGGCATTCGCGCGTGCTGATCTTGCGTGACTTCAGGCGTGAGAGCGCGCGCTGCGCTGCGTAGCGGCCTACCGCCTCGGGCGCGGCCAACTCAGAGGCATGGCGCATCGAGCTGTACCAGGCGTCTCGCTGCATGCCGTTGCCCTTGCCTGCAATCGGCGCGACGGAGAGCGAGTGCCGCGAGCTGGCATAGCCGCCGCGAAAGCCGTGCGTGTGCGCGCTGAAAAAATGGCTTTGCTGGGCTGAGACGCCCGCGCCTTCGCTGTTGGTGATGCGCTTGTCGGTGGCGAAGGCGGCGGCCTCGCAGGCCAAGGCCAGCCGCGCCGCCTCTTCGCTATTGATGTCCCAGGGGTGGAACAAATCCAGATCAGGTTGCTCATTGGCGCCGGCGATGTCCTGCGCATCGGGCAGGCCAGCCACCGGGTCTTGCGCGGTGAAACGGGCTATGTCATAGGCCGCCTGCACGGTCTGCTCGATGGCTGCGGTGGAAAAGTCGGACGTGCTGGCGTTGCCTCGCCGCTGCCCCACATACACCGTCACGCCCAACGATTTGTCGCGATTGCGTTCGACGTTTTCCAACTCGCCTTTGCGTACAGACACGCTCAGGCCACAGCCTTCCGAGGCCTCGGCGCCGGCGCCGGTGGCGCCAAGTTTGCTGGCATGGGCCAGCGCCTTGTCCACCAAATCTTCAAAGGTGGATCGGCTGTAGGAAAAGCCGCTGGCGGCGTTCGGATCGGTTTTTTGCATGGCCGGCTATGATACCTGCCCTCATGTCACGCAAACCCAAAAAAGGCTATTTCGTTCGCGGCCAATTCGTTGCCGAAGGCAGCCAGCTCGATCTTGAACTCAAGGCCGAGTTAAAAGGCACCAGCGAAGCCAGCAAAACCGAGCTCAAACGAGAAAGCACCGAGCTGCAAAAAATCGGCGAGGCCCTGCTCACACTGCGGGCCGACCTGATGGAAGGCCTTGCGCTGTCCGAGAAGCTTCAAGATGCCATCAGCGCCGCTCGCCGCATCACCAACTTTGAGGGCAAGCGACGCCAGATGCAGTTGATCGGCAAGCTCATGCGCGGCCTGGATGAGGAGACCCTGCAAGCCGTGCGCGATGCGCTAGAGGTTCAGCAAAAGGGCTCGGCCAGCGAGGCGCTTTCACTGCACCAGGCCGAGCAATGGCGCGACCGGCTCGTCGCCGAAGAAGGCGCGCTCGAAATCTGGCTGCGCGAACACCCGCACACTGACACCCAGCAGCTGCGCGCACTGATCCGCCAGGCGCGCAAGGACATCGTGCCTGACGCCGCGGCAGGCGTGGCCGTACGTCAGGGGCGTGCCTATCGCGAGATATTCCAGTTGGTGCGTGAGCATTTGTCCGGCACCCATGCTGGCGACTCTGCCAGCGAACAGCCACGAGGCACCCATGAACACTGACAAGCTTGACAGCATCAAGATCGGCATCGTGTCCATCAGCGACCGCGCGTCCATGGGCGTGTACGAAGACAAGGGTCTGCCCGCCTTGAAAGAATGGCTGTCACGGGCCTTGAAGAACCCGATCACCTTTGAGCCCCGGTTGATTCCCGACGAACAGCCGGCCATCAGCGCCGCCCTTGTCGATCTGGTGGATGCCGGTTGCGCATTGGTTGTCACCACCGGCGGCACTGGCCCTGCGCCACGCGATGTCACGCCTGAGGCCACGCTGGCCGTGGCCGACAGGGAAATGCCCGGCTTTGGCGAGCAGATGCGCCAGATCAGCCTGCACTTCGTGCCCACCGCCATCTTGTCGCGCCAATGCGCGGTGATCCGCGGCAAGTGCCTCATCATCAACCTGCCAGGCCAGCCCAAATCCATCAAGGAGACGCTGGAGGGCCTCAAGGATTCAGAAGGCAAGCAGCTTGTCGCAGGAATCTTCGCGGCGGTGCCGTACTGCATTGATCTGATCGGCGGGCCCTACATGGAAGCCGACGACAGCGTGTGCAAGGTGTTTCGGCCCAAGACGGCCATTCGCACTGCACGCTGAGCTCGCGCGCTATTTCCCGACGAGCTGATTGAGCTTCTCGGCCTCGAAGCATTCTTTCAAAGCCGCGTCGTCGGGCACGCAGTCGCCGCTCTTTCCGGTGACCGAGAGCTTCTCAATTGCCTGCCACAGCATGGCAATCTGATGCTCTTGCGATGACGCGTTATCGATCAGGCCTTTCATGGCCTGGATCAGCGGGTCGTCGTCTTGCGTGATGCCGTAGGCGGCAAACTTCGCTGACGTCGTGACGTCGGCACTCTCGCCGGTTTTGGACGGAATGATGCGCGCGGGGATGCCTACCGCCGTGGCGCCCGCTGGCACCGGCTTGACCACCACTGCGTTGCTGCCGATCTTGGCACCATCACCCACCAGAAAGCCGCCCAGCACCTTGGCGCCGGCACTCACCACCACATCCTTGCCCAGCGTGGGGTGGCGCTTGGTGCCCTTGTAGAGCGAGGTGCCGCCCAGTGTCACGCCCTGGTAGATGGTGCAGCCATCGCCAATCTCGGCGGTTTCGCCCACCACGACACCCATGGCATGGTCGAAGAAGACGCGCTCGCCAATGACGGCGCCGGGGTGAATCTCAATGCCGGTCAGCCAGCGCGAAATCATGGAGATGAACCGGCCTATCCACTTCAGCCCGTGCGTCCAGAGCCAGTGCGCCACCCGGTGCAGCATCACGGCATGCAAACCGGGGTAGCAGGTGATCACCTCCCACTTGCTGCGCGCGGCAGGATCGCGGTCGAGGATGCACTGAATGTCTGAACGCAGGCGATTGAACATGATGGCGCAGAAGCTGAATGTTCGCAGTCTAGCAGCCTGTCGGACTTTGGATCGTCGGCTGCAATTTGCGAGAAACCGGTCCATTTTTTCCCGCCTTCTTGCCCCATAGCTGGGCTATGGGGCTGCGAATGCGGAAAAAACTGTCCTCGGTTTTCGCAAGTTTCGCTTCGACGCCCAAAGTCCGACAGGCTGCTAGCGTTTTACCCCCGCCGCCGCTTCCGACATGGATTTGGCGACACCGCGCAGGATGTGGATCTCCTCAGGGGTGAGTTGCGCGCGATTGAACAGTTGGTTCAGTCGGGGCATCAGCTTCTTGGGCGCCGCAGGGTCGAGAAAACCGATGTCCACCAAGGCGCGTTCCCAGTGCCCGAGCATGCCGGCAACGGCCTTCGCATCGGCAAGCTGCGCTGCTTGGCCGTCCGGGCGGCTACCAAATCCGCCCAAGGCAGTGCGCCATTCATAGGCGATCACCTGAATGGCCGCCCCGAGGTTGAGCGATCCGAATTCTGGATCGGTGGGGATAGACAGCGCCGCGTGACAACGATAGACGTCTTCATTGAGCATGCCAAAGCGTTCGGACCCAAAGAGGAAGGCCACGCTGTGCGGCGATGCGGCCAGCGTGCCCAGATGCTCGCGCGGGGTGAAGGTGGGCGGGCCGAAGTCACGCGCTGTCATGGCCGTGGCACACAGGTAGGTGATGCCGTCCAGCGCTTGGTCAAGGCTGGCCACCACGCGCGCTTTCTGAAGAATGTCGGTTGCACCGCTGGCGCGGGCGAGGGTTTCCTCACGGGTGAGTACGTCGGGCCAGCGCGGCGCCACCAGCACAAGATCGTCAAACCCCATCACCTTCATGGCGCGCGCGGCCGCGCCGACATTACCGGCGTGGCTGGTGTTGATGAGGATGAAGCGGGTGGGCATGGGACGCAATTGTCTCAGCCCCGGAGAACTTCAAAAACCAACCAGGCGCGCCAGGATGTAACCGGGCGCAAAACGCTCGCCCGCCGCCACCGCAATCTGTTCGACGATGCCCGCATGGGGCGCCTGCACTTCGATGTTCTCATGCACCAGAGATGCCTTGGCCAGCACCTGCCCGGCCTTGACATGGTCGCCCTCTTCCACGAGCCAGCCTTCCAGCATTGCCTCGTCGCCGGCTTCGACCGATTCCCAGCGCAGCGGATCCAGTTTGACGTCAACCATGCGTGTCCCCTCGTTTATAGGTTCGGTCCGATTTTTGCCCCAGCCGGGCGCGCGGCCATTGCGCAAGATCAAGATCCGGGCGGGCGCGGCCAGCTCCAACCGGGTTTATGGGAAAATACGCCCCCTTGCTGCCCGCATCGCCGGAGCCAGCCCACCGCTCTTCCTAAAACTCATGTCGTCCCCCAACCTGCACCCCATGCTCAATGTGGCCGTCAAGGCCGCCCGCGCCGCCGGCGCCATCATCAATCGCGCCGCGCTCGATGTCGAATCGGTGCGCATCTCGCAAAAGCAGGTGAACGACTTCGTCACCGAGGTGGACCACGCGAGCGAAGCGGCCATCATCGAGACACTGCTCACCGCCTACCCCAGCCACGGCATCTGGGCCGAAGAGTCGGGCAAGACCCACGGTGCCAAGGATGCGGACAACGTCTGGATCATCGATCCGCTGGACGGCACAACCAATTTCATCCACGGCTTTCCGGTCTACTGCGTCAGCATCGCGCTGGCGGTCAAGGGCAAGGTCGAGCAAGCTGTCATCTACGACCCTTCGCGCAATGACTTGTTCACCGCCACAAAGGGCCGCGGGGCCTACATGAACGAGCGGCGCCTGCGCGTGTCCAAGCGCATCGACCTGCGCCAGTGCCTCATCTCCACCGGTTTCCCTTTCCGTCCGGGCGACAACTTCAACAACTACCTGCGCATGATGGCCGAGGTCATGCAGCGCACTGCCGGCCTGCGCCGCCCCGGCGCCGCCGCGCTCGACCTGGCCTATGTGGCCGCCGGCTTTACTGACGGCTTCTTTGAAACAGGCCTGTCCCCATGGGACGTGGCTGCGGGCTCCTTGCTGATCGCCGAAGCGGGCGGTCTGATCGGCAACTTCACTGGCGACTCCGACTTCATGGAGCAAAAGGAATGCGTCGCCGGCAACCCCAAGATCTACGGGCAGCTTGTCGCAATCCTGGGCAAATACAGCAAGTTCGCCAGCGCCGGCGAGAAAGCCGCGTTGCGCAATGAGACGGTTCAACTGGTTGCTCCCGATAACCGGCCCGGCGCGACACCTGCCGACGCGTAAGTAGAATTCGAGGCGACATGTTCCAGTACGACGGCACCGCACGCGATTGCCTGGGCCCCAAGCCCACGGCCGCACCCACCCTGCTGACGGTTCCGTCAGGTTCGTGGGAGACACACGCACATGTCATCGGCTCTCCCCCGGAATTTCCGTTTGTGCAGGACCGACATTACACGCCGCCGGCGGCGCCGGCTCAAGATTTCATCGCCATGCTCGATGCAGTGGGCCTGGACTTCGGCCTGGCCGTCCAAGTGAGCGTGCACGGCACCGACAACCGGCTACTACTGCAAACCCTGCGGGCCCACTCGACGCGCCTGCGCGGCATAGCCGTGATCGACGGCAAAACCAGCGACGCGGAACTGGCCGCACTGAAGGATGCCGGCGTGGTCGGCGTGCGTATCCTGGACATCGTGGGTGGCGGCCAAGGGCTGGCATCGCTCGAGTCCACAGCGCAGCGCTGCGCCGAGCTTGGATGGCATGTGCAGATCGGTGTGAAGGGCGAGAACTATCCCGCCTTGTTGCCCCGCCTCATGCGTCTGCAGGTTCCGTTCGTGATGGACCACATGGGGTGGTGCCCGGCCGCCGCGGGTCTAAACAATCCCGACTTTCAGGCCGTGCTGCACCTGATGCGCAATGCCAACTGCCTCATCAAGTTGTCAGGAGGCTTTCGCCTTTCGGCCGGCGTGGCAGACTGGACCGACACCATCGCCTTGGCTGAGGCGCTCATCCAGGCCGCACCCGATCGAGTACTCTGGGGCAGCGACTGGCCGCATGTGGGCCTTTATGAATCCGGGGAAGTTCCAACCGTGGGCGCGCTGCTTGACTTGTTTGCCCGCACGGTGGCGGATGCAGCCATGCAAAAGCAGATTCTGGCCGACAACCCGACACGCTTCTATGGCCGGCCCGGCAGCGGCACCTGATCGATCAAGCTCAGGCCACGATCTTCGTCTCGCGTAACTGCGCGATCTGCGCCTCGTCCAGGCCCAGCGTCTCGCGCAGCACTTCATCGGTGTGCTGACCGAGCATGGGCGGTGCACGAGGCGGCACCACCGGCGTGCCGCGCATTTGGAGCGGCGATCCCAACACCTTCAGTCGGCCCGCCGTGGGGTGGTCGACTTCCACAACCATGTCACGCCCGCTCATCTGCGCCGACGCGATGGCCTCCTTGATGTTGCGCACTGCGCCGCAGGCCACGCCCACTGCTTCCAGCCTGGCATGCCAGTGCGCGCGTGTCTGGGTCTTCAGGCGGGCGTGGAGAATCGCGTTCATCGCGTCCCGGTTCTTGCGGCGGCTCTCATTGCGCAGGAACAGCGGGTTGGCCGCGGCCTCGGGAAGTTCCAGCGCAGAGCACAGGCGCTGGAACTGGGCGTCATTGGCCACTGTGATGATCAGGTCACCGTCGCTGCAGGGAAAGGTGTCGTAAGGCGCGATGTCCACATGGGCGTTGCCTTGGCGCTGAGGCACTTCGTCCAATAGCAATGCGTTGGATGCGATGATGGACAGATTAGCAAGCACACATTCAAACAGCGACAAATCGACGAGCTGACCCTCTCCGGTCTTGTCGCGCGCGAGCAGCGCGGCCAGCACGGCCTGGGTGGCATACATGCCTGTCATGATGTCAACCACCGGCACACCAACCTTCATCGGGCCGCCATCGGGCGCGCCAGTCACGGACATGAGACCGCTCTCTCCCTGTAGCACGAAGTCATAGCCCAGCCTCGCCGCTTCCGGACCGACACGGCCGTAGCCTGAGATGGACACATAGATCAGCCGAGGATTGGTGGCCTTGAGGCTCTCGTAATCCAGACCGAACTTGTCCAGGCCGCCAAGCTTGTAGTTCTCCACGAACACGTCGCTCTTGCGCACCAGATCACGAACCAACTCCTGGCCCGCCTGCTTGCTGAAGTCGATCGCGACACTGCGCTTGGTGCGATTGACGGTGATGAAGTAAGTGCGCTCGCCGCCAGCAATGGCCGCACCCAGATGGCGGGTGTCATCACCGCCGTCAGGGTTCTCGATCTTGATCACCTCAGCGCCCAGGTCGGCCAGTTGCATGCCGCACCAGGGACCCGCCAAAATGCGTGACATGTCGAGCACGCGCACGCCGTCCAGAGCGCGGCGAGTTGCTGTCTTGTCCGTGCTCATGCCCGTGTTCGCTTTGACAAAATTGAGTGGCGGATTGGCCCCATGGAGGTCCCTGCGTTGTTTGGTTCGGGCTTGGCTCGTGCTCGTGCTCGCGCACCCAGGCAAGCATCATTGCGACACTGCTGACCTTAGGTTACCATCAATCGAAAACATGAATGTTCGCTTCGTATCCAGCTATTTGGCGATCGCCTTGCCCGCGTCCGCTGAGAAGCGTCGCGTGACGGTCGTCTCGTGGGCTTGATCATTCTCCAGCGCGTCGGTCAGACGCTGGTTGTGTTGCTCATCGTGACGCTGATGGTGTTCGGTCTGGCGCGGCTGACCGGCGACCCCACGCCGCTGGTGGTTCCCGCCGAGGCAACCGAAGCAGACCGCACCTTCTTCCGCGAGCAGTATGGGCTGGACAAACCGGTGCCCGTCCAGTACGTGATCTTCCTGCGCAATGTGCTCTCAGGCGACTTCGGCATATCGTTTCGCCATCGAGAGCCCGCGATCAATCTGGTGATGAGCGCGGTCGGACCGACGCTCAAACTCACCGGATTGGCCATGCTGATGGCCATACTGATCGGCGTGCCCCTGGGCATTCTGGCTGCGGTGTTCCGCCACGGCTGGATCGAACGCATCGTCAACTTTTACGCGAGCCTCGGCCAGGCCATACCGAGCTTCTGGCTGGGACTGATGCTGATCCTGATTTTTGCGATCAATCTGCGCTGGCTCCCATCATCGGGCTACGGCAGCGCGGCCAACTATGTGCTGCCCGCACTCACCTTGTCCTTCTACACATCCGCTTCCATCCTGCGCCTGACCACCGCCAACATGCAGGAGGCGCTCAAGAGCGACTTCGTTCACATGGAAAGGGTGCTAGGCCTGGGCGAAACGCGCATCGTGGTCAAGCACGCCTTGCGCAATGCCTCGCTGCCGATCGTGACCTATCTGGGCCTGCAGTTCGGTCTGCTGCTGGGCGGAGCCATCGTGACCGAACGGGTCTTCGCGTGGCCAGGTATTGGCCAGACCATTGTCGAGGCGATTCTCTCGCGCGACTACCCTGTCATCCAGGCCACGGTGCTGGTCACAGCCGTGATGATCATGATCATCAACTTCGCGGTGGACATGCTCTACCTGGTGCTTGATCCGAGAGTGCGGGCATGAGCGCAGCCCGCCAGATTCCCTACTTTTCTTTCGCGATTGCGCTGGCGCTTTTGATCGCCGCGGTGTTCGGATCTGTCATCACACCCTATGCGAAGGACGAAGTCGACACCGCCTCCAGCCTGCTGCCACCCTTCTGGTTGTCGGGCGGCTCGTGGGCACACCCGCTGGGCACCGATCAGTTGGGCCGCGATCTGCTCAGCCGCCTGATCAGCGGCGCGCGCATCTCGCTGATGACCGGTGGCGCCGCGATTTTCGTGGCTGGCACCATCGGCGTGGTCATGGGTCTGATCGCGGGCTACCGGGGCGGTCTGATTGGCGCGGCCATCATGCGCCTGGTCGATGCCTTCCTGGCGCTGCCCTTCATCCTGTTGGCGCTGGCCTTGATCTCGGCGCTCGGTTCGGGGGTGTTCAACATCATCCTGGTGATGATTCTCACCAACTGGCCCCGCTACGCGCGTCTGGTGCGCAGCGAGGTGCTCAGCATCAAGGAGCGCGACTTCGTCACGCTTGCGCGCATTGCCGATGTGCGGCCCTGGAAAATTGCCTTCGTCCACATACTGCCCAACGCGATGAGCTCCATCGCCGTGCTGGCGGTGCTTGACATCGGCCGCGCCATCATTTTGGAAGCCTCGCTTTCCTTCCTGGGCCTGGGCATACAACCGCCGGACGTATCGTGGGGGCTGATGCTGGCTGACGGCAAGACACTGATGAGTTTCGCCTGGTGGCTGATGGCTTTTCCCGGCATCACCATCGTGCTGGCTGTCATGAGCTTCAACGGCATCGGCGACTGGCTCAAGCTGCGGCTGGACCCGCGGGGGCAATTGTGAACCCTGGCACCACCTCAGCGCCCCTGCTGTCGGTACAAGGCCTGTGTGTGAACTACGGCACCGACGCGCAGCCGATTCCGGCGGTGACCGACGCGAGCTTTTCAGTTTCGGCCGGCGACATTGTGGGCGTGGCCGGCGAATCGGGCAGCGGCAAGTCCACACTGTGCACCGCACTGATTCGCTCGCTGCCACACAAGGCCCGCGTGCGCGGCAAGATCATCTTTGATGGCCGCTCGCTGACTGAGCTGGACGCATCCGAGATGCGTGGCATCCGCGGCAAGGACATCACCATGATCCTGCAAAACCCGATGACCGCCCTGGACCCGCTGTTCACCATCGGCAATCAGATGGTTGAGGTGCTGCAGCGCCAGCGCCCGCCCTTGACCGGACCGCTGATCAAGACCGCCATCGAGATGCTCAGACGCGTGCACCTGAGCGCGCCGGAGTTGCGCGTCACACAGTACCCGCACCAGCTCAGCGGCGGCATGAAGCAGCGCGTGTTGATTGCCATGGCAGCCGCCTGCTCGCCGCGCCTCTTGATTGCAGACGAGCCAACCACCGCGCTCGATGCCACCATCCAGGAAGAGGTGCTGTTGCTGTTTCGGGACATACGTGACCGATTGGGCACTGCCTTTCTGCTGGTCACACACGACCTGGGTTCGATCAAGCGCATCTGTGATCGCACCATCATCATGTATGCCGGCCGCATCGTCGAGGAAGGCCCCACGGCAGAGCTGTTTCGCGCGCCCCAGCATCCCTACACCCAGGCGCTGCTTGCTTCGCTGCCGCACCTGGATGAAGATGAGATCAGCATGTCATCCATCCCCGGTCAAGTACCCAACCTCACCCAGTTGGGCGCGGGCTGCGCCTTTGCGCCACGCTGCACCCGTGCATTGCCGGCCTGCACCACGCGACAACCGCGCGAAGTATCCACGGGACCTGGCCGCCGCGTGTTCTGCCTGCAGTTCGAGGGCACGGCATGAACACCCCGATGGTGCAGGCACAGGCTTTGAGCAAGACGTATACGCTGCGACGCGCCAGCCTGTTCGCTGCACCGCAGAAAGTCACGGCGGTCGATGACATTTCTTTCTCCGTCGCAGCAGGGGAGAGCTTCGGTCTGATTGGTGAATCGGGCAGCGGCAAGACCACCGTTGCCAAGATGCTGCTCAAGCTGGAGGCCCCCAGCGCGGGAACACTGGCTGTTGACGGACAGAACCTGGCCACGCAAACGACTGAGCAGCAACACAGCTACCGGCGGACCGTGCAAGCCGTGCTGCAAGACCCCTATGGCGCGCTCAGCCCAAGGTTGAAGGTCGGATCCATCATCGCCGAGCCACTGCGCGCCCAGGGCGGCATGTCGGCAGCGCTGGCCAGGGACCGGGTACGGGAAATCTTGCAACTCGTTGGCCTGCGCCCAGACTGCGTGAATGAGTACCCCCACCAGTTCAGTGGCGGCCAGCGCCAACGAATCGCCATTGCGCGCGCCATTTCGGTCAACCCGCGCCTGCTGGTGCTCGATGAGCCGGTGTCCGCGCTGGATGTGTCGGTGCGAGCGCAAATTCTCAATCTGCTGCGCGACATGCAGCAGCAACTGGGCCTCACATATCTGTTCATCGGTCACGACCTGGCTGTGGTGCGCTTCATGACCAGTCGCGTGGGCGTGATGTACTTTGGACGGCTGGTGGAGATGGGCAGCGCATCGGCATTGCTGCGCCGCCCCCGGCACCCCTACACCCGCCGCCTGGTAGCCATCGCCGCAGCCAGGCCGCTGATCGGGCAGGAAGGACTGGGGGGCGAGTTGCCAAACCCGCTCAATCCCCCCTCAGGCTGCACCTTCCGCACCCGCTGCCCCTATGCCACCCAACGCTGCGCCGATGAAGTACCGCAATTGACTGGCGAATCGCCCGAACATGCGGTAGCCTGCCACCACCATGAAGAAATCGCGGCGCTGGTGGGCGACTCGCAGGACTATCGACTGCAATCCCCTATTCAAATACAGAAGGAGACAACATGAACCGAGGATCACTCACTGCACTCGCACTTGCGCTGGCCACCCTGGGCGCCATCTGGCTACCGGACGCGCACGCCCAGACCAAGCCCGCCTTGGTAGCCGCGACCGGCGCGGACATCGTCACGCTGGACCCAACCAAGGTCACCTCGGGCAACGACTACCTCTTCTTCTCGAATGTGTTCGAGAGCCTCTACGGTCATGACGAAACCGGCAAACTGGTGCCCACGCTGGCCGAGAGCGTTGCCATCAGCCCCGACGGTCTGGTCTACACCTTCAAGCTGCGCCGCAATGTGAAGTTTCATAACGGGGACGCCTTCACCGCCGAGGACGTGCGCTTCAGCTGGCAACATGCGGTTGACCCGGCATCGCGCAACCCGCGCGCTAACGTGCTGGCAGCCAACATCGCCGATGTCGAGATCATTGATGCGCTGCAGGTACGCATCAAGCTCAAGACGCGCGACGCCAGCCTGTTGGAGAACATGGATACCTATTGGCTGATGGTGCCCAAGAATCACCACGCCAAGGTGGGCCGCGAAGCCTACGCAAGGCAGCCGGTTGGCACCGGCCCCTTCGCCTTCGTCGAGCGGCGCGTCAAGGAGTACATCAAGCTCAAGGGCTTTGACGCCCATTGGGGCCGCGCGCCCAAAGTCGGCGATGTCACCATCAAGATCGTGCCCGACGACCTGGCCCGCATTGCCCAGATCCAGACCGGCGAGGCCGATCTGGTGATCAACGTGCCGCCCGCCATCGCCGCGCCGCTGCGCCGTGACCCGAACATCAAGGTCATCAGCGCACCCAGCTACAACAACCTGTTTGTCTCGATCAACAACCGCGGCAACAATCCGGACCTCAAGAAGAAGGAAGTGCGCCAGGCGCTCAACATTGCGGTGAACAAGAACGCGCTCTCACGCAGTCTGCTGCTGACCTTCGCGACGCCGCAGGAGTTGTTCTGCAACCCGGGCGTGATCGGCTGCGAAGGCCAGGTCGATGCCTTCTACTACGACCCCAAGAAGGCGCGCGACATGCTGGTCAAGGCTGGATTTGACTTCAACCGTCCGCTCAAACTGATCGGCGTCGCCGAGGGCCGCTATGCCGCCAGCAAGCAGACGGTGGAAGGCATCGCCTACGACTTGTCGCAGATAGGAGTCAAGACCAACCTGAGCATCATGGAATACGGCGCCTGGCTGGGCATCGTCACACCCAAGACGAAGGACCCGTCAGTGGACATGGTGTTCGTTGGCAACACCGACTACAACAACGACCCCTCCGGTCGCCTGCTCAAGTTTGCGGTGACCGACGGAGCCAACTCCTTCTACTCGGACCCGGCGCTGGACAAAGACCTGCTCAAGATGAATGATTTTTCATCGGCCAAGGAGCGCTCGGTCTATATCAGCAAGCTGTTCAAGCGCATCCACGACGACGCCTTGTTCATGCCGCTGTGGTCGGTGCAGTCGATCTACGCGGCCCGCAGCAACATCCAGTGGAAGCCCACACCCGCAGTGTCGTGGCCGATTCTCTGGAACATCGAGAAGAAGTAGCCACCGCAACGCGGGCGCACTGCGTACGAGGCCTCATAGGCTACCTGGTCGCCGGACGCGAGATAATCGCGCCCATCCACCAAGCCCAAGAAGGTATCGAAGCACGCAATGGTTTTCCCCTCTGACTCAAACGAAAAGCAGGTGCTCTCTCAGAGGGAAAAGCAGGATTTTTCGAACCACACACCGATGATGGCCCAGTACCTGGCCATCAAGGCCGAGCATCCGCACACGCTGGTGTTCTACCGCATGGGCGATTTCTACGAGTTGTTTTTCGCCGATGCCGAGAAGGCCGCGCGCTTGCTGGACATCACGCTCACGCGCCGGGGCCAGTCGGCTGGCGAGCCGGTGGTGATGGCCGGGGTGCCGTTTCATTCGATGGAGAGCTACCTTGCGCGCCTGATCAAACACGGCGAATCGGTGGCGATCTGCGAACAAGTGGGCGATGTGGCCACCTCCAAGGGGCCGGTTGAGCGCAAGGTGGTGCGGGTGGTGACGCCGGGCACGCTGACCGACACCGAGCTATTGAGCGACAAATCCGAGGCGATCTTGCTGGCCGTGCATCAGGCCGCGCGCCATCGCCTGGGCCTGGCCTGGCTGAGTGTGACGCAGGGCGCGCTGCAACTGGCCGAATGCGCCGCCGACGAGCTGGAGGCCTGGGTGGCGCGCATTGCGCCCAGCGAGCTGCTGTTCTCAGCGGACGTCACCGGCGCATTCGAGCAGCGGCTGAAGGCCTTGCGTTTTGCAAGCGCACTTTCTCTGACGCAACGGCCTGAATGGCAATTCGACCCTGGCCTGGGCTTGCGCAAGCTGCAAGAGCAGTTGCACAGCGCATCGCTGGCAGCATGGGGCGCGGACGAACTTCCCCATGCGCATGCGGCGGCGGCGGCGCTGCTGGCCTATGCCGAGCACACGCAGGGGCGCGCGCTCTCGCATGTGCAAAGCCTCTCAGTGCAGCGCAACGACGAGCTGATCGATCTGCCGCAAACCACCCGGCGCAACCTGGAGCTGGTGCAGACCTTGCGCGGCGAAGACTCGCCCACTGTGTTCTCGCTGCTGGACACCTGCATGACCGGCATGGGCAGCCGCATGCTGCGCGCGTGGCTGCTGGAGCCACGGCGCGAGCGCACACAAGCGCAGGCGCGCCTGGACGCCGTGACCGCGCTGCGCGAAGCCCTGTGGCAAGCACTGCGCGCGCAGCTCAAGGGCTGCAGCGACGTCGAACGCATCACCGCCCGCATTGCCTTGCGTCAGGTGCGCCCGCGCGAGTTGGTGGGGCTGGGCCAGTCGCTGGACAAAGCGCGGCTGCTGTCGCAGCAGCTTGCGAGCCATGATGGCTTGCTGGCCCAGATCACCGCCGATCTGGCGCCGCCTGCTGGCTGCGCCGCCTTGCTGGCCGCCAGCATCATGGATGAGCCCGCCGCCTTGGTGCGCGATGGCGGCGTGATTGCCACCGGGCTGGACGCCCAGCTCGACGAACTGCGGGCCATTCAAGACAACTGCGACAGCTTTCTGCTGGACCTGGAAGCACGCGAGAAGGCCCGCACCGGCATTGCCAATCTGCGCGTGCAGTTCAACAAGGTGCACGGCTTCTACATCGAAGTCACCCAAGGCCAGCTTGACAAAGTACCCGACGACTACCGCCGGCGCCAGACGCTGAAGAACGCCGAGCGATTCATCACACCCGAGCTCAAGGCATTTGAAGACAAAGCTTTGTCCGCGCAAGACCGCGCCCTGGCCCGCGAGAAGTGGCTTTACGAGCAACTGCTGGACCAGTTGCAGCAATTCGTGCCCGCTCTCTCCCGACTGGCCCGTGCGCTGGCCGCGCTGGACGCCTTGTGCGCGCTGGCCGAGCGCTCGCTCACGCTGGAATGGTGCCGACCGCAGTTCATGAAAGAGCCGGGCATAGACATCACTCAGGGCCGCCACCCGGTGGTGCAGGCGCGGCTGGCGCAAACCAGCGGTGGCGCCTTCATTGCCAACGACACGCGCCTGGGCCCACGCCAGCGCATGCAGATCATCACCGGCCCCAACATGGGCGGCAAATCCACCTACATGCGACAGGTGGCCCTCATCTGCCTGCTGGCGGCCATGGGCTCTTATGTGCCGGCCAGCGCCTGCCGGCTGGGGCCGATGGACGCCATTCATACCCGCATTGGCGCGGCCGATGATCTGGCCAATGCGCAATCGACCTTCATGCTGGAGATGACCGAGGGGGCGCAGATCCTGCATGCGGCCACCGCCAATTCACTGGTGCTGATGGACGAGATCGGCCGCGGCACCTCTACCTTTGACGGGCTGGCCTTGGCCTCAGGCATTGCTGCCCATTTGCATGACAAGTCCCAGGCTTTCACTTTGTTTGCAACGCACTATTTTGAGTTGACCGAGTTTCCGGCCAATCACCATGCGGCAGTGAACGTGCACGTGAGCGCGGCCGAGTCCGGTACTGACATCGTGTTCCTGCACGAGATCCAGCCCGGCCCGGCCAGCCGCAGCTACGGCATTCATGTGGCCCGGCTTGCAGGCATGCCAGCGGCTGTGGTCAACCATGCGCGCCATGCGCTGGCGGCGCTGGAGGCGCAGCAGACACAAAGCCGCGAGCAGGTGGACTTGTTCGCGCCGCCGCCCGAGGTGGAGGCGCCCTCCCACAGCGCGGTGGAAGCCGCCCTGGCGGCACTGGACCCTGACGCCATGAGCCCACGCGAGGCGCTCGATGCACTGTATGCTCTGAAGAAACTGGGGGAATCATGACTTATTGCGTCGGCATCAAACTCAACGCCGGGCTGGTGTTTTTGTCGGACTCGCGCACCAACGCGGGCGTGGACAACATCAGCACCTTTCGCAAGATGATCGTCTATGAGCGGCCTGGCGATCGCTTCATGGTGCTGCTGTCGGCAGGCAACCTCAGCATCTCCCAATCGGTACGCGAGATTTTGCAGGTCGAACAGCTCAAGGAGCGCGACGAAGGCGAGGCCGTGACCATCTGGAACGCCAAGAGCATGTTCGACGCGGCGCGGGTGCTGGGCAATGCGGTGCGCCATGTGTACGACCGCGACGCCGCCGCGCTCAAGCATGCGGGGGTTGAATTCAATGTGTCTTTGATCTTCGGCGGCCAGATTCGCGGTGAGGGCATGCGCCTGTTCCAGGTCTATTCGGCCGGCAATTTCATCGAGGCCACGCCCGAGTCGCCCTACTTCCAGATCGGCGAATCCAAATACGGCAAGCCGGTGCTCGACCGCGTGGTCACCCCCGACACACCCCTGGCCGAGGCCGCCAAGTGCGCCTTGGTTTCCATGGATTCGACCATGAAGTCCAACCTCTCGGTCGGCCCCCCGCTGGACCTGGTGGTCTATGAGGCCAACCGCTTCGAGACCGACAAGGTGGTCTGCGTGGACATGCACAACCCCTACTTTCGCATGCTGCACAACAGTTGGGGCCAAAAGCTGCGCGAAGTTTTCGACAGCCTGGAAGACCCGGTCTGGGACGATGCCCACACCGAGATTCCCTTGCGAATCACCGGCGGCGCGAGCAAGCCACTCAAGAAAATCACGCGGCCGGACGAGCGGCTGATTTGATCAGGCCTGGATTGCCGATCAGCTCAGCCTTCACTCTTTCAATCACAGGCAACCATTCGCGGTCCTCTGCCTGCCGATAGAGCGTCGCCGACGCGTACCAAGGGCTCTTGTGCTCGTCGACAAGAAACCATCGCCAACTGCAATTGCGCGGCAGCAGAATGCGCACATCTTTTCCCAATGCACCCGCCAATTGCACCGTGCTGTTGGCCACGGAAACCACGAAGTCGCACGCGGTGATCAGCGACGCCAAGCCGTCGACATCCCGCAGATTGTCAAGCTCAGTGCATTGAAGCACTTCAATCCCAAGCTGCTGGGCCACGTCGTCAATCTCTTGCTGGGTGTCGCCATACTGCAGATTGACAAAGCGCACGCCTGGCATTGCAAGGGGCTTGACCAAAGACGCGAGGCCCAGGCTGCGGTCCGCGCCATTGTGCGGATTCTTGCTGCGCCAACTGATGCCGCACAGCTTGTCACTTGACGCGCCTACGAGTGCGCGGCGCAGGCTTCGCGCCTTGTCTGGGTCGGCCACCAGGTAGCCTGCCGATGCAGGCTTGAAGCTTTCAAGCTCATTGCGCAGGAACCGGCACATGCCGCCCATCGCAATCTGCTCGTCGTAGCGCGTCTCATCGATAGGACTTCCCCGCGCGATGAATTCAATGTCTGGCATCGAGCGCGCCAGCAGCGGCACCAGACGCGCATCGGTGCGCACCAGCAGCTTGGCGCACAGGCGATTGAACTCGGGCAAGACAGAGCTGAACATGATCTCGTCGCCCAAACCCTGCTCGCACCAGACCAGCACCTTCTTCTTGTGGTCCGACATGCTGAACGCTGGCTTGCCGGTGGGCAAATAGGCTGTCACCTGATCGGCCGCCTTCCAGCGCCATTCGTACAGCTCCCACCCAGGCTTGAGCTGCCCACCCAGGAGCAGAGCCACGGATTTGTTCGAGAGTGTCTGAGCATGCGCAGGCCGCAGGGCAATGGATTGGTCGTAACTTGCAAAGGCCGCTTCCAGCAGTTGCATGCCAACCAATGCATCCGCTTTGTCAGAGTGCGCTTGGGCATCGTCAGATTGCAGGGCAATTGCCTTGTCGAAAGCGGCCACGGCTTGCTCATGCCGATGCAGCGCGTGCAACACCCGCGCACGATTGGCATGGGCTTGTGCCGATGACGCATCGATCGCAATGACCTTGTCATAGCTTGCCAAAGCGGCTTCAGGCTGCCCCATCATCATGAGCACGCCGCCACGGTTGCCCCAGGCGTTTGTGTTGGCAGGCGACAGGGTGATGGCCTTGTCATAGGCTTGAACAGCCGCTTCGCCCTGACCCTGCGCATGCAGCACATCACCGCGGCTGCAGTGGGCATCTGCAAAATCGGGCTGGACGGAGATGGCACGCTCATAGCTCAGCTGCGCGTCCCTCAGTTGCCCCAATGAGCGCAGCACATGGCCCCGGTTGTAATGAGCACCTGCCATCTGAGGGTTGCGCCGGATGAGATCGTCATAGTCAGCCAGAGCCAGCTTGTGACGGCCCAGCTCTTCAAACAACCGGGCCCGCTGAAACAGCGCATCGGTATGAGTGGGGTCCAGGGTGATCACCCGGCTGTAGGCATCGACTGCGGCATCGATCAACCCCAAGGTCTTGAGCAGATTGGCACGGTTGTGCTGCACCGCTGCGTGGCCCGGGGCGATGCGGATGGCCTTGTCCATCCACTCCAGAGCGAGTTGCCCCCGCCCGCACTGGGCGTGCACCACACCTAGCAGATGCAGCGCATCAAAATGCCGGGGCTCTCGCCGCAGGATGTCCTCATACAGCGCCTGCGCCTGTTGAAGCTGGCCTTGCCTGTGAAATGTCGCGGCCCGCTCGATGAGCGCACTCAGGGTGGCTGAGTTGCTTGCGGGTGACGTGGGGGCGGGTGAGTTCATCTGCACTTTGCTGCCAGGGTTCGAGCGTATGAGTGAAAGCCTAGAATGTTCGGGTCGATGCGATATTCCTCAAGCCCGCAATTTATCACTGCGCCCGCAATGGCAATCAAGCCCATGCCATGAGCCTCATTGTCTTCGCCCACGCCAACAGCTTTCCAGCCGCCACCTATTCGGTGCTGTTTCGCCATCTTCGCACGCGCGGATTTGTGGTGCGGGCAGTTGACAAGTTTGGCCATGACCCGCGTTACCCGGTCACCGACAGTTGGCCACATCTTGTGCAGCAGCTGCACGACTTCACCGCGCGTGAGGTGTCTAAACACGGTGAACCCGCATTTCTGGTCGGCCATTCCCTGGGTGGGTTTCTCAGCTTGATGTGCGCCGCGTTGCACCCCGAGCTGACCCGCGGTGTGCTGATGCTGGACTCGCCACTTCTGGGCGGCTGGAAAGCCACAGCCCTTGGCGCGATGAAGCGCACGCAACTGGTGGGCGCCATCTCGCCTGGCCGTGTGAGCCGAAGGCGCAAGAACCGCTGGGCGTCGCGCGAAGCAGCGCTGGAATACTTTCGCCACAAACGGGCCTTTGCCCACTGGGACGAACAGGTCTTGCTTGACTATGTCAATCACTGCACCCATGACGAAGACGGCGACTGCGTGCTCAGCTTTGACCGCGACATCGAGACCGCCATCTACAACACCCTGCCCCACAATATGGACCGCGTGCTCAAGCGCCACCCGCTCAAGTGCGCAGCCGCCTTCATCGGCGCACGCGGCTCGCAGGAGTTCCGCCAAGTGGGCACCACCATGACCGAGCAGGTCACGAAGGGACGCATCATGATGTTGGATGGCGGTCATCTCTTTCCGATGGAAAACCCCATCGCCACCGCAGCTGCCATAGAGGCCGCGCTGCGTGGCTATGATTTTTTGAGGTGATCTTTCGCACTGATGCTCGAGGCCGCGACGACATCCTTCATCACACCGTCCCAATCCCCCGGACTCTTCTGATTGAAGATGCGCATCGATTGATACCAGGGCGAGTCTTGCCGGTCGATGAGCCAACGCCAGCAGGAGTCGAAGCGGTTCAAGAGCCACACAGGCTTGCCCAGCGCACCGGCCAGATGGGCCACCGAGGTGTCCACTGCGATCACCAGATCAAGTGAGGCGATCAATGCGGCGGTGTCTGAGAAGTCATTGAGTTGATCGACTCTGTTCAGAATGTCGGGGCCGTCCCAGCCCTCTTGCTGCAGTTGCTTGAACTCCGCCTCGGCTGGGTCGCCTTTTTGCAGGCTGATGAATTGGCAGTCAAGGCCTTTGAGGGCGGCGAGGTGTTGCACCGGCATGTTGCGCCGTTCGTTGACGGCCCACACTTCCGGTTGATGTGCGCGAAAGCCGCCGTTCCACACCAGGCCTACGCGTGGCCGGGCTCTTGCACCAAGGGCTCGATCCCAGTACGCAATCTTGTCCTCATCGGCATTGAGATAGCGATCAGCGAATGGAATGGTCAACAGACTCGTCTTGAATGCCAAGGGCAGCGACATCATCGGGCAGTGCAGGTCGAAGCTCGAAAGCTTTGCGTCCTGCTGGACCACCGTATCGACACCCTCAAGACCCTTCAGTAGATTCACCAAGGGCCGAGGCACCTCCAGCATCACCCGCGCGCCTGCCTTGGCCAGCAAGGGCACATACCGGCAGAACTGAAGCGTGTCGCCCATGCCTTGCTCGTGATGCAGCAGGATGGTCTTGCCATTCAAAGACAACTCGCCCAGCCACAGAGGCTGCGCGTAGGACCGACGCTTCGGGTTGGCATCTACGTTCTTCCACCGCCATTCAAAGAGCTTCCAACCAAGCTCCAAGTCACCAACTCTCAAGCATGCCAGGGCTTTGTTCCAGTGCGCACCAGGAAACTCGGGCTCGATGGCGATGGCCCGGTCATAGCTTGCAATTGCCATGGGCAATTGCTTGAGGGCGTTCAGTGCAACACCTCGGTTGACCCAGGCCTTGGCGAACTGCGGCAAGAGTTCAAGCGCTCTGTCGTAGCTGGCCAGCGCGCCATCCCATTCTTGCAGGTCTGCCAGCACCACGCCCAGGTTGCTATGCGCCTCGTGACCTTCAGGACGCAGTGCTATTTGACCTTGCCCCTGTTTACCGCACTCCATAGGCTGCCCATTATGCGGACTTCCTGTCTTGCTGCTGGGCCGCGATCCAGCGTTGCTCGAACGTCATCGGGCTGACGTAGCCCAGCGTCGAGTGCAATCTTGTATGGTTGTAGAAATT